>JAUXWT010000061.1 GCA_030681475.1 Bacteroidales bacterium | reverse complement strand
CTGAGCAGAAACAGTATGAAAAATGAAAAATGAAAAATGAAAAATGAAAAGAACTGACAACCACCGCTTTCGGACAGGAAAGACCATTGATCCTTATTTAATATATGTAAATGCTTGGTCCAGATCTGCAATAATGTCACCAACATCTTCAATTCCGACAGAAAGTCTTACAAGGTCATCGCTGATCCCCCCCTCCTTCTTCGCTTCGGCCGAAAGTTTGCTGTGGGTCATTGAAGCGGGGTGTTGGATCAGAGTTTCAATACCTCCAAGTGATACTGCCAGGACACAGAGCTGAACACTGTTCATTAGTTTTTTTCCGGATTCAAGTCCACCTTTCAGGCCAAAACTCATCATGGCGCCCGGACCGCGCATCAACTTTTTACCAAGCTCGTAGTGTGGGTGAGATTTCAGACCGGGATAAATGATCCAATCAACCATCGGATGCTTTTCGAGATATTCGGCAACCTGAATGGCATTTTCCTGTGCACGGTCTATCCGGATACCCATGGTTTTCAACCCACGACGTGTCAGAAATGCCTGATGAGGATCCATGTTGCATCCCATGGTGACCATGACCGGACGAACCTTTTTATAATCAGTCTCTGTTTTGGTTACGATCACCCCTCCGACGATATCAGCATGTCCGTTGATGAATTTGGTGAGAGAGTGTAATACAATATCAGCCCCCAGATCAAGCGGATTTTGAAGGTAAGGGCTACAAAAGGTATTGTCAACACAAACAGGGATATTGTGTGCATGCGCCATCTCGCAAATAGCAGGAATATCCGATATCCCGATGGTCGGATTTGCAGGTGTTTCAAGGTAGATCAAAGCTGTATTTGGTTGAATGGCTGCCCTGACTTGCTCGAGGTCTGTTGTATCAACGTATGTTGACTCAACTCCAAACCTGGAAAAAGTGCCCTCTATGAGGCCGCGGGCCGGGCCGTAAACTGCATTATGACTCAGAATGTGCTTTCCGGCGCCGAGGTAGGCCATATAAATTGTGCTGATCGCACCCATGCCTGAAGAGCATCCAATACCATCGTAACCATTTTCCAACGCGGCAATAGTCTTTTCAAGGTCACGAATGGTCGGATTTCCTATACGGGTATAAATATAACCATCGCTTTCACCTGAAAAGCAGGCTGCACCATGGTCGGCATCTTTAAACGCGAAAGTGGAAGTTTGGTAAATAGGCGTAGTTACACTGCCCAATGGATCCTTCTGGCCGGTTCCGTGAATCATCGTTGAGTTAAATCCGGATGGTTTGTGTTTCATAGTTTAGGTTAGTTTAGTTTAATGAGTCTATATTTCGCGATGCACGTAGTGACGCACTGCTGTGCGTCATTACACGGATCAGGGTTGTTGTCGGGATGCAGCAGAGGCGCACTGCTGTGCGTCTTTACAAATATGGATGTGCGTCGCGTCAGGATGACCGTACGATAGTGATTTCATTTTCTATGGAGGGGTTCAGGTGCCTTTTCACGGCACACATAGAGGCGGTTTTGACAACGGCAGCCTCATACTGCTCAGGAAAATCGACAGGTACATGGATTAACATAATGAACTTAACGATCATCTTCTGCACCGGATCATAAACGGAATCCATACTTATCCGTATGGCAGAAGTATCAATCCCTCTCTGATCGCAAAAACCCTTCACATATATTCCTGCGCACGTGCCCAGGGAGGCTAAAAAAAGACTGAAAGGCGCAGGGGCTGAATTCTCACCGCCTGATTGAACCGGCTGATCGGTTTTTACAGTAAAGCCGTCGATAATTGCATTAACTTTTTTCGTTCCTTCGAAAAAGATTTCTATTGCCATGGTTGTGTAATTTGTTGTGCAAATTTACAATTTTATTGCCAATCACAGGTACAAAGATTGGGTTATGCCACCTTCAGGTTAACAGCCGGGATCGTAAATTATTGGAATAGGTGATGATTTTCTGCTAATTTTGCCTTTTTAAAGCCCCAATTAATCAGGAAATGATGAAAAAAATAACAATGACTGTGTCATTACTGCTCATCCTCGGCGTTTTGATGGCACAGGATGAAGCAAGAGGATTGCGATTTCCGGCGATTCATGGAAACCAGGTCGTGTTCACCTACGCGGGTGACCTGTTCACTGTTGACCAGGCCGGTGGATTGGCCAGGAAACTCACCGGTGATGAAAATGGATATGAAATGTTTGCCCGGTTTTCGCCGGATGGGAAACATATCGCATTCACCGGCCAATATGATGGCAATACTGAAGTGTACCTGATACCTTCGGAGGGCGGCATCCCAAAGCGTCTGACCTACACAGCAACCCTTGGCCGTGACGATATTTCTGACCGGATGGGCCCCAATAATATTGTGATGACCTGGCGAGACAATGAAAATATTGTTTTCCGTTCTCGTAAACAATCATTTAACGATTTCAAAGGGCAGCTTTTTATAGCCAACATCAACGGGGGATTGCCGGAAGAGTTGCCACTTCCGTGCGGCGGATTCTGTTCCTATTCACCAGACAATTCGAAACTAGCCTACAACAGGGTTTTTCGGGAATTCCGAACATGGAAATATTACAAAGGCGGTATGGCCGACGATATTTGGATATATGATTTTAAAACCAGGCAAACTGAACAGGTCACCAGCAACATTTTCCAGGATATGTTTCCGATGTGGCATGGTGACAAAATTTATTTCCTGTCGGAAAGGGAGCGGCCGACAAACCTCTATTGTTATGACCTGATAACAAAGGAAACATTAAAACTTACTGATTTCAAAGAGTTCGATATCAAGTTTCCATCATCGGGAAACAATGCTATAGTTTTTGAAAACGGAGGGTTTATTTACTCCTTTAATTATGCAACCCGGGCTACTGAAAAAATAACCATCCGTATCGCAAGCGATTTCAACACCGGTCGCAGCCAGATGAAAGACGCCGGCAAGTTTATCAACACAGTTTCATTGTCACCCGATGGAAAGCGGTTTGCGTTTGGCGCACGTGGCGATATCTGGACGGTTCCTGCCAAAAGCGGCATAACCAAAAATTTAACGAATACATCAGGCGTTCATGATCGTAATGTTGCCTGGTCCCCCGATGGACAATATATCGCATTTATATCCGATCGTACAGGTGAAGACGAAATTTACATTGAAATGCAGGATGGCACTTCGGAGCCTTTGCAGATCACAAAAAATGCTGATACATATAAGTACACGTTATCATGGTCACCCGACAGTAAAAAAATACTCTGGGCGGATAAAATGCTGCGATTGCAGTATGTCGATATCGATTCGAAAGCGATAACACTCGTGGATCGCTCGTCCAGTTGGGAATTTACCGATTACAACTGGTCTCCCGACAGCAAATGGATTACCTACACCTATCCTGACCGACGCACCACATCACGTGTTTTCATTTACGAACTGGCCACGAAAACAAAAACAGCTGTAACTGATACCTGGTATGATGCAGGCGGCGCTGGTTTTAGCAGCGATGGCAAATATCTCGTTTTTACCTCAGACCGCGATTTCAACCCAACCTACAGTTGGACAGAATGGAATCACTCCTACAGTGATATGACGAAGGTCTATTTGGTTACCCTGGCAAAATCCACCACCAATCCTTTTGCCCCGGAAAATGATGAGGTGAAAATTGTCAAAAACCGTCAGAACGACACAACTGAAGGAGTTACCGGTAAGGAAACCGGTATTAAAAGCGCTGTTCATGTTAAAGTAGATACGGAGGGTATCATTGACCGGATACTCGCGCTGCCCATTGAAGCAGGCGCATACCGCAACATAAGTAGCGCCGGTGACAATATTTATTATATCAAAGGTAGCAGGGGCGGCCGCCCTGGCACCTTGATGACCTATAACCTAAAAGACCGGAAAGAAATCACAATGGGAGAATTTGAGGTTTACGAAGTCTCTGCCGACAATAAGAAAATGCTGGTAAGTGATCGTACTAAATTTGCCGTGATCGACCTTCCCCGCGAAGGGAAAATTGAAGTTAAAGATTGGGCAGATCTGACTAACATGACAGTAATGGTTGATCTTAAGGCTGAATGGGCACAAATATTTCATGAGTCATGGCGACAGATGAAATATTTCCTATATACACCTAACATGCAAGGGGTTAACTGGGAAAATATTCAAAAAAAATATGAACCATTATTGTCATTTGTCAATAACCGCAATGACTTGAACTATCTCATCGGCGAAATGATCGGCGAGATCAGCATTGGACATTCCTATGTTGGCGGTGGCGATAAACCAGCGCCCACCAGGATAAAATTGGGTTTGCTGGGCGCCAAAATTGTACGCGATGGAACCGGCTATTATAAAATTATCCGGATTTTAAAGGGGAAGAACTGGACGACTGAGGCGCGTTCCCCGCTTACTGAAGTTGGTGTGGATGCCAGGGAGGGTGATTTCATTATTGCCATCAATGGAAAATCCACCAGGGAGATGACTGATATCGGCGAAGCCATGGTCAACAAGGCTAATGTCCAGGTCGAATTAACACTTAATGTAACTGCTTCCGAAGCAGGCGCCCGTAAGGTCATTGTGGTGCCTACCGACAACGAAGCCGGATTGTACTACTACAATTGGGTACAGACGAACATCAAAAAAGTGTCTGATGCATCCAATGGAGAGATTGGCTACATCCATATTCCCGATATGGGCGTTGAAGGGCTCAATGAATTTGTAAAACATTTTTACCCGCAATTGGCAAAACGTGCCCTTATTATCGACGACCGCGGAAATGGCGGCGGAAATGTCTCCCCGATGATCATCGAACGATTGAACCGTGAAATGACCATGATCCGGATGGCAAGAAATACTGAATCAAACCCGGGCAGACTTGAAATGCAATGGGGACCGAAATGCATCCTCATTGATAATTATTCCGCTTCCGATGGTGACCTGTTTCCCTTTCAGTTCAAGAAATTGAAAATAGGAAAGGCCATTGGCAAGCGTACCTGGGGAGGAGTTGTCGGCATCAGGGGCACACTGCCATTCATTGATGGAGGTCAATTGATGCGGCCTGAATTCGCTTCCTATGATACCGAAGGAAAAACCTGGATTATAGAAGGTTATGGTGTTGATCCGGATATAGAAGTGGACAACGACCCTGCGAAAGAATATGCCGGTGAAGATCAGCAGTTGAACAGGGCCATCGAACTTATGAAGGAGGAACTTAAATCATGGCCCATGGAGTTACCGGCCATGCCACCGTTCCCCGATAAAACCAGGTAATTTTCCGATCCAGGATTTTCGATTTACCGGTAAAACGGATCACATCATGGTGAAACTTTTCCGACGACTTTTAACAGATGATGCCCTGATCATACTGATCCTGATCATTGGCGCCCTGTTACGGTTTTATCGCCTTTCGGACATTCCATTTACCCATGATGAATTCAGCGCCATCATCCGAACCAGGTTTGTCACGTTTCACGAACTGATCGAAAATGGAATAAAGATCGATGGACATCCTGCCGGGGTGCAGGTTTTTCTCTATTACTGGGTGAAGATATTCGGCGTTTCTGAAAGTGTGTTGAAAACCCCTTTCATCATTTTTGGTCTGCTCTCAGTATGGCTGGTTTACCTCATCGGCAAAGATTGGTTCAACGCTACGGTGGGTCTGGTGGTTGCCTCGTTTGTTTCTTTTCTTCAATTCCCGGTGATGTACAGCCAGATTGCCCGGCCTTATGCCAGTGGTTTATGTTTTGCCATGCTGATGGTTTATTTCTGGACAAAGGTGATTTTTCACCCGCAACGAAAATATTATCTCAACCTGGCGGGATACATCATCGCAGGAGCCCTGTGCACATACAACCACCATTTCAGCATGCTGTTCGCAACGATGGTTGGAGTTACCGGACTTTTTTATTGTCCTCCGACAAAAATCCGTCAATATATTGCAGCCGGAATTATTATCATTTTGCTCTATATTCCACACATCACTATTCTGATCTATCAGTTGGGCATCGGTGGTATCGAAGGCTGGTTAAATAAACCCAGGTATGATTTTTTCTTCGATTACCTTCAGTATATTTTTCATTTCTCTGTATATATTTTATTGCTTGTTGTTATATTGATCAGCCTGTCATTGTATTGGTACCGGGTAAAGCCTGCTGTTGAAAAAAAATTTATCCTGATCTCTCTTTGCTGGTTTTTGCTCCCGTATATCATAGGCTTTGTCTATTCAATAACCCGGAGTTCAGTACTTCAATATTCAGCGCTCTTTTTTTCGTTTCCATTCCTGTTGTTCGTTCTGTTCGGTTATTTTAAAACCTCAGAATCCATTCATAAACTAATACTGATCACCCTCATTGGTCTGGTGGTCATTCCTTCCCTGATCATTGAACGTCAGCATTATAAGTTATTTTACAAAGGGATTTATGGTGAAATTGTGGCTGAATCGAAAAATGCTGTTGACTCCCTTGGACCAGGGAGGTGCAAGGTGATCCTGGATACGCACAAGGAGATCAATCCCTACTATCTGGAAAAGTTGAAATGCCCTGACCTGCCATTCAGTTATTTTAAAGATCTTAAAGGGAAAGGTGCTTTTTTAGCTTATCTGGACTCTAGCAAGGCTGATTTTCTTGCCTTTGGATGCTTGTCATCAAGTAATTGGGAGAATTATGCTATAATTACGGAGAAGTATCCTTATCTCATTAAACACAAATCATACTTCGGAGGAGATTTCTACCTTTTCTCAAAAATAATACCGTTGAAGCGGTTAGATGAATATTTTTATACTGTGATCAACACCTTTGAGCCAAGTTTGCCGGAATGGGGCTGGGTGAATGAAAAGCAATGCCTCGACTCATTAACTATTGAAGGAAAAAAATCATACGCGAACAAACCCGGCCAGGAGTTTAGTCCGGTTTATACAAAAGGTCTTCGGGGTTTGTTCCGTACCGAAAATGATATTATCGATGTTTCTGTCGATGTTCGCACGCCAACCGTATTCCCGGGAGCATGGCTGGTGATCACCGTTTCGTCTGATGGTAAAGATCTGCGATGGAGTTCAGCCCCAGTAAATGACTTTGTGAAACCCGGACACCAGGGTCGCGTTTTTCAGTCACTCCGGCTTAGCGATACAGAACTCCGCCATCACCGGTTATTTTTCAATGCTTTTTTATGGAACCCGGTGAAATCACCTTACATCATTGATAATTTTACAATCAGGGTCAGGAAAGGAAATCCGGTGATCTATGGCCTTTACAGAAAAATCGATCAATGAAATCGTCACCCTGTTACCCTGTCACCCTGTCACCTTGTTACCCTGTCACCCTGTTACCCTAAGTCACCGACAGTATAGCCCAATTTAAGCAGATTCTCAGGTAGCATTAGGTTTTCCAATTTTTCTTCAGGAAGAAGTTTCAGTATCCGGTTAGCCTCAAAAACATCCACTCTGTTGATTTTCATATATCCGGCTAATTCCGATGCCTTGTGGTAGCCCAGCGCCGGCAACAATGCCGTGGTTACAGATGGACTTCGGAGCAATAAAGCCTTGCCTTGTTCAGGGTTTACAACCAATCCATCCATAAGATTTTTCGTTATTGTCGAATTGCAGGCACACAGCAACTTCAGGCTGTCAAGCAACGCGTGGCCGATGACCGGAGTATAGGCATTCAATTCGAGGCAACCCTGTGAACACAGTGAACTGATCAGTTGATCGTTGGAATAGATGCGATGCGTGGCGCTGATCACAAACTCAGGGATCACCGGGTTGACTTTACCAGGCATGATGGAACTGCCGGCCTGGCGCTGCGGCAGGGAAATGGATGAGTGATTCATTACGGCATCGAAATGACCGCTGACTTTTGACTGCTGACTTTTACGTTGCAACGGCAGATGATTTGAGGTAAGATCGGAGGCAAGCAGACGGATATCGGAAACCATCTTTTCGAGGTTCACGGCATTGGCTTTGATGGTGGCATGAACCTCCACCAGAGAGTCAAGGTTGCAGGTGGCATCGGCCAGGTTCTCGCTGCGGGTAACGGGCAACCCGGTGAGTGATTGCAGATGGCACAATATCGTTTGTCGATTGAAAAATATTGGCCTGTTCAATGGGGTCGATGATATGATAACTCCCCGGTTTCTCACCCATATTGAGCAATGCCACGTTGGCGATAATCTCGTTGATATTCATATTGATACTTTTCCAGGATTGCCTTTTCATAGGCCTCAGCCGTTTGATAACAGGCCTTTTTAACCAACCCAAGCGCCCGGTACTACTCCTTGTGAAAAGGCGTATGGTCAGGAAAATTTTCCTTTGCACGGGCAGCATGAATTCCGTAGAGCGCCTTCGCAGGAATTGCCATATCACCAATTATATCTTTTTCAGTTCGGGTGGACATTGAATTTCATTTTTTCTGGAAAATTAGAATACCAGGAGTAGTATATACGCTTTGTCTCCATGTGACAAAGATAATTTTTTTGTCTTTTGTGGACAACTTTTCCATACTCTTCAGAGTCTGTTATAATGTAATTCATTATGTTTTTCTGTAACATCCATGACAGAATTCTAATCTTTTATGATATGGATTGTTATGTAGGAAAAAACTATTAACTTCGTACCATGATATAATCTTCAACTGTTCGAAAATAAATGATGTTGAAATATACCCGGTTACCTTTATTATTAATGATCTTTTTCTTTGTTCACCCTGGCTTTTTATGGAGTGAAGGTACCAAGGAGTTAGAGCCTCTTCCGGGGGGGGAAACAAACCCGACAAAACTTCATTTGTCTTCGTACACCCAACCCACGAATGTCAATTATAACAATTTTGCATTATACATTGCCGGCGCCAATGAACGTTTACAGATAACCATTGGTAATACCACACCCGGATCGGGAGAGGTGATCTATTTTGGTTTTAAACCCCAGCCAACCGGAACAATACCGGCTCCAACCGACCCTCAAATCAGTTGCAGGATAAAAAATGCAGCGGGAACTGTGGTATGGGGACCGCAACTTTTAGCCTGGCAGACAGGTAATCCAGGCTTTATCGACACTTATAACCAGGCGGTGATTGGGCCTAACGTACTTCCCGGAGGTGCAACAGGGTACACCGCACTGTCATTTACTCCGGCAACAACCGGTGATTATTATATTGAATTCAGTTTTCCCGGGACTAATGTTAGCAGAACTTTTGATTATTTTGACATTACGGTTGCCGATGCTTCGGGAGGAAAAATTCCAGGCCGGGTCTGGTCAAAAGCCTGGCAATTTACCACGGATGGGGCAACCAACGTGTCCAAAGCCATTCTTTATCCTTATACAGATGACGGGATCACAACTTCCATCGATTTTAACGGCATCAGCCCCTATCGTTTCGCGGTTTCATGCAATGCAACCGGATGCAATAATACAGGTAATATTGCCACCGATAGAAAATCGGTGACCGGAAAATACACCTACCCGCAATTCCGGATCTTTTTAAATGAACCGGATCATACGATCAGCTATTTTCCTGTCGGGGAACTCGGAGTTCTTCAATCTGCAACAGTACTCGATATCTCCTGTGACGGATCGACTTTAATACAGATCATGGTCAACAAGGCCGGCATCGTTAAAATTACGATCGTCCTCCCCCTTCCATATATAAACAGGATATTGGATAATATTCCGGTCTCTGCTAGTCCGACACCGAATTTAATTACATGGAACGGACTGGATGGAGCCGGGATACCTGTTGCCAACGGGACGCCATTCAGTATCTCCGTTGAATATATCAATGGGTTGACCAACCTTCCGCTGTACGACGCTGAATACATGAACTACACTTCAGCCCCTCCGGGTCCGATAACCTATCCGACATGGACGGGATATATTATCAAGTTGGTCTCACCTCAAACAACCCCACCAGACCCGCCAGTTGAGATATTAAAATACTGGGATGACACCCAGATCAGTATCTGTGATGTTAACTGTGTCTCCACAGTAACATGCAGCCCACCAACAGGAGGAAAAAAAGAAATCGGAGGAAAGAATGATGTGGCCGGCTGTAATGCACCAACAGGTTGTCATCCATGGACCTATTGTATCGGAAATGAAAATACAGTGAACACCTGGTGGTATGCACTCAGTCAAAATTCCATTGAGATTAATGCACTGGTGGAGAAGCGGATACCCGATACTCCCGGTCCGATATTGGGTCCCGTTGATTTCTGTACGGGGACTGATCAGACATTTTCAGTCAACCCTGTTCCAAACGCAACAAGCTATAACTGGTCCTACCCGCCGGGAGTGACACCTGTGGGAACCCCGCCCTTTACAAATTCCTCCATCACCCTGCACTTTCCGGTATCGGTGTTGGGGACACAAACGATCACCGTTACCGGTTTTAATTCCGACTGTGGTAATGGACCTTCCAACTCCTTAAACGTTAACGTCAAACCTATCCCCGATGCCGTTACCAATCCGGATCCGCCGCTCTTCCTATGTAATAACAGTACCGCAATTATCATTTTATCCTCGAGTGTGGCAGGAACTGTCGGAAACACCTCATTTAACTGGGTGGCAAATGCAGTTAATCCCGGGAATGTGACCCCACCCGATCCATTCGGGAGCACAACCACACAAATTTCACAAGCCTTTTTCAATTCAGGGACAGTACCGGAAGACATCAATGTAGAGATAATCCCGGTGAGCAATGGCTGTACCGGAGCGGCGATCAACTTCCTGATCACAGTATATCCTACCGCTTTCGTAACCCCGATCCCCGATCAGGTTTACTGCAACGGTTTCGATGCACCGGAAACAGAAATTACCAGCCCCTTCGGAACCGGAACAACTTATACCTGGACAAACAGTAACCCGGCCATTGGCCTCGATCCGAGTGGTTCGGGAAATATACCCGGATTTACAGCCACCAACACGGATATTGTACCTGTTACGGCGACAATCAACATCATCCCGACGGCCAACCAATGCGTTGGAACACCATTTTCCTATATCATCACTGTGAATCCGACGCCTGAAGTAAATCCGATCGCCGACCAGGTATATTGTAATGGCGTTACCGTAGCATCAACACCAGTTTCAAGCCCTGTTGGAGCCGGAACAACATTTTCATGGACCAATAGCAACCCGGCAATCGGACTGGCTGCCAGTGGAACCGGGGATATTTCTGCCTTTACTGCCATCAATGCAGGGACTACGCCAATCAGCGCCACCATAAGCATTATCCCCACTGCAAACAACTGTATGGGACCGGAATCGTCCTTTTTTATTATGGTAAATCCTACACCAATTGTTGATCCTATAGCTGATCAGATCTTCTGCAATGGAATCGCCGCTGCAGCAACAGCCGTGAGTAGCCCGGTTGGAGCAGGAACAACTTTTTCATGGACAAACAGTAATCCTGCCATTGGTCTTGCTGCCTCCGGAACCGGCAATATACCTCCTTTCACCGCTACAAATACGGGTATTTCACCCATCAGTGCAACCATCAGCATTATTCCAACTGCCAACCTGTGCGTCGGAACGCAATCTACCTATCTGATCACGGTGAATCCTACCCCTACCGTAAACCCGATCACCAATCAGGTTTATTGCAATGGCGTTGGGACTTCGGCAACCCTGGTTACGAGTCCCGTTGGTGCAGGTACTACATTCTCGTGGACAAACAGCAACACTACTATTGGCCTTGGTGCCAGTGGAACAGGTAACATTTCCGCCTTTACAGCCACCAACACCGGAATTGTGCCTGTCAATGCCACGATCAGCATCACGCCGACGGCCAATAATTGTGTTGGAACCGGATCATCATTTCAAATTATTGTGAACCCCACCCCAACGGTTAATCCGATTGCCGACCAGATATATTGTGATGGATTTAATGCCACCGAAACAATTCTGACCAGCCCGGTTGGAGCAGGAACGACCTTTTCATGGACAAACAGCAATACCGCCATTGGTCTTGCTGCTGCAGGTACCGGAAATATAGCTGCCTTTACTACAACAAATACAGGTATTGTCCCCATCAGCGCTACCATAAGCATCATACCGACTGCAAACAGTTGTCCTGGACAGGTATCTTCATTTCTGATTACTGTGAACCCCAAGCCGAATGTAATCTGCGACCCATCACAGACGATCTGTTCAGGCGATCTTACCCTGAGTACCTTATTGTCATCGAACGTGTTAGCCGGGGTTAATTACACGTGGACGGCTGTGGCAACCCCACTCTCACTCTATGGATTTTCTGCTTCAGGATCAAGTACAACGGCCATCCCTGGTGAGCTGATCTTTAACCCCGAAATCATACAGGGAACTGTCACATATACGATTACAGCTCATTTTGGCTCATGTATAGGAACCACCAATACCCATATAGTACAGGTAAATCCAAGTCCGACAGTGACCCCTGCTCCTATTAGCCAATCCGTATGCTCGTCATATGAATCAAGTCAGCAGATTAACTTTACTGCAAACGTATCGCCAACCACCTATATCTGGACTGTAGAAAATGTTTCAGGACTCAACCCGGGCTATCTTACCGACGGGACAACCGACAACATCCCTGCTCAGATGTTCACCTTGTCAGGGTCCCTCCAGGGTTCTATCAAATACAAAATAACACCATCGTCACAGATCGGGATGTCATGCCCCGGCGCACCAAATTATGCTACAATTTTTGTCAACCCGCTTCCGGCGCCTGTAATTTCAGGTCCTGTAACAGCCTGTGAACTGGGTTTGGAAATAACCTACGCTACACCTTCCATTCCAGGTCATTCCTATTTGTGGACCATTACCGGTGGCACGATCACCTCGCCGGTTGGCGGCAATCAAATCAATGTCCAATGGGGCTCCTTTGCTGCTTCACCCGGTACGCTGACAGTAACTGAGACCATAGATGCCACAGGGTGTTTGGCAACCAATTCGATAAACGTGATCCTTTTGCAACGACCGGTTCCTGCGCTTACCGGACCGCAAACAGTATGCCAGGGCAGTATGCTCAACACCTATGTCACTGATCCCTCCATGTCACAGTACACCTGGCAGATATTTGGCGGGAATATTACCTCCGGGGGAACATCGGGAAGTAATACTGCCGTTGTAACCTGGACCACCCCAGGCATCAACAACTGGATCGAAGTGAACTATGTGAATTCATCCGGCTGCCCGGGTTTTCCTGCCAACCATTATTCAGTTACGGTCAACCCACTGCCCAATACAACTATCACTTCGCCACCGGCCCCCATCTGCCAGGATTATCCGACACTTTATTCCTATAGTGTACCTCCGGATGCGGGTTCGAATTTTGTATGGACCCTCATGCCTAATTCGGGCTGGATCATCACTCCCGGCGCGGCGTCCAGCAGTTTCCAGATAAAATGGACATCCCCGGGAATATATACGATTTCTGTTCAAGGCATAAATACAACCACAGGTTGTACTTCTACTTCCGTGCCTCCGGTCGTGGCCAATATATTTCCCAAACCAAATGTCTCCTTTCAGGCATGCTTCGACATCGTGACAACCAAAAATGCGAAACCTTTCTTGCTTAAAGGCGGGTCTCCTTTAGGTACCGGTGGAAAATACTACATCAATGGCGCAATTGTTGCAGGCGGTGTGCTTGATCCCTCCGGTTTGAGCGTAGCCAACCATAATGTTTCTTATACCTATACCGATGTAAACGGATGCCAGGCCTCAGATGTAAAAACAATTACAGTGTTACCTTCCAATGCTGCCTATTCATGTGCGAACAACATCTTTACCGATCCGCGAAACCCCGATCCTGCTACAAATAAATACCCCACCACCCCGGTCACTGCCAATGGTAAAACCACCTGCTGGATGCTGAAAAACCTTAACTGGGGCGTTACCATTGCTTCCAGTCAACCTCAGACTGATAACTGCAGCCCTGAAAGGTATTGTGCTTCCAACGATAACACCTGTGCAGCACATGGTTCCCTTTTTCAATGGGATGAACTGATGCAATACGGAAGTACCCCTGGTTGGACGAAAGGCGTATGCCCCCCGGGATGGCATGTTCCCACTTTTAACGAATGGCAGGATTTGATCGATGGTCTCGCAGGCACCTCACCGGGAGCAGGCCTTGCCGGTTATTATCTCCGCTATCCAACAGGATTCAACGCACTGCTCAACGGGCTGTTTTATCAGAACAGTTCCTGGGCTTTCTCCTCAGGGGCTCCAATCGGTACGATGTTCTGGACATCCACCCTGGTCGGGGTAAAACCCATCGCACATGGGATAAACACCATCAATCCCTCAGTTTCGATGTATGAGAGTTCCAAGGCCAATGCATTCCCGGTAAGGTGTGTGAAAGATTGATTCAAAATGACGAATGACGAATGACGAATGACGCATGACAAATTATTACCAGAATGTGATGAATAATCTGGGAGAAAAAAATGTATCTTTATAGGCTATATTATGATGTATGGATTGTAATAATTAATCCGATGGCATATTCCGATTTAAAATAATCATGAAGTTAAGGTATTCGTATTTACTGCTGTTAATCTTTCTCGCCTGCTTTGAGTTTGGGTTTTCTGAAGGTACCAAGGAGTTGATGCCCAATGAAAGCAACCCCACGCGAATCCTTCTTGATCCTTCTCCCGGCAGAGTACCCTTCGCCTTATATTCCTCCCGGGCCAACCCTGACTACCGTTTATATATTCACATCGCAAATCCGGCCACAGAAAAAATTTATTTCGGACTGGGACAACAACGTACCGGCAGCGGCAGTACGGCAACCGAAACCAAAATCACGTGGAGAATCCATCCGCCAAACAGCCCTGATATAACAGAATGTACCGGCCTGACCCCTATAAAAAACACCCTGCCTGTACTTCCCGATGTTGGCTATATATCAACCTACCTCGAAGCATTCAGCGGACCCAACGCACTTAATCCTTTGGGTTATAATGCATTGACATGTACGCCAACAAATGGCCCTGGTGACTATTTTATGACTTTCCAGGCAACCGCCACACGTACTTTTGACTATATTGACATTGCAGTTGTTGACATTACGGCAACTCCTCCCGCTGTGATCCCCGGAAGGGTATTTTCAAAATGCTGGCAGATCCGAAATCCATCCTATGGTGCCGGGTCTTATTATGTGTTTAATGGCCTGATGTTTATCTATTCATCAGATGGCATCGTTACCAAACTCAATCCCAATGGCATGGAAGGCAGGGACTTTGCTGTCTCATGCAACGAATCAGGATGTTACCCCATAGCGCCGCCTTACAATGCCCAGCAGGCCAGACAGTCCCGACCCGGACCAAACCCACAAACATACCCTCAATATAAAATTTTCCTGAACAATCCTGACCAGATTGAATATCCTGACGGAATTATTGGTCAATTGGTGGATGGTTCAGTTACTACGGAAACCTTTTGCAATACTGGTACGGTAAACTTTAATTTCCAGACCACACCGGTCAATGCGATTGGCACGGTTGAGATCACGCTTCAACTCAGTGCACTAACTCCACCTATGGTCGACCGTATCCTGGTAACCAACAATGTGCCGGGAGGTGTTTATTCTGTTACATGGGACGGTTTGGACGGGATAGGAAACCAGGTCCCCAGCGGCTCTACCTTTCCATTTACCCTGCGCTATACGAACGGATTGACTCATATGCCGTTGTGGGACGTTGAGAAAAACGTGAATGGTTTTATTGTCAATCTGGTCAGGCCGGTACTCGTTCCCCCGATAGACGAACCTGCATTTTACTGGGATGATGCTTTAGTCAGCGGCGGACAGATGTTAACCCCGCCTGGATGTACATCGCCTCCGGCAACCTCATGTCATGCATGGGGTATTCCACCTTATAATGGTGATTGGGGTGATGGAAAAACCATCAACACCTGGTGGTTCCTTGTCAGCAATTCCACCGCAAGTGTAAACCTCACCTATAAAATCGGTCCATCTGTCTTAAATCCGATTAATAACCCTGCACAAGTTTGTCCGGGTGAATCATATACTTTTAATGTTATTGGTGATCCAAATTCCTCTTCCTATTTTTGGGATTGGGGCTATGGAACCCTGACCACCCTGGTTCCGGGCATAAACATCACTTTTCCAGTCGGCGCCACGCCCGGGGCGTTATCAGTTTTAGTCAACGGCGTCAATGCTGACTGCGGCAACGGGCCGGTCACCATAATTCCGGTAACGGTACTTCCCATTCCCGAGCTTTCGAGCAGCCTCTCCCATGCCACTTGTTCAGGGAACCCCTTCTCTGTTCCTTTAACTTCAATTCCCCCGGGAGCCGCCTATTCATGGGCTAGTCCGGCGCCGAACTGCACGCCGAATATCGCATTGCCCTGTCCGCCGGGTGGCAGCGGGCCTTCTATTTCAGGAACAGTGTCTGTTACCGATCTCAATCAGGGAACGGTAACTTACCATGTGACTCCCATTGCCAATGGCTGCATCGGATCAACACTAGACCTGGTCTTAACGGTTGATCCCAAACCCAATATCACAAGTCCTGTCGGTCCCGGAGAAAATCTTTGTTCCGGCGGAACAACCAGCATTGTCCTTCAATCGGGACTGGCGGGTGCAACCATCAACTGGGGGGTCATGATGCCGGGAGGTTGCAACAACATTTTGACCTGCCCTACATCAGGATCTGCATCACCGATCGTAAACCAACTCACACTGAACGACATAAACAATCCGGGCTCTGTAATCTATACGATAACACCTACCGTTGGCGGTTGTGTGGGTGATCCGGTTACATATACCGTTAACGTTCTTCAGCTACCCGTTGTCCAACTCGCGAGCTTTGCGCCAGTCTGTTTGAACACACCACCATTTTCGCTATCAGGTGGTACTCCGGTCGGGGCCACAGGGATCTATACCCTTGGAGGAAGTCCATTAACGATTTTCGATCCATTGGCCGCAGGTGTCGGGTCGCATCTGATAACTTACACTTACACCGATGTTAACGGTTGCATCAATGCTGACCAAAAAGAGATCATTGTTCAAGACCTGATAACCCCGAGTCTTCTCGGGAGTCCAACCGCATGTTTAGGTGTTGCTTCCACCTTTACAACCGATCCCGGGATGGTCCCATCCTCCTATTTATGGTCAGTGATCCCTGATGGAGTTATCACTGGTGCCGATCCTGATATAAAATCGATCATATGGCCATCAGCAGGGATAAAAACAATCACGTTAACATATACTGATCCCAATGGTTGTACTACCATACCTGCCAGCAAACTTGTTACTGTAAATCCCCTGCCCGCACCGACCATCGCTACCGGGAATTTCAACGTATGTCATAGTATTTCCTATGTCTATACAACCCAGCCCGGTCAGAGCAATTACTTCTGGGATGTATCACCGGGAAATACGATCACCTTTACAGATCACACGGCAACGGTGATATGGAATGTTATCAGCGGTACGGAATGGATCGAGGTCAACTATGTGGATGCCAATGGTTGTACGGCTGTCATCCCAACGCGAATACCGGCAGTAGTGAACCCCACCCCATTCTTTAATGTGACCGGCCCCTTAAGTGTTTGTGCCGGATCAACAAGTATTTACCAGCTTCAGGGCACCGAAACGGGCAACTGGACGATCACCCCGGGAGGAACCATAGCTCTGCCGGCAAACAATGTAAATTCAGTTTCGGTGAACTGGGCAGCGGGCTTCTCTTTAGCGCAGGCTTCCATCAGCGTCACTTATAACAATGCCTTAGGGTGTGCAGGTATGACATTAACCAACGTGGACATCCAACCACTTCCCATCACTACATTTACAACCAGCACCCCTTCGCCGGTTTGTCAGGACTTTCCAACACCTTCACTCTACTCCGTTAGTGCAGGAGGTGTGGCGGCAACCTACCAATGGCAAGTCATTCCGGCTGTAAACGCCCTAGTTGCAGACCCAACTGCAAACCCTGCATCCATTACATGGAAACTTCCCGGGAGCGCTGCACAAACTGCAACATTGACTTTGACTGCCATAACTTCATCTACAATACCTCAATGTACTGCAAGTTCCGCTCCGGTTATTATCACCATAAATCCAAAACCCAACACCCAGTTGTCATCCTGTTTCGACCTGGTGACCACCACCAATGCCAAACCATTCCTGCTTAAAGGCGGAACACCGCTTGGCGCCGGCGGGAAATATTACATCGACGGCTCACTTGTAGCAGGCGCCTTAGTCAATCCTTCCGGCCTCAGTGTGGCTAACCATACTGTTTCTTACACCTACACCGATGTCAATGGATGCCAGGCCACAGCAAACAAAATGATTACCGTTTATCCTTCCAATGCAGCCTATTCCTGTGTGAATAACATTTTTACTGACCCACGAAACAGTGATCCGGCAACGAACAAATATCCGACGACCACATTTACCGCAAACGGCAAAACCAAATGCTGGATGTTAAAAAATCTCAACTGGGGCTTCACCTTAGCCTCCGGTCAGCCTCAGACCGATAATTGCAACACCGAACGGTATTGTGCAACAAACGACAACACCTGCGGACTTTACGGCTCACTATTTCAATGGGATGAATTGATGCAATACGGAAGTACACCGGGTTGGACAAAAGGAGTATGCCCCCCGGGATGGCATGTTCCAACTGCGGTTGAGTGGAAGGATTTGATCGATGCCATTGCCACCATAACACCCGGTGAGGGACTTGCCGGATTTTATCTACAATATCCTACCGGTTTCAACGCACTGCTTAACGGACTGTTTTATCAGAACAATGCATGGGCATTTTCCTCAGGCAGCCCGGTCGCAACGATGTTCTGGACTTCAACCCTCTCAGGCGCAAAGCCGGTCGCCCACGGGATAAACTCCATAAATCCATCCGTTTCGGTTTATGAAAATTCGAAAGCCAACGCTTTCCCGGTTAGGTGTGTGAAGGATTAGGAGCATCAATTCCGGCTCCTTTTACATATGAGTTTATAAAAAACAGGGATTCATTGTCAGGGTGCAAAAATTGTTGTAATTTTACATCTTACAAGCATTTAAAACTTTATATTATGGTTGACATATATACCCCGTTTCGATGAAAACATATAAAGACACAGGCACACTGACACCTGTTCTGCATATTTTTTTTATAAGTCTTTTTCTGTTAAGTATTATTTCCAATGTAAACGGACAAACGCCACCTTACACTTTACTGGAGCCTCATTTTCATGAAAAAGTACATTATCACAGTTCCGGAGATTCGGAATATCTGACTGATGAAACCACCTCTTGTCCGAATTCCAACTTCTCAATGGGGAACTTCACAAATTGGATTGGTCATTACGGCACTTTTGCCCAACCCTGGCAGACTCTTGGAATTGTGCCAGGGCCAACACCGCCGGCAAGGCATCTGATCATCCCCGCACCCGGAACTGTTGATCCTTACGGGACAGATGTTCTGGGCAGTGGTGCAACCCTGATGACTGTATTCCCCGGAGAGGCCTTTTCCGCCAGATTGGGTAATAGTAATACAGGCGCTCAGGGTGAACAGCTCTCTTATGATGTTACCATCGGACCAACCAGCGATTTTTTTATCTACAGGTATGCTGTCGTATTAAACCACAATGCAGCCCACACTCCCGTGCAAAGGGCGAGTTTTGAAATCGATATTTTCGATAAAAACACAGGATTGCAGTATGATCCCATCTGCGGTTACTATTATGTTTATGCACAACCAAACCTCCCCGGATGGTATACCAGTACAATGAACGGAGGGAGCCCAAGTTTACCGGTATATTGGAAAGACTGGACGACGGTTGGGTTGGCTTTCGATGTTTCAGATTATGGAAAAGAACTTACGATCGTATTCACGACAAAAGATTGTTCGCCTGGCGGGCACTTTGGATATTCATACATTTCGGCATACTGTACTTCGCTGAGTGTTACTTTTCAAGGTTGTGAAGGTTCAAACCAAGTCGTCATGACGGGCCCCCCTGGTTTTGCCGAGTATGAATGGACTGGCCCATACTGCGCCGTCGGATGTACGCCTGTCGTGGTCGGAACAAACCAAACACTCACCATCTCCAATGCCACTACGGGAGATCAATACAGGCTGAAACTGGTTTCATTCTATAATTACCCTAACTGTGTGATACAGAAGGTAGTATCAACTGTTGCCTTTACAAACATCTTTGCAGGGTTCATGTCCTCCATCAATTGCATCGGGAATCCCAGCACATTTACCGATACTTCTGTCATCAATCAGAATGCAACTGATGTCAGGATTTGGGATTTTGGAGATGGCTCTCCCCCTGTAACTGTGAATACCGCTGTAACAACGCACTCATATGCACTTGCCGGCACTTATCCGGTCACCCTGATCCGTTTTACATCTGATCCATGCTCAGATACTGTCACAAACGACATCACCGTTGCCGATATACCTCCCACCATCGACAATTTAGGTTCTGGTAAACCCATCTGCTCCGGCGAGAATGCCGACATTCTGCTTGTCTTTTCCCAGTTGGGCGCCTATGCCAACTGGACAAGAGCCGTCACAACAGGCGCAGCCACAATTACCAATATTCCAGCGAGTCAGAGCGGGTCGCTGATCAATGATCTGATCGTTAATACCGGCCCCCTGGATGCTGTGGTGACCTATACCATCACGCCCAGGATCAGCGATTGCATAGGATTACCGATAACTTATGACGTGACTGTTCATGCCTTGCCCTCAGTTCTTCCCGTTCCTGACCAGGTTTATTGTAACGGTTCAGATGCTGTTGAAACCGCATTAACAAGTACGATCACAGGAACAACATATGCCTGGACCAACGACAATGCCACCATCGGGCTTGCCGCTTCCGGAACCGGAAATATTCCGGTCTTCACGGCATCAAACACGGGAACTACACCAGCCCTTGCCAATATTACGATCACGCCGACAGCAAATGATTGTCCAGGCCCGGATTCAACATTTACTATAACCATTAACCCTTCGGGACAGGTGAATGATCCGGCCGACCTGGTGGTATGCAACGGTGCATCAACTGCCGGGATCACCTTTGGTACAAATAATACCGGTGGGACAACAACTTATAGCTGGGCGAACAGCACTACTTCGATCGGAATTGCAGCAAGCGGAACCGGAAACATTGCATCATTTACGGCTGTTAACACAGGAACAGCGCCAGTTGTAGCGACGGTAACTGTAACTCCGACATTTACCAATTTATCAGTAAGTTGTGTTGGCCCCGGAGAAATCTTCACCATCACGGTTAACCCCTCAGGACATATCATCGATCCTGCCGATCAGGTCGTTTGTAACGCAGGCACAACCTCTGATGTCATCTTCGGAACGAACAATACAGGCGGCGCCACAACCTATAGCTGGTCTAACTCAACGCCTTCTATCGGACTTGCAGCAAGCGGAACCGGGGATATTTCCTCCTTTACTACTGCAAATACCACGACAGCTCCGGTTTTGGCAACCATCACCGTAACTCCCACATTCACTAATGAATCAGTTAGTTGTGTCGGCCCTGCTGAGACTTTTTCGATCACAGTGAACCCCTCAGGACAGGTGATCGATCCGGCCGATCTGGTTGTATGCCATAATGGTATTACCAATATTATAAACTTTGGAACAAACAACACAGTCGGCACAACAACATACAGTTGGGAGAACAACACCACTTCGATCGGACTTGCTGCAAGCGGAACCGGGAATATCGCCTCCTTTACCGCCGTTAACACCGGCACCTCGCCGGAGGTGGCCACGATTACTGTTACACCGACATTTACCAACCTTTCGGAAAGTTGCGTTGGTCCTCCGGAAACCTTTACCATCACAGTGAACCCGGCCGGACAGGTGATCGACCCAATTGACCTTGTGGCATGCAATGCCGGAACTACTGCTGACATTACATTTGCAACAAACAACACAGGTGGCAGTACAACTTATAGCTGGACCAACAATACAACTTCGATCGGCCTTACTGCAAGCGGCACCGGGAACATTGCTTCATTTACAGCGGCAAATACCACAACAGCCCCTGTGGTGGCAACCATCACAGTTACGCCAACCTTCATAAATCAATCCGTAAGTTGTACCGGCCTGCCGGAAATATTTACCATTACGGTGAATCCGTCTGGACAGGTTATCGATCCAACAAACCTGGTTGTATGCAACGAAGGGCTTACCACGGATGTAACTTTTGGAACAACCAATACGGTTGGTGCCACAACCTACGACTGGACAAACAATACAACTTCAATCGGCTTAACAGCTACCGGAACGGGCAATATTCCTTCCTTTACAGCGATCAACACTGGAACAATGCCCGTGGTAGCTACCATCACCGTTA
Source organism: Bacteroidales bacterium (assembly GCA_030681475.1). Taxonomy (GTDB): domain Bacteria; phylum Bacteroidota; class Bacteroidia; order Bacteroidales; family FEN-979; genus CAIVAT01. Next base: position 63,611 of record JAUXWT010000061.1, on the reverse strand, counting down.
CCCCTACCTTTACCAATCTTTCAGAAAGCTGTGTCGGGCCGCCTGAAAACTTTACGATCACCGTAAACCCGACCGGACAGGTGATTGATCCGACAGACCTGGTCGTTTGCAATGGTGGCACAAATACTGCTGTCACTTTTGGTTCGAATAATACCGGGGGTGCGACAACGTTTAGCTGGACAAATAATACGACTTCAATTGGACTTGCAGCCAGCGGAACCGGGAATATCGCCTCCTTTAGCGCTGTCAACACCACAACTGCGCCCGTAATTGCCACGATCACAGTAATTCCCACATTTACCAACCTTTCGGTTAATTGCGAGGGGCCTCCGGAGACATTTACCATCACGGTGAACCCATTGGGACAAGTGAACGATCCAACAGACCTTGTTGTTTGCAATGCCGGGCCCACCCCGGATGTTAACTTTGAAACGAACAATACCGTTGGTATTACGACCTATAGCTGGACAAACAACACCACCTCCATCGGCTTGTCTGCCACCGGAACCGGGAACATTGCCTCCTTTACCGCAATCAACAATGGCACCATGCCGGTAGTAGCAACCATTACAGTCACTCCAACGTTTACGCATTTATCAGAAAGTTGCATCGGCCCTCCTGAAACTTTTACGATCACCGTAAATCCAACAGGTCAGGTGAACGACCCAACCGATCTCGTTGCATGCAATACCGCACTCACCACCGCTGTAACCTTTGCAACAACAAATACGGTCGGCACAACCACTTATAACTGGCTCAACAACACGACTTCGATTGGCCTGCCTGCTTCAGGCAACGATAATATTGCCTCCTTTACCGCCATTAACAACGGATTAACGCCGGTGGTGGCCACAATTACTGTTACGCCGACATTTACCTATTTGTCAGAAAGTTGTGTTGGCCCCGCAGAAACTTTTACGATAACGGTGAACCCGACCGGTCAGGTGATCGATCCAACCGACCTGGTTGTATGCAACGCCGCATCTACTACGGATGTCATCTTCGCAACGAACAATACCGGCGGGACAACGAGCTATAGCTGGACAAACGATAATACAACGATCGGACTTTCTGCATTCGGAACCGGTGATATTGCTTCCTTTACTGCCATCAATACCGGCGCTGCCCCGGTGATAGCCACTATCACGGTTACTCCGACTTTTTCCAATCTATCTGAAAATTGTGTTGGTCCAGCAGAAGCCTTTACCATTAAGGTGAACCCGTCAGGACAGGTGAACGATCCGCCTGATATGGTTGTTTGCAATGCCAACCCAAGCGCCGATGTCATTTTCAGTACGAATAATACTGTTGGTACAACAACATATAACTGGACTAACAATACAGCCTCCATTGGGCTTGCATCATCCGGAACAGGGAATATTGCTGCATTTACTGCTGTTAACATTACAACCTCGCCGATAGTGGCTACCATCACAGTTTCTCCAACTTTTACATATCTGTCAGAAAGTTGTGTCGGCCCGTCCGAGACCTTTGATATAACTGTGAATCCAACGGGACAGGTGATCGATCCGGCCGACCTGGTTGTCTGTCATGGTGGCACCAACACCGCTGTCACGTTTGGCACGAACAATACCGGTGGTACAGCAACATATAGCTGGACTAACAATACAGCCTCCATTGGGCTTCCAGCCAGCGGAACGGGTGACATTACTGCATTTACTGCTGTAAACACCACGACCGCTCCGGTAACGGCTTCGATAACAGTCACACCGACATTTACAAATCTTTCCTTAAGCTGTGTGGGACCTTCTGAAACATTCACCATTACGGTGAATCCATCAGGCCAGGTGATCGATCCAGCGAACCTGGTAGTTTGCAACAACGCAAATACAACAGATGTCATCTTCGGGACGAACAACAGCGGAGGCACGACAACCTATAGCTGGGCTAACGATAACACTTCTATCGGCCTTGCAGGCAACGGGAATGGCAATATTCCTTCCTTTACAGCTATCAATACCACCACTGTGCCTGTGGTAGCCACAATTACCGTTACTCCGACATTTACCAATCAATCGGTAAGTTGCGTCGGTCCTGCAAAAACGTTTACCATCACCGTAAATCCAACAGGTCAGGTGAACGACCCAACCGATCTCGTTGCATGCAATACCGCACTCACCACTGCTGTCACCTTTGGAACAACAAATACGGTCGGCACAACCACTTATAACTGGCTCAACAACACGACTTCGATTGGCCTGCCTGCTTCAGGCAACGGTAATATTGCCTCCTTTAACGCCGTCAACAACGGCTTAACGCCGGTGGTAGCCACAATTACTGTTACTCCGACATTTACCTATTTGTCAGAAAGTTGTGTTGGCCCCACAGAAAATTTTACGATCACGGTGAACCCGACCGGTCAGGTGATCGATCCAACCGACCTGGTTGTTTGCAACAATACATCAACCGGGGATGTCGACTTCAATACGAATAATTCCGGGGGCACTACAACTTATAATTGGACAAACAATACAGTATCAATTGGTCTCGCAGCCGCCGGATCCGGAAATATTCCCTCCTTTACTGCCGTCAATACCGGCACCGCACCGGTAGTAGCCACCATCACGGTGACCCCGACATTTTCAAATTTATCTGAAAGTTGTATTGGACCTGCAGAAATCTTTACCATCACAGTGAACCCGTCAGGACAAGTGAACAATCCCTTAAACCTGGTAGTTTGCCACAACGTCATGACCAGTGTTGTCACTTTTGGAACCAACAATACGATTGGTACCACGACATATAGCTGGACAAACAATACTGCCACGATCGGTCTGCCGTCATCCGGTACCGGAAATATTGCTTCGTTTATCGCTGTCAATACTGGTTCCACACCGGTTGTCGCCACCATAACGGTCACTCCGACATTCACAAATCAATCAGTCAGTTGCGTCGGTACCGCAAAATCATTTACAATTACGGTAAATCCATTGCCTGTCCCGCAAATAACCGGGGCCCCCTCTGTTTGTTCAGGTACCACGGGATTAATTTATTTTACTGAGGCTGGTATGACAAACTATCAATGGACCATTTCGGCAGGTGGATCCTTTGTTCCGGGACCGGGAATCAACGAAATTACCGTTGCCTGGAATGTCATCGGGCCACAAACCCTGACTGTTAACTATTTCGATGCGAATGGCTGTACAGCCAATGTGGCCTCCTCTTACACAGTTAATGTTCAGGATCTCCCTACCCCAACACTGACAGGAGAAACGCATGTTTGTGTGGGGGATATTGAAACGTACAATACCGATGCATCGGCGACATCCTATGTTTGGGGTATCCCGGCAGCAGGAGGTACCTTTACCGGGGGAGGTTCCTCCGACAATCAATTTACCATGACCTGGCTGAATCCCGGGACCTACATTATCACAGTAAATTATACGGTGGGTTCCACCGGTTGTACCGCTGTAACACCAACGACCCTCACCGTTACTGTTAATCCAAACCCCAGCCCGGTGATCACTGGCCCTTTGACCCCCATCTGTGGATTTTCCACCCAGGTATATTCTGCCGGAACAACCGGCAATGTTTATCAATGGACCATTACAGGTGGAACAGCCCAACTACCGCTGGGTCAAAATACGGTCTCAGTTCTATGGGCAAACACGCCACCGGTGTTCGTTGATCTTACTGAAACCATAGTATATACAGGAGTAAGTTGTACTGCAACAGCGATGACCTTTCCCGTTTCCTTTAAGCCCTGGCCAATTACCCCTGGTGCGATCACCGGACCAATCAGTGTTTGTAAAACATCCACCCAGTCATATTCTGTTCCCGCAATCCTGAATGCAACCTCGTATAAATGGGCCTACACAGGTACCGGCGTGTCCATTGTGGGTAACGGAACACCGGCTATCAGCATAACATTCTCAACTACTGCAACCAATGGCACTTTGACTGTAACCGGAAATAATGAATGTGGGGATGGACCCGTGTCTGCCCCCCTGTCTATCATAGTCCATCCGCTACCGGTCGTTTCCTATTCATTTTGCAATGACCTGGTCACCACTAAAAATGCTAAACCCTTCATTTTAAAAGGAGGAAGCCCATATGGAGCCACCGGAACATATCATTTAAACAATCCGGCCGCCCCCGCCCTTCCTGGAAACATATTTAATCCGGGTGATGCCGCAGTGTTTCTTGGTTCGAACACCATCTATTATACATACACCACCGTGAATAATTGCAAAGCCTCCTCTATCCCTCAAACGATCACGGTACTCACGTCGAATGTCAGCTATCCATGCGGGGTAAGCTTGCTTACCGATCCACGAGACAATAATACTTACCGTACCATTATGATCAATGCAAAATGCTGGATGGCTGAGAACCTTCGGTATGGTACCACGGTGACTTTTCCCTCCCAGAACCAGCCACAGCCTCAAACTGACAACTGTATCAATGAAAAGTACTGCCTGACCACAGATAATGCAGGTTGCACTGTTTATGGCGGCCTCTATCAATGGGATGAGCTTATCCAATATGCACTTACCCAGGCCCCATACCAGGGCGCCTGCCCTCCGGGATGGCATATACCTACAATCAATGAATGGCAGAACCTGATCGATGCAGTGGCAAATATGAACCCCGGAGATGCAACTGCAGGAGGTTATCTCAAAGCAGCAGGAGGATTCAATTCGCTGCGCAAAGGGATCTATTACCTGAATAACCTGTGGGCCTTTGATGCCGGCAGCCCCGGGGCGACCATGTTCTGGACATCCACACTCTCAGGAAATAAACCCATCGCCAGGGGGCTCAATACGATCAACTCCTCGGTTTCGATATATGAAAGCGCAAAAACCAATGCCTTTCCGGTGAGGTGTGTGAAAGATTAGGAGAATATACCTATGAAGAAGAAACAAAATCTTTTTTTGTTTTTCCTGCAAGGTCTCTTTCTGCCATTTTTTTTATTGTTCAATTCTTATCAGGCGGAAGCTTCACCACAATCAAACCAGGAAAATGCCCCGTTAGAAGGTACTTTTGAGTGCTCAGGCGCCCAGGTTTCCTGCTCTGAAAACACCTATTCATTTCCCGCAGGCACCTCCGGAACAGCTCCCCCTGCTGTAGGTGGCTATCCGAATTACGGTTGCCTTAATTCGACACCTTGCCCGGCTTGGTATTATATGCAGGTCAGTGTGGCTGGTGATATCATTATCACCATTTCACAGTCAGACAATCATGATGTTGATTTTATTTGCTGGGGGCCATTTTCAAGCCTTACCGACGGATGTGCCAATGGCCTTACAGGGACATGTCCTAAACCACTTGACCCGTGTTGTAGCAACACAACACCGGGCTGTATATATCCGAAAGGAAACATTACCGACTGCAGTTATTCCTCGTTTGCTATTGAGACCTGTAATATCATGAATGCCCAGGTTGGCGAGATCTATATTCTTCTCATAACAAACTACAGCACACTGCCAGGGATGATCACTTTTTCGCAGACCGGGGGGACTGGTTTTACAGACTGTGATATCGTTACCAATTGCTCTGTGATCGCGATTACTGCAAATTCTACGGTATGTGACCCGGGTTCAAATACCTTCTCGGTTTCAGGAAACATTGAATTCACCAATGCACCCTCCACGGGTACGTTGACAATAACCGACAATACGGCTGTCCCACCTGTCTCCCAGGTATTCAATCCCACGTTCACAAGTCCATTGCCATATATCCTGACGAATATTCCATGTGACGGGTTACCCCACCTCCTCACGGCTGTTTTCTCTGAAATCCCGGACTGTTCACTTACCCACCAGTTCACCGCACCCGAGTCAACCTGTGCGCAGCCGCTGACATTCACCATGGGGCCGCAGACCTTCTGTGCAGGAACAACTGGTCAGACTATTTCAGTTGTACCCAATCCCGGCACGGAAGAATATCACTTCAGTTATAACCCGGCACAACCGGGCGTGACCATTGTACAGGCTGATCCGGGTGATCCTTTCATCTCGATCAGCTTTTCATCCACTGCAACATCAGGATTTATTGAAGTGTATGGCACCAACGCCGCCTGCCCTTCACCGGGAATTACCTCGCAATTGGCTGTTACCATAAACCCTTTGCCGGAAGTGAACTTTCCGGCCCTCAACGAAGTTTGTTTGAATAACGCCGCATTTCCTCTTTCAACCGCAACTCCGTCCGGAGGTACCTATTCCGGTACAGGTGTAGCGGGTGGGGTGTTTGATCCCGCTAATGCCGGTATTGGAACTCATACGATCACTTATACATATACCGATGTGAACGGATGCACAAGCTCGGCAACACAATCTATCGTTGTAAATGCAACGCCGGTGATCACCTTTAACAGCATTCCCGATGTATGTGAGGATATTGCGCCATTTCCACTATTGGCTGCATCTCCAATCGGGGGTATCTATACAGGCACCGGAATTGTTGCCGGGAGTTTTTATCCTGCAACAGCAGGTGTCGGCAATCACTCGATAACCTATACTTTCACCGATCTGAACGGTTGTACCAATGCCATGTCTCAGAATATTCAGGTCAATGCTGTTCCTTTTGTCGATTTTTCAGGTCCGGTTGTGCCTGCGTCGGTATGCCAGGATTATCCGACTCCTTCACAATATCAGGTTCCTGCCGACCCGTTGACAACATATACATGGAACATCCCCCCGCCATATACCGGCAAAGGTACGGTCACTCCTGTCCCCGGATCGCCACATGTAGCTGATGTCAACTGGACTGGTACAGGACCCGCCCAACTTAAACTGGACGGCGTAACAATTCACGGCTGCCAAAAATCCAAAACGAAAGATATTCTGATCAATCCAAAACCCTTGGTCACCCTGATGACCTGTTTCAACCTGGTGACAATTCCGATAGCAAAACCATTTATACTGCATGGAGGAACCCCACTTGGACCAACCGGGGTCTATTCAGGAACAGGCGTGACCCCGGTAGCCGGAGAATACATGTTCAACCCCGCCGTTGCCGGGGTGGGAACCCACATGATCACTTATACATACGTTAATAACTTCAATTGCCCCGCAAAGGATACAAAGGTTATTTCGATAATAACTCCTCCACAGTTCCAGTGTGGAAATCCCCTCTTTCCCCTGAAAGATGTCAGAACACCAACTCCATATAAATCCTATAACACCTATTGGTCTGGTACGCGATGCTGGATGGCCCAGGATTTGAGCTACGGCAATGAGTTAGACCCTGCTACACCACAGACTGATAACTGCCAGCCTCAGAAATATTGTTACGCATCTATGCAGGGCGGCTGCACATCGGGTGGTTTTTACCAATGGGATGAGGTGATGCAGTACAGTGATCAGGAAGGCACGCAGGGTTTATGTCCACCGGGTTGGCACATCCCTACGTCAATTGAATGGCAGACTCTGATCGATGAAGTTGCAGGTAAAACCCCAGGGGAAGGAATTGCAGGGAGTTATCTCCTCTATCTCACCGGATTTAATACCCTTTTCAAAGGAATCTATTACCTGAACAATAAATGGGCATTCACTTCCGGAAACCCTTCTGCAACGATGTTCTGGACTTCTACCATCTCCGGCAATAAAGCTATCGCCAGAGGGCTCAATACAATCGATCCCTCCGTTTCGAAATATGAAAGTTCCAGGGCAAATGCATTCACCGTGAGGTGCGTTAAGGATTAGTCTGTTTTTTTATGTAACTTTACAGTACTTTTTATTGTCAGTGAAAGGATGAAAGTCCAGCTAATCTTTTATTTCAACCTGTTCTGGTTGTTTGTATTTGTTTTTCCGCTGGAATCGTGGGGGCAGCTAACTGTCGTGCAAGGATCAACAATAAGTTTGACCCCACAGCAGTTTGTTGAGACCTACCTGGTCGGCGCCGGTATTACCATTTCCAATGCAAAATACAACGGGTCAACCGAGCCGTTGAACAGTACAAATCGTCTTCCGCTCAAGGCCAGGGATCAAATCGGATCATTTGCGAATACCGGCGGAGCAGCATCCCAACTGGGAATTGACGGAGGGGTAATCCTGTCAACCGGATTTGTTGGGAAAGCCAAAGCCGGATCCAATCCCAGCGACGATATGTGGGGAAACAGCCAGCCCGCGGAAAGTGACCCTGATCTGGTCATCCTTGCCGGTAATACCATTCATGATAAATCGGTTCTTGAATTTGACTTTGTTCCCCAAACTGATGTTGTAACCTTCAGGTATGTGTTCGGATCCATTGAATTTGATAGTTTTTGCAGCTCTATCAACGATGCTTTCGGTCTTTTTTTAAGCGGCCCGGGTATCGCCGGCGGGCTTGGTTTTGTTAACGATGCTGTAAATATTGCCCTGCTGCCAAACAGTACAAATTATGTGACGATATTCAATATCTGTGCGGCAGATCAAGGCAATCTGGGTAATGGGGTTTATTCCTGGTGGAACGTGAAAAAGGACTACTTTTCCTATAACCGGTTGACCTATGTTTTCACGGCAAGTTACACGGTTGCATGCAATCAAACCTACCATATGAAGTTTGCCATCGGGGATGCATCCGATGGTGTTCTTGATTCGGGGGTATTCCTTGAACAAAACAGTTTTACCAGCAATAATGTAACCAGTTCCGTCTCCTTTTCAAACCCGCTAACCGGACAGTTGCTGGTTGAGGGTTGCAGTGATGTTTCACTTGTCTATTCAATCCCACAGCCCCATACAACAGATCTGACCGTTGATGTCGCTATCCAATCTGCTGGAACTGCTACCCAGGCTGATATTCTGCCTAATCCTTTTCCATCACACGTGACCATCCCCGCAGGGCAACTTCAATCAACGCCGATACTGATCATCCCCATTTCTGATGGATTGCCAGAACCGGTTGAAAATCTGATCATTGAAGGATCCACAATCACCTGCGGTATCACAACTGTTGTCACTTCCGAATTTTCTATTAAAGATTTCAGTCCGCTTTCCGTCAATATAAATAATGTAATAATATGTATCGGGTCATCCACAACACTGACTCCAACCATTACAGGAGGTCAACCGGTATTACCGGCCAATGCCTATACCTACGTGTGGAGTAACACTGCCACCACTGCCTCAATTACAGTAACACCTCCTGCAGGGATCCACCTCTATTCGGTAACTGTCACCGATGCCTGTAATCAATCTGCAGCCAAAGAAATTACGGTCGAGGTGCGAACAGTACCTGGCCCGGCCGGTATAATAACAGGCTTAAATTCAACTTGCGTTCCAGTTACGGGGATAACCTATTCAATCGTTCCCATCACGGGGGCGGAAAGTTATTCGTGGACGCTGCCTGCCGGTGCCACCATTACAGCCGGAGCTAACACAAATTCCATCACAGTTGACTTCAGTTCAGCCACTGCCTCCGGAACCATAAGTGTTCAGGGCCATAATGTAATTTGCGGATTTGGCACTCCGTCCACCCTGGCGGTTACAATCAACCCGCTTCCCGGGGATGCAGGTACAATTGTAAGTACCACAGGATATGAGGTTTGTCAGAATCAAACCGGATTCTCCTACAGCGTCAACGCCATTCCCAATGCATCGACCTACATTTGGTCATATACCGGCACAGGTATATCCATGACCAACAACGGGACTGATCTGATCATTGATTTTTCAGTAACTGCAACATCGGGGATCCTCACTGTAAAGGCACAAAACGCATGCGGGGATGGAATGCCGTCTCCACCTTTCCCCATTAATGTCAAGCCGATTCCAACCGTAGGATTTACTGTCTGCAACAGCATCGCTACCACAAAAAACAGCCGTCCGATCATGTTGAAGGGCGGTAGTCCGATTGGCGCAAATGGGGAATACTTCGGCACCGGTGTCATCATGGCAGCTCCAGGGAGCTATGTTTTCGATCCCGGGAACAGCAGCGTAATTGGCGGCACTCCATCTGTCGGCGTTGTTCATCAGGTAACATACCGCTACACAAATTCACAGGGTTGTTACGATGATAAAACAATTACGATCTCGGTTTACGCATCTAACGCAAATGATCCATGTCCCGGAACAGTTAAAGATCATCGTGATGGGAAAATTTATCCGACATTTCTGGAGGGGTCAGGAGTGAATGCGCGATGCTGGATGTCGGCAAATTTAAATTACGGGACTTTTACCGATCACAAAATCGTTCAAACCGATAATTGTACCCTTGAAAAATATTGCAAGGAAAATATAGCAGCGCAATGCGGTTCTTCAGGAGGGTACTATCAATGGGGCGAGATCATGGGCTATCAGGAGAACTACATGTTTCAGGATATTTGTCCTGGCGGCTGGCATGTTCCCACCGCCACGGAATGGCAGAATTTGATCGACAAACTTCCAAATACGACACCGGGTGATGGGCTTGCCGGGAGTTATCTTGCCTTTCAAACAGGATTCAATGCTATGTTTAACGGAATATACTATCAAAACAATACATGGTCATTCACAACAGGGAGTCCGTCGGTAACCATGTTCTGGACATCGACCCTTGCCGGCACAAACCCTGTTGCACGGGGAGTAAATACGATTAACACCTCTGTTTCGAAGTATAACAGTTCCAAAGCCAGCGCCTTTCCCGTGAGGTGCATTAAAAATTAACCAAACATTGTCCACCTGTCCACCTGCCCCCTTGTCCCCCGAAATATGAAAATCCTCCTGGTCGAAGACGAAAAAGAGTTATCAGACTCTATGGCGGAATACCTGCAAAAAGAAAATTACCTGTGCGAAGTAGTAAACAACTTCGAATATGCGCTGGAAAAAATAAACCTCTATCATTACGATTGTATCATTGTTGATATCGGCCTGCCTGACGGTAGCGGATTGAATCTTATCCGTTCACTGAAAAAGAACAGATCGGAAACCGGCATTATGATAATATCTGCCAGAAATTCTTTGGATGATAAAATTACCGGTCTGGAGATCGGAGCCGATGATTACCTTACCAAACCATTCCATTTACCTGAACTCAATGCACGAATCAAATCTATCATTCGCCGCAGGAGTTTCGGAGGCGTGAATGAGATCGTGTTCAACGAGCTTAGGATATTGCCTGAAAACATGGAAGTTATGGTTAATGATGAATCCCTTACGCTCACAAAAAAAGAGTACGATCTTTTAGTTTTCTTCCTCTCCAACCAGGACCGTGTACTGACCCGTGAAGCGATTGCAGAACATTTGTGGGGCGACGATATGGATATGGCCGATTCATTCGACTTTATCTATACCCATATTAAAAATCTTAGGAAAAAGATCCTTGAAAAAGGCGGAGAAGATTATATCAAAACAATTTACGGGATGGGATACAAATTCACTGGCCAATGAAGCTGCTTACCCGGACATCCAGATTATATGTCTCCATCTCGGTAGTGGTGTTCATCATCAGCGGCTTGATATTTTATAACATTTTACATGGTATCTTTAAACGGCAGCTTGATGAAACTTTAATCGAAGAAAAGTTGTTAATTGAACAAACGATCAACTTTTCCGACAGTGTTCCCGATTTCAGGTTAATCTTCGGACATATGATCGATGTCACCATCCTGAATGCGCCACATTCCAAGACCGGTTACATCAAAGATACGTTGATGTACGATCACGACCTGGGTACTTTTGCCTCTTTTCGTCATCTCTTCGCCGAAAACACTTCCTTCAGAAAAAAAGGTTATACAATCAACATTTACAAGCCTTTGCGGGATTCAGAGCAATTGATTGCAGAAATCGTCATTTCAATGTCGCTGGTCTTCATTGGCCTGCTTCTTCTATTGGTCATCTTCAACTATTTTATTGCTCGCCGGGTTTGGATCCCTTTTTACCGGATTCTTGACAACCTTCACAAATATGAGATCAATCAGGAGAATCCCCTTGAACTCACCTCGACCGATATTTATGAATTCGATCTGCTAAATCAGGCGCTTGAAAAGATGTCGAAAAAAATACGTCTTGATTACATGAACCTGAAAGAATTTAATGAAAATGCCGCTCACGAACTCCAAACACCTTTGGCAATTATCAAATCAAAACTTGAATTGCTGATCCAGAAAGAGAACCTCGATGAAAACCAGATGCACCTGATCAGCGCTGTATTTGAAGCCACAACCAGGATGTCAAAGCTAAACCAGGGATTGCTGCTCATTTCAAAGATTGAAAACAACCAGTTTATTCATACGGAAGATGTAAACATTGTTACCCTTATCGAGAAAACGATCGGACACTTTGAGGAAATGATAACACACCGGCATATTGCTGTTTCAAAAAATTACCGGCAACAAGTTACATTGAATATGAATCCCACTTTGGCCGAGATCCTTATTACCAATCTTGTGTCAAATGCCATCCGGCATAATATCAACCAGGGCCGCATTGAAATCAATGCAGAACCTGATTCATTTTCAATTACAAACACAGGCCAATTGTTAAAAACTGACCCACAAATCCTCTTTGAACGCTTCAGAAAATCAGAGATCAATCCCGATTCTGTCGGACTTGGACTGTCGATCGTGCAAAAAATTGCCAACCTTTATCTGATGAAGGTGGACTACATATGCAACCAGGGCCTTCATACTTTGAAAATCTCATATAAATAATACCTCTCTCCAAAATTCCGACAGAATCATGCAGCAAATTTGCATCATTATTTTATTTGATTTTGTACCCTGATGAATTATGAAAAAAGCGCTCCTGATATTTGTTTTCGGAATTTTCACTACAATCATGGTCGCTCAGACCAAAACTGAATTAAAAATTGATGAACTCCAGAAACCCATCACGGAATATATTGCGAAGAATTTCATGGGATATTCCATTGATAAGGTTTTCAAGGTTGACGCCAAAGGGGTTATCACCTATGATGTGTGTGTCAACAAAGATAAAACACACGAAAAACTATTCTTCGACAAGGAGGGAAAGTTTCTCAGACGGGAGTCCTGTTCTCTTGACTGCTGCCAGGGTCCGCTAAAAAAATAATCCATAAGCGAGACCGTATTCAATTCCTTTTTCCTGACCTCCATTCAACCATTAGGTTATTATCAAATCTTTGGTAAATTTGCAAAAAAAGGTTTATGCTTCTAATATACATAAACCTATGTTGCAGATCAATAATATCACAGAAAATAATTTATATGGGCAAACCATTAAAGAAAAAAGGGTTGAAGAAAAAGGAGCCCCGTCCCTCACCTTTCGCAGGAATTCGTTCCAACTGGCGCCAGAAATTACCAGTGCTCATATTTGTGCTTGGATTCGCGGTTCTTATGATCCTGTTTTATGTTTACTGGCTTTCAGATTACAGTCAAAATATTGTTCAACCCAAGGTTGTTCAGGTAAATGCCGGATTATCCAATTTTATCCTGAACATTTTCGGCATGGGAACTACAACAGTTAATGGGACCATATCTTCAGCCCGATTTTCCGTGAATATTGCCCGTGGTTGCGATGCGATGGAAGCCATGGCGCTGTTTGCCTCCGCCCTCCTTACATTTCCCGCCCGGTGGAATTACAAGCTGATCGGTTTTTTCTCAGGTATCGCCCTGCTGTTCAGCCTGAATATCCTGAGGGTTGTTTCGCTTTTCCTCACCGGAATATATTTTCCAAAGGCGTTTGAGATTATGCATGTTGAGGTCTGGCAGGTGCTGTTCATCATCTTTGCCATCGGATTATTTATTTTCTGGATCAGATGGACAAGAAAGGGGGTTACTGATGTTGCGAAGTAAAACCCTCATATTGTTCCTGATCAAAGCTCTTGTGATTTACGGGTTGCTCTCGGCTCCCCTTACCATTTATGATGAAACATACGGTACCTTCTACAGGAAAATCGCCGGGTTTTTTTTCAGCAACTTCAGGGAGACAGGTTTTGTGAAGTTCAGAGAGTGGAAGGCTCCGGTTACCACACATATCAATCTTGGTAATTACAACCAGGTGCGGCCCGACGGAACATCCAAAACTGCCTACGTGGATATCAATACCCGGTACCTGGGATATATCCCGACAGTTTTATTGATTTCGCTCGTAATTGCCTCACCTGTACCGTGGAAACGAAAACTAATCGCCCTGCCTGTCGGACTGATCCTGGTCATGTGCCTGATCCTCTTTAAGCAGTGGATCGCATTATTGTCGCTCAGTGAAGAGACACCCTGGCTCGAACTTACAAACTTCACAGGAACCCGGAAAACGCTCCTCACCTTTGCCAATAGATTCATCTCCGTTACATCCAGTTCAGTGCTCTATTTCGTAGTAGCCATCTGGTTGTTTGTCACCTTCAGGTTGGATGACTTCAAGCCTCAAACAAAAGGCAAGTAAGGAATAGGCATAGAACTCCATACTTTTCACTTTTCGTTTTTAATTATTCACTCAACGCTTTTCACTGTTCACTGTGTGTTGAAGAATTCATAAATCATTCATTGAACAAAGAAAATCAGTAATGCTCCTTAAGCAAGATTTTGGGCTAAAGCCCGGATGCATGAATCAACCCCAACCCCCAGGCTAACGCAGCCTGCAAAAAAAAAAATCCTTTGTGGCTAATAACCACAAAGGATTTTTATAATTAAAGAAAAACTTTTATTATCCCCTCATTCTCAGGATATAGAAGGTACCAAATCCGAGGAGTACACAACCAAGAATGATCAGACCCCATTGTGAAAGAGTAGGAATATCGGGGTTGACAACGGAAAAACTGGCTCCTTTGAGAAAAACCCAGGTATCATAAACCCCGTCACCTTTATCAGCAAGAGCCAGCTTAATGTGGTGGGTTTGGCCCGGAACAACAGTTCCGGTTGCCGTGAGTACCTTGGTAAAACCGTCGGCTTCGATATCATAAGGACCAGGACTATTGTTCACATATAAAGCTGGATAAGAACCCAGGTTTATTGTACCAACAGAAACCGGAATAGGGGGCGGGCCACTTCCGGGGATCAGCGCAATATTCTGTCCATCAAGAAAAAACGCGAAGCAATCAGCATAATTGATGTATTCATTATACTCTTCTGAAGCAAGAACATACTGTACATACATTGTGCTTGCTGTAGGGATAAAATCGAATTCCAGCACGCATGCATCATAGGTGCAGCACCCAAAAACAGCCTCCAGGTCCGGATCGCCAGGCAGTCCATTGCTCGTACCGGTACCTCCACTATTGTTTGGGCCAAGAGAATTGACAGCACGCCCGGAACTTAGAACGACACCCTGATCAATACCAAAAATTGCCATACCGCCAGTGAAGCCACCGGCTGAAGCAGTGCCCGTGCCACCCTGAACACCGGTAAAGGTCACATTGCTGAATGTGATACCGGGGCCGACCAGCGATGCAACGAGGGCATTGGGATCAATTCCTGGTTCACCAAGTCCGGTAACGGTTATTGTCGCCTTGTTAACCTGGGCAGGAAAAGGTTTGTTGTTTTCCATCCGTTGCTGCGAGAAAGCAAAAACGACGGTTAAACTTAAAATTAATGTAAATAGTTTTCTCATAATAATGATGTTTTAGTGGTGGATTTAAATTTAATTTCTGATTAATGTATTTAAAATTGGTTAATTTTTTAATAGACTAAAAATAAACTGATCGTCTATTATGTTCATTGTTAAATCGGTAATTATCGGAAATAATTAACAATATTATAACCATTTATTCAAAAAAGCAAATATTTTTACACTTTTTTTTTAAAAAAATTATAAATATTTGGATTTCAACCATGTTAAAAACTTAACATGATACATAATTAGGTGATTTTCTCATTGACTGCCGCCAAAATCTCCTCTTCGGCGATCTTTGCCTTTGCCAGGAGTTGGTCAGCATGGGTCATGATACCTTCCAAGAAGGTTTTATCATGAAAGCCCGCACCATTCACCTTAACATTCAGATAAGCCCCTATTATTGCTGAACGCACACAAAGCGCTCCAACTCCCGCATCGGTCACTGAATTGGGGTTTCCGGTTTCAACCATAGCCCGGATAATCTCAAACGATTCACAGGCTTTTTGCATGGTACGGAAAGGCACTTCGATGGCATATCTGGTAGCTTCCTGGATTGCATTGGTGCGCAACATTTTCTCCTGGTCGTTTCCTTTTGGCAAACCGAAAGCTTCCATAATCCTATTGAATGCCCTGGTATCCTCATCTACCAGGAATAACAATTCCTCTTTAAGTTTCTGCCCTTTTTCGGCCCAATCAGAGAATTCTTCCCACCGGTCATCCCATCCGGCCTTATGCGCGGAGAGGTTGGCGACCATGGTTCCCAGGGAAACACCAAGGGCTGCGATGTAGGCCGAAACTGATCCGCCGCCGGGGGCCGGTGATTCAGAGGCAGTTTCGTTGGCGAAGCCTTCAGTGGTCATGCCGACAAGCTTTTTATCTGCAGGGTCCTCCAGTAAATACTCAATGATCTTCTCTCGGGGGTTAAAAGGTTTCAGGTCATCCAGTCCGAGAGACTTGACCGCAATTTTAATGATCTCATCTTCCGATACCCCCACCGAGCGCTGTTGCTTGCATAAAAAATACTTACCGGCGTCGATCATGGCTTTTTTAGGGATAAGACCGACAAGTTCTGAACCAGTCACCCGCATACCCCGTTCCTGTGCTTTCTGACATGATACTTCAAAAGCCTCATGAACAGACGTAATGCTGATATTGGTCAGGTTAATCGAAACCTGTGCAATGCCATATTCTTCGATAAACCAACCGATTGCCTTGCATGCTTTGAGGGCGCCGGGAGTCCAAACTTCATTGCCCTGCTCATCCTTTTTAATTTTCCCGGTGATCGGGTTGCCTTCGCGCACCGGCCTCCCCTTTTCGCGAATATCAAAGGCAACCGCGTTGGCGCGACGGGTGGAGGTGGTATTTAAATTGATGTTGTAAGCTACCAAAAAATCGCGGGCGCCAATGGCGATGGCGCCTGCGCGCGGGTTGAAGGTTGCAGGTCCGAAATCGGGTTTCCAGTGCGGATCTTCCAGCTTTTTGGGCAATCCCTCGTATTCTCCCGAGCGGCAGTTCGCCAGGTTTCGCCGTTCAGATAAAAGTGCGGCATTTTCATAACAATAGACAGGAATTTCAAGCTCTTTCCCAACCCTTTCCGCAAGTTTATGCGCAAACCTGGCTGTCTCCTCCATCGTAATATTTGAGATCGGAACCAACGGGCAAACATCAGTGGCGCCGAAACGGGGATGTTCACCATGATGTTTGCTCATGTCGATCACTTCAGATGCTTTTTTAATTGCTTTGAATGCTGCTTCAATCACAGCATCGGGTGTGCCCACCAATGTGACGACCGTGCGGTTCGTGGCCGCGCCCGGGTCAACATCGAGGAGCCTGACCCCCTCCACTTTTTCAATTTCATCTGTAATGATCTTGATCACGCTCATGTCGCGACCTTCAGAAAAGTTGGGAACACATTCGATGAGTTGTTTCATAGGAAATAGTGAAATGGCGAAATGGCGAAATGGTGAAAAAAATTGTTATGCTTTTCGGATTTCGTTTTTTTTACAAAAATAGAAATATTTGCGGTCATGATTTCGCTATTTCGCCATTTCGCTGTTTCGCTTATTGTTTTTTTTTACCTTTGCCTGAATATCCCAAATCACTGTTCCATGAAAAACATTCTGCTAATTTTACTTCCCGTTGCGCTGCTTTTCGGGCAATGCAGACCGGTTGATCAGCGCAAAGAAAAATCATTGGTCTCCTTTATCAAACAACCGGTTATAGATTCTGTGATGAACAAGCTGACGAAACAATTTGGCGAAGTAAACAAGACCCGCATTGAAAAAGGGGTAAATCAGTGTGCTTCGCTGTGGACATCACAGGACGGTGACGAAATAGCATTCGAAGCCTTCTGCCTTAAGTATTATGCTGGCGACCCAGTTCAGCGGGAAATTTTGTTCAACAGGTTTTCTGCCAACTGGGAGGCGCTGTTTGGCCGGTTCAACATGATCAGCCTGGACCTGAAACGCGGGATGCATTTAGACCTTGGGGAGATGCTCGACATCGATGAGATTTTTGGAGCCTATGAACCGGGAGCCCATTTCAATGATGATTTTTTCAACAATAAACTTGCATTTATTACCGTGCTCAATTTCCCCAATTACTCCCTGAAGGAGAAGGAGGAACTCGGGCCAGAATGGAGCCGCTCTGAATGGGCGCATGCACGTATGGGTGATCTGTTCACGGCGCGTGTGCCGGCAGAAGTAAATGTTAAGATCGCCGAAGCGCTCACAGCGGCTGATAACTACATTTCGGGTTATAACATATATGTAGGGAATCTGCTCGACGACGAGGGGAAGACCCATTTTGACAAAGAGATGAAGCTCTTATCCCACTGGAATCTCCGGGACGAACTAAAGGCCAATTACAATAAAGGTGACGAAGGATTGTTGAAACAACAGATGATCTATCAGGTCATGCTCCGGATCATCAAACAAGAGATTCCCGACAGCGTGATCAACAATCCTTCATTTCAATGGAACCCTGTTTCCAATAAACTATATAAAGAAGGGAAAGAGGTTGCCAATCCTCCTGAACCGGATACAAGATATGCGAACCTGCTTAACCTGTTCAATAACATGAAATTGATGGACCCTTACACACCGATGTATCCCACCTATATTGAACGGGCTTTTGACGGAGGCATGGAGATTCCCCAGGAACAGGTTGAGAAGCTGTTCACCGATTTTTGTTCTTCTCCACAGGTCAAACAGGTTGGCGACCTGATCAGCAAACGGCTTGGCCGTCCGCTCCAACCCTTCGATATCTGGTATGATGGTTTCAAACCACGAAGCAACATGAACATGGAACTGCTTGATAAGACAACCCGTGCAAAGTATCCGGATACCAAGGCTTTCGAGGCCGATATCCCCGGAATGCTGATTAAAATGGGTTTCAAACCCGATATGGCAAAAGAGATCGCATCACATATTACTGTTGATCCGGCACGAGGCAGCGGGCATGCCTGGGGCGCTGCTATGAAAGGTGATAAGGCGCACCTGCGTACCAGAATCGGCAAGGATGGCATGGACTATAAGGGTTACAATATTGCCATTCATGAGCTTGGCCACAATGTGGAACAAACAATTTCCCTATACATGGTAGACAACTATATGATGCAGGGCGTGCCCAATACAGCATTTACAGAGGCATTTGCGTTTACTTTCCAGAAATACGACCTTGAATTGCTTGGCATTAAAGACAATGATCCGGATAAGGAAGCCATGGCCGCGATTGATAATTTCTGGGGAAGTTACGAAATCATGGGTGTTTCATTACTCGATATGAAGGTATGGAAATGGTTGTATGAAAATCCCGGCGCAACCAAGGAACAACTGAAAGAGACCGTAGTTAAAACAGCCATTGATATCTGGAATCAATATTATGCCCCTGTTTTTGGCTCAAATGACTCACCCATCCTGGCCATCTATTCCCATATGATCGACAACCCCTTATATTTGTCAAACTATCCGGTCGGACACCTCATCGAATTCCAACTTGATCTGTTCCTTAAAGGAAAAAACTTTGCTGATGAAGCCCTGCGGATCTATTCAACCGGACGGCTTATTCCACAACTCTGGATGAAAAATGCCGTTGGCAGTGAAATTTCAATAAAACCCTTGTTAGATGCAACTGATATGGCATTATCAAATCAATCTGTTCTTGGATCTGCCAAATCAAAATAAAATTTATAAAACTTGAAGAATCAGGCAACCTTCCCCGATGAAGGTTGTCTTTTCTATAATTTTTTGACTATTTTTGCAAAAAAAAACATTCCATATGAAAAAACTTATATTTACACTTTTCCTCATCGCGCCGATTTTGCTCAACGCACAGAATTACACCAACATCTGCTCTCCTGGTCCGGCTTTTTATAAAAAGATGAACACTAATGTTCTGAAAGCATATAGAACAACAAGTTATACGATACCAGTGAGCGGTGATACGATTTTCTACTCTTTTGCAACCATTCGTGATACCGCTGCAGAATGCAAGGACACCACAAAAGGGTCCATCCTCGGCAGAAAAATTTACAGAGAAAGCGCGAATTATCTGTTTTATTTCTTTAACAAAGACAACGACACTATTTATATCAATGCCAAGGCTGTGCTGAATGATACATGGCGGTTCGTGAAACTGACTTCAGGCACATTTCTTGAAGCAAAAGTAGTATCAATTGCCCCGGATAGTGTCATGGGCGTATTGGATGACATGATGAAAATTGAACTGCAGGCAAAAAGGAACGATGGAACCCTCCTCACAAGTCCATGGAATGGCACCTATCTGAAACTCAGCAAACATTATGGATTGGCACGAACATTTGACATGACCAATGTTCCTTTCGATACAACACATTACACCATCGTGGGGAAACTGAAACCGGTTATTGGAATTCAGGAATTCGGCTGGAAAGAGGTTTACAATTATAATATCGGTGATGTTCTTCACTTTTCAGGATATACCAACTCTTTTACCGGCGGTACGAGCACGACATGGAAGGAGATCCAGAATGTATTTTCAAAAACTACCTATGGAGCTAATAATGATTCGGTAATATATAAGTTCGACCGTTGCCGCAGTACCATTACCAACCCCGGAAACAACCATGTTTACATGCGCGATACCATTACCATTAAATACAGGTTTACCGTAATGGCCAACGATTCGACCATCTTGC
Organism: Bacteroidales bacterium; assembly: GCA_030681475.1. Lineage (GTDB taxonomy): Bacteria > Bacteroidota > Bacteroidia > Bacteroidales > FEN-979 > CAIVAT01. Next base: position 42,989 of record JAUXWT010000061.1, on the reverse strand, counting down.
GTTATCCCGATCAGTTTAAACGCCAGAACGTTTATGCTTCGCAGTTTGATCGTTATATGAAGGCATTTAATAACCGTCAGACGAAGAAAGTAACCGAAGACAAATACAGGTTCCTCAATTCATGCTTTTTAATTCCTTCCGGAAATGTTTTACTTTATCGCAACTATTCTGAAGGCCTTGGTGTGACTGAGTATTATCGTGATGATCAAAGTACCCAGGACTTTCATCGTCTGGTTTATTTTAAAAAGGGGTCAGAAACGTGGGGAAACCCAGTCGGCACAGAGTGTTCACCGATTCTAGATGTTGATGAATACCCCATCGCCGGCTCCTCGCAGGTGCGCATTTTACCGAATCCATTTAAAAACCAGGCTCAAATAGTCATTGACGGTTTTAAAATCACCGAGGATCTCCGGTTCGTCTTGTACAACCTTGTAGGTAAAGAGGTTCTTCGCATAAAAATCAATTCCAGCATTTCTACCATTGAAAGAAAAAACCTGCCAACCGGACTGTACATCTATACGTTAACCGGTAAAGAGGTAACTGTCAAAGGTAAATTAGTGATTGAATAACGATCAATTGACCACCTTACCGTTTAAAATGATCTGCCCGGCTTTGTTGCTTCCGTAGGCATATGGCATAAATGACAGGTTGGGAATTGGTTTTGTGATAAACAGGTTGGCAACTTTTCCGCGGGCAATGCTGCCATAATCTTCATTCAAACCCATGGCATAAGCGCCATTGATGGTCACGGCGTTGATCGCTTCCTCGGGTAACATCCGGTATTTGATGCATGCCATTGAGAGGATGAACTGCATATTTCCTGATGGTGATGAACCAGGATTAAAATCACTGGCCATAGCAACAGGAAGACCGGCATTAATCATTTTACGTACAGGAGCATATACCATTTCCAGGAAGAAAGCTGCGCCGGGCAATACTGTCGGCATCGTTTCAGTCCCAAGCAGACATTCAATTTCTTTATCTCCGGTAAATTCCAAATGGTCAACTGAAAGGGCATTATGCTTTACGCCAACCTGAATACCTCCTGAATAGTCCAGTTCATTGGCGTGGATCTTGGGACGCATCCCATATTTCGCACCAGCCGCTAATATCCGGTCAGTCTCTTCGATGGTAAAAAAGCCGCGGTCACAAAAAACATCAATATAATCAGCAAGCCCTTCTGACGCAACCATGGGGATCATTTCACTGATCACCATATCGACAAACTCACCTTGACGGCCTTTATATTCAGCAGGTACTGCATGAGCGCCTAAAAATGTCGGAACGATCGTAACCGGTGAAAGCGATCTCAGTATCCGGATCACCCTGAGTATTTTTATTTCGTCTTTCACATTCAGACCATAACCACTCTTTATTTCAACTGCTCCGGTACCAAACAACATGATCTCATTCAGGCGCTCCATGGCCTGCGCTACCAATTCCTCCTCGCCGGTATCGTGTAACCGTTTGGCAGAATTCAGGATTCCGCCACCCCGTCTTGCGATTTCCTCGTAACTCAATCCCTTTATTTTATCTATATACTCAATTTCACGGCTTCCGGCATACACCAAATGGGTGTGAGCGTCGCAAAAGCTCGGAAAGACCATTTTTCCGGAAGCATCAATGGTCGAAGAGCCTGAATCCAGTTGCCGGAGTATATCATCAGGAACAGGCATGATTCCAAAATCCTGTATCCTGTTGCCTACGATAAAAATCCATCCGTTTTTAACGGTATTTATGTGTGACATGGCTTTACCTGCAACCATACGTTGCGGGTTGTCTTCTGCCTGAACGATCTCCTTTATGTTTTTTATAAGTATTGACATCTTTTTCATTTTGAATTCACGAAAATAACCATTTTTTTGCAAAATCGCCGGATGGGCCAACTGTATCCCGGCACAAAACGCCTCATTTTTCGTTATAAAGGATATCTATCTCCCCACGGTTTTTAATACAATCGTTCAGGCGATTTTTCAATTTCCAGCATGTCATCTGTCGAAGGTCGGTTAGGCGTGACAGTTCATAAGTAGATACGGAAGGGTCATGACACACCAAATATACGATGCGAAATGCCTCTGTAATAGGAATATGGCACCGGTGAAAAATTGTATGAGCGGTAGCGGATTCTTCGGATTTACAACGGGTACAACGGCGTGAATATAACGTTTTTCCATTGCAATAATTAGTGTTTCCACACCTGTTACATACAAAACCAGACGCCCACTTCTTTTCAGCAAGAAATTTCAAACAATCTGCCTCCTCAGAAAATAATTCTGATAGTCCCTTAATATCAAGTTGTTTGAAGGTTATAGACATAATTTAAAATTTATTTTAATGCAAAGTTAAAAAAAATAGTGATATTTATGCGATTTAATTAAAAAATTGTTTTTATCTTTGCAGCGTCATTAAAAAACTAAACCATGAAAAAACTTACGTTCGCCCTTTTATTTCTTATTCCATTTACTTTCACTGCCTGTAGCGGCACAGCAAATGAAACCAACAGCGGCAATGAAAACATCGGCGCAAAAGAAATTACTGACGGGCAAGTAAATAAACTTACTGCAGATGCATTCCAAAAACTCGTTTGGGATTACAAATCAAACCCGAAAGAATGGGTATTCAGCGGCGATCAGCCGGTTATTATTGATTTTTATGCTGACTGGTGCAAACCTTGCAGACTCGTTGCACCGATCATGGATGAACTCTCCAAAGAGTATAATGGAAAAGTCAGAATCTATAAGGTCAACACCGATGAGCAAAAAGAACTGGCCGGATTATTCAATATAAATTCAATCCCGGCTGTGTTGTTCATCCCCAAAAACGGAAAACCGCAGATGTCGGTTGGTGCGATGCAGAAGGAGGCATATGTTGAGATGATCAGAAATGTGTTGGTGGTAAACTAGGGGACAAGTGGACAAGTGGACAAGTGGACGTGTGGAAAGAAAAGATGTACAAAGTTGGAGTTTATTTTTAATTTTAAAATTGATATAAAATGGTAGAACATTTAACAAAAGAATCCTTCCAGGAGAAGGTCTTTAATTTCGAAACAAACAAGGAGTGGAAATACGAGGGGACGATCCCCTGCATTATTGATTTTTATGCCGACTGGTGTGGCCCATGCAAGATGGTAGCCCCTGTACTTGAAGAGCTTGCCATTGAATATTCCGGTAAAATCAACATTTACAAAGTTGATACTGAGGCAGAACAGGAATTGGCTGGCGCATTCGGTATCCGCAGCATCCCCTCTATGCTGTTCGTTCCAATGAAAGAACAACCCCAGATGTCGGTTGGCGCCTTGCCAAAAGATTCGCTCAAAAAAGCCATCAGCGATGTGTTGTTGAAAAAGGTTAATTAATGCTTGTCCTGCTTCCAACGGCCTACCTGCCATCTGTCAACTACATGGCTGAAGCCATAAAGGCAGATGAAATTGTGATCGAAGCATTTGAGACTTATACGAAGCAAACCTGCCGGAACCATTGCACCATTTTTGGTCCTAATGGGAAACAAAAATTGACTATCCCGGTAATCAAGGTTAACGGGAACCATACACTTACAAAAGATGTGCTGATCTCTGCACATCAGCCATGGCAGAAAATTCATTGGCGTTCCATAGAAACGGCGTACAACAATTCGCCGTTTTTTCTTTATTATCAGGATCAGATTGCCCACCTTTACCATAAAAAATTCAGGCATCTTCTTGACATGAACACCGAGATTTTGTTTATAATTTTAAAAATTCTTAACGCCAGCCAACCCGTCAGATTTACGCAAATTTTTGAAAAACATCCTGATTATGAGATAGATTTGCGAACCATTCTCGGCGTCAAATTGTCCGGTAAACAAACAAAATATCCAGGTTATACACAGGTTTTTGAAACCAGTCACGGGTTCATTCCGGGGCTCAGTATTCTCGATGTGATCTTTAACCTCGGACCTGAGGCTTCACTTTACCTCGCAAGTATTCATACAAATCCTTAATTTATTATTCTACCAAAGGCCACGATTGAATAAATAAATAAAGCTCCATCATGAAGTTGAGCGCTATTTTTCCTTAACTTTGCATTAATTCAATCTAAATTAATTGGCTACCCTATTTGAACTAAAACAAGGTGAATCGGGCTTGATCACGAAGGTGAAAGGCAGGGGATCGTTCCGCAAACGGATCACGGAGATGGGCTTTGTAAAAGGAAGGGAAGTAACCGTGGTTAAGGCTGCTCCGTTGCAGGATCCCATCCAGTATAAAATTATCGGATACCACGTATCATTGCGGCAGAGTGAAGCAAAGTTGATCGAGATCATCCCCACTGATGATCATGGAATCGGTGAATTTTCCGCTCCTGAAATTTATGGTTACAGTGGAACCATCGAAGAGCAATCAAGCCGGGATGATAACGGTGACCGGGGAAAAATCATCGACATTGCCCTTGTCGGGAATCCCAATTGCGGAAAAACAACCTTGTTCAATGTTGCCTCCGGTTCGCATGAAAGAGTTGGTAATTTCAGCGGGGTTACGGTTGATTTGAAAGTCGCTAAATTCAAACATGCAGGATACACTTTTAACATCACTGATCTTCCGGGAACCTATTCTTTAACAGCCTATTCACCGGAAGAACTTTTTGTCAGGAAACACATTACCGAAAACATCCCCGACATCGTCGTCAATGTGGTGGATGCATCCAATCTCGAACGTAACCTTTATCTGACAACACAGCTTATTGATATGGATATCAGGGTGGTGATCGCCCTGAACATGTTCGATGAATTTAAAAAAACCGGAAATCAACTTGACCACAAGGCTCTTGGAAAACTTCTTGGGATTCCGGTCATTCCGACCATAAGCTCTAAAGGGACAGGGATCCCTGATCTTTTCGCCCGGCTCATTGAGGTGTTCGAAGACCGGGATCCGGTTATACGTCATGTTCATATCAATTATGGTACTGAGCTTGAAAGATCCATCCGGAAAATCCAGGAGGCGATCTGGATGGATAAATCATTGACTGACCGAATCTCCTCAAGATTTTACAGCATCAAACTGCTTGAAAAAGATTCTGCGGTACTGGCCTCTATCAAGTCCTCAAACCATTTCCAGGCCATACTGGATATTTCTGATAAGGAGATCCAACGACTGGAGACAGACTACAAAGAAGATTCTTCAACATTGGCCACAGACGCCAAATACGGTTTCGTTGCCGGCGCATTAAAAGAGACGTTGCATACGGTGGAGAAGGTTGACTTCTCTAAACCCGCCAGCGACCAAATTGACGCTATTCTTACACACAGAATACTTGGATTCCCAGTTTTTATTTTTTTTCTCTGGGTAATGTTCCAATCCACATTCATCCTGGGTGAAATTCCCAAACACTGGATTGATCTGGCGGTAGCGTGGACGGGGGGACAGATCACCGCTGCTCTTCCGGTTGGCCCGCTCGAAGATTTGCTGGTTAATGGGATCATTAACGGAGTCGGAAGCATCATTGTTTTCCTTCCCAATATATTAATCCTCTTCTTCTTTATCTCACTCATGGAAGATACCGGATATATGGCGAGGGCCGCTTTCATCATGGATAAACTGATGCATAAAATCGGCTTGCACGGACAATCCTTCATACCACTTATCATGGGCTTTGGTTGCAATGTACCTGCCATCATGGTTACCAGGACTTTGAAGGACAGAAATGACCGGTTACTTACGATGCTGATCAACCCTTTTATGTCGTGCAGTGCAAGGTTACCGGTCTATATTCTGATTGCCGGCGCAGTGTTCCCTGACCATGCCGGATCGGTTATTTTCGGGCTTTATATGACTGGGATCATCCTGGCCATCCTGATCTCCTTAGTCTTTAAAAAATTCCTGTTTAAAAGTAAGGAAGCGCCATTCGTAATGGAGCTGCCCCCTTATCGCATGCCAACGTTCATTGTTATCATGCGGCACATGTGGGAAAAAGGCAAACAATACCTGAGTAAAATGGGAGGCATCATCCTCATTGCGGTAATCCTGATCTGGGCGCTTGAATATTTCCCCGGTGGAAATTCTGTCAACCCTGATGAAAGGCTGCAAAATTCATATATCGCAAAAATCGGTAAAACCTTTGAACCGGTGATCGCACCACTTGGTTTTGACTGGCGCATGGGCGTGAGCCTGATCACGGGCGCTGCAGCTAAAGAGGTTGTAGTCAGTACGATGGGCGTTCTATTTGGCACTGACCACATTCAGGAAAAAGGTAATCCACAAACACTCGGGGTACAGTTACAGCAGGCAACCCACAAGGATGGCCCCCGATTCGGGCAAAGGCTCTTTACTCCACTGGTCGGAGTTTCATACCTGCTGTTCATTCTTATTTATATGCCATGTGTAGCTGTAGTAGCAACCGTGAATCGGGAATCGGGAAGCTGGAAGTGGGCGCTCTTCCTGATCGTTTATACCACAATACTTGCCTGGCTTTTATCGTTTGCCGTGTTTCAGATCGGCAGTTTAATTTTTTTCTGATATGATTTGGCAATTAATAATCGTTGGATCAATCATCTTTGCAGCATCGCTGGCGACCGTCATCCGGGTGATCCGGTTTTTCATGACACCGGCTTCAAAGTGCCACGGATGCAGCGGGTGCAAGCTGGAAGAACTGAAACAAAACATGGAACAAAGGAAGTAAGACGAAAGCGTTTAGCTCGTCCGCTTGTCCACTTGCCCACTTGCCCACCTGCCCACTTGTTCATATATTTGACCTCACAAAAACCGACATACAATGGAATATGGCATTTGTCTTCACAGTGTGGTACCGGTAAGGGCTGAACCGTCGCATAAGTCTGAAATGGTTTCGCAGGTCTTGTTCGGCGAACTTTATCTTGTCACTGAAAAGGAGGAATCCTGGTGTAGGATCAGGCAGTTATTTGATAACTATGAAGGATGGATCGATATACTGCAGGTTCACTGCATCGGTGACCAGGAATTTTTGCGTCTTTCCGTGTCAGAAACTTATATAACCATGGATCTGATTCAACTCCTGTCGCATGAAAACGATATGTCGATGATTCCTGTGGTGATCGGAAGTTCTCTTCCTGCTTTGGAGGCATCTCGGTTACGGATTGGCCAGGATGTTTATTTGTATGAGGGAACTGTCTCCGGGGCGATCCTTCACGAAACAAAGCGCAGCAATCAGGATGTCATGCAATTAAAGCAACAACTGATTGAGGGTACCAGGTTGTACCTGAACGCCCCTTATTTGTGGGGTGGCCGGACACCGATGGGAATAGATTGTTCCGGCTTAATACAAATGGTATTCAAACTCCAGGGTTTTCACCTTATGCGCGATGCTTCACAACAAGCAACACAGGGAGAGGTGATCAGCCTGCTGGGTGAGGCAGAGCCATGTGACCTGGTGTTTTTCGATGATGTTGAGGAAAAAATCACCCATGTTGGAATGCTACTTGACCGTTACAACGTCGTTCATTGTTCAGGGCATGTACGGGTTGACACCATTGACCACGAGGGGATCTACAATGCGAAATTGCAAAAATATACGCATAAATTGCGGTTGATTAAAAGGGTCATTTGAAGGTACTACCCCATCCCCCCTGACCCCCTTCCCCAAAAAGGGAAGGGGGAGTAAGTCCCTCCCTTTTTGGGGAGGGATTTAGGGTGGGGTCAGTTTTTCTTTGGGAGTTTTGAAATTTTTTCCTGGTTGAATACCCAAGTTAACCGGATGGTGATCACATTGTTATACTGGTATCGGGTGTACTCCAGTCTCGGATAGGTTCCGGGATCTTTGACCAATACCGTCCGGTTGCTTTTCATGGAATACTGGTAACGAACCCCTGCCCATAACTTGTTCCACATCCGGATTTGTACATCAGCAACGATGGATATGTCATTATTTGAAAGTCCTGTCTGATAAAAAAATATGCTGTCGAAGAAGTTATTTTTCGTCTCTTTATAATTAATCAACTGGCCATAAGAGACACCCAATCCACCGGAAATCAGTTTTTTATCTGTATAATGAATCAAAAGCGGAATTTCAGCATAATCCTGAACCAGCCTGAAGCCCGTTGAATCTGTTGACCCGCTGTGATTACTCCCTTTTTGGCTGTATAGCAGCTCCATGCTTACCGACCAGTTTCTATTCTTACCAAACGGAATGGCAACCATCGGGCCTACATGGAGCCCAATCTTATGATATCCGATAAATTCATCCCCATCCACCTGTGTAATATTCATTCCAAGACTCACTGCCCCAAGGATACGCTGGGCATGCAAAACGGACGGGCAAAGTAATCCAAGCGCCAGGATAAAGAAAATAAAACTGAAAGGTTTCACCATGGGAGGACAATCGTAATTCGTAATTCGTCAATATTTCTAAACGGTTATACCTCCGGCTTAGTATGTTGATTTTTCATGGTCAGTTGTATCCGTTTGCGGTCCATGTCAATGTCAAGCACTTCGACCATGACTTTTTGATTAAGTTTCACAACGTCGTTCGGATCCCTGACGAAACGATCGGCCAGCTGGCTGATGTGGACAAGGCCATCCTGATGTATTCCGAGATCGACAAAAACGCCAAAATTAGTAATATTGGTCACTATACCAGGAAGTTTCATGCCCGTCCGCAAATCGTTAATTGAATGGATGTGTTTGTCAAACTCAAACATTTCAAACTGCTGGCGCGGATCACGGCCAGGTTTGGCAAGTTCCTCGATGATATCATGGAGGGTGGGCATCCCTACTTTTTCGCTGACGAAGTCTTCCGGTTTAATCTTTGAACGCAGTTCCGGTTTTTCGATAAGATCATCAATGGCGCAATGCAACCTATGTGCGATTCGATCAACCACTGCATAGCTTTCAGGATGAACAGAACTCCGGTCAAGCGGGTTCTTTGCATCCCGAATGCGAAGGAATCCTGCTGCCTGTTCAAATGCCTTTTCACCAAAGCGCGCCACTTTTCTAAACTCATTCCGCGACTTAAACGGACCATGTTCATTGCGATAGGCGATGATGTTTTTCGCCAGGCCGGGTCCAAGTCCCGATACATAGGTCAGCAACTCTTCACTTGCCGTATTAACCTCAACTCCCACCTTGTTAACGCAACTCACCACCGTATCCTCCAAACTCTTCATCAGGGCCGGTTGGTTGATATCATGCTGATACTGGCCGACACCTATTGATTTGGGTTCAATTTTCACCAATTCTGCCAGCGGATCCATCAGACGCCGTCCGATAGATACAGCTCCGCGAACCGTAATATCATAGTCGGGAAACTCCTTGCGTGCAACTGCCGATGCAGAATAGACGGAGGCTCCGCTCTCATTAACAGCCAGGGCGATCACATCGCGATCAAATGCAACTGATTTTATGAGTCGTTCAGTTTCCCGACCGGCTGTTCCGTTTCCGATGGCAATGGCTTCGATCTTATAGGCATTCACCAAACTTTTTATTTTATGGATGGATTCCTTCACCTCATTCTGGGGAGGATGGGGATAGATCGTTTCATTGTGCAGGAGTTTCCCCTGGCGGTCGAGACAAACAATTTTACATCCGGTACGAAATCCCGGGTCAATCGCCAAAACAGTTTTTTGTCCGAGCGGCGGTGCAAGCAACAGTTGGCGCATATTTTCAGCAAAAACCCGAATGGCTTCTGCATCTGCTTTCTCCTTGGCCCACTGGTTCATTTCTGTTTCCATAGATGGGAATAGCAGGCGTTTGCAACTATCGGCGATGGATTCTTTAACCAAAATTGAGGACGAATTGTTGCCTTTGACAAAGATTCTTTCCAGGATTTCATAGGCTACGACTTCCTCGACTTCCACGGAAATTCTCAGAAACCCCTCATTTTCACCACGGAACATGGCCAGGAGCCTATGCGAGGGTGCGCGGTACACTGGTTCATGATAGTCAAAATACATTTGGAAATTGATCCCATCCTGATCTTTGCCTTTAATTACTTTAGCCTTTATTTCTGACTCTTTCTGGAATAGTGCACGAATACGTTTCCTGGCATAGCTGTCTTCATTGATTTTTTCAGCAATGATGTCACAGGCGCCCTGAATGGCTTCTTCAACTGAGCTGACCCCTTTTTCAGGATCAATAAATTTTTCCGCTCTTCTTTCAATATCATCATAATGCTGGGAAAATATCAAATTGGCAAGTGGTTCAAGTCCTTTCTCGCGCGCTATACTTGCACGTGTTTTGCGCTTGGGTTTAAATGGCAGGTAGATATCCTCCAATTCGGCCATGGTAGAAGCATTTGCAATAGAAACCTCCAATTCAGGCGTGAGTATTTCCTGCTCTACAAGGGATTTCAGGATGGCAGAGCGACGTGCATCAAGGTCCTTGAGTTGGGCAAGGCGATCGCGGATCTGCGCAATAATCACCTCGTCCATTGAACCTGTCATCTCCTTCCGGTATCGTGCTATAAAAGGGATTGTAGCGCCGCTCTCAAGGAGGTTTATGGTGTTTTGAACAAAACCAACAGGTTGGTTCAGTTCACCGGCAATGATTTCTGTATATTTTTCCGTTATCATCGAATAATGGTCACCGTTCCTTTAAATACAATATCTCCATTGGTGATGATATCCTGACCCAGGAAGCCTATGTTTACTATCCAAACATATGTTTCGGGCGGACAAATCTGACCTTTATATGTGCCATCCCACACTTTATCGACGTTTTCTGATTTAAAAACCAATTGGCCCCATCGATCATACACAATCATGCTGAATTTTATATTTTTATATAAGCCGTTTACCCGGAATACATCATTTATCCCATCACCATTCGGAGAAAAAGCATTTGGAATAAAATACTCGAATACCTTCACAAATGTTGTATCCGCATTGATGCAACAATGAATATCTTTAACTTTTGCCCAATATGATCCCTGGTTTCTCACATTGATAACGGAATCGCGAGAACCATTGGACCAAAGATATTCTGTGAATCCGCCACCTGCGTGAAGATTGATTGTTGAGCCGGAATAGAGTAAAACAGTATCCCCCAGAGAAATAACTGGTTTAGGGTAGTTTATTACGCTGATAGAATCAGTGAAGTTTTGACCGTTAAATTTTTCAGTAAGTTTAACCAAATAAGTTCCCGGACTTGTAAACTCGTGCAATGGATCCATTTGATTTGAAGTCCCGCCATCCCCAAAATCCCAGGTTACCGAGTCGATATTGGCTATATTGGTAATTTGAAACCGGGTGATATCCCCTTCGCACACGCTATCCCAGGTAAATGGAGGAACATTAAGGTAACTCTGAACAAAGTTTGGAAGGCTGTAGATGCTTTTTCGCCCAAGCAGCGAGAAATTGCTGTTTGCGACGTTATTAAGCATGTTAAAATTACAGGCCTTTCCCGGCCGGTTTGGATTATAGATTACCTCCAGTGAATCCCTTTTTGACAGGATATTGTTTGTCCGCGACAGATATATCCTTCCATCAGGCGCCAGTTGCATGGCTGCAATACGCAACCCGGCAATGGAATCAATGATTGCTGGGTTTGTAAGACCATTTTTAAGATCAAACTGGTAGATAAAGGAGGGCCTCGAAGGGGTAACCACTCCGCCTATTTCAAATAAGGTCGCATATAAAAACCGGCAATCCGGAGAAAATTCAACACCATAAGGATTTACGCCTGGTCTTGTTGTCGTGTAGCTTTGTGCATTAGAAACAACCCCTGTTTCGTTATCGAAATCGAAAACCTCTATAACTTTTTTTTCCGTGATGGCAAGAGCCAGCCTGCTTCCGTCGGGAGATGCCTTAAGGTATCCGACTGCATTATTGGCATCCTTGCTGTTTCCCCCATGTATGCTGCCAACGGCGCTTATTACCGGAGCGGCAATACCGGAATAGTTGACCAGGTAAGCGTAAAATTTATCGGAGTTCCACTCGTGAACGATAACCCAGAAATATTTATCATTTTTATGTTTAACGGCGGTCAGTTTCTGACTTACCGGAGATAAAAGGGGGGCATTCAGTATCGATGAAGTTGCATCCCCCAGCCCATTGCGTAGCTTGAGGTCAATGACAGTATTTGATAATCCCTGTGTTGTGAAAGTTATAGAATCCTGAAATTTAAGTATATCAACCGTGAATATATAATAAAGAGACGAATCGCCTGGCCAGGGAACAATGACACAAGGCTGTGTCGCCCCAAGATCACCCGCCAAACCGGTCGCATTGGGCATCAGGGAAAATGATCTGTCCCAAACTCTTCTGCCGTCAGTAAACATGATCAGATTTCCGACACTATCGCAAATACTGGCCGAAGCCTTAAACGCAGTCATCACATCCTCATCAAGGAGTGGTATGGCAGTTCCTGAACGAAAATCAATTCCTGCTTTTTCTCCGAAATACCATAGCTCAGCCTGCTTTTGGGATCTTGGGCAATTGCTTTTAAACCAGGTTTTTTGAGCAGCGGCATTACCGGTAAACAGGACAAACAGGAAAATCAGCAGGAGGTGACCCGGAAATATAACTGGTATTTTATTACATGTCGTTGTCGGCACTATTTAATTACCAGCTTTTGAATATGAGTGAAAGATGAATTATTAAACCTAACGAGATAAACCCCTTTGGGAAGACCTGACAGATCAAGGTTTATTGACGATACTGCATCTGCCGGATCCTGAATAGTGAACTTTCGTAAAACGTAACCCAGGGTTGTGAGCAAGGTACCGGAAGTTATCCCGGAAATGCCATCCGCATCAATTCTGATAAAATTTCTTGCCGGATTCGGATAAATCCGGATATGACCGGAAGGATTCAAATCGTCAATCCCGGTACATAGATCGAATGAAAAAATAACATTTATTGTACCATTAGCCCTGCACCCATTTTCGTTAACAACTTCAACGGAATAGACCTGCTTATCAAATCCAATTCCGGTGGTACCAAATGAGATCCGTTGATCGGTTGACCCATTCGACCACAGGTATGCCGAGCCGGGATTTCCGGCATTTAATCTTACGGTATCATAAATACAAACAGTGGTATCTGTTGGTCCCAGTTGAATTACAGGTTCGGGGTATATAACGACGGCAGTACTCCCCTGAGTTGTATTAAACTGGTCGGTAACTGTGAGATAATATGTTGTATTCACCAGGGGATGTACCATTGGATTAGGGTCAGCGGATGTGAATCCTATGGGTTCTGAACTCCACAAATACTCGTAAAACCCTACATTTCCTCCACCGGCTGAGGCGTGCAGCCGTGTTGAATCACCCCTGCATATAGATCCGGGGGTTGCGACAGGATTGACATTCAACGCGCCTCCGGATACTTCAATAGCAACAGTTGCATCATTGGTACTCACACAGTTGGTGGTAAGGTCGGTAGCAATAAGTGAGAAAACTGTTGTGGTTGTCAGATTTACCGTTTGTGGATTCTGAATTCCGGCGTTGAGTAGTTGATTCGCCGGCGACCAGCTATAATAATAACTGCTGTTACCATTTAAAACTGAGCCATTAAGGAAGGTATAAGTGCCGTAAGGAATTGATTTCGAAGTACCGGCATTAGCTACAGGCAAAGGGATTACGGTCACGGTCACCGATCCTGTCACCATATTATAACCATCAAAGGTAGTTACCTGATAGGTTGAAGTGACCGTTGGCGCTACTGTAGGGTTCTGCAATGTCGATAAAAAACCATTTGGGCCGGTCCATTGGTAGGTATAGTTACCAGCGCCTCCTGAACCAATTGCCTGTATCTGGGAAGTACCTCCAAAGCAAATAGAAGATGGGTTTGCAACGGCATTCACCGCAAGAGCGCCACCCTCAATATTGATGGATACCATATCAGTTGATTGACAATTTACCGCAGCATCTGTTACCTTCAGGGTAAAGACCTGGCTGGTAAACAAATTAACGGTTTGGGGATTTTGCACACTATCGTTGATAAGCAATGATGCCGGCGACCATTTATAGTGATAGGCGCCGCTGCCACCCACGCATTTTCCATGCAACGTGGTTGTTACTCCATTTAAAATTGTAGTATCATTTCCTGCATTTGCCGTGGGATTATAAACATTTACCACTGTGATTGAAGTATCGCTGCTTGGCTGTCCACCCACAACAACCCTGAGAAAATAGGAACCGGAATTAGCCGGAGTAGCATTTGGTATGGTAGGATTCTGCAGTGAAGATGCAAACCCGGCCGGTCCCCACCAATAATATGTTGCGCCCGAGATCGTTTGAGCCGCAAGTTGCAGGGTTTGTCCTTTGCAGATCGGACTATTGCTGGTACAGGGCGGAGGCAGGATCGAGCAATCCGTTGTTCCTGTTCCACCGGTTTGCTGAAAAATGATATTGCATGGTTGATTGGAATAATTCGTTATAACCAGCATGTAATACTGCCCCGTGATCGCATTAGGGATGTTGCAGGTTTCATAGGCCGCTGTAGAATAACTGCACGACACAATTTTCGGCTGCGTAAGCTGTCCGCAGCACTCCTGAGAGGTAAAAGGTCCCCAGCAACAGAAATCGATGTCTTTTGCCGGCTCACTGTGCATTTGAATGATGATGTTTCCTGAGTTGGCAACCTTCATATAATACCATGCCGGATTCGGCCTGGTTAAAAGGCATCCATAGTAAGGGCCAACCTGACCGGTACCTGCGTTGACACCTGCCGGGAATGAATATAAAGTGCCGGTACAAAATGGGGCTGCTGTTTCACAGGTATTGTTGCTACCACCGCCCTGTTGGGCATTGATTGCTCCACATATCATCAGGAACACAATAAAAAGGCACCAGTTCTTTTTCATACCCGTATCGTATTAATTGTATTTATCGTTATTTTTAAGCCACTCCGCCTTCTTATCTGCCGGCAATGAAAATGAAGTTTCTACCACCTTCTTTTTAATATCGTCATAAATTGCCAAAACTTCATTTTGATCGTATTTAACATTTGCCATAAAACAAACTCTGGTTTTGTTTAAATCCGGGTCGATATTTATAATTTCTTTTGAAGCAAAACTAACGTTCATGAAATACACACGATCAAACCTTGTTGGCAATTGTGAAAAATCGAGCAGAAAATAGTTGTTAATTCCATCGCTTTCAATGACAGATGCAAACTTACCTTTAAAATTAAAATTTGCATATTTCGCGATAAAGGCGGGATCATCAGGTTGAACTCCCGGTTGTTGGGCGCTGACGGTTAAAATCGCAAAAAACATCGGGGTAAAAAAAAGGAGACGTTTCATCCGTTTATAATTAATGGTTTGAATTACTGGATTTGTAATTTACAAAAATACAATAAAAATAGAAAAAACCGCGGGAATAATCGTGGAGGACTTTGAGTTGTCACCACCCTGACGCCAGAACATCAATAATATGAATAGTCTGGATAGGCAGCTTGTGTTTGTCGATATAGGCTTGTTGATTCATCAGGCACGACGAATCGGTAGATACAATGTAGGCAGCGCCGGTTTCGAGGGCACGATTGACTTTTTGCTCTGCCATTGCTGCGGAAACAGGTTCAAATTTGGCTGAAAAGGTACCTCCAAATCCACAACAGACGTCATTTTCTTTCATTTCCCGCAACTCGAGGCCATCAACTTTTGCCAAAAGTTTTCGTGGCTCATCCTTCAGATTATACTCCCTGAGCGCTGCACAGGAATCATGGTAGGTGACAACGTGCGGGAAGGAAGCGCCAACATTTTCAACCTTTAATTCATTGATTAAAAAATCGGTAAATTCAAAAATATTTTTCTTAAGTTGCTTGTACTCAAGATGATAAGCCGTATTGTGAAATAGCCAACCATAATAATTGCGGATAAATCCGATGCAGGAGGCAGATGGGCCGACAATGGGCCTGTCATTTGGAAAATCTTTAAGAAACTTTTCCCCCATCTTTTTCGATTCCTCCCAGAACCCGCTGTTAAATGCCATTTGCCCGCAACATGTCTGATTTCCGTTATAGTTTACAGCGACATCCAGTTTTTCCAGGATTTTAACCATGTTCATTCCTGTATCAGGATAAAACTGATCGACAAAACATGGTATGAAGAGATCGACTAACAAAATATTAACTTAGCGGGTTACAGGGTGACAGGGTAACAAAGTAACAGGGTTTCCCAGCAATTAAAAAAGCAGGCCTGGTTACCTGCTGTCAAAAATAAGAAATTATAAGATATGGGAAAGAGATATTGTAAAAAGTTATTCTAACGTAGATTCCGGGATATCCTAAAAACAAACAGAAGCAACCTAACAGGCGCTTCTGTTTGTTATATTCAATAAAAAACAACCATTAATCGATCCAAACACTTGCTAAAACACTCCAATCACATCTAATTATGACACCCCACCTGCCGCTGTTATCAATTGGAACAATAAGGGGTTCATTCATAAAAATAGTATATGGTCCATTAAATATGACATTGTTTTTTACGACCCACACTGTAGCGAATACCGGAATGACGGAGACGGAACTCGATGAGATCACAACGTCCATATCACGTTTTTCGCGATTGGTCCCGGTATACTTTATGGCTTCCTGGAAACCGGTGTTGAGTGCGGTCAACTGATAGTTGAAACGAGGTATGGGATTGATCTGAATTTGCTGTGCAAACAAACCATTTAACCCTGCGAAGAGGACAAAAAGAGATGTAATCAGAATAATTTTTTTCATGGGGCTGAGTTTTTAAATTCTTATTAAAGAACATTTGAATTATACGTGTTTGACAAAGTTATGTTTCGAGCATAACCTCCGCAATAGTGGATTTCCATAAAATGATACTGAGGAAATCCGCAATTTTCACAATCAGCCTCATGATTATCTGCCTGATAATCAACATGATTATTTTAAATAATGGAAACCATTTTTTTCGCCTGAGAAATTGAAATTTTGGCGGATTTTTACTAAAATAACGTTAGGCAACGTAATTTTGTTGATAAAAAAATGATAAAAAAATCAGATTATACCTTTTTCAAGAAGTATTTTTACGAGTTCTGCATTGTTTTTTGCATCACATCTTTCACGTACATGTTTGAGGGTTTTTTCTACAGTTGAGACGCTTGTCTTTTTGGCATCAGCGATTTGCTGTTGTGTCAGTCCGGATGACAAGAGAATGACAAGTTCCTGTTGATTCGGGGTCAGATGATATTTCTGACCGGATAAAACCGTAGCCAGTTTCTTTTCATAATCAGGTTCGACGAGCCCGGAAAATACAATCTGGCCTCTGATAACCTTTTCAAGGGTGGATTTTATCTCCGTCTTGTTTGTACTCTTAAGCAAATAGGCCATCACACCGGCCTCAAACATCTTACGCTGCCATGAGGCAGAATCCTCGGAAGTAAAGATAACAATTGGTTTTCCGGGAAATTTTTCCTTTAATTTCTTGACATTCATCAATGGATGTGCATCCGGAAGCCATAAATCCAGCAGAAAAATATCAAAGGTATCGGGTTTAGCCTTCAATACTGCGTCATCAACGCTGAAGGCATTATCTGTAATCTCTATTCCATCGCGGGATGGCCGAAAGAGATTTTTTACTCCTGTAACGATCACCGGATGATCCTCAACGATAAATAGCCGTATCATAATGGTAATAGCTTTAAATTATGTTTTAAAGGTCATGGGAAAAGAGATCTCCCATGAAGTTCCTTTCCCAGGGCCGGTAGTTAATTTTGCTTGACCGCCAACCATTTTTGCCCGTTCAAAAATATTTAAAATACCCATACTCGGTTTTCTTTTCTCTTCAGGGTCAAAACCGGGGCCATTGTCAGAATAAAATAGCATAAGTTTTCCGTTTTTGGATAAAACTTTTAGCTTCACCTGACTATCCTTGGCATATTTTCCCGCATTAGTCAGTAATTCCTGTGTTATACGGTAAAAGTGCAGCACAAATTCGTTCGGCAAGTCGGCCAGTTCATCGGGTATCTCAAGGTCAACCTTCATTCGCGACAATTTTTGTGTGTCCTCACATAAACCGGTTATCATTTCGCTAAAGGTGAAATGCTCAATCATAGCCCTGTTCATCCGATGTGATATCTGGCGGATGCTCGCTCCCAGTTCCTTGATCCTGCCCTTGATGAGTTCTTTGATCTCATTATCAGGAAAATCAATATTTTCAATGGTGCCTGAGATCCCCAGGACAAGCTGTCCGGTTAGATCGTGCAACTCTCTTGCAGTCCGTCCTTTTTCGGTTTCCTCCATCTCGATAAGTCTTTTCGCCGAGCCGATCTGCTCTTTATGAAACCTTGCACGCCCACGCTGCTGCAGAATAAGCGTCGTAAATACAGAGGCAACAACCAGAAGAAGCGCAATAGCAAGCCATAGTTCGGTTTGTTGGATCCGATTTTGCTGAACCAACAACAATTTTTCTTCATTCTGAATGATCAATTCCTTGTTTTTCAGTTCCAGTAAGGCAGCCAGTAACCTGACCTGATCAGCGCCTTTTTGCATATTATCCAGTTCCCGTGCTTTCATCGCTTTCCTTTGATATTCCCAGGCACGCTTATAATCTCCTTTTGCAATGCAAACGTCAGCGTAGGTATCATACAGCGAAGACAACCAATCATTGTCCTTCTTTTCAAGTGCAACAGGTATTGCCTGATCTTTTAAACAACTTTCCGCCCGTTGCAGATCATTTTTATCTAAATAACTGTATGCCATGCCGTTATAAGCGCCAAAGAGAACCTTTGGCAAATTTGCATTGAGTGCAAGTTTAAGCGCCGCTTTATAATAAAACAGGGCTGAATCAGGTTTTGCATTTAGATTATTACCCATGTTGATAAAAATGTATGCCATTTCCTCTTCAGCGCCACTGACATTATTCAAATAAGATAGTGCCTCTTTTTGCATGCTGGTTGATCTTCTGACATCCTTTTCGAATGGTTTTCGGGCAAGATTTCCCAAGGCGACACCCATCTGTTTATATAAATTATTACCACGTGCAACCTCCAGCGCAGATTCAAACATCAGACGCGAGCTTTCAAAGTCGTGAATGTTATATTTGATCGTGCCAAGCGCCATATAGGCATTGGTAATACCCACATGATCTTTGACTGATTTAGCCAATGTGATGGATGAATCCAACAGTGATATAGATGTTTTATAATTATAAGCGGCCGAGTACAGGGTGGCCAGATTAAAGAAAATATGAATCTTAAGACTTACAAGGTTGTTGCTGTTGGCAATTTGCAAAGCCAGATTATAATAATAATAACTCGAATCTTTTTGATTCTGCAAATATGCCTTCCCCATCCAACGGTATGCATTAACCAGGTCAGATACAGAGTCGCTTTTTCGGGCAAAGGACAGTGCTGACCGTGCATATTTGATTGCAAGCGGGTTATTGCTGATTTTATTCCTTTCAACAAGCAAGCCTAACGCCCTAAGCGTATCGCTTATGGTTCCTTGCAAGGCAGTTTCAACAGGTTTCTTTGCTGATTCCGCCCTCATACTGAACGGACAAATCAATACAATTATCAAGAGCGTTAAAACAAGTATTTTTAACGGTGCGGCCATAATTTTCAAATAAACTGTATCAATAGATATGATGAACAAAATAAAGAGGACTTGTTTGTCAGTTCAAAAAACATTTAGACCAAAGATAAGGAATATTTAACAACTGATATACACATCCGAAAATAATTAAATTATTTGGATATTTTCTACCAATGAAATCCGATTGCGTATCAGGCGGAGAAAGCATGAATAGGAGGAAATAGGAAAAGTTACCTCGATTCCTTGTTAAACCGGTGCATAGGTTGTATCAGGTTTTTCTCTTATTGGGATGATACCTGCCATATCGCCCAACACATTTACCAGGTCGGAACCGGCCGGAACCACGATTTTGGAATTGTCTTTCAGGGAGGTTTCCAAAGCCTGGATCTTACGCAATATCTGTGCATTGCCGATGAAGTATTTTTCGGCTGCCTCGTTGACCAGGGCAATTGCCTGGGCTTCGCCTTCTGCCCTGAGTATCTGGCCTTGTTTCACTCCCTCGGCACGCCTGATTTCAGCACGTTTTTCTCCGTCGGCCTTGGTTTCTGCAGCAGTAGCGTAATCAACAGCCGCAATTTTTTCATTTTCAGCCTTTACGATTTTGTTCATGGTTTCCTGAACATCCTTCGGAGGGTCAATCTCCTTTAATTCGGTACGAATGATCATGATTCCCCAACTCCTGGTCTCATCAAGCAGGGTTCCGTGAAGTTCCTTATTGATTTTTCCACGTTCACTGTTTGCAGATTTTAAAGTCATCGTTCCGATAATGTTACGCAAGGTTGTACGGGCGAGGTTCACAATCTGATATTCAATTTTATTGACATTGTACTGTGAATTCTTCACACTTGCTTCGTCGTCTTTTATCTTGAAATAGACCTGGGCATCAACCTTTGCGTTCAGGTTGTCGTTTGTAATGATCTCCTGCGGTTCGGCATCGATCATTTTCTCTGTTATATTCACCTGGTACATTAAATCAATCATAGGAATGATCCAGTGAAAACCAGGATTTGCAAAGCGATTGTATTTCCCGAAACGTTCTATTAATCCACGATGGGTCGGACGAACGATCCGGATACCTGAAAAGAAAAGAAAAATGACTGCTCCGGCGATGATCAGAATAATAACATTGTTCATGGCGATTTTGATTTAAGGTTTAGTAAAAATTTTAACAAACTTAGGAATATTTCCGGTGCAAATCAAATGTGTTTAAGTTTATAAACACAATTCTATTTTTTTTACTTTTGCTAAACATCCAAAATTTTAAAATCATGGTAAAAAAATTGATTGTGATGCTGGTTATTGCCACATCTTTATTCATGTTTGCAGGTTGCAATTATCAATCCGGAAATCAGACATCAACCGCAGATTCTGAGGATTCAATTCTAATGGGTAAAATAAACGAATATGTTTCGGTGCGACTCACAACCGACCTTTCGAAACTCACTGAAAAGGAAAAACAGATGATCCCTATCCTCATCGAAGCAGCAGACCTCATTGACGGTCTCTATTGGGAACAGACGATCGGTGACAAAACAGCTTTTCTTGACACGATACAAAATCCGCTTATGAAGCAATTTGCCGAAATAAATTATGGCCCCTGGGAACGATTGAATGGTAACAAGCCATTCATTCCCGGATTTGGCGAAAAACCACCGGGCGCAAGGTTTTATCCTGCTGACATGACAAAAGATGAGTTTAAAAAATGGAATGACCCAAACAAGACGAGCCAATACACATTAATTCAGCGAAACGAGGACAATACGCTGAAATCTGTCTGGTATCATGAGGCATTCAGCGATCAAACCGGCCGGGCAGCAGAATTATTAAGCAAGGCTGCCGAACTGGCTGAAGACCCCGGATTGAAGAAATATCTTGAATTGCGGGCAAAGGCGTTTCTCAATGATAATTATTTTGACAGCGACATGGCCTGGATGAATATGAAAAACAATACGATCGATTTTGTTATCGGTCCGATCGAAAACTATGAAGATGAACTATTCGGATATAAGACTGCCTATGAAGGAGTTGTGTTGGTAAAGGACCAGGATTGGAGTAAAAAACTTGCCAAGTTTGCCGCTTTTCTTCCTGCCCTGCAAAAAAACCTCCCGGTTGACGCCAAATATAAGACGGAGAAACCCGGTACCGATTCAGACCTGAATGCGTATGACGTGGTTTTTGTGTCCGGACATGCCAACAAGGTCAGCAAAACCATTGCCATAAATCTCCCGAATGATGAGAAGGTTCAATTGGCTAAAGGGTCACGCCGGTTACAACTGAAAAACGCCATGCGTGCAAAATTCGACCACATCCTCCTGCCAATTGCCAATGTGCTGATCGATTCCGGTCAGCGTGGAAACATCAGGTTCGATGCATTTTTCTCAAATGTCATGTTTCATGAGGTTGCTCACGGATTGGGTATCAAAAAGACCATCACAGGCAAAGGCACTGTAAGAGAAGCCTTAAAGGAAAAGTATTCCTCTTTTGAAGAAGCGAAGGCAGATATCCTTGGACTTTATATGACCACCCAGCTTATTGCACAAGGTGAAGTAACGGATATCACTGCCGAAGATTGTTTTGTGACCTACATGGCCGGACTTTTCCGTTCGGTTCGTTTCGGAGCAGCCAGCGCCCATGGGAAGGCGAATATGATGTGCTTCAACTATTTTGCCGATAACGGGGCTTTTGAACGTGGCACAGATGGAACCTATAAGGTCAATTTTGAGAAAACCCGTGATGCCATGAATAAATGGGCTGCCCAGGTACTTAAATTCGAAGGAGACGGCGATTATGATGGCGCTTCGGCGTACCTTCAGGCAAATGGCAATATCAGGGAAAACCTTCAGTTTGACCTTGACCGGCTTAAAACAGCGAATATTCCGATCGACATTGTTTACGAGCAGGGAACTGAGGTACTTGGTTTGTCGAAATAATACACATTGCCTGTGAAAAATCCTGAAATTACGAATCCGGCTCACCTGCTTGAGAAAGTAAACGCTTTTCGGAATAGTCGTATCATCCTGACAGCAGACGAGTTAGGCGTTTTTAACCAATTGCATGGCCATGGTAATTCTTCGTCATTCGTCGCAGATCGGCTGGGTGCGGATCACCGGGCAACAGACCGATTGTTAAATGCGTTGGTTGCCCTTGGACTTTTGGATAAACATAAAGGCGTTTTTCAAAACACCGCTTTCAGCAATAACTTCCTTGTAAAGGGTTCTGCTGAATACCTTGGCGGCCTCTCCTTATCAAATCAAACGTGGAAAACCTGGAGTACCCTGTCCGAGGCTGTTATTAAAGGAACCACGATCGCGATGGAATCGCCCATCAATGAACGCACACCGGAATGGCAGGAATCTTTCATCGCAGCCATGCATGCACGTGCAGGAGTTCAGGCAAAAGAGGCTGCAGAGGTTCTTGACCTTGAAAAAGCACGGAGCATCCTCGATGTTGGCGGTGGATCCGGCGCCTTTGCCTTTGCAATTATCCGTAGAAATCAGTCTGTTAAAGCCACCATTTTTGACCTGCCGAACATAATACCTCTGACCAGAAAATATATTCAATTGTCAGGATTATCAGATCAGGTTGACACTGTTACCGGAAACTACCTCACCGATGATCTTGGTGTTGGATATGACCTTGTCTTGATGTCGGCAATCGTGCACATCAACTCACCGGAAGAGAACCAGTTACTCATCCGCAATGGCGCTGAAGCCCTGAACTCCGGCGGACAACTGGTAGTGCTGGACCACATCATGAATGATGACCGCACAGAACCCGCAGTGGGAGCTTTCTTTGCCCTGAACATGCTGGTCGGAACCTTTCACGGGGATACATACACGGAGGCAGAACTCAGGTCTTGGATGGAGGATGCCGGGTTGACAGGTATTCAAGTAAAAATTACCGCATCGGGAAACCAGTTGATGGTTGGGAAGAAAGCATAATCGCAAGAGGCGGGGGATATTTTTCGACTAAATGTTTTTCGTAAGATATCTATTCGTATCTTTGCACCCTCGTTTGAAAGATTGTATATCAATCTGACTGTAATCCTTCCTGTTTTACCATTCAGCCCAACGTACATTTTTTTAAAGAAACACCCTTATAAAGCTGTTACAACAGTTTTATAACCGGGAACAATCAATTATATACCTTATATTACTATTAATGAATTTTGAAAATCTTAACCTTATCCAGCCCTTATTAAGCGCTGTAAAAAAGAAAGGGTACCTGAACCCTACACCAATCCAGGAAAAAGCTGTTCCGATGATCCTCCAGGGGAAAGATATATTCGGTTGCGCCCAAACAGGCACCGGCAAAACCGCGGCCTTCGCGCTTCCCATACTGCAATTGCTGGAAACTGAAAAAGACCGCAATCAACGCAGGGCAGTCAGGGCTTTGATCCTTGCCCCTACCCGTGAACTGGTCGCACAGATCAGTGAAGAATTCAAGGCTTACGGCGCCGGACTTGACATTCGCCTTGTCACCATCTATGGCGGCATTTCACAAAAGGCACAAACCCAGACACTACAAAGAGGTGTCGATATCATCGTTGCGGCGCCTGGCAGGTTGCTCGACCTGATGAACCAGGGATATGTCCATCTTGACAAAGTAGAATACTTAGTACTGGACGAAGCTGACCGCATGCTTGACATGGGGTTTATCAATGATATTAGAAAAATCACCGCAAAACTGCCTGCGAAACGCCAAACATTGCTGTTTTCGGCTACCGCCCCGGTGGAGATCAGAAAACTGGCCGCATCCCTCCTTCACAATCCGGTTCAGGTTAACCTGTCTCCTGATACGATGCCGCCAATCCTGGTCGCACAATCTGTATTTCATGTTAACAAGGAGAATAAAAAATTACTCCTGGCACATATTCTGCAAAATGAAGCTGTTCAAAACGTGCTGATATTCACACGTACGAAGCACGGCGCTGATAAGGTGGTAAAAAATCTGACACGAAGCGGTATCAAGGCGCTGGCCATTCATGGCAACAAGTCACAGAGCGCCAGGGATAAAGCCCTGAGAGATTTTAAGACCCGCAGTATCCGCGTTTTGGTCGCTACTGATGTTGCTTCGCGTGGAATTGATGTGGACAAACTCAGTCATGTGATCAACTATGAGATCCCTGAACAGGCGGAGACCTATGTTCACCGAATCGGCAGGACAGGCAGGGCCGGTGAGGCCGGTGCCGCATGGTCTTTTTGTTCAACGGATGAAAAACCATACCTTAAGAATATCCATAAACTTATCCGCCGAAACATTGACGTAGTTACGTCGCATCCGTTTGCGATCAATTAATCCTCCAAAACCTTCCAGGTTTTGAAAACCTGGAAGGTTTAATTTATCCCCGCGGATCGCCCTGCAGCGGCATCTTCGCCATCTTTTCCACATTCATGCTGGGAAAACCAAACTCCTCCACGATCTTTCCTTTCACAAGATAGACGCCATCGCCCCGAAATGGGTACTCCGTGACTGCTTTCGGGAAGTGAACGGTGTCAAAAAAATGCCCGTTGACATCGATGAAGGTGCCGAAATGCATCCATTCCCTTTTGACAGTGCGAACATATTTGATGGTAACCAGCAATCCCAGCATGCGAATGGTTCTTCCGGCATTGAGCGACATTTCGTGCGCGAGAATGTCGCCCCTGAATTTCGTGTGCAGCAGATCAAAATAGGTTGAGGTAACCGGAAACCCAAGCAGTTCTATCTCATCGTAAACATTGGCAATGGTGTTCTGCTCGAGCGCAGGAAGTTCAAATTTCTTCACCGCGGTTTGAAAGAGTACCGGATTTACGATTGGACGATTGACGATTGACGATTGAATTGACGATTGATCGATTTCGCGATTTTTAGCCGGCGTTTGATTTTTCCCCATCAGCATGTGCGCCTCCCATAGCAGCGAGGCTTTTGGCTTTCCTGTGAAACGAAACGCACCAACCCTGATCAATATGATCAACTGATCAAGCGTAACCGGAACCCGCTGAATGAAATTCTCAAGGCTGGTGTAAGGTTTTTCAATAAGTTTGCTGTTTGCAGTTGGCAGTCCGCAGTTGGCAGTTTGCAGTTGCCAGTCTGCAGTCTCCGGCTGGCAGTCCGGAGAAGTTTTCCGGAAGTCGTCAATCGTCATTCGTAAATCGTAAATTGCTTTCGCCACTC
Organism: Bacteroidales bacterium; assembly: GCA_030681475.1. Classification (GTDB taxonomy): domain Bacteria; phylum Bacteroidota; class Bacteroidia; order Bacteroidales; family FEN-979; genus CAIVAT01. Next base: position 17,399 of record JAUXWT010000061.1, on the reverse strand, counting down.
CTGTCTCAAGATTCGCCACGTGAATGAAACCGAGAAAAATATCTTTTCCCCGTATGCAGGTTTTGTATTCGCTCCGGTTGACGCAGGGCACATGCAGGTTCGCCCCTGATATTCTGGCTTCATTGAAATAGACCCAGGATGAGTAGAAACCACCGAAGTTATTGATCACCCCGGTGATGAATTCCAACGGATAATGCGCCTTGAGGTAAAGACTCTGGTAGCTCTCAACGGCATAGGAGGCTGAATGGGCTTTTGAAAAGGAGTATCCGGCAAACGACTCGATCTGCCGCCATACTTCTTTGGTGACCTCTTCGGGATAACCGGACTTCCGGCAATTCTCGAAGAATTTTTCGATGATCCGCTCTAACTCCTTTTTCGAACGGTATTTCCCGCTCATGGCCCGTCGGATCACGTCGGCATCAGCCAGGTCGAGACCGGCAAAATGGTGGCAGATCTTCAGCACATCCTCCTGATAGACCATCACGCCGAAAGTCTCCTTCAGTTGTTCCTCCATTACCGGGTGCAGATATTTGAACTTGCCGGGATGATGAAAACGGAAGATATACTCCTTCATCATACCCGAACGCGCCACCCCCGGGCGGATGATCGAGCTGGCAGCCACCAATGTACGGTAGTTATCGCAGTGCAGTTTTTTCAACAATCCGCGCATGGCAGGGCTTTCCACATAGAAGCAACCGATCGTACGGGCATTGCGCAATTGCTCTTTTACCTTTTCATCTTCTTTGAAAGCATGCACCATGTGGACATCAACACTGATACCCCGGTTTTTTTTCACGAGTTCCGCGGCTTCGTAAATATGGCCGATACCCCTTTGACTCAGGATGTCAAGTTTCTCAAAACTGATATCTTCCGCAATGTACATGTCAAACTGTGTGGTTGGAAAGCCTTTTGGGGGCAAGTCAAGCGCGGTATAGCAGGTAATCGGTTCCTCTGAGATCAGCACCCCGCCCGCATGGATACTGCGGATGTTGGGGAAGTCGGCCATCATCACCCCGAGTTCATTGATTTTCCGGATGATGTGATTCTTGTGGATGGCCTCCTCGGGATGCTTCAAAAAGGCATCGATCTCCCCTTTTGGCAGCCCGTGGACCTTGCCCAGTTCACGGTAGATCGACTTATCTTTAAAGGTTGACATAGCGCCGAGTAAGGCGGTGTGTTCATGTCCGTACCTTTTAAATATATAGTCGAGCACCTCATCCCGTTCCTTCCAGGAGTAATCTATGTCGAAATCCGGTGGCGAGGTGCGTTTTGGATTGATAAACCGCTCAAAGTAGAGATCGAGTTCAATCGGATCCACATCGGTAATGCGCAGGCAGTAAGCCACAATGCTGTTGGCGCCGCTCCCTCGCCCCACATGGTAAAAGCCGCGTGACATTGAATAGCGGATAATGTCCCAGGTGATGAGGAAATAGGCGGCAAATCCCATTTTGTCGATAATATCCAACTCGTGGCGGATACGGCGCCTGGCCTCACCATGACCTTTACCGTAGCGATATTGGAGCCCGTCCATGGCCAGTTTATCTAGTAATATAAGATCATCGTAACGGTTTCCGGTAAAGGTTTTTTTGTTTTTGCAGGCCTTGAAATCGAAATCGATGGAACATGCTTCCATGAGTTGTTGAGTATTGCGGATGATTTCGGGAAAATCGCTGCAGATATCCAGCAGTTCGTCTACAGGCAGCATGACCTCATCGGGAGCCGCGACCTGATGAGGTTCCAGCCGGCTCAGCAGCACGTTGTGGTCAACTGCCCTGAAGTTACGGTGCAGTTCATACTCCTTCTCATTCCTGAAAGTAACTGGCGCCATAAGTACCATCCGGGGTATGAGGTCGCGGTGACGGGAAAGTATCAGCGGGTTGAGTTCTGAAGGGCGAATTCCTATGAAATCATGACGCATGACGCGTGACGCGTGACGATTTTCGCCATTTCGCCATTTCACCATTTCACTATTTCGAAACGGGTAAATAACAACGACCTCCTGAAACTCAGGCGGGTGATCGGGCAGCGGCTGATTGTTCAGGTTATGATAGCTCAGAAATTCGTTCAGTTCCCGAAAACCTTTGTTATTTTTCGCCAGGCCTATGTAAAGCAGTTTGTCTTCGCGACGGAATTCGATCCCGGCGATGGGTTTGATCCCCTTCTCTTTGCATACAGCCACGAATTCCATGATTCCGGTGGTGTTGTTGATGTCGGTGAGGGCGACATGTGACGGGGCGATATCTGTCGGGGCGACCCGGCGGGTCGTCCTTACTGCGTCATCCACCAGGCTCTCCACGGAGATGGTCCCATAGCGGAGTGAGTAGTATGAGTGGCAGTTGAGATACAATTTGATTAGTTTTTAATCATTTTTTTGACTATAATATAATCATTTTTCATACATCATCAAAAGAAAAAACAAAATTTAACCCGAATACTCCGGGATAATTCGGGCTTTCACATTTTTTTTGCATTTTTGCAGACCAAGTCACATCTTACTCTTCAGATCTTGGACGAAACCGTTGACCCACGCTGTTCTTTAACCCGGTGATCATGGCAAAAAAAATCAGGATTCCTCATACATACGTCATTGTATTCTTTATTGTTATTATTGCCGGAATACTTACCTGGATCATTCCGGGCGGCACCTTCATCCGTGAGGTGATCCAGGTGAACGGGATCGACCGTGAAGTTGTTAAAAGCAATAGTTTTCATTACATCGGAAACTCACCACAGACCTGGCAGATCTTTTCCGCCATTTTTGACGGGTTCGTTGATAAGGCAGATATCATCGTCTTTATCCTGCTGATCGGCGGAGCTTTCTGGATCATGAACCAGACCCGGTCGATCGACATTGGGATTTATGCCTTTCTGCGTTACACAAAGAAAATCGGGAAAAACAGGGTACTGCAATACCTGGGCGTTGACAACCTCATCATTGTATTGCTGATGCTGATGTTCAGCATCTTCGGCGCGGTGTTTGGCATGAGTGAGGAGACCATTGCCTTCACTATTATTTTTGTACCGCTGGCTGTAAGGATGGGTTATGATTCCATTGTGGGGCTGTGCTTGTGTTTCGTCGGCGCAGGCCTGGGATTCGCCGGCGCCCTGCTCAATCCGTTTACCATCGGAATTGCACAGGGATTGTCAAAATTGCCGCTCTTCTCCGGAATCGAATACCGGATGTTTTGCTGGGTAGTCATCAATTTTGTCGGGATTTCATATGTACTCTGGTATGCCAGGAAGATCAGGAAAAATCCTGAAAAATCTTACGTTCATGAAGATGATGATTATTGGCGCGTTATAACCGGAAAAGATGAGGAACCGGAGAATTACCACACACCCATTGCTGCCTGGCTTGTATTCGGAGCCATCCAGCTAGTGCTGATCATTTTTTCCTTTTTCCATCCGCTGACAGATTTAAAGATCGGGCTCGCCACTGTAACTATTCCGATCGTTCCCATCCTTACCGCGCTGTATTTTATTACCGGGATTGTTGCACTCAGGAATTCAGTACATTTCTTCATTCTGGGTCTGTTGTTCTTCACCATTGCATTTTTGATCGTAGGTGTGATGGGTTATGCCTGGTATGTCATGGAGATTGCCACGCTTTTCTTTGCTATGGGTATCGCATCGGGGCTTGCCATGAACTATACCCTGAATGAAATTACGAAGCACTTCCTTGACGGCGTGCGTGATATTCTTTCGGCCGGAATGATCGTTGGCCTTGCCGGGGGTATCATCATCATCCTGAAAAACGGACAGGTCATCGACACCCTTCTTTATTATGTTGCAGACTCCATGAGCGACATGGGGAATTATGCCTCGGTAAGCATCATGTACGTGGTACAGACCGGAATAAATCTCATCATGCCTTCTGGTTCAGCTAAGGCAGCGCTGACCATGCCGATCATGTCGCAATTCTCCGACCTGATCGGCGTATCGCGTCAGGCGACCGTCATGGCCTATCAATTCGGCGATGGATTCACCAACATGATCACCCCAACTTCAGGAGTTTTAATGGGAGTTCTTGGCATTGCACGGATCCCTTACGATAAATGGCTTAAGTGGGTGACTCCGTTCATGCTGATCATGCTCATCCTTGGGTTTTTGTTACTTATCCCGACTGTTACTTTGCAACTGAACGGGTTTTAATTACAAAACAGCGATTTGAGAGGTGGAATTATGGTAATTGAACAAGGGAATAAAAATCGTCGGTTCTATATCTTAGCAGGATTGGTCTTCCTGCTGACTGCCTGGTTTTCTGTTGGATATAATCATTTTGACGAACATTTCCAGGTCATTGAATTTGCCGGGTTAAAGCTCGGGTTAACGGAAAAGGCCAACCTTCCATGGGAGTACGCATGTATGATGCGGCCGGCCTTTCAGCCTATGGTGGTGTATTCTGTATATAAGACCATTTCCGTAACCGGTTGTACCAATCCGTTTTATATCGCCTTCATCATCCGGTTACTCGCGGCAATGCTTGCTTTTATCAGCATTCACATGATCATCAGGCTGTATGCACCGGAAATTACGAACCGGAAATTGCTATACACCTTCCTGCTGCTCTCATTTTTCATTTGGTTTGTACCCTATAACAGCGTCAGGTTTTCATCCGAAACAGTTGCCGGAAGGGTTTTCCTTATCGGACTCGCCTGGTTCTTTCTCCGGAAGAGACTGAAACCGGTTGATTATCTGATAACCGGATTTATTCTGGGCCTGGCATTTATCACAAGGTATCAGGTAGCTTTTATGATCCTCGGTTTTGCAGCCTGGCTCGCAGTAGTCCGTAAATCGGGGTTCAGGAATTTTACTTTATTCAGTTCCGGGATCATCGCGGCGACTATGCTTGGTATCCTGATTGACAGATGGTTCTATGGTGAATGGGTTCTAACTTCATGGAATTATTTTCTGCAGAACATCCTTCTCGATAAAGCCGCTGGTTTCGGGGTAAGTCCATGGTGGTACTATATTGAACAGACTTTTATTAATGCCTTTCCTCCGCTAAGTCTCATTTATATCATGGCTGTTTTTCTCTATTTCATCTTTTTCCCGAAGGATGTGATGACCTGGACGATCATACCATTCCTGGCTATTCATTTTATCATCCCGCACAAAGAGATCAGGTTCCTTTTCCCCATGATCGGTTTTCTCCCGGTAATGATCATCCGGACTGCTGATCTTTTGCTGAAGAAAAACGGATATGAGCAACTCAAACATCGCGTGACCAGAATTTCATTCCGAATCTTCTGGTCGCTTAACTTTTTAATGCTTTTGATCCTGATCTTCCGCCCGGCCGATGATCAGATCTCCTTGTATAAAAAGCTCTGGGATAATTATCCCTCTCCTGCAAATCTCTACTTCACAGGTGATAACCCATATCACCGGGCAAAAGTTGACATACATTATTATAAAAGGAATGGCCTTGTATTCAAACAAGTGGATTCGTTGCAAAGGATCAAGACGTCGAAGGATACCATCAATCTTGTGGTGACAAGTAAACCCATATTGCAGACCGGAAAACAATTCAATCCGACCCTTATTTACTCCACTTACCCTCAATGGATAAACCGTTTCAACTTCAATCACTGGATGGACCGTACGAGCTTCTGGTATGTTTACGAATTAAAAAAACCACAGGTCCGATAGATTCCAACTATGAAAAAAAATGACATCATAAATGGATTCACGCTTTTGGTGGCCCTCCTCTGGTTGCTGACATTAGTCCTGAATATCTTTAATGACCGTTTTCATCCCGGTGATTTCATGGTTTATTATTCAGCAGCAAAAAACCTGGTTACTGGGGAACCGGTGTACATGATTTCTTTTTACACCGGAAGTGGATTTTACAAGTATAGCCCTGCAACGCTGTTTTTTTTCATCCCATACACCCTTTTCAACTTTAATACAGCAGCAATTATTCATTTCGCTATTCTTGGCGCGGCTTACTGGTACACATTTATGGTCATTCGTAAAGTACTTCATGACTACTTTCCTTTTGAAAATCTAAAACATGAACTCGGGTTGATTTCACTGGCATTTGTGTGCATTCTGATCCATTTTGCCCGGGAATTGTACGTTGGCAACATCAACATTATCCTGCTGATGCTGTGTTGTATTTCGATCCGGAATTTCCTCAGAGGGAAAGATATGCAAGGCGGCATCCTGTTGGGTATCGTGATCCTGGTTAAACCCTACCTTATGATCTTGCTGCTTCCGCTGGTTCTTAGAAAAAGATGGAACACATTGGTCTGGCTTTGTCTGACAATCACATTGATATCATTATTGCCCTTCGTTTTCCCGGGTCCGCAAAGGAGTATCAGCATGTACGGAGACTGGATCAATTCTATTCTTATGCACAGCGGTGGGTTTCCCGGGAAGACATCGCTCGACTATTTCATAAGACAACTCATGCCATCATGGCCAGCCTGGGGAATCCCGGTAATCTTTTTTTTCTGTTGTGCCATTGTCAGCATGTTCATTCTGAAAAACATTCACCAGGAAAAACCGGAATCTAAATTGAACGGTTTTGCTGATGTGAATTTTGCTTTCGAATGGTTTTTGATGATCGCACTTCTTCCTAACCTTATCAAGACAGACTGGGTACTACTCGTGTTCAGTGCGCCTCTGATTGCATTCATGATTTTTTACACGGCTTCCCGAAAACAATATTGGTGGATCCCTTTTCTGGTCATCCTCCTCTTTTTTTACGGGGCAAATTCCGATGATCTCTTGGGAAGGGAACTCTCACACCGGATCTTAGAATCAGGCCTGATGGGACTAAGCAATTTCCTCCTGGTAATTGTCTCGATAGTGATGTTCCTTGATCTGAGAAAAAAAACTACCTGACCATTTCACCATTTCGCTATTTCACCATTTCGCTATTTCGCTATTTCGCTATTTCTTATTGCCACCCCCCTCCTCACAATCTTCTGCCCATACTTTCGCCTGATCCTGTCGAGCGCCTGGTAGAGATTAACCATTTCCACATTGTCATCGAACATATTGAGTTGCGGGTTTCCCGAGATGAGGCTACTGAAACGAACGCCGATGAGGCGGATCAACATGCGGCGCTGGTAGAGCCGGTCGAAGAGATTCTTCACCACCGGGATGAGCTGATGGTCAAATGCGGTATAAGGTACATGCTGCTGCAGGGTATGGGTATCGAAATTCGAGTAACGGATCTTCACCGTGACACAGGAGGTTAGTTTTTGCTTGTCGCGCAACTCAAAGGATATCTTCTCCACCATCTTCACCAGGATCTCTTTCATCCGTACGATGTCGATGCTGTCCTGCTCAAAGGTATTTTCTGTACTCACCGATTTGGCTTCATGGTACGGGTAGATCGGGGTGCGGTCAATGCCGTTGGCCTTCTCCCATATCACGATGCCGTTCCTGCCCATCACCCGTTCCAACATGTCGACGGGAATATGGCTCAGCGTATCGATCGTCACCACCCCCATGGAACGGAGCAGCCGGTAAGTCTTCTCCCCGATCATCGGGATCTTACGGATCGACAATGGCGCCAGGAAAGGTTGCACCGCCCCGGGTCCCACATACAGTTCCCCGTTGGGCTTGGCTTCGCCGGTGGCGATCTTTGATACGGTCTTGTTCACCGACAGTCCGAAAGAGATGGGCAGACCGGTGTTTTTGATGATACTTTCCCGCAGTTCATGGGTCCATTTCTGTAATCCGAAAAAGCGGTCCATCCCGGTAACATCGAGATAATGCTCGTCAATGGAGGCTTTCTCGTACAACGGCGCCTTTTCGGCGATGATCTCCGTAACGGTGTGCGAATACTTCGAATAGAGCTCCATGTCGCCCCTCACGAGGATGGCATCTCCGCACAACGTCCGGGCCATCTTCATTGGCATGGCCGAATGTATGCCAAATTTCCGTGCCTCATAGCTGCAACTAGCCACCACCCCCCGGTCGGAGGCGCCGCCGATGATTACCGGCTTCCCCACCAGTTCCGGGCGGAGGAGGCGTTCGACGGAGACGAAGAACGTATCCATATCGAGATGTACTATATTGCGGGAGACTAACATAAATAGCGAAATAGCGAAATAGCGAAATTTTTTATTATCTTTGCCATGTTTTTAATCAAATTTCCGACGATAATATAATCATATTTTTAAAAAAAACAAAAAATGTTTTTCAGCAGCAACATCAAATTTTTACGCAACCGGCGCGGACGGACTCAGGACGATGTCGCCGTTACCCTGAACATGAAACGCTCCACACTGAGCGGATACGAGAACAACATTGCCCAGCCGGGCTTTGAAACCCTGATCGCCTTCTCAAAATATTACAATGTAGCCATCGACACCCTGATCAGGGTTGACCTGGTCAAAATCCCGGAAAGCCAGCTCAGGCAACTGGAACGGGGCTACGATGTATTCATCAAGGGTTCAAACCTCCGTATTCTTACCACAACGGTAGGTCCGGATAATGAAGACAACATCGAACTCGTTTCGGAAAAGGCAAAAGCGGGATATACCAGCGGGTTTGCCGACCCTGAATATATCAGCATCCTGCCGACCTTCAGATTGCCATTTTTATCCCGGCAAAAAAAGTACAGGACATTCCAGGTTAACGGAGATTCGATGCTGCCCATCCCGCATGGATCATGGGTTACCGGGGTATTCATCCAGGACTGGACAACACTCCGCGACCGTGATGCCTATATCATTCTCACCATGGACGAAGGCATCGTGTTTAAAGTGATCGAGAACAGGATCAAAACCGAAGGGAACCTGCTGCTGCATTCGCTGAATCCGCTTTACGAACCGTACGAGATCAAAGTACAGGATATCCGTGAAATTTGGCAATTCGTGCATTACATCAGTCCAAAAATACCCGAAAATCTCAACTCTGAGAACTATCATCTGGTGGAAACAGTTAAACAGTTACGCAATGATATCCAGGCAATTCAAACCAGGTTGAATATCTGATTTACATGCGTTAAATAATTTCTCTATTTTTGTCCAAAATTAGCTAAACAAAAACTGCCAGATCATGAAAGTTGCCATTGTTGGATCCGGATATGTGGGACTGGTTTCAGGTACCTGCTTCGCTGAAGTCGGAATCGAAGTTACCTGCGTTGATACTGATCATAAAAAAATCGAAAATCTTAACAACGGAATTATTCCAATTTATGAGCCGGGGTTGGAGGAAATGGTCCATCGGAATATGAAAAAAGAACGTCTCCGTTTTACCACCAACATTGCTGAAGCGCTTGAAGATTGTGAGGTGATATTCAGTGCGGTGGGCACTCCCCCTGATGAAGACGGAAGCGCCGACCTTCAATATGTGATCAGCGTGGCCCGCGATTGCGGCAAACATATGAAAGATTACCTGCTGATCGTGACCAAAAGCACCGTACCGGTTGGCACTGCCAAAGCCGTGCGGGGCGCCATTCAGGAAGAGCTGGATAAACGAGGCGTGAACATACCATTTGATGTGGCATCAAACCCTGAATTCCTTAAAGAAGGGGCAGCCATCGATGATTTCCTGAAACCCGACCGCATCGTGGTCGGATGTGATTCCACCCGTGCGGAAGACCTGATGAAAGCGCTTTATAAACCTTTCACCTTAAACGGTCACCCGATCATTTTCATGGACATCACCTCGGCCGAGATGACAAAATATGCAGCCAATTCCATGCTCGCAACCAAGATCAGTTTTATGAATGATGTTGCCAACCTGTGCGAAATCGTTGGAGCCGATATCAATATGGTGCGAAAAGGAATCGGTTCTGACAGCCGGATCGGCAACAAATTCATCTATCCGGGTGTAGGCTATGGCGGATCCTGTTTTCCGAAAGATGTCAAAGCCCTGATCCACACTGCCGAAGATTATCAATACGATCTCCGTGTGCTGAAAGCGGTTGAAGCTGTTAACGATGATCAGAAATCTGTCCTTTTCAACAAATTGATCACACATTATGGCGGAACTGTAACCGGAAAGACGGTCGCCATCTGGGGATTATCATTTAAACCGCACACCGACGACATGCGGGAGGCTCCATCACTGGTCATCATTAAAAAGCTTCTTGATGCAGGAGTAAAAGTCAGGGCATACGATCCTGTTGCCATGAATGAAACCCGACGGATACTGGGTGATAAAATTGAATATGCTCCCGATCAGTACGATGCACTTGTGGGTGCAGATTGCCTGATGCTTGTCACCGAATGGCCGGAGTTCAAATTTCCAAATTTCGAAAACATGCTCGAGCTGCTGAAAAATCCGGTCGTTTTTGATGGACGGAACATTTACGATATTGCTGAGATGAAACGTAAAGGGTTCATCTATTACTGCATCGGCGTAAACACTTCAAAATAATTTCGCGAAGGAAAATCACAATCCATGTTAAAGAAAAAAATCTTAATCACCGGTGGCGCGGGTTTTCTCGGATCTCATCTTTGTGACCGGTTGCTTGGGGAAGGACACGAGGTAATATGCCTCGATAACTATTTTACCGGGCAAAAGCAAAATGTGGTGCATTTGCTCGGCAATCCATATTTTGAGTTGATCCGTCATGATGTGACCATGCCTTTTTTTATTGAGGTTGACGAGATTTATAACCTTGCCTGTCCGGCATCCCCGATCCACTATCAATACAATGCCATAAAAACGGTCAAAACCTCGGTGATGGGCGCCATCAACATGCTGGGGCTGGCCAAACGAATCAAGGCCAGGATTTTGCAAGCCTCTACCAGCGAAGTTTATGGAGACCCTGAAGTACATCCGCAGGTTGAATCATACTGGGGTCACGTCAATCCTATCGGAATCCGGTCATGCTATGATGAAGGAAAACGTATCGCAGAAACGCTTTTTGTCAATTATCATCAGCAAAATAACGTCCGGATCAAGATCATGCGGATCTTCAACACGTACGGACCTCGTATGCATCCGCACGATGGCCGTGTAGTGTCAAATTTCATTGTTCAGGCGCTGAAAGGCGAGGATATGACCATTTATGGCGACGGATCGCAATCCAGAAGTTTCTGCTACGTAGATGACCTGCTCGATGGGATGGTGCGGCTGATGAATTCCAGGGAAGAATTCACAGGACCCGTTAACATTGGAAATCCAAATGAATTCACCATGATCGAATTAGCTGAAAAGGTGATCAGGCTCACCGGTTCAAAATCCAAAATCATCTTTTTACCCCTTCCCGAAGATGATCCTGCCCATCGTCAACCTGATATCACTCTCGCAAAAAAAGAACTCGGATGGGAACCAAAGGTCATGCTTGATGATGGTCTGGTAAAAACCATTGATTATTTCAAGTCAGTCATCTGATGAAACTTTAAACTAACCTATGAAAATACTCGTCACCGGTTCAAATGGCCAGCTTGGCAATGAGATAAGAGTTCTTGCCCCTGATTATCAATCTTTTAATTTCATTTTTACAGATATTGCCGAACTGGATATCACAAGCGAACCTGATGTTGAATCGCTTGTTAAGTCTGAACGACCTGAAGTGATCATCAACTGTGCCGCTTATACTGCAGTTGATAAAGCTGAACAGGAGGGTGACCTTGCATTTCTGATCAATTCAACTGCGGTCGGTAACCTTGCCAGGGTTGCTTCAAAACATGGATCCCTGTTGATTCACATTTCTACTGACTATGTTTTCGATGGCAAAGGTTACAAACCCTATGTCGAAAACAATCCTACCAACCCTGTCTCGCTTTACGCAAAGAGTAAACATGCAGGGGAGCAACAGGTGCAATCCTATGCAAATAAGGCGCTCATTTTCAGGACTTCATGGCTTTATTCAACATTCGGCAATAATTTCGTGAAGACCATCATGAAATACGGGAAAGAACGCGGGAAACTGAATGTCGTATTCGATCAGACCGGTACGCCGACCTATGCCCGCGACCTTGCGAAGGCGATGCTCGATATCATTCAAAACAACACTGTTCCTGAGGGTGTGGAGGTTTTTCATTTTTCAAATGAAGGGGTTACAAGCTGGTACGATTTTGCAAAGACAATTATTGAATTTACCGGGATCGGATGTGTAATCAATCCAATAGAGACAAAAGATTATCCGTTGCCCGCAGTCAGGCCATTCTACAGCGTTTTCAATAAATCGAAGATAAAACAAAGGTTTCAGATCGATATCCCTTACTGGGAAGACAGTTTGAAGGAATGTCTGAAAAAGATGAATGCAGTATAACGAGTTACAAGTTACAGGTTACAAGTTACGAAATAATTTAGTAAGCAGGGATTAAAAATCAGGTTTATGGAGAAAGAGATGTCGGTGATAGACCGTGCAAGAATTTGGCTTTCAGGCAGTTTTGACGAGGACACAAAAGCCGCAGTGAAAGAAATGATGGAGAATAACCCGCCTGAACTAACCGATTCATTTTACCGGGATCTTGAATTCGGAACTGGCGGGCTTCGGGGAATCATGGGCGTTGGAACAAACCGCATGAACAAATATACCGTGGGTATGGCCACACAGGGACTTGCAAATTACCTGAAGAAGATGTTCCCGGCATTGAATCCTGTTAAGGTGGCCATTTCATACGACAGCAGGAACAACAGTAAATATTTTGCACAGATCGTTTCAGAGGTACTGTCGGCCAATGGCTTCAAAGTCTTCATTTTTGACGACCTCCGCCCGACGCCGGAACTCTCCTTTGCCATCAGAAAATTAGGATGCCAGAGCGGGGTCATGGTAACGGCTTCACATAATCCTAAAGAATACAACGGATACAAGGCATACTGGGACGATGGCGCCCAGATGATCGCACCACATGATGAAAATGTGATCAGGGAGGTTCAAAAGATCACCTTAATTGATGATGTAAAATGGAAAGGCGTGAAGGAGAACATCATCGTCATTGGCGGGGAGATCGATGCAGAATACCTTGACCTTGTTCAGTCTCTTTCGCTTTCGCCCGAAAGTATCCGGCGCCAAAAGAACCTAAAAATAGTTTATACGCCGCTGCATGGATGCGGCCGGAAAATGGTCCCTGATATTCTTCAAAGGCTTGGTTTTGAAAACATCCACATGGTGGAGGAACAAGCTGTTGCCGACGGGAATTTTCCAACAGTCCGGTCTCCAAACCCGGAAGAACACGATGCCCTCAACATGTCAATTAACCTGGCTGAGGAACTGCAGGCCGACCTGGTGATGGCCACCGATCCGGATGCCGATCGCGTTGGGATCGCCATAAGAAATCATCACAACAAAATGATTCTGCTTAACGGGAACCAGACTGCTGCCCTCCTCTTTTATTATATTCTGAACCGATGGAAAGAACTTGACAAACTCGAGGGAAAGGAATATATCGTTTCAACCATTGTCACAACCAAGTTGCTCTCCGAAATTGCGGCATCCTTTGGCGTTGAGTATTTTGAATCACTCACGGGATTTAAATACATCGCCGATGTGATCCGGAAGAATGAGGCCACAAAAAATTTCATCGTTGGCGGCGAAGAGAGTTATGGTTATCTGATCGGTGATTTTGTGCGTGACAAGGATGCGGTCAGCGCATGCGCCATGATCGCCGAAACTGCTGCCTGGATGGCCGATAGCGGAAAATCACTGTTTGATCTGCTTATTGAAATCTATCAACAATACGGCTTCTATAAGGAAGGGCTGCTTTCAGTGACCCGTAAAGGGAAAAGCGGCGCCGAAGAAATCCAGAAGATCATGGCCGATTACCGCAGCGATCCTCCGGAATCTATAAACAATTCCAGGGTCATTAAAGTGAAGGACTATCTGCTTATGACGGAGAAGGATATTACGACCGGGCGTGAGCAATCTATCCATCTGCCAAAATCGAATGTTCTGCAATTTTTCCTGGATGACGGAAGTATCATCAGTGTTCGCCCATCTGGTACGGAACCGAAAATCAAATTCTATTTCGGCGTTCGCGAGTCACTTCAGAGTAAAGCAGATTTTGAGAATACAGAGCAACGCCTGGATGAAAAAATCAACAGGATTATCTCTTCAATGAATCTTAAATAATCGCAAAATGGCTGACGACAAATTGTCACCGGCCGACGATCCGGTCTACTCCCGGAAAGTGCTGGAAATGATTACAGTGGCAAATGAATTCTGCCTGTTCCTGGAAAAGGCAGAATCTTATACCGTGGAAGAATTATTTAATTTTCTTCAAAAGATATCTCCCCTGATCTATCTGAAAAGCGCACTCCTGCCTGATGTTGAAGTGGCAGATGAAGATGCTGTGCAACATTATGTTACCGAAGAACAGTGGGAGTCGATGTTCAACATTCTGTACAATAAATTTGGTGAAAAGGACCAGTTTTTCTTTGTCGATCTCCATGAGAAAAGCCACAATGACCCTGTTAAAGGCAGTCTTGCCGAATCGTTCACCGATATTTATCAGGACTTGAAGGATTTTCTTTTATTATACCAGAATCCGATGAAGGCATTCAAGGAAAATGCAGTGAATGAATGCAAACGACTTTTCGAATCACGCTATGGCTACCGTCTGGTCAATGCTCAAACGGCAATTCATTGCTTACTGTATCCAGAGGAGAATAACATTGTTTTTTAACTCAGTATGTTTGGGTTTACAAACACACGCAGAATCAAAAAACCATACCAGGTTCACTCTCCTCGCGTGATTTTGTCAAGCCGGTTTAGTCCCTCAATCGCTTTATCATAATTTACCCTGATCTTAAGCGATTTTTGGTAATCGTCATAGGCCTTTTGGTAATCGCCTGCCAGTTCACAGGCATAACCACGGTTAAAATAGGCCTCAAAATATTGAGGATCTTTTTTCAGCGATTCGCTGAAAAATTGGGCCGCTTTTTTAAAATCTTTGAGGTAAACGAGGTAAATGTATCCCGTGTTAAACGACGCCTCCCTGAAGGCAGTATCTGCTTTTGACAGGACCTGGTAGGTGGATATCGCCTCATCATATTTTCCGGTTTCCTGATAGTACAATCCCAACATGTAGAGGGCTTCTCTGCTCTTTGGCCGCAGCGTCAGGGCATTCTTCAGATACAACTCAGCCATCCTGTCTTTTTTAATGGCATATAGTTCACCCA
The DNA here is from genome assembly GCA_030681475.1 of Bacteroidales bacterium. Lineage (GTDB taxonomy): Bacteria > Bacteroidota > Bacteroidia > Bacteroidales > FEN-979 > CAIVAT01. The sequence continues at coordinate 2,357 of JAUXWT010000061.1, read as the reverse complement.
GTTGAATGTAGGCCTCATAATACTCCTGATTTTTATCCACGGCTTGTTTCAGATCGTCAACTGCCCTGATTGTATCGCCCTGCTCAAGCAAGGCGATCGCCCTTGTGAAATAAGCCGAGGCATTCCCGTTGTCGATCGCTAAAAGCTGCTTTACTGTTGCGTAGCAGTTTTTATAATCTTTCATGATCAGGTACAACTTGGCGAGTTTTTGGAAAGCGTCAGTATCGGTGGGATTTTTACTGATGGCCTTGTTAAGTGCATCTCTGCTGTCCTCAGATTTCCCCATCAGCAGATAAATATCAGAAAGAATAATATAAGGGGTCGATTTGCTGTCATCAAGAGATATTGCCTTTTGAACATCCTTCAAAGCATTATCAAACTTGCGGTCCAGAAAAAAGAATCTGGCTCTTTTCTGATAAAGGACCGGATTGGAAACATCAGCTTCAATCTGCCGGTTCAATACTTCGAGTTGTTGTCGTGTACTATCGCTGCCATGCAAATTTCCCCCTGGGGAATCTCCTCCGCTGTGACATGATGCCAGGAATAACAGACATAGCAACAAGCAACTGACCGGTATTTTCATGATATCAAACATGGTTACTTAGAGCTTCTCTTATTTTTAATTCGAGTTCATCGGCAAGTTCAGGATTATCATGCAGGATTTTTTTCACGGCATCTCTACCCTGTCCCAGTTTGGTATCTCCATAGCTGAACCATGACCCGCTTTTTTTGATTATATTCAACTCTGTTGCCAGATCAATGATCTCGAATGCCCTGGAAATTCCCTCACCGAAAATGATATCGAACTCAGCTTTACGGAATGGAGGGGCAACCTTGTTTTTCACCACCTTCACTTTCACGTGGTTTCCCACTACTTCATCTCCCTCCTTCAACTGTGCCTGTCTGCGAATATCAAGCCGAACGGAAGCATAGAATTTTAACGCGTTTCCACCGGTCGTTGTTTCCGGATTGCCAAACATAACACCTATTTTTTCGCGAAGCTGGTTGATAAAGATGCAGCATGTCGCTGTTTTACTGATGGTGGATGTTAATTTTCGTAAAGCCTGCGACATAAGGCGTGCCTGCAGACCCATCTTCGAGTCTCCCATCTCCCCTTCTATTTCGCTTTTGGGAGTAAGAGCGGCTACTGAATCGATCACGATGATGTCGATCGCACCAGACCGGATCAGGTTCTCAGTAATTTCCAACGCCTGTTCGCCATTATCCGGCTGAGAAACTAAAAGGTTTTCAACGTCGATGCCAAGTTTCTGGGCATAAAAACGGTCAAATGCATGTTCAGCATCTATAAATGCAGCGATTCCACCGCTTTTTTGTGATTCGGCAATGGCATGTAACGCCAACGTTGTTTTTCCCGACGATTCCGGGCCATAGATTTCGATTACCCGACCCCTGGGAAGGCCACCTATACCGAGGGCAGCATCCAGACCAATTGACCCGGTTGAGATCACATCAACTGATTCGATGGCGCTATCGCCAAGCCTCATGATCGTTCCCTTTCCGTAAGTCTTTTCAAGCTTATCCAGCGTGAGTTGTAACGCTTTCATTTTTTCCTTGTTCACTTCGTTTGTCATTTTTCTTTCCTCCCTTTTGTTGGAGCAGTGGAGACGCATTGCGATGTGTCTTTACTGCTCGATGGAGACGCACTGCGGTGCGTCTTTACTGGTGAGACGCATTGCGTTGCGTCTTTACAACGGTCTTAGACCTCTGTTGTTTTCAGGATCTGGGCAGTGTGGTTCTTGGTGTCTACTTTCGTAAAGATATGAGCTATCTTCCCGGCTTCATCGATAATAAAGGTCATCCGGTTGATCCCTTCATACTCCTTTCCGTAATTTTTCTTTTTTCCCCACACGCCATAATCCATGATGGTTTTTTTTGCTTTATCGGAGATAAGGGGAAAAGGTAATACATATTTGTCAGAAAAATTTTTATGCGACCGTTCATCGTCAGCGCTAACACCGATAATTTCAAATCCTTTATCAATGAGAATCTGATAGTTATCTCTTAAATTACACGCTTCGGCGGTGCATCCGGGAGTATTGTCTTTCGGATAGAAAAACAGTATCACTTTCTTTCCAATGAATGATCCCAGTGTTACCGGATTACCATTTTGATCGGCCGACTGAATGTCGGGGGCTGGATCTCCTATGCTTAATTGTGACATAATCAGTATCTTAAAAATTGAATTTTAATAAAATTTGAGTCCACTCCGAAAAGTCGGAGGGCCTGTTTGGGTTAATTGATTTATAATAGTAGTTAAACGTATTCATTTTTGACGTAGTTATAAACAAATGATTGTCAATAACTTAATTTGTTTTTGTCGTTTTTTAACGGTAGAT
>JAUXWT010000024.1 GCA_030681475.1 Bacteroidales bacterium | reverse complement strand
AACAAGGGGAAATATTATGTAAAGTAATTCCAAGTTTATTCTCTAAATATGAATATGTTAACTGATTTACTTTACATAAGTATTTACTTTACATAATGCCCGTTATGTAAAGCTTTACATAAGGGTCATAATCACCCTTCTGGAACCCCCTCACCATCGGAAGCTGACAGCAAGATCACCAAAAAGATCGTGGATGGCGGCAAGCTGCTTGAAATAGCGGTGCTGGATCACATCATTGTTGGCAATGACACCTACTATTCATTCGCTGATGAAGGATGTTTATGAGGTTTGGCCCCGGGAAACCGGGGCTTTTTTTTGGTCGAGAGTATTTACAATATGGTTTAATATTGTCAACATTAGAATTTTCAACATGAAAACTCAATATTTCATATCACTACTGTCCGGTTATTACTCAAACAAAATCAATTGGTTAGAAAATTCATGAGTTAACTTGTTCAAATCGGTTCTGTCAAACAGTTGATTTAACTGGGTTTTCTCAAAAATTCCAAATGCAAAAACTTGTGACATTGTTTGTAAGCTTATTTTCAGATTTAATTTCGCTTTTATTATGGCAAGAAGGAGGTATACACAGACGGCTATCCATATCTGCAAATACACGGCATTCCTGCTTGTCCCGTAAAATATTTTTATTCGTAAATTCTGTTTTATCCATTTAAAAAATAATTCTATTTTCCATCGTTCTTTGTAAAGTTGTGTTATAATTATTGCCTTAGCTCTGGTGCTGTTTGTCAGGAATACCAAGGTCTTTGACGTTACTTCATCGTGAAATTTTATTCTTCGCAAAGTATCCGGATAATCCTTGGAGGGATAAAAGCCATTTAAACGCATGGTCTGATCACAAATCAAACCCTTGTTCTTGTTGACCTTTCGTGAACTCAATCGCTCAAAATCCATTCCTCGTTTTGCTCTGGTTACAAAAAAGGCTCCATCCTTGTGAATCCGGAATAATCGTTTGTAAGCGACATAACCACGATCCATGACATAAAAGGCCCCCGGCTCATATTCCAGATCATCAAGCACGTTGACATCATGACAGAGGCCGTCAGTGAGTTTGATGAAGGTTGGTATCGACCCTCTAAGATCAATTAGCGTATGAGCTTTGACGGCACCTTTATGTTTCCGGAATTTCGCCCATGGAAAAAGACTCAGGCACAATTCAATGCTGGTACTATCAAGTGCATAAGCCATATTGTCGATATCAACATTGAATTTGTTATCGGTCTTATAAAGCGCACGTGCTTCTGGAATCAGAACTTGGGCAAAGTCAGCAAAGATTCGCCAGTCCCTGCTTTCATTTGCGTCAGCCAGAGTTGACCTCTTGATCAGGCTACGAAAGCCAGCATGGTAGAGTTTCTCAGGAATGGCATTCAGACAGGCTTCAATGTCACGCAGGCTTTCTTTGTTGGTCATCTGTGCAAACATCATTACCATCAACTGCTGGCGACAATTAAAGTGTTGAACCTTATAATTGCCATTGTAACGCTGGACGCACTTATCAAACTCGTACCATGGTAGAAATGACATCAACTGGGCAAAAACTGTTTTACCGGAATTCATCGGACCTCCTTTTTGACAAAGATCGGATGAATTTCAAATCAAAAAATCAAAGAACGATGGTTTATTTATTGTATATTAACAAGTTACAGCGTTTTCAAAAATCAACAACCGGACAGTAGTGATTTCATATGATAATTATATTTAACGTTACCTTTACAACTGGAAGTCAAGTTATCAATACTTAATAACAGTACAATCTTTAAATATTATTGCATATAATTATGATAATCATAAGGTTGATCTACATAAAATAACTTAATTTTTGAATTGTAATTTTAAGAAATTAATTTTGAGAATTAAGTTAATCACCGGCCTGATCTTATTGTTACCGTTCTTTGGATTCTCTCAGGGAGAATTCAACAATTGGTACTTCGGAGCAGGTCCTGCCGGAGCGGGCGTAACATTTAATTCCGGATCACCTGTTGCCATTCCCAATGGTGTCATGTTTAGTGGTGGCGTAACTGTGAATGTTTCTGATTCTTTAGGCAATTTGTTGTTCTTTTCAAATGGCCATCAAGTATGGAATAAGAATAAAGTTCAAATGCCAAACGGGTTTGGCTTAATTGCCAGCGCCTCAAGTTTGGATCAGGGAGTCTTGGCTGTTCAGAAACCCTATAATGACTCTATATATTACATTTTTTCCGCAGGTAATTATAGTCTGCTTGGAACTACCTATGGGTTATTGTACTCAGTTGTAAATATGAAACTTGACGGAGGACTCGGCGATGTTATAACAGGTCAAAAAAACATTGAAGTACAAGGTGCCCAAAATGCTTGGCATTCCGTGACCGCCACCAGGCATCACAATAATAAGGATATATGGATTGTTACAACAATTACATCGATCGATAGTATTCGTTATGCAAGTTATTTGTTGGACAGTAGCGGTCTTCATTTACCTCCTGTTTTGAGTAATAGCATTGGAGTAGGGACTTTTGATCCTCCTCTGCCACCTTATTTTTCACCCCCATTTTCTATCAGAATCTCATCTGATGGAAAGCTACTTGTCAAAAACTGTGGAGATATATTGAACAGGGAATTTTGTTCGTTTAATCCCTCAACAGGGCAAGTAACACGACGGTTTTTTATACCTGATCCAGTGCCTTCAGGGTCTATCAATTGTGAGTTCTCTATTGCATCTGAATTTTTATACACTTCAAATTTTACATCGAATAGCCTCATTATTAGACAATACGATGCAACCCAAACTGATTCACTCCTTTTTGTCCAGAGCAAGATAACCATAGATAGTGGTTTTTACAGTCGAACCTGTTTGCAAATGGGACCCGATTGGAAGATTTATGGGACACAATTTCAACAAAATTATCTTTCTAGAATTGAATACCCTTCAAATTTGGGACTGTCCTGCAATTACTCACACAATGTGGTGCCATTATTGGGAATAAGTTCCGATGGGCTACCACAATTTGTGCAGAGATACAAAGCCTATATTCATCATTCAGGGAATTGTCAGAATACTTCCATTCAATTTTTAGGCGATATCTGGCCGCCACCCTACAGTGTTCACTGGGATTTCGGGGATCCGGGATCAGGACTGAACAATTATTCAAACCTGATCAACGCAACCCATACTTATGCGAATACAGGTACCTATTCTGTTGAATTGTTTGTCCGGCACATTGATAACAGAACCGATACCACTTGGCAAACCATCACGATTGTTGCAAGTCCACAGGTATCCCTGGGATCTGATAAAACAATTTGCACTGGCTCAAATGCAACTTTTGATGCCGGATTTTGTACTGGATGTAGCTACGAATGGAAGGATATCACCTCCGGGTTGACGGTGGGAACAAACCAAACATACACAACAAATCTTACCGGAAATTATTGTGTTATTGTCACCAATAGCAGTGGTTGTGCAGGGAGAGATACAATTCAACTCTTTACTACTCCAGTTCCCTCACTGACCAATAATCCCCTTTACGATTCCATTTGTTCAGGGGAAACAACGAATATCCCATTGACTTCCAATCCAACTGGTGCAACCTTTCATTGGACAGCGACACTGACATCTGGTACGATTACAGGATTTTCGGCCGATTCCGGTTTAGTGATCAACCAGATCCTTATCAATAACGGTGCAACCGCCGGGGTAGTCACGTATCACATCATTCCATACATCGGGGATTGTGCCGGTACCCCGGTAGATTACGAAGTAACCGTAAATATAGGTGATCTTGTAGATATAACAGTTACAGCCTCCGCCAACAACGTTTGTGCCGGAACGACTGTTACATTAATAGCATCTCCTGTAAATCCGGGTACCAATCCTGATTACCAGTGGAAGGTTAATGGAGTGAATACCGGTTCAAACGCTCCGACATTTACCTATGTCCCGGCAAATGGAGATATCGTGACATGTATTTTAACTTCATCTAATGTAGTTTGTACTTCCAATAACCCAGCCCTCTCGAATCCCATTACCCTGGTCGTCAATCCTCTCCAGTCAGTAGGTGTAACGGTTTCACCTTCATCCAATCCGGTATGTGCAGGAACACTGGTAAATTTCACTGCCATTCCTGTCAATGGCGGAATTACTCCTCAATACCAATGGAAAGTAAATGGTCTGATCGCAGGGACAAATTCACCGGCTTATTCTTATGTTCCGCTAAATGGCGATGTAATAACCTGCTCATTGACTTCAAATGTTTTATGCCCATCAGGAAACCCGGCAATATCCAACACGGTGACGATGTTGGTCAATCCAATCTTGCCGGCAGGTATCACAATCGCTGCATCTGCCAATCCGTTCTGTTCGGGAAGTCCGGTTACATTTACTGCAACACCCATGAATGGTGGAGCAATGCCTGCATACCAATGGACCATTAATGCAAGCAATGTAAACAATGCAAACAATGCAGTTTTTACCTACAGTCCGGTGAATGGTGATGTGGTAACTTGTTCGCTTGCATCTTCGGAAACATGCACTTCAGGAAACCCGGCACAATCAAACCCTATAACCATGTTGGTGAATGCGACCATGCCGGCAGGGGTCACAATTGTGGCTTCCTCAAACCCTTTCTGTCCGGGAACAACTGTCACCTTTAACGCTACACCTGGCAATGGAGGGTCATTTCCTACATACCAGTGGATCGTCAACGGGTCCAATGCCGGGACAAACTCACCAGTCTTTGCATATAATCCTGCCAACAATGATAGTGTCCGATGTGTCATGATCTCAAACCTGAACTGTGTTACATCTAATCCTGCAAGTTCGGGGAAGATTACCATGACCGGTTCACTTGCTCCAAATGTCACTTTTGCCACTTGCTTTGACACTGTTACCACAATCAGTGCCAAACCATTAAAACTGAAAGGTGGAATCCCTTTGGGAGGAACATTTTCCGGTCCGGGAGTTAATCCTGTAAATGGTGTGTTTACCCCGTCTGTCGCGGGAACCGGGTTGAAGACCATTTTTTACACCTACACAAACGTATTGTCATGCAGCGCAAATATGTTTAAAACGATATTGGTACAGCCGAACCCCACCTTCACTTGTGGAAACAACCTCATAGACATCCGTGACAACAAGATATATCCCACTGTTCAGATTGGGGTACAATGCTGGATGCAGACAAATTTAGATTTTGGAAGTACGATTGTTGATTTAAACCCCCAAACCGACAACTGCAAATCAGAACGTTATTTATCAAATGTCAATATTCAATCGTCATTCTACCAATGGGATGAACTCATGCGTTATGACGCCGTTTCATCCTCCCAGGGCATTTGCCCTCCAGGCTGGCACGTACCTACTTCATCCGAATGGGATCAACTATTGTCATTTTACAATGGTCCAGGACTTGCTGGTGGTACACTGAAGGACGACCTCTTGCCCAATGGATTTCAATCGCATCAAACGGGATTTCTGTATTTGAATAATACTTGGGCATTCACTACAGGGTTGGATGCCGGGACGATGTTTTGGACCTCAACATCTTCAGGCACTGATCGGGCAGTGGCACGTGGGTTGAATGAATATAACATGAGTGTTTCAAGGTATGAAGCAGCGAGAGGAAATGGTTTTGCCTTAAGGTGTATCCGTGATTAGCGTCTGCATAATCTGATTTTATGATCACCTAAGTTTTTGGGCTTTCTTAATTCATTGATACCGAATGTTGACATATTGAATATTTCGTTTTGCTCAAATTTGAATCCTTCTCAGTTGCCTTCTTTCCTTTCCCCTTCATATTTTCTCCTCCTTTCCTGATTTATCCCCCATTGGCACCTTTTCCAGTGCATTTTCGATTTGTTTGGTTGTCTGACAGAGTTCAGGTATTAATTATCTGCTAAGTTATTATCTCATTCCAGGGTACAGTTCCACTCATTCAAGGATTTTCCCGGCATATCCTCGGGTAAGTCTCCGGTATTCCAGTTCCTCCTTGAGTGCCCTTCCGTGATCTTAATGACACTTGCATATAATTTAACCCTAAAAAACTCAGTCATGAAAACTTACACGAAAATCTACATCGGAAAAGGTAAAAAAGTTGCGAATCTGGACATCATCAAAGTGAGCTTCAACTTAGCTGCGATTACAGAACTCTCCCACGAATTCAAAGGAGAACAATACATATCTTTTGAAGTAGCCAAAATGAAAGAACCGGATCAGTTTGAAAACACTCATACAGTTTATGTAAACAAACTTGTGGAAGAAGCATCCACGGTAGCTGAACCACCGGCACCCTCAAAAAAGTCTCTCAAAACAAAGAAAACTGCCTCCCCTGCACCGAAGCCGGATCCGACAGACGAAATTCCCTTCTAATCCAATTTCCCTTCCAAGAAAGAGTCCTGAAACCAGGGCTCTTTTTTTTTGTCACTATTTCTTAGGTCCCGCTTTTTCTTTGATGATGCAGGGCAAAGAAAAAGCCTGGCAAAAAGAAAGCCCACTTGAGTTGGTCTGGTTGTAGGAGTCTCTAACTAAGAATTTATAAAGTTACCTAAATCGAATCAGAAATGGTTCCCGATACATCTGCCCGATACTGTCAAGGGCTAAGTTTCATGTTTTCAGATTCAAAATAGAATCTGACCAACACCCTTGACATTATTCGCTCGATCCGGTAAAAGATTACAAATTCTTACTGGCGAGCCAGATGCCAAAACAAGTCCCCGGGGCAGGGGCATACACGCATGAATACCGCAGAAATTTACGCTTCCATCACCGAGAAAATCATCGCTAACCTGGAAACATCCGGAAGCTGGACAAAGCTTTGGCAGGTTCCCTCACCGGTTAGCTTGATGGGCTATTACTACAAGGGCATCAATCGCCTTATTCTCTCCACCGACCCATTCAAAAGCCGGGTTTATGGCACATTTGCACAGATCAGATCCAATGGCGGCATGGTTCGCAAAGGCGAAAAGGCCACGATCATTGTCTTCTGGAAGAAAAGCATCGGTGAGGACAAGGAGACAAAGGAGAAGAAGAACCTTTTCCTGCTGAAGTATTATCACATTTTCAATTCAGAGCAGGCTGACTTTGACGAAATAGGAGTTGAAAAGGTTGCCAAAATGAATAACCTGGTACTGGAGAAGGTTAATTCAGAGTACCTGGAAGCAGATGCCATCGTTCAGGGTTATCCCAATCCACCCTACATCCACTATTCCGACAAGGAAGACCGGGCCTGTTATTCCCCGATGGCGGATCAGATCACCATCCCTCAGATGCGCTACTTCATTTCTTCTGATGCTTACTACCGCGTGCTTTTCCATGAAATGTCGCACGCAACTGGACATCCGAAAAGGCTGGACCGGTACGATGGCATGTCAAACAGTTTCGGAGATATCCCATACTCGAAAGAGGAACTCGTTGCTGAACTTGGTTCTGCCTTCCTGGGTGGCATTGCAAACCTTGACCCCGATATCCGCAATTCAGCAGCCTACATCCGGGGATGGGCATCTGCCCTGAGAGATAACCAGAAGTGGATCATGTGGGCTGCTGCCCGGGCAGAGAAGGCAGCGAACTACATCCTAGGGACAGAACAGAAGATCGTCGATGAAGAAGGTGTTCTGGTACCTGAAGAAATCGAAGCTTAACAATCTCATTTTATTTAACCGGCGAGCCAGATGCCAACATAAGTCCCCAAGGCAGGGGCTTTTTTTATGAGTTATACAAAACAATCAGGAGATCCCAGGCAGATGACTTCACGGTTTGCCTCTTCTTGTCACACCTGTGGCAAGCCGATCAAAAAAGGTGAAGAGATCATCTACTGGCCGAATGGTAAACATGCAGGGCACCTGGCTTGTGATCGGGCAGACTTCGCCCGATCCATTGAATCGTTCCAGGATGAAGAATATTACAGAGAATTCAACGGTCGGGGGGATTACCGATGAAGGACTTCGTTTACATTGACGAGGTTCCGGTAGAAGAACCTTGTGCACAGGTCGGTACAGAGCATTACTACCATCTGGCAATGATTGAAATTGCAGCTCACAGACACCAGTTGCTACGTCAACATGGTCATCCTCCTGATGGTTCATTCTTCAGGATCCATCCAAATACTCATGATGCCGGGACTTACTACACGCTCAACTTCGTCTTTGATGATGAGATTGAATCCCATATCGCCTATGCCTACCTGATGGAAAATTGCGCGATGAAGTGGGATGCAGAAGCGCTGATTGAAATCATAGAGGCTGATCCGCACTACTTCGAACTTGTTGAAGAGTCAAACATAACCAAGTCACCCAGGCTTAATGCGTTTGTTCAGCAGGTGATGAAGATCATGAATTCATAATCCAATGTTCAACTATCGTTAACCTTCCAAACTTATAAACCATGCGACTTGTAAAATTAATATCCACGCCAGGCAAGGCAAGAGTGGCTTTTGTCAATCCCAAATATGTTGTTTCGGTAGAACCACGGGACGATGGAGGTTGCTTTATCACTGCACTTGGGCCGACAGTCATAAAGGTGTTCTCTGACCACCGCAGTGCATCGACTATTGTGGCTTTGCTGTCAAACAGGGATTAACAACGGGACCGGGGGCTTTGCCTCCGGTCCTTTTTTATGGTCGTACCTCCCTGGTGTGGAATACCAACCTGCTAAAGGACTTTCTGCATCCTGGTTGGTAGCAGCAACCTTTTTCTTTATGGAATCAACGGTAAAGAAAAAGTTTGACCAAAAAGAAAGCCGTCAAAATCAGATGGGCTGTTACTCAAAATTTGATGCGAAGGTAAACTCATGAAAATATCTGTCTCTAAATGGGGCTGAATGGCGCTTCATGGGTGGTCTCTTTCAGATTTTTGAAGGTAAAAATCTGACCCTACCATTTGTTCCAGAATTTCCATTCCGTTTTTTGATGAGCATAAATTTTATTTAACCAGGCTGAGCCAGATGCCTAAATAAGCCTCCAGGGCAGGAGCGAAACACAATGTCAAAGAATACCACAACACTGAAACCGACAAACGGAAAAGCAAAAGTGAATGAAGTTGTAGCCGATGCTACCGTAGTTTCCGCCGAAAAGATCATAGCGGAAGTTGCTGCAGAAGCAGAAGTTGTCAAACCTATCCTGGATATCAAGCCGGAAGTTGCTTCCCAGGTTATCCCGGAAGTAATCAGGGTTGCCCCGGTTGTCAAGGAGATGACCATGATCGAGAAGATTCTCAAGGTTGAGAACCTCAGTCTGGTAATCGAAAAGAGGGCCAAACTGGTTCAGACCCGCAGCGAACTTGACCGTTTTCAGACTTCTTCCAATGACTTCAACTGCTCGATGAGGCTGAACGATTCAGACGGGAACGTTTTCACCACAAGCTTTACCCCTGGGGTTAAGAAAGTGGTTGAATTTCTCCGGCAGGCATTTGATGAAAGTATTGAAGATGTTGAAAAGAAGATCACCTTTTGATTTTTCTTCCATATCAAGATTCCGACGTTCCGGTCCCGATATCTCGGGGCCGGAACGCTTTTTTTTGATCGTAAAGGTCAATCAGATATTCCCATTCCTGATCTGCTTCCGCCGATGTTCTTCCCGTTCATACTCCTGTTTATCCTCGCTGAACCGTTTATATACATTGTACTCCCCGTTTTCCAGCCAAAGGGTTATTGTTTGAGTATCACCGTCGAATTCATGGTGTACACGGCTTACATGAAAATAGGAAGATCCCACGGCAGCATTTAAAAAAGGGAAATCTACCCAGTCGCCAAGAGAAGGTGTCACTGGCAATTTGCAAACAATGTTGAACGATCTTTCCCAGTATTTAATATAAATGTGATGCACGACGTTGTTAATGATGTACTTCGGATTATCGTAATCACAAACGAGATCCATCAAATCTTTATAGACGTGGTCAATGAGTTTTCTTGCACCTCCAGGTTTAAGGTTTAGCTTCTTCTCAAATTCCTTCATTGTTGGCCATCGCTCCATGCTATCCTTATGGGCTAGTACTTCGTTCAGAATCGCATCATAAGTTTTGCCTTTCCCAAGAAGGATGGATGAAAGGGTATCAAGGTTTGCAATTGCATTTAAGACCTCTCTGACCGAGGCTGTTCCATCGTTCATATGTTGAGATATTTACAATTTTTCTGTACATTTCTTATGTAACTCAAAAATCCTGTCCTTTAACGATTTCGGCTGAATCACCTCCACTTCCGGCCCCCACCCCATGATCAACATGATCAATTCATAGGTCGGGATCACCATTAATTCGACAATAAAGTGGTCTTTCTTTTCGGTTACCTTCTGACTTGAATGAATTGGTTGTGTAATCACATACCAGGCCTGCCGTTGCGTAAGCTTGAGAACTACTTTTTGAGGGTTCTCAGATGAAGTAATGATCCCGATTACGGATTTGAAATATTCCCGTGTATTGAAGCCTCTGTCTTCATAAGGAATTTCGGCAACTTCCGGATCGCTTACAAACCTGTCTAAGCAGTAGGTTGCAATATCCTTATGATAATCATGAAGGCCGATCAGGTACCAGCGGCTGTGATACTGCTTCAATAAATAGGGATGAATGTCATGCGAAAGGACTTTGTCGGTGACAAACCGCTGATATTTAAACCGGATCACCTTCTTGTTCTTAATGGCAAGAATGATCGGCTCAATATATTGCTGACCCAGTGAGACCGGGGAATACTCAAATTCAATGAAAGGAAGAAGGTCATCTTCCTTTGACAATCGCTTGATGTTTACCGCTTCCACGACCTTTTGCACGGCGCCGGTAAAGGTCGAAAAGATACCAATGTTCCTGAACTGGTCCAGCATGGTGGCTGCAAATGACAGCGCTTTGACTTCCTCTTCCCTAGCGGGATATTATCTATGGAATAGTCAGGATCATCGTAATAATATCCTTTGTCCCTGTTCAGCTTTATCGGGGCATTGTAGCCAAGCTGATCATCTTCCCTCATATCCTTGAGATCCTGATAGATGGTTCGTTCACTGATCGGACTCATACTCAAGGCATCTTCGCAGACCTGGATCAGCTTATCCATCGAGGCAAACTGAAAATCTTTGAGGCACCGGTTGATCACTCTGTAACGGATTAGGGCGTACTTATTTGCTGGCATTTGCGAAGATTTGCTCAAAATTATCAATAAAACGTAAGCTTTTTTCTTTTTTGCAGATACAGTGCAGTATCACTTCAGAATTTTGCGCAGTATCTATTGAAAAACGATGATGAAAACGAAATCAGACGGAAGAAGAACCAAAAAGAATTTTATCAGGATCGTCGAAACAATTGCTAATGAAGCAGTCGATTCAGATCTTTCACACCAATTTATTAGAAGTGTTAAAGGAAGCGCAGATGAGATTTCGGCCTTCCTCGGATGCACCAGGATCCAATCGGTTCTGTTCTCCGTGATATGCAACCTGAACTTTAGCATCAAGACGGTCAGCCTTGAACAGATTGCCACATGGGTGGGATGCAATCCGATCACAGTTGCGGGTTATATGAACGAGATCGATGATCTTCGCAGCAAGAAGATCATCCGGAAGGAAGCGGAAGAAAAAAAGAGCAACCCGAAAAGTATTTCGACCCTCGCTTGGTCGGTTAATCCGGAAATATTCAACGCACTAACCAAAGGAGAAGCTCTTAAAAGGCCCGTGCCCGGCATCCGTGACAGCTATGAACTGATCAAGGCGGTTTCGGGTTTGATCGGCCAGCGTGCTGCCGATGAGATTACATTTAATGAACTGTGGCAGGAAATTACCGATATTGAAAAGAAACATTCTAAAATCGAATTCCTGAGAGAAGTAAAAAAAATGATCCCGGACCGTTCAGAACGGATTCTTTTCATTCATCTCTGCGATGAATATTACGCTGGAAACATCAACATGGAACTCATCCCCAAAATCAGGCTTGTTACACCGGATGAACGGCGGCAACTGGAACTCCGCTTGACGATCAGCAACGGAAACAGCCTTCTTGTCCAACAAGGTTTGCTGGAAATCCGTGAAACATTCTTCAGGAGTGAGTGTGAAGTGCGGCTTTCGCCAAAGGCAGTGGAACTTTTGTTCAAAGGCAGCAAGAACCTGGTCGCCGGTCTCAAAAAGGAAAAGTCCCCTGATTTGATTTCTAACACAGAGATTAAATTCATTAAACTCTTTTATAACCGGGAGGAAAAAGAAAAGCTCGAGTTCGTCGAACAGCTTTTAAAGCCGTGCAACTATTCCAACTTGGTCAAACGGCTTGAAAAATCTGGAAATAAAACAGGTATTGCGATGCTGTTTTCCGGGCTGCCGGGTACAGGCAAGACAGAATCGGTTTATCAGATAGCCCGGAACACTGGAAGAGATATCTGCCGGGTTAATATCAGTGAAACAAAAAGCAAGTGGTTTGGTGAAAGTGAACGACTGATCAAAGAAGTATTTGACCGGTATCGCAACCTATGCAAAGATGCCGAAAACAAACCGATTCTCTTATTTAACGAAGCCGATGGGGTCTTCAGTACACGTAAACAAATTGGAGATTCCTCCGTCGATCAAACTGAAAACGCCATCCAGAATATCATCCTACAGGAACTGGAGGACCTTGATGGCATATTAATCGCAACCACCAACATGACTCAGAATCTTGACAAAGCCTTTGATCGAAGGTTTCTTTACAAGATAACATTCGGGAAACCGGTCCCTGAAGCCAGATCAGAGATATGGAAAAATAAAATTCCATCTCTGGCAAAGCCCAATGCCATTAAATTGGCTCACAACCATGATCTTTCCGGCGGGCAGATCGATAATATTGCCCGTAAATTCATCACTCACAGGATTCTTAGAGGAATATCACCATCCCTGCAGCAGATTGAGTCCTGGTGCATGGAAGAGAGCGTCACAAAAGAAATTAAAAAAATTGGATATAAAATTTAACTTTACAAAATGAACACGCGTGTTATAAGCAAATCATCGTTCATCCGCGGACAACAATGCCACAAATCGCTTTGGCTTCATCTGAATCAGCCCGACGTACGGGATGAGATCAGCGAAGCCCAGCAACGGATTTTCGATACTGGTCATAGTGTCGGATCCTATGCACAGCAATTATTCCCGGGTGGTATCGACGCCAGCCGTGGCGCTCATGAAAGAATCTCTGAGGCCGTCGCATATACACAGGAGTTGATCACCAATGGCCAGTCCGTCATCTACGAAGCAGCATTCAGTGATGGCGAAACCCTTTGTTATATGGATATCCTGGTCCGGGAGAACGGCAAATGGCGGGCTTTTGAAGTAAAAGCTTCAACTGGTGTAAAGGATTACCAGATCATGGATGTTGCATTTCAATATTATGTGATTACCCGATCAGGGTTAGTCCTTGCTGACATTTACGTCGTTCATATCAATAACCAGTATGTGCGGCACGGTGAGATTGATGTTCAGCAGCTTTTCACTAAGGTTTGCATGACATCAACAATTCTTCCAATGCAGAAACATATCCAGGAAAACCTGGCTTCCATTCAGAAGATGTTGGCCATAAGCATAGTCCCTGAGATTGGAATGGGGTATCAGTGCACGCATCCCTACAACTGTGATTTCAATGAGTTCTGCATGAAGGAAGTACCTATTTCATCAGAGGAATCAGAAAAAGAGTCTGCCAGCCGCAATCAAGATGCGCTTGATGAATTCAAAGATGATTTGGAATACCCACTGTTTTTCATGGATTTCGAAACGATCTTCCCACCAGTACCAATCCATGATGAAAGTCGGCCTTACCAACAGATTCCTTTTCAGTTTTCCCTGCATGTGCAGAGATCCGAAAATGGTTCTATAGAACATTACGAATTTCTGGGCACCCCACCTGATGATCCACGACCTGCGTTCATTGAAGAATTGCTGGCCCGTCTTGGCAATAGTGGTAGCATTATCGTCTGGAACCAGGGATTTGAAATAAACCGGCTCCGGGAGATTGCCCGCGATTTCCCGGATTATGCACGCCGCATTGAACAATTGTTTGAACGGTTTGCGGACCTCATGGTTCCATTCCGAAGGAGACACTTGTACAAACCGGAAATGAATGGTTCCTATTCACTCAAAGCGGTTCTCCCGGCAGTGGTATCTGATCTCTCCTATTCCGATCTTGAGATCCAGGAAGGCGGTTCAGCAAGTATGACCTATGAAAGCTTGTATTTCGATCCGGATGATGTGTCTAAAGCAAATAAAAGGGGAAATCTGTTGAAGTATTGTGAACTGGATACATTGATTTTGGTTCGAATATTAGAGGTATTATAATGTTACTGAAATAACAATAAATGTTGCTAAATTTGAAAAGTTTGAATGATGTGATTTAATCTTTTATTCCTATTAAATCCCAACTATGATAAAAACAACTACCCAGCAAAAAAAATCAGCTGAACCATTTGGTGACATCAGAAAGTCCAAAGTCCTTGTTATAGGGCATGATCCC
>JAUXWT010000022.1 GCA_030681475.1 Bacteroidales bacterium | reverse complement strand
CTATACTAAAAACGGGATAAAAAGGTACATTTCATAAACACTAAAAATCATAAAGGCATTAACAATGTGCTGTTAACAAATAAATTGCAATAGTATTGTAAATAAAAATGAAGCATATCAAATTAGGATTGTCTAAAGCCTACAGATATGCTTCAAATAAACCTCAGCAAAGCTGAAATTCATCGACTAAATTATGAAAGATTTTATTATCCATGTCCGAAGATTCAAAAAAGAATTCATGCAGTATATATGAAAGCAACATTATCTTCATCCGATACGCTGATAGGACATCTGACTGGGCTAAAACGACAGACTGTAAATCATTGGGTCAAAGTCTATCAAACTGGTGGATTTGATTCCCTTTGCCAGTTTAATTATGGCACCAATAAAAGCGAATTGGTAAAGCATTCCATGAGCATATTACAATCCTTCAACGAACGACCACCGATGAGTGCTTGTGAAGCAAAATCGCGTATTGAAGAATTAACAGGCATCAGCCGTAGCCCTTCACAAGTTCGCACATTTATGAAAAAACAAGGACTGCAATACATCAAAACAGGTCATATACCAGCTAAAGCAGATGTTGAAAAACAACGAAATTGGGTCACAACAACATTAGAACCAGCTATTAAGGAAGCACAAAACGGTGAATGTCATTTGCTGTTCATTGATGCTGCCCATTTTATATTACAACCTTTTATCTGTGCCCTGTGGTGCGTAACGCGCTTGTTCATCAAAGCGGCATCAGGGCGAAATAGAATCAATGTATTGGGAGCTGTAAATGCTATCACCAAAGAAGTACTCACGCTCAGCAACACCACCTATATAAGTGCCGATACCATTGTTGCCTTTTTCATCAAACTCAAAGAACATTATGGTGAATTACCTTTAAAAATCGTTTTGGATAATGCTCGTTACCAACATTGCGAATTCGTTGAAAATGCAGCGAACAAATTAAATATTACGCTTCTATTTTTACCACCGTATTCCCCGAATTTGAACATTATAGAACGATTGTGGAAGTTTACAAAGAAAACAATTCTTTATGCAAAATATTATGAAACACCTTTGAAATTTCATTCGGCAATAAACGGATTCTTTCAAACAATTAACCAAAAACACAACCCTGATTTAAAAAAACTTTTGACCTTGAAATTTCAATTCTTTGAAAAAGAGAATGTACTAATTTATCCCGTTTGAAGTATAATGCATCAGATAATCAGAGTATGACATCGCTAATAAAGTATAATTTTTGATGTAATGTTCAATTTGTTTGAATTTCCAATAACCTTAATTATATAAAAACCTTTAGGTAAACCTTCCCTATTAAAAATATACGGGTTTGAATCAGATACTTTCCGATAAACTTCCCTGCCAAAGCAATCAAATAGAATGATTTCAATTGACTTTCCTTGATTAATTCCTGTAACTTTAATTTCCGCATGACTTATAATCGGGTTTGGTGAAATGGTTATTCCAGGAATAATAGCATCCAATTTCTCATTGATCCCAACAAGCGTAGCACAATCTGTAGCTAAAGGAGTTCCCCAGGTCTCTGAACCTTTTCGGAAGTAAACTATTTGCCAATCTTGTGTTATTGTTATCCATTGCGGGGGAGGCTCGGTATAATACAAATATTGGTTAAAATAGCGTGTTTGACCAAGACCATCAGCATAGTCGTAAAAGGGATAATTAATGTTGTATACCCAACAGTTGGAGGATGAACTGTGGTTCACATAATCAATGTAAAATCTCTTCTTTGGACGGTCATTAAAGGATTTGCTGAATTTTTGATAAAGATCACAATAATTGGACGGTTTAGGTGAGAACTCCAAAGGTTGCTTGTCAAAACTAAAATAAAATAAATTGTTGTGCAGGATTATGGTATCGTTAATTGTATCGTGCTTTGTCGAGTAATAAGGAGGAGGTACATTAAATTCAAGGATACATCTTTCCTTGGAATATATAACGGTGTCTCCTGTCAGTGAGACGTTCTTTGAAAGGATTATATTTATCGTTTTTGTATCCCTCAAACCCAGACTGCCACCCCAATAGTAGTGTGTATGAAATTCATCACCAACATTGTAATTGTAAGTATCCTGAATTGAAAAATCCTGTAAACCAATTTGTGGTGTGCTTTTCCCAATCAAAATCTTTGGAACAGTATCGGTAGGAAAAAGAACCAAATCAAAAACATGAGTCAGCCCATAATGTTTGGATAAAACGATTTGCTTGTTGTTGAAAATATGATATATATTCTGGGTTGCCGCATTTTTTGCCTGAATGGTAATTACTTTTACCTGATCAGGCAGTCCACAAACGGAATCATTTTTAATTTCGGAAACGGTGGCAAGCAGATAATCTGAGTTCGGTAATGAAATCATTCTCCATGATTGGAACAGGACAGCATCAGTTATTAAAAACACCGAGTCTCCCAAATGGTTAAAGAAAATAAATGTTCCGTTGGCTTTCTTGTAGACTTTTTCTCCTAAAACGGAGCCGAAAGCGGTATCGTAACAAACCTGAGTGGCGGAAAGTTTACGAAGGGTGAGATAGGACTTAAATATAGAATCAGTCGGATTTCCTGGAACAACTTCTTTTGAATCCAATCTGAAAGACGATAAATTATTGTTCGGATCACCATATAAAGTAATGCCAGGAGAACAGATGTTTTGCCAGCTCTGAGCTTCAAGGAATAAGGGAAGCAACACCAGCCATAAAAATGTAAGTGATTTCATGAATAACACTTTTAGATGAATTTATGAATAATACTTTTAGATGAATTTATTTCTCACTCAAATACCACCCTCCCCACATAACCCTTCACCCCGTTATCCAGCTTTACCTGGTATATCCCCCGGGCCTGCGCCTCCAGGTTCAGGCTGATCTTTCCTTCTGCCAGCGTCACCGTCCTCTTTTCAACCAGCTTGCCCATTGAATCAAAAACCGTCAGCGTGAGTTGCTTTTCATGCATAAACTCCCCCGGGATGGTTACGTTGCATCTGCCGGTAGTGGGGTTGGCGTAGATGACAAGATTGCGTTGAGGGTTTTCGACGGGATGAGGGATGCCGGTGATGGCGTCGTGTTTGGCGATAAAACCATCATCATTTCCCATCGATGTTAATTTATTAATTCCGAAATTGGTAATTCCAGAAAAACTGCCCGCCACGAAAAAATCACCATTTTCAGTTCTTTCAAAGCATGTGTTATAAGCATTTGCTGAATGAATTACTCCCACGCAATTACCATCCCTGCTATATTTTGCAACAAATTGTTCGCCTTTTATATCTGCAGTTATTAATTGCTCACCAAAAACAGCATTACCGGTAAATGTGCCTGATAACCACGTTTCTCCCTGTCCATTCGTGTTATGTGTAATGCCTAAAACGCTTTCGGAAATATGCAGTTGTTTCACCCATCGAACAGTCCCGGTGTTATCGCATTTGGCAAGAAAATCATCGTCCTTGTCATTATTGGTTAGTGTGATAGTCCCGAAAGTCGCTAAACTGTGGAAGATGCCGCTGATATAAATGTTTTCCGAATTATCTTGATATATCGTTCCGCCAGCCTCCGTGCCGGGCCCTCCCATGGTTTTAACCCATTGCAGGTTACCGTCAAGGGAAAAACGGGAGAGGAAGATATCCTTTCCTTGACAGTTGATCTGGGTGCCACCGATTGAAAGTGTGTTTTCCGCAGAACAGCCACTGACAAGCAACCCGGTCCTTGTTGCAATAATATCATATAGATATCCACCCGGTTCCATGATTTTCTTAACCCAAACCAGCGAACCGTCATCTGCCCTGAATTTCGCCAAAAAGCCTCCCGGTTGTATTGAAATACCACCTGTAAACCAGGATTTGTATTTTGTATTTCCAGCCATATAAATATTCCCTGAAGAATCAGGGTAAATGCTGAGTAGCGAAGGGTCACCAAGATTTGCCTCCATTTTTCCCCAGATACAATTTCCACCTGAATCTAACTTTGATAAAAACATAAAAAGGTCACCATAAAACATGCAACTCCCGATTTTTGTTTCACTGCCTGCCATCACGCCGGTCATTATTAAGGAATTGGTCTCTTTTTCAAAATACATATCCCAGACAGTTTGCGCGCCTCCCTCATTGTTGATTCCTCCTGCCCTTCGTATCCAAAGGAAATTTCCCTGGTTGTCCTGCTTTGAAATAAAGATATTGGAGATTCCCCAGACACCGAGGGTGTCGTGACCATACACCGAATAGGGGAACATGCAGGTGCTGGCTGTGAAAAGGTTTCCCGCCTGGTCGAGGCAGATTTTTGATGGTCCGTCGCCGTTTGGTCCTCCATACGACTTCGCCCATTGCCAGGATTGCGCCTGAAGCGCTGAACCGCCAAGCCCTGAAATCAGAAGGACCGTAAGGAAGGCAAACAGTTTCGTGGTTATCGCAAGCGACCTCTCCCCTGCCCTGCCCTTGAAGGGGAGGGAGACCTTTGTCGTTGATTGTAAGGATTTTAGTTTCATTGTAAAAGTATTATCATCGTCACCTGTTTGAAACCCAACCTTTCAAATCTGTTCAACCGCCCCCCTCCCCTTCAAGGGGAGGGCGGGGAGAGGTCATTAAATCCGCCGGGGAACGCGCTTTGCCCCCCATGTACCCTCACTCAAACACCACCCTCCCCACGTAACTCTTCTCCCCGTTATCCAGCGTTACCTGGTATATTCCCCGGGCCAGTGCTTCCAGGTTCAGGCTGATCTTTCCTTCTGCCAGCGGCACCGACCTCTTTTTAACCAGTTTGCCCATTGAATCAAAAACCGTCAGCGTGAGTTGCTTTTCATGCATAAACTCCCCAGGGATGGTGATGGTGCATTTGCCGGTAGTGGGGTTGGCGTAGATGATCAGCTTTAGTTGCGGGCTTCCGGGGGGATGAGGAATGCCGGTGAGGGCGTCGTGACGGGCGAAAAAGCCATCGCGGGAACCCCTTGAAACCAATTTGTTCTCACCAAGGTAGGTTGTTCCGTAAAACCCTCCGGCAATAAACATTTCGCCGGATGAGTTACAAGCAAAAGCGTCATTCGACATGGATCCATCATGAATCACTCCGATACACAAGCCATCTGTACTGTATTTTGCCACAAAAAGCTCATTCCCCGATGTCGCAGTGACCAGTTCTTCACCGAACCGCGCACTGCCAAGAAAGGCACCGTTCAACCAGGTCTCTCCCGTGTTGTTAGTGTAATGGAATATTCCATTTATCCCACCAGAAATGTGTAGTTGGTTGGCCCACAAAACCGTCCCATTGACATCCAGTTTTGTCAGGTAAAAGTCTTCCTTGCCATTATTATTCAATTCCACCTTACCGAATGTCGCAGATCCATTGAAGATACCACTCAGAAAAAGATTCCCAAAGTTGTCTGTCTGAAGATCTCCGCCAATGTCTATACCGGGGCCACCCATGGTTTTTACCCATTCGAGATTGCCATCAAGAGTAAAGCGGGCGATAAAAGCATCGTTGGCCCGACAGGGAACCTGTGTGCCGCCAATTTTAAGTAAATCTGTATCGGAAGTTCCGCTGACAATAATTCCATCAGGCCGGATAACTAAATCTGACAGGACACCGTTTCTTTCCAAAACCTTTTTTACCCAAATTAGCGAACCATCATCCGCTCTGAATTTTGCAAGAAAACCTCCAGGTTGTATGGACATATTACTAGTAAACCAGGCTTTGTATCTGGTATTACCAGCCATATAGATATACCCCAAGGAGTCAGGGTAGATAGTCAGCATCGATGGTTCTCCAAGAGTCGCATATGTTTTTGCCCATATGCAATTACCGGCGGTATCGAGCTTGGATAAAAAGAATCCCAAATAATCATAGCACGGACAGCCGCCTATCTGCCTGTCATCACCTGACATGACACCGGTCATGATCAGTGAGTTGTCTCCTTTGTGGTAATACATGTCCCAAACATCTTGCTCCCCGCCTTCAGGATTGAATCCGCCAGCCCTTCTTATCCATAGGAATTTTCCCTGGCAATCCAGCTTTGAAATGAAAATTTCGGAAACATACCCAACGGCCAACGTATTGGTTCCGAACACAGTATATGGGAACATGCATGTGCTGGTAGTATAAACATTTCCTGCCTGATCAAGGCAAATTTTGGTCGTATAGTCGCTGTTTGGCCCCCCGTAAGATTGGACCCATTGCCAGGATTGGGCTTGGAGCATAGTTGTCGGAAAAAGAGCAACGAATAAAATCAGTTGGAAAATATGTTGTGTTTTCATATGATGGATTATTGAATGATTAACTTCCTGACGAATTGAATGTGGTTGTTGAAAAGCCGGGCAAGGTAAACGCCCTTATCCAACATCGAAAGATCGAGCGCATTTTCCGGCTTGTTTGTTTCCGTTTCGACGTGTATCCTGCCGAACAAATCCACAATACTCAGTGTGAACGACTCCTGATCCGCTCCTGTTATCCGGCAGGTAACTTTTCCTCCAGATGGGTTGGGAAACAATTCGAAATCGAATGGACTTGTTTCCGGATGGAAAAGCAGTTCGATCTCAGTTTTCGCATTCAGCCCTGACGATGCTGTGATGGAGAACGGTTTCAAGTAGCCCGAAAAAACGGTACATTCGGGAAATACCTCATCCAGGTGCAGGTAAACCTCGCTGCCGGTGGCGGCATCGAATTCCGCCTGTATAACGATTTCCTGCCGGGCCACGGCTTCGCAGTGCCCGCCTGACGCCACCACTGCGTCAGTGAAGGTCACCGAATTCCATCCATGAAATTCGGCGTTGGTTCCGGAGGGAATTAACGTATCGGATACTGCGTTTTCATAAGCCAATCCGGCACAGCCAATGATATAGCTGCCGTTCGGAGTTATTGGCAACGTATCCGGATTGAACGCTGAGTACCATCCTCGTTCTACCCGCTGGCAACCCGGGGAGGAGACTTTAATATCATCAATTGTTGTTGGTCGTTGATTATCAGGACAAGGATAAGCATTAAAATGACCCAATGTATCTGTAAAAGTATAATGGCTGACTGATTGGATATATTTTGCTGAATCATAATATTGGTGAAGATAAACTTTACTCCATATAAGGGCTACAGCATCTATTATTGGTATATTATAGTCAGAATTGTACACTGTGCCACTTCGTGTATTTACATCCGTCGAATCAAAATTATACGGATTATAATACAGACTCGACTGTTGTGGGAAACTCCCCGGCGGCTCTTCCGGATCATATGCCAGGAAGAGGTCGGCGACCGGTTTACGAAAGGCAGAAAAGCCTGTAGCCGGGTTCCACCGACCGGGGTTCAGCAGGCCGAAAAACGCCTCCTTGTAATCGCCCAGAGCCATCGTGGCAGGGTTCTGGTTGTGGTACAGATCCTGGTACTGCCACCACGAAATTCCCGAAGCCCCGCAATTCCGGAAAAGCTTCAGTGCCGTATCGACAAAGGCATACTGTTCCGCGGTTGTACCCCAGATATATGGCCGGTGTGAGTAGAGTGAATCCGTATAGGGAGATACATTGAATGGCGGGAATGCATTATCGGTGCCGGCAAAGCCGAATTCCCCGACGATCCACGGAATGGGAATATTGCGTCCGGTCCAGATCAGCTCGTCGCGAAAACGGTTGATCGCTGAACTTAAGCTGAAGTTTTCATTGCTGGAAAATGATGGATAAATATGCTCCGAGATAAAATCAACTTTCATGATCCCCGGGTCCCATTCGATCACGTCGTGGTAGTTGAACGTGCCCAACCCGATGGTCACCAGGTGGTTGGTGTCGTTTGCGTTGATCGAATCGTACCATTGGGCGACGTATTGGCACACTTGGTATTTATTGTGATCCACCTCCGGGTGATTCTTCCATACATCAACCCAGGTGGGTTCGTTGTAGAGATCGTAGGCCATCACGGTGGTATTGCCGGCAAAATAGGTGGCGAAGCAGGCCAGGTACGCAGCTACATCGGTGGCCGCATTGTCCGACCGGGCCAGCATGCCCCGTGAAGGGACGAGGATGACTTTCAGCCCGCATGAATCGGCGATGGCTA
The DNA here is from genome assembly GCA_030681475.1 of Bacteroidales bacterium. Classification (GTDB taxonomy): domain Bacteria; phylum Bacteroidota; class Bacteroidia; order Bacteroidales; family FEN-979; genus CAIVAT01. Next base: position 1,915 of record JAUXWT010000022.1, on the reverse strand, counting down.
CGATGTCATTCAGCATTTTCAGATAAAACGCCATGTCGGGATCTGCACTGAACGGGGCTGTCAGAAACTTCTTTATCTGATTGGCTCCCGCGGGATTAGGCCAGTAATTGGAGATAATGTTAAATCCATACTCCTGAAGGGTGTCTTTTTCAGGAACCGGCCCCATCAGCCGGATGGCGTTGAAACCCATGTTGCGGATCTCGGTGAAGTCATTGCGGATGCCCGGATAGAAACAACTGTCGAACGAGTTGTAGTCATAACCCCATCGAAAACCGTAGGAACCCGTCGGGGAAACATGATAGAGTGTATCGGAACCCGAACTGATATGAATAATGTCGGCACAGTAGTTACAAACCATCGGAAAAAAGTTATACCCGTTGCCGTCTTTAAATCGCCTCCCCTCCAGCGAAATAAACTGTCCCTGAACGGTAATCACAAAGATACCGAAAAATAGCAGGGTTAAAGCCGCGCGTTTCATCTTTTTTCCTCCCCGGCTGATGAAATAAGCGATTTGAGTTCGTCGATCTGATGTTGGAGGGAGATAATGTAAAGCGATTGCTCCTCAATCTTTTCAAGCAACCTGACTTGCATCGCTCCGATTTCAATTCCGTCGTTTTCAAAAACCTCCCTGGCCGATGGTATGCCTGGCAGCCGGTGATTGGCGCTGATGAAGGATTCGAGATCCGGGATGCTGATCAGCGAATAATCCTTGTCAAACACATGATCGGCAAATGCCGAAACTGTTACCCTGATCTCCCTGGCCTTAATGCCGCCTTCTACAAATAACTTATATGGAGAGGAAGGGGAGGGTGGATTTGTCCCAATACCAATCGCACTTGCTTTGAAATCACCATTCACATCCAGCCGTGCACAGGGCCATTCGGTATTGATGCCCGTCATGCCGTTGTCGGCGATGAAAAACTCAGTCGCCTGCCGGTTCTGGTTCCAGATAAAGAAGGACTTAGGTCGTGAAGAACTCAGGTAGTGCCCCAGCGACCAATGTCCCACACCGCCGATGCTGAATTTAATCTCCGATTTTTTCAGCGAGGTATCCAGTTGGTTAATGTTGATCCCTCCGGTCGTATCCCGATGGCATACTTCAAGCGCCTGGGTAGGTGTTTTAGTGTTAATTCCGATACGTCCGCCCGGCGTGATGGTCATTTTAACATTATTCTGAATGGTTGACTCGCTTCGTGTTTCTGGCGAACCACCTGTTGACGGAATACTGCTGAAGTGCAAGTCGCCATGCGTGGTCCCAAAAAAGAGTCCGCCTCCGTTGAATGTTCCGTCGCCTTTTGAATGCCATTCGGCATCTGTAAGCTGCAACATGTTAAATCCAAGATAGCCTATTTCATTGTTTGGATTGTCGTTGTACCAATGGCCCGTTACAATGCGATCCCAACTGTCGCCCATGATCACATCTCCAACTACCTGCAGCTTGGTCAACGGATAGGTGGTTCCGAGTCCCAATTTGCCGCCAATGTAATACATATTGGTCCTGTTCAGTACTGTGGTAGTGCCAACGTCTTCTTCGTTTCCGCCCCCACCGCCACCCGAACTGGTTGAAATCCACAATGGAATATAATCGGGGTCGCCACTGCCGGTAACTGTCTGGGCGCCAAGACCAGGCGCAAGAATAATCTCACAACAAGAGATCGTCAGTAAACATAACAGAGTTTTCATTTTCATGGATTTATTGGTTAATTTTAAGCATCTCTACTATAATTTTTATGTTTATAACTACTCTATCCACACATCCACCTCTATTTGTGAATCGCTTGCAACAAGCACTCCCCATGGCCTCCCGTCAATCGGAACTACCAGGGTTTCTCCGCACAATACCGTAAACGGTCCGAGAATATCCTGCCCATCAAGGCTGTAAATCCATACGGTCGCCTGGCAGCCTGGCAGTTCG
>JAUXWT010000019.1 GCA_030681475.1 Bacteroidales bacterium | reverse complement strand
CTACCCCAAGGGCAAATCAAACAGTCAAGGAATTATGCTCCTTGCTAAACCAAACAGAAACCTGCTTCCCTTTAACAGATTTGAAGCTGGTTTACGAATCAGTCGCGGTTTAGATTGCGGGAGTCTTGGATGTCTGAATATGCATCATGGGTTAAAAAAAAAGGCTGTCTCGTGCTTTTGAAACAGGGTTATAAAATTCAATGAATCACTTGAGTTTAAAGGCAAATTACCTGACGGGATCCGCGTGATGAATCCTTTCAGGGAGGGTGAGGAGATTTTTTCTGTCTCATCGTCCTTCTACAGAAAATTCTACACCGACAACACCCCCCGGCACCTGATCCTGGGGATTAACCCCGGCGGGTTTGGCGCAGGAGTGACAGCCATCCCGTTCATTGTTGAGCGCATCGGCAGGCAAATTGAATTGGGCATCAGAACCGATGTATGCTTTTGTTTCGGAACCGGAAAGAATGAGAAATTTCAAGACACTTTTATATCGACAAATACATTGCAGCATTTAACCTGATAAAATAACCGGATTGGAAATCGCCTATCGCCCGCTGATCCTGATCCCAATTATCACTTTGCAATGATCACTGATCGGAGATACTACCGGCGTCCTTGAAAACCCTGAATTCAAAAATTCATTAAGATCATTGCCAGGGATTCCATCGATTTTCAATCCGGGTATCTTGTGAATTTCCCTGTAGGCATCTTCACGGTAAATTCTTCTCAAGGTGTCGTCCTTGTTGGTGGTTGCGATATAATGCAGCAGGTTCCTGAACTCCTGTATTACTGAAATATGGTGTTTGTTTATTTTTTTTACCACCGAATCCGGCGGGCAAGGCGAACCCTTCCCTCCGCGGATCCCTTTAGGATGATCAGTATCGAATGAAGCCAACGGGGAATTCCTGGTTGCTGAATCCCTGATTACCGGAGGTATTAAAATAATGAGGACCGTTGTATTACTCAGTTCTTTTCCAGCTTTTTTCCTCAGGTCAGAAACGATCCTGCAATTCACCTTGGCGGGGTCATGAAAAACCTCGGTTGCCACCCTGCCAATCGTGTAATTTTTGACCATCGTGTCGTTACTTATCAGGTAAAAAACGGAGTTCTTCCTGTTTCTTGATAAATAATCCCCGATGATCCTGGATTGACTGGTCGGGTCGGATGGCGATTCAAGCAAGAATTGTTTGTCGGGGGTCTTTTCAAAGCAGGTATCGCTGAAGTAAAATAATTCTTCACGCAGGGTTTTCTTTTTATCAGGATTGTTGCTGCCAAAGAAATCCCGTAAAAGACTGGTCGGGATTACAAATTCCCTTTTAAACGGCATCTTCAGATCTATGCGCTCCAGAAATATTTGTTCCTGAATAAAGGTGGTATCATGACATTCGTGCGGATATAACAACTCCAGGGAAGCCTTGAAGTTCACATCAAACTTGTTTTCAACAACAGGTATCTGCTCTAAAAGTACAAGATTTGTCGCGCCAACGTGCGCTACATATTCGTTCCGGCAGGATGTGAACAATACCAGTCCGGCCAACATGCATGCGATCAGTAAACTCGTTTTATTCATGGTTCAGGTTATAGAAATGACAGTAAACAGTTTAACTTCATTTTCAGGCAATGATTCTGATCGGAAATGCCGGGGAAGATATTCCCCTTACGAATGGTTCGGCCAGGTTTTTTGCGTAAACGCTGAGGTAACAGGTTTGCCCGGCTTTCATTCCTTCGAAATTAACGGTTACACTGAGCTGATCCTTTGATCTGGTAATGGCATTTGGGATTTTGATGGTTGCCGGAGGGTGTTGCCGGTTATCATCGGGGGTATGTTCCTCAAGAATCCATTCGTATTCCCAACAGCGGCCTGCCCTTTCCTTTCTGTTCTCATCCAGATCATTGGCAACTTTTGCGACACTGTATTCTGCAACTTTTTGCCGTCCGGGTTCAATTGCGCCAAGACCGGCAATATTCCCGGCCGGAAATGGAATGGGTTCTGTATATACATCCTTCCCGCCATTTAAAATGCATTTTTCGAGCTGAAGGTCAAGCAACACGATTCCCAGTACCTGTTTTGCCTCAACATTATTTGCATGACAGTTTACAAATGCATTCAAATCCTCATCGGTTAAAATCCCGTACAAATACAATTTGTTATCATGGATAAAATGGTTTCGCACTGTACAGTTATTAAACTTTGGAAGGCTTTCGCGGGTTTTTTGCTGATACCCAAGTTCATAAAACTTCCGTTCCGTCAACAGCAAAGTATGAATATCAATACCTTCGTATAAATTGTTCGTGGAGGTACCGGCATCAATTCTCGCGTAATGACGCCCCTTCTGTTCCTTGTGTTGCTTTAAGTTCCAATCAAACAGAACAAAGAACAGGGAAGAAAAGGTGAAATATCCTGTGGCATATATTTGCAGAACAGCCACGATGATGTAGGTAAGGCAAATGGTAATGCTGATGCTGTTGATGGGATCCCTGCCCGGCCAGTTGGCAATGAATCCTACGATTTTAAAAAATGCCAGTAAAGAGATTGAAGAGTAGAATGTCGAAGAAAAGACCTTATACCGGAACAATTTCCATTTCTCCCTGTTGATCTGGCCATCCCGTGCCAGGGCAAGAATTCCCCGGCCTGGCTTATTTAAATACAGTTTAACATTCCGGCGTAACAGAAACAACCGGTTTTGGGTGAGCGACATTGATCCGTGAACGATATGGGCGAAAATCGCAAAGGTGACATCCGCCAATAAAAAAGCAATGGCAAATGTCAGGTTTCCGACATACTTGTAGAAAAGATACAACCCAATGATCTCCAATAATATGATCAGGAAGAACAATGCCAGGTCCCATTGTTTCGGCGAACATAAAAATCCGGGTGATCCGATCTGGGTTTCTACACGCCTGCAATAGAGCCAGAGTTTTTTGGTATTCACACCGGGCTCGAATTGGGGGTTCTTGTGGAGTAATGATTCTCTTTCCATGGTATTACGTGTTTAGGTTATTCGGGTAAATAATCAGAGCGCTCTTTCATAAATTAAATCTCCGGGGGTATGCCTCAGAATCTTGTTGACAGATATAAAAGTCCTGGTAATGGCAACAAATAATATCAGGACGATAAAAACTCCAACCCATGAATCTGATAATGAAAAATAATCCTGATCCGGATCAAGTACCAGGAGTTTACCGAGTAAAAACTTTTCAAAGATTTCCCCACAGGCAAATGCGAGCGCCATGGCCGGAAATAAAGCAACAGCAAGGATTTTAACAGTTACCCAAATATATATCCAGGTTAACGTATTTTTCTTAATGCCAAAAGCAAGGAAATTACCAAGGTTCTTTTTGATCTTTTCCAGATGATGCCGGATAACGCCGGAAATATAGATCGAAACGGAAATAATGGATAGTATCATCAGGAGAATGATTGAACCAATTGCGATGTTGCCGGTATAGAGATAATTTTCCCTGTGGGCCAACACCTCCAGGTTAAGATGTAACATCAGTTTATCATTGAGGTATTTTGAAAAATCCCCGATCTTTTCCAGATCCGTGAATTCAATTGCCAGATAGTCATGGTAAAAGGAAGAGTTGTCGCATGCAGTATCTTTTGACAATTCAAAGTACTGGCCAAAATGGTGATTTCTCAATGAAGCCAGACTCGCCAGTCTTTCGTTCATGACACTTATCGGAATATCCTTTTCCTGTGCACCGATCTCAATTTTCCAGTTGAGAACAGACCTGTTACCTGTTACTAATCCTGTCGTTTGTACTGTGGAAGGATCACTGATCTCCAGGGCGGTATTCAACTCTTCAATCACTTTAAAAATTCCGGCCGTATCCATATTTTCGATAAATATTCTGTAACAGGAGTTCTCCCGGTCGTAAAAACCGGGGTTCATCGTTTTGCAGTAAAACAGGTTGGTGTACGCGATATCCGACAGATCGGGCAGTTCATTCACCACGGCAATCACAGGAACAGGAACCATGTCGCCAACAGGAGATTTTATCTGAATAAATGAGATGGAATGTGCATCCCATCCGATTTCATTGACCAGTTTCCGGGTAACGATCACACCATTGGGTTCATTCTTAAAAACATTTTCGGTTGAGTCGGGATAGTTGGCAGAACAGACGCCAGATTTCAACAGATCTTTCACAATACCACTCAGTGGATCAATTGTCCTTGCTTCATACTGAACAATTTTATTTCCTTCGGAACGCGTAAAGACCGGAATCATCCCCTTATTATAAAAATATGACCCTTTTAAGTGAAATCTCTCTCTGAATTCCACCCCGGATATTTTTTCATGAAGCGTTCTCAGGGAATCCCTTGTGCCGGAATGAAAATTCAGGTTTATCCAATTGGAGAAAGGATCAGCCGACAGTTTCTTCTGATAGGTCAAGGTGCTTTTTGCAAACCCAAACGCCAGAAATGTCATAAACAAAATGAAAAAAAGGTAAACAATGGTACTATGGCGCTTGCCTCTCAACGCCATATACTCATTACGGACAAGGACGGAACGGAACGTAGTTGTTTTCCGCATCTGTTTATCCCTTAGGGGATTGTTATCTTTTGTTCACTGATATTGACTACATTTCTGATCTTTGCTTCGAGTTCTGAATCTGTTAACAAGTCGTTACAGCCACTTAACCACCCGGTCCCCTTTCGCTTAAAAACATTTTCAGACCTGACCTCGTACTCCTCCTCTGATACAGGAGAAAGAACAATAATATAACCGGCTTTCGCGATAGACAACCGGACGTTATGAGAAACCAAAATGGCCGAACGCTCCTTGTTCTGTCTGATTGAGTCAGTTAAAATATCCAGAAGCAAGGCTGAATTTACTTCATCGAGGTTTCCGGTAGGTTCATCACCAAAGATCACTGAATAATTTTTTATGATCGCCCTGATGAATGACAAGCGTTGTTTCTGCCCGACCGACAGTTCTGTTGTCTTCTTTTTGTTGATTTGATGAAAGTTCAACCCCGTTTTTTGACATAATTTATTTAATTCCATATTTTCATCCGGCGAACTTTCTTCGGGGTCTTGTATCAGTTTTCCAATAAGTATATTTTCTTCGGGTGAATAATAGGGCATTAAAAAATCATGCTGAAAAATAAAAGAGAAATGACTGTTCCTTATTTCAGTCAGATCTGACGGGCGGTTCCATATCTCCCTGCAAATGTCCGTCTTAATTCCGGCGTGAGTGAATGTGATCCGGCCTTTGGTGATCGTATTATTCATCAATCCAAGAGTTTCGATCAGGGTTGATTTTCCGCTTCCTGACATTCCAAGTATTATAGTGACTTCCCCGGCAGGAATTGCCAGATGATCAATTCGCAGGACAACCTTTTTTCCCCTTATTCCAGGGTGGTTATAGGCACATTCAAGTCCTTCTATTTCAAACACATTGCGATTCACTTCCATAATGATTTCTCAAGGCAATACATCCATCGGAACCCAATAGTAATAGATCCCCTTTTTTATCAGCGGTTGGTTCGCATTTGCAGCATCTTCATCGAGACTGAATCTCAGGTAACCTGTTGACAGAATTTCTTTAATGCTGTTTTTACTGGAAGTCAGTTTCATTTTATAGTCGTCATAATATTTCTGAATACTCTGGTCGTTTGCGAGTATCCTTTCAAGGGGGAAGCGTTTTATCGGATCGGTTACCGTATATCCATAGGTCTCTCCCAATATTTTATTCATGATGACCTGGGGTGTCAATGGCAAAATATCTTCGGGCAGCAGGTTGTCACCGACAAAACGGTTGAACAGGGCGATCCATAACTCATAAACAGATTTTGAAAAGCTGCTGTTATTTGACAATACCAGCATTTTATCCAGGAGTGATCCTATGGTTTCCAATTCCGGTTTTGTCATCAGAACATTTGCTTTCCAGATGTCCTGCTGATAATTATTACCTGGCAAATTAAACTTCATCGATGAATAACCCTCTTCCAGGGCCCTGATATATTGAACTTTCCCATCCATGCCCGGGATTTCCTTCAATGCCCGTTGAAATGGGTCTTCATTTTGATTTCCGGAAGAAGCCGGTTGGTTTCCATTTAGGCAGATTTTCTCGATGGCATTGTTTAGGGTATTCACAATTTTTTCATACCCGGTTTGCAAAAAAGATTGCATCTGGACGGCTGCAAGCTGACTGGAGTCGGTCTGCTCGATAATGGAAAGCAGTCCCGCATTTTCCAGTTCATAGCCTATTTTTGTTCTGCTGTATGAAACATTTCTTGAACCGATATTGAGTCTTTCGGCATATTGTTTGGCCGCGGCCACTGAAATCTCCTGGATCTGTTGAACCAGGTTGTTATCGCTTTTATAATCAAACGTCAGCAAATAACAGTTTTTTTCAACAATTTTATTCTGAATCTCGCGCCGCAGCAAAGCCAGACCTGTATCAGGAACCATGATAGTATGGTTGTTAACCATCACAATGATATTGGTTTGCCTGGAATCAAACCCTTCATTGTTAAGCACATATTTCAGGGCGCTTAATATATTGTCATTTTTAGCTTCCAGTGACTTATCCGGTGAGAAATTACGGATATAATCCCTCACATACTGATAATTGCTCTGGTTATTTAAGGAACCCTTTTCGTCGATGGAGATTTTATTTTGTCCGAGTTTTAACCGAGGGAAAAAACAAACGCCAAATCTTTTATTGAATCCTGAATATCCCTGCTGAATCTGGCCTATGACATAGGTGAGCCTGTTCCTGTCGATCGAATTGTCAAGAATAAAATAAACGGTGATCTGAGACTTATTTGCCCTCAGGGCGTCACAGAGTAAAGCCCGGGTTCGGAGGTCATTTTCAAACCGGCCAGTAACCCCTGTAATAAACATGTTTTCCGGCAAGTTCTCCATTCGGATCAGGGGAAACCTGAATTTATTACCCGGCAATGGTCGGCCTGTTAATATCCTGCTTTGTTTTATTGCATCTGTATTTCCTTTGAGTTCACACAATCTGTTTAGAAAAGAGGCCGTGTATTTTTTCTCATACAGGTCAACGGGTTCTTTTATTCCCGGATTGTTTGTCACGTATTCTGGATTTCGAAAAAAATAGTAGTCCGGTTCAATCCAGATTGGTTTCTGGATCGTATCGCCATTCAGAAAACGTGTCAGTTCACTTTCAAATTCAAAAACCTTGGCGGCATATACAGGGCGGCAACGCCTGTAAGCTACTGCCGGTTCTTCAAAATTGGGTTCAAAGCAAATCCTGTTGTTATAATCGAAAACGCGATCCTTGTCAACCCAACCGATAATCTGATCACCGAAAGGCAGGTCGGGATCGAATTTAAAGTCCTTACCAAGTAAATATCTGTTATTCTCCATTTTATAAACAAAATAGATCAGATACAATGGAACGTGGTCAACAGAATTCAAATCAGTGGGCGATTTATATAAAGGAACTTCTGATTCGCTGATCTCGCCCCTTTTTATCCTTTCAATGGTTTTATGGTGGTTTAAAATCACGCATTTCCTGTGAATTAAAGAGTTTTCGGTGAAATCGGCGCCGAATGAAACAAGCAATTCCGATTTGTTTTTCCACCCTTTATCTTTTGCCGATATTAATTTTCTCTCCTTTCCGGCTGTTGATTTAAATACATGCAGCTCTGTTTCTCTCTCTGCAATTACGTAAAACCGGTCGCCAAAATGAGTATCGCCTTTTTCCCTGTCCGAAAAAACAACCCATGCTTGAGGCAGTTGGTTTCCTGTTTTGGCAAGCAGACAATTTATGGAGATCCTTTTTTCAGCTTTGGTCAATATCTCCGGCAGTTTCAAGGCTGTCTGGCCGGAGGTTCCTCCCGCGAATACCTGTATCATCATGGTGACCAACACCATAGGCCTTATAATATCCATATTGTCAATCTTTAAATAAATAGCTGATCAATAGCCTTATACCGAATGTAAATTCAAAAGCAGGCATTTTTACAGATTCAAGAATTGAATGAAACCCTTTTATGCTGGTCAGGTAATAATTACCTGACACTGACCTTTTTGAAAGTGAGTTCATGCCAAAACTTATATTTGGTTCCAATCCAAAACTGAAATAGTTTAATTGTTTTTCAAATCCTGTAGCCAGTTGAATGGATAATATGATTTTATCCAGAAACCTGTCATTAGGAAAATGATATCTCTTATTACGGTAATACCCGTGATAACCCTGATCGAGTTCATGGTCTTTGTCCAGAAAATATTGGTTTTGCGTAGAAAGGTCTGTGATCAAACCTCCACCTGTCCTGCTCAATTCATAGTTAATCAGCGAAGTTGCCTTTACATAACCCAACGCTGTACCGGCTTTCAGGTAAAACCAGTCGTTGAGACATGCTTTAAATAAAAGTGGTATCTCGATCCTGGAAACGATAATTTTTTCCGTTACCTCATTTGATCGCTCAAAGGTTGTACAGGTAATTGGGTTGGGAGTTGTTTTATCAAGCGTATCCGGAAAACTGCGTGAATAGCCTGACATTAATGCGGTTATAGGAAGTTTTGTGTAGAAAATACCGGTTGAAAACAGTAATTCCTCCCTGCGCACCCTATTTAGCCTTATTTCCAACATCACACCATATTGAAAGAACATACGGGAGGTTGTTTTAAATCCGCCAAACTGTACATCTGGTGCGATCCTGATGACAGGATTACCGGTAACCGAACTGAGAACATTTGACCAAGCAACGTTATATCCAATAGAAAATCTGTTAATAAATGACAATCTGTCATCTTCAACAATGCTTTGGATCAGTGGTTCATCCCCGGCCAGATTTATATTAAGTTTGAGTTTAACCCTGTTTATATTAAGGATCTGATCCTCAACGTCAACGATCTTATTTATTTTTACCAGGCGAACAACGGCATGTTTCCCATCCCAGGATACAGAAGTCTTCACGCTGGGATAGTCCAGCAGCGGCTGTTTCGGAGCGTAGAATTTCCTCGCCCTGTCAACATATTCTGTTACCGGCAAGGTGGAATGAGACATGTCGGAAGAAGATCTGAACAGGTCCCAGTATAAAACTGCGTCCTTTTCAAAAAGAATTCCGAATTGATCGATGATATCCTGTGATATATCCCGGGAATATCCGGGTCCGAGATGTGAAAAGTGTATGTATTCCCGAACGAATTTATCGACCTTAATACAGGTTTGATCCGCCTTTTGGGCCTTGCACGGCGTGCAGTTCAATAAGATCAAAACCATGATCAGAACAGGTTGCCGACAGTTGCTGATGACCAACCGGCAGAAACCTGTTTTCAGAATAAACAGGATTGTTCGTACAACTGAAGATAAACAGAGCATCGAAAGCGTCGTTTATTGTTCAAACGCTTTCTAAACAGGGTGGTTGAGAAAATTCTACGGTTTCAATCGCAAATATAGTTTCGATTTCGCGAATGTCAATACCTTCGGAGAGAAATATTTTAAGCGCTCAATTTTTTTACCTTTGCAAATGAATTTAAGATATCATGGTAAACCAGCTTTTTATTCACAACACGCTCTCCCGCACGAAGGAACTTTTCGAACCCATCAACCCCCCATCCGCAGGCATGTACGTGTGCGGGCCGACTGTTTACGGCGATCCGCACCTTGGCCATGCGCGTCCGGCCATTACCTTCGACCTTGTTTTCCGCTACCTGCTGCACCTCGGATATAAGGTCAGGTATGTGAGAAATATCACCGACGTGGGGCACCTCGTGGCCGACCTGGACGAGGGCGAGGATAAAATTGCCGTCAGGGCGCGTGTTGAGCAACTGGAACCGATGGAGATCGCGCAATACTATGCCGACCGGTATTTCATTTACATGGATGCGCTGAACGTGAAGCGCCCCAGCATCGAACCCAGGGCCTCCGGCCACATGATCGAGCAGATCCTCATGGTCCAGAAAATCCTGGATGCCGGCTATGCCTATGAAGTGAATGGTTCGGTGTACTTCGATGTTGACAAATACAGCAAGTCATATCATTACGGAAAACTTTCGGGCAGGGTCCTCGAAGACCTCATGACCAACACCCGCACCCTCGAAGGGCAGGATGAAAAGCGGAATACTGCCGATTTCGCACTGTGGAAAAATGCCCAGCCCGAACACATCATGCGGTGGCCTTCGCCATGGGGCGACGGTTTTCCGGGATGGCACCTCGAATGTTCTGCCATGAGTACCAAATACCTGGGCGAGTATTTCGACATCCACGGCGGAGGCATGGACCTGCTCTTCCCGCATCACGAATCGGAAATAGCGCAGTGCCAGGCCGCCATCGGGCACGAATCGGTGAAATACTGGCTGCACAACAACATGATCACCATCAACGGCCAGAAGATGGGAAAATCGTTAGGGAATTTCATCACCCTCGAAGAGTTCTTCACCGGCACCCATGCCTCATTGCAGCAGGCTTACAGTCCGATGACCATCCGCTTTTTCATGCTGCAGGCGCATTACCGGAGCACCCTCGATTTCTCGAACGAAGCCCTGCAGGCCGCGGAGAAGGGGTTGAAGAAATTGCTGGCGGGGTATGAGACGCTGGGGAAGATGAGCCCCACCCCACCCCCGACCCCTCAGGGTTCTCAAACGCCCTCACCCCCACCCCCTCTCCCCGGGGGAGAGGGGAGGATTGCTGACATCCGTCGGGGATGCTATGATGCCATGAACGATGACTTCAACAGCCCGATGGTGATCGCAAATCTTTTCGAAGCAGTGAGGATCGTCAACTCGGCCAGCGACAAGAACGACGACGTTTCTGAGAACGATCTTATTCTGCTAAAAGACACCTTCGATACTTTCCTTTTCGACATCCTGGGGCTGAAGGATGAAAAATCAAATGATCAACACGAATTGCTCGACGGGCTGATGCAGCTTGTGCTTGATATAAGGCAGAAATCACGTGAAACCAAGGATTGGGGCACCTCTGATCAGATCAGGGATGCGCTGCAGAAGCTGGGGATCACCGTGAAGGATGGTAAGGATGGACCGGCATGGAATATCGAATAATGAATATTGAATAACGAATAACGAATTGTTGTTTCACTGAACATTTGACCTATGAAAAACATTAAATCACTAACAACGATTGCCATCTCAGTTATACTTATGGCAGGCTGTACTTCAAAACAGGAAAATATGAAGAGAGAACTGACCAATTTTATCCACAAACACGATTCAGCGCTGATCCCGCTGTATAAGCAAACAACCCTTGCCTCGTGGGATGCGGCTATTACGGGGAAACCCGAAGATTTTCAAAAGGCCGAGGATCTGAATATTCAGATGATGGCGCTCTATTCCGACAAAGAGTCCCTGAAAAAGCTGGAGGAGATCAAGGTTTCGGGTTTGATTACCGACAGTCTGCTTATCCGCCAGCTTGATGTACTCTACCGTTCATTCCTTATGGCCAAAGCCGACACCGCTAAACTGATTGCCATGGTCCGCATGGGTACTGTGATCGAACAGAAGTATGGCAACTTTCGGACTGAGGTGAGGGGGAAGAAACTGTCGGACAACGATGTGGAGGAGATCCTGGGCAGTTCAAAAGATGTGAAATATCAGCAGGAGGTTTGGGAAGCACAGAAAAAGATCGGTACGGTGGTGGCTGATGATGTGAAAAAACTGGTCAAGCTGCGCAATGAGGTTGCCAAAGACCTTGGTTTTAAAAACTATCATGATATGAGCCTCACCCTAAGCGACCAGGATCCAAAGGAGGTGAGCGCCCTTTTCGACGAACTTGATAACCTTACCCAAAAATCCTTTGCAGCAGTAAAGGAAGATATTGACACTTATTTTGTAAAATATTACACCCTGAAAAGCAAGGATGAACTGAGGCCATGGAATTACCAGAACCGTTTCTTCCAGGAGGCTCCTAAGATCTACGATGTTGATCTCGATAAATATTACAAGGATAAGGATCTTGAAAAACTGACGTCGGATTATTTCGCGGGTATCGGCCTTCCCATTGATGATATGTTGAAGAAGAGCGACCTGTATGAAAAACCCGGAAAGAACCAGCACGCCTTCTGCACCGATATTGACAATGCCGGGGATGTCCGTGTGCTTTGCAATGTTAAGCCGAATCAATACTGGATGAATACCATGCTCCACGAATACGGCCATGCTGTGTATGATAAGAACATCGACATGTCATTGCCATTTGTTCTCCGCGATCCTGCCCATACCTTCACGACCGAAGCCATCGCCATGATCTTCGGGAGGGTTTCCTCAAACCCGCAATGGCTGAAGGATATGGCTGGTATCAGTGAAGGAGAAAAGATGAAAATCGCCGAAACATGCTTTAAAACACTGCGTCTTGAACAACTGGTATTCAGTCGCTGGTCGCAGGTGATGTACCGGTTCGAAAAGGAGATGTACAAGAACCCCGATCAGGACCTCAATAACCTTTGGTGGGACCTGGTTGAAAAGTACCAGATGATGAAACGTCCCGCGGACCGCAATGAACCGGACTGGGCAACCAAGATCCACATTGCAACCTATCCCTGCTATTACCACAATTACCTGCTGGGAGAACTTCTAGCTTCACAGTTGTACTACCATATCGTTGGCAGTGTCATTAAATCAGATGATTACAAATTCCAAAGTTTTGCAGGCAAAATGGCGGTTGGTGAATACCTGAATGAAAATATCTTTAAGCCAGGCAACCGCTGGTACTGGAATGAAATGATCGCGAAGGCCACCGGTGAAAAACTGACGGCTAAGTATTATGCGAAGCAGTTTGTAGATTAACGCCGATAAATGAGGGTGTCTCAAAAGTCATTTTTCACCGCAGAGACGCAAAGACGCAGAGAATTAAAGTATTGATTGTGAACCCTCTGCGTCTCCGCGTCTCCGCGGTTAATATTAAAAAGTTACCTTTTGAGACACCCTCGTTTATCCATGTGTCAGGAAGGCTGTTATTACTGTTCCTGTAAAGACCTTGGCCTTGTCCAGGTCAGATTGATCGGGGTGCCCGATGGTAAGCGGAAGCATTTTGGCAAACTCCATCAGCATCGGGATATTGCTGGCCATGAGTTCATTGGCGGCATTTTCTGAAAGTTCGCCCTGGCAATGGAAAAGACCCAAAAGTTCGCTTCCTGAACAGGCAGCCCGGCATTTGTCCAGTTCTCTTTTCAACATGATCTCCTGCTTCGGATTTTCACCCCCGCTTAGCATGGCATGGGTGACAAACAGGGCGATCTTCCGGCCAACGGCGTGGCCAGAAAGAAATTTTTTCGCCTCAGGATGCGGGCCGAATTGCATCACCGGAAATCCGATAAAGATAAGATCATACCCCTCAAGAGATTGAACTTCATTAAAAGGCTTAAGAAACTTCGTTTCGGGCAGGGCATTAAAAATGGCTTCGGCGACCTTTTTTGTATTGCCTGTTTGTGACCAATAAGTGACCAGAATCTTCATAAAGAACCGGATTTATTCAGGAATTGTGGTTTTTCAGATTCAGCTTTTCAAGCAACCCATCCTTATATACCAGGCCGATGGGAATCCTGTTTCCTGCCACATCGACCTGATTCCCTTCGATCATCCGGATCCAGGCAAGAGATATTACAAAAGATCTATGCACACGGACAAACTGATCACCAGGCAGTTGCATAATCAGATTTTTAAAAGTTTCATGAACGACCAGTTTCTTGTCCCGGGTATTCACTTTGATATAATCCCCGGTTGATTCAAAATACAGGATATCACCGAAGTCGATTTTATAGATCCGCTTATCGGCTCTAAACAGGATAAATTCCCTGTCCTGACCCGACTGCTCATTAGCGGTATTCCCCTTGTTATTCCTGAATTTTTTCCATTCAATTGCTTTGTTTACAGCATTCATGAACCGTTCAAAGGAGAAAGGTTTTACCAGGTAATCAACGGCGTTGGATTCGAACCCTTCGGCAGCAAATTCAGGGTATGCCGTTGTAAAAATGACGAGAACCGGTTGAGTAAGGGTCTTGACAAACCGGATTCCCGATAATCTCGGCATATTGATATCGAGGAAAAGTAGGTCGACCGGGAAGTTACGCAGGCATTCACCAGCTTCAATGGCATCTGAGCATACCTGCAGAAGTTCGAGCGACGGGCAATCGCCGATATACTGAACCAGGACCTCCTGTGCCAGCGGTTCATCATCAATCACCAGGCATTTAACTTTCATTTTCCGACCAAATTAACAGTTCTGCTTTAAAACGATCTTCCGTTTCAGATATTTCAAAATGATGTTTCCCGGGATAGGCCATGTCCAACCTCTTTTTCAGGTTTATAATGCCTATCCCATTGTGCCGGTCATCGTGGGCTTCCTCCGCCTGGCCCTTGTTATTTTCCACCACAAACCTGATAAGGCGATCTTCGATTTCCCATTTCATGATGATAAAGGAGGGGCCTGTCTCGCCCTTGACACCATGTTTGAAACTATTCTCGATCAGGGGCAGAAAAAGCAGCGGGGCTATTTTCCGGCTGTGAGGTTCCCCATTGATCGTTACCTCAATTTTTGCATTTGGACCAGAACGGATCTTTTGCAGACCAATATAGGCCTGCATATGCTCTAACTCGGTTGCCAGTTTCACGTATTCATTGCTGGTTTCATACAATATATACCGCAGGATGTCAGAAAGTTTAAGAATTGTTTCCGATGCCTTATCGGAACGTTTGAGTACCATTGCATAAATGCTGTTAAGACTGTTAAACAGAAAATGCGGGTTTACCTGCGCACGCAATGCCTGAAGTTCGGCTTCAGATTTCTCCTTCTGCATCTGCAAGAGCTGAGCGCGCGCCTCCAGCAGGAGGAAATATCCCTTGGACAGTTTTATCAGGCTTGTGATCCCGATAAATGCAACCATGATCTTTAATATATCTATGAAACTAAAATAAGAGATGAAATAGTAACCCGGGAGGATGAGATCGATTATGAGCGTAAAGGTTAGCTGGTTGAGATAGGCGCTTGCCAATACACACGATGCCAGCAAGAGTCCATATGAGATGTACCTGCCTTTGTTCAGGAAGACAGGTATCAGCAGGAAAAGGTTGACATACACACCAATTGCAATGGTAAAGAGGAAGACCATTGTATAGATCTGGTCGGTGGATTGGATCTCGCTTGAACTAGCAAAAACGTGGATCAGAATATAATAGGATAAAATCCAGAAAACAAAATGCTGGATTACCCTGGCAGGTAATGAACGATTGAGTACCTGGAAGTTTATCACTGGTTTGTTTTTCTTAAAATGAAGGTATAATCGTTTTTAAAAGCATTCGGATCCTCCGCATATTTCAGCATGAATTTTTGCAGGTCGCCGGTTGAAGCAGTCAGGATTACCTGGAAATTATCATCAATTTTACCTGATTCATAGGGGACCTTTTCGTGAGCTATGCGAATCTTGTTTTGTTTGAACAGTCCGATCAGCCATTCTTCATTGTACCATCGGATGATCATTTTATCCGGCGCCAGGTCCACCCGGGCAACTGTATGCATGGCAACAAGGTGTAAAGACCTTAGTTCGTTGCTACTTTCTTTCTCTTCCGGGTAAAAGTCAAGGAACAACCTGTTGCCGAGTTTAAACAGATTAACAATAAATTGTGATGTCCCTTTTTTATCTGTATATGTTATCAGGTATACATTCTCAGGTATATCAGGCTTAAATATTCCTGAAAATTTCCTGTTCTGTTCGATCTTCCATTCAGAAGAATCATCCCCTGTCCAAGTTCCCAAAAGTTCTTTTTTAAAAAGGAGATCTTTCTCCCGGTAAAAGGGGTGGAGCGATTTTACAAAACAACCGGAAACGAGAATGATCATTAAACTTATCAAAAAAATGTTTTTCTCTTTCATGATTCAATGATTTGTTGGTTTACAAACACAAAGGAAACATTAAAACGAAACAGGAAAAATCTTTTTCGACAAACTTCATCCGCGCTTCGACAAACAAGCCATAAGCATAATCAAATAGCATTCACCACACATGTGGGTCAAACTTTCCACCGCTCCAGCCTGGGGATGTTCGAGGTGAAGAACCAGACGATGATACCGGGAAATCCCATCTCTTTTAACTTCCCTTTGACCAGTTGCTGCATCTCCTTGGCGGTTATATCAGGCCTGAAAAATTTTCCGTCTTTGTAGCAGAGGGAACAATACATGGCACTTTTACTACCATCGGCGTGAGTACCGCCGCCCTTTTCATCTTTTTTGAGCGGCATCCCGCAGCTTTGACAATTCTTATACACCTTTTCCATCATGAGAATTTAACAGTTATGGATTAACAATTATTTTTTATCATAAAGTCGCGATAATGCAAAACAAAGATAACCCGAAACAAAGTATAATCAAACGATT
>JAUXWT010000012.1 GCA_030681475.1 Bacteroidales bacterium | reverse complement strand
TCAATCACCTATCCGGCATTCTTTGGGCTTGTGGCTGTAACAGGACTGCGGATCAGCGAAGCTATTTCTCTAAATGACAGGGATGTAGACCTGCAAAATGGAATTATTTCGGTGACCTACAATTCGCTATTTAACTATTTTTTCCTGATAACGGGGACGAGAGTATACAATCAAAAAACACCCTCTGATAAAAACCTCCGAGATATTGTTTGATTCATTTTTCCAGGATGCCTATTAACCCAAGCAATCCGTGATGTCAAAATAGTATCTTTCAAATAAAGGATCGTATGAGTTCTATTCAAATTTTGTCATGTACTTAGCTCCCGGACAGAAAGAATTCGTAATTATGGTTAGGAACTTCAACCACTTTTTTTACCACTTTATCCCTTATTGCCCGGCCGATAGAAGAATGGATGTCATTGCATCACTATTTTTTTATGCATTTTTGGCTTGTAAAGTGAAATCCAGGAAACTTTTATTCCTATTCCAAAAACAAGAATATCACAAAAAGAAAAAAAACGCATATTGGGCAGGTATGAGTAAAGGTATAAATCATTTGTAAGGCATTGAAAGAAAAAGGTGCAGGCAAAATTATTTTTGACAGGAGAATATTTTAGTTCTGTATCTACAAACGGACCATATCTAATTGATGAGTTCCACCAATAATAATCATCTGGATAACGAGAAGGCCATTTTAAATAAATATTTTTCCCGAAATTAAAATTTACAAAAGCTCCTGTCTTTAATAGATGGAAAGTAAATTGTTTATTTAATCTTATACGAAATAGTGTGTATGAAACAAGTGCGTTGGCAGTCCAGATGTTCCCATGAACTGGCGGAGTGTATCCTACGGAAATTGCCACTTCGGTTTTTTTTAAAGGCCTAAACAAAATTCCGGCAGATAGCATTCCAAAACCCCCGGCATATTCTGTATAAAAACCATTAGGTAAATACCAACTTCTTTTCTTTGGTTGTGTTAAAGTACTATCAAATTGTGCATAGCCCGCTACGTTAAAAATGCACAGGAACACAATCAAACTTTTTGCTTTGTGAGGCATAGGGATAAATGGTTACATAACAGTAAATTCTATTGGGAGGGCTACTGGTGTTTAAATACCAGATTCCATCATTGTAAGGTTGGTCGAGCGAATAATCATGCCGATGACCGTTTGAACTGAAAATTGTATTTTTTGCTTCGCGAATGAGCTTTGTATAACCTGGTTCCAAGACTTTATCAAAACTTGTATTAAAGGGCGGAATATGCGATACAAAGATGCAACATTGGTAATTGGCAGTATCGGCAAGTTGTTGTTGCATCCAGTTTAAATCTGGCACTGTTCCGTTAAAATTAAATTCGCGGCTGTTGGTATTGTGAGCAACAAAACGTATGTTGTTCCATGTAAATGAGTAATTCAACGGACCATAAATATCTTTATACAATTCGGGTCCGTTGGCAAGACAATCATGATTGCCAATAACAGTAATAAACGGAACTTTTAACAATTTAAATTGCTCATTGATTAACTTGTACTCATGTGCTGTGCCATATTCGGCAATATCACCAGTAATTATTACGGCATCCAATGCAGGTAAATCGTTAATCACTTCCACCAAGTCCTCCAGGTTATCATCAAATTGTTGAGTATCTCCGGTAAAAACAAGATGAAGTGTGTCTTTATGTGACAGTCTTAAAAGACGCTCGATATTATATTCAGTGGTCACTTTAATGTCTTTTTTTGTCCGGTTGGTTTCATAAACATTGTATTCGAATTTTTCGCACGCTGAAAAACCAGCACCTGCTACCAATAAAAATATTATTGCAAACTTTTTCATAAATTCAAATCAACTTATCATATGTTACTGTTGGGTGAGAGTTGACTCGCTGCCTTTAAATGGTGTTTCTTTACAATGGCTATGCTATTAATCTTTGCTATCCATTAAATGTCTGTTTTGAATCAATTCTCTTGAAGCATTTCCTTAATCATTTTTTATTCTGTTTTTCAAATGCCTGGAGTAGTGCTTTTGATGCCGGATATTTTAGCAACTGCTTACGGAAAAAACAGGGATCTTCTTTTTTGATTAGATTTACTTGTTCGTAAGGATCAGTCGCAATATTATATATTTCTTCAACGAGTGCATTGTTCCTTGTGTGAAGCAAATACTTTTGATTCCCAAAGAGTAGTCCCATGCCGACAAACATTGTGTTATTGTCAATCTCATTGTAGTTTTGCATGAAAATAATACGATTAAAATCGATCGGTTTTGTAATAGGTCTTCCCTGAAGTGATTTTTGGCAATCTGTAAATTGGGGATTATCCCATATTCCGAGCAACTCCATAACTGTAGGTACAATGTCTAAATTGCACATATTGGTTTGCATGTTCTGCAGGACAACTTTATAGCGGGAGTTTATATCACTGTTTCCTGTGCGCAATTTAGAAGGAACATATATCCACGCTGGAATCCAGGCTTCTTCATTATAGAATGTATGTAGGTGCCCCGAATAGCCATGTTCATTCATGGCTTCACCGTGATCTGACGAAAATAGTATGATAGTGTTGTCTAAATATCCCAGTTCATTTAAAGTGTCAAGAATCCTGCCGACCTGTCTGTCAAGCGCATGTGTTGAAGCGTCATAATCAGAGGAAGCAGTCTTTTCAAATAGTTGATCTTCATGATCACTATAATAAGGATAATGTGTAAGAAAAAAATGAAGCATTCCAACAAATGGTCCATTTATATTTCTAAGATGGCTGCCTAGTACAGCTGGCAATAAAGAATCTGGAATTGACCACGCATCTCTCGGCGCCGCACCGCTAGTTTCTCTATCATAAAGATAGTCAATAGAACCATCATTAATGAATTGCCGGAAATTTCCCCAATCATAAGATTGGGAAGAAATAAGAAATGTATTAGCTCCAGCCGCTTTGGCATAGTTGAAAAGCGATGGCTGATAATGCAATAATCCCATTGACTGTGATGGGCTTACGCCGTTAAGAAAAGAGGGAAAAGCAAGCATTGTTCGTGTACACACAGAGTAAAAGCGAGGGAAAGCGATTCCTTCATTTTTATTCAGAAACGCGGTTAATCGTGGATTCGTTGGTTTTGAATATCCATGTGCCTGACTGCTCATAGCTCTTGCAGATTCGCCTAGAATTACAAGAACATTAAATGCTGGTTTATAATTCAATGTTGGTAAATGCGGTCGGTTGGGTTGGGAAAGCATCCTGACTCCAGCACCCTTGCCGCCAAGTTGTTTTTGTAAGGCGAAAGAAAAGGAAAAGAAAGTATTTACTGGAGGTATGAAGCATCCAGGATACATCCTTACATTATTGTTAAATACAAAAAACAACAAGACAAATAATATGGTTGAAATGAATAAAACAGGTTTGCTTGTTAATGAAGGCATCAGTAATGTTCTAAACCTAAGCAGGAAAATACTGCCGGTTGATAAGAGCATAAGAAAAAACAATATCCTGAAAAATGTAAGTTCAGAAAGTAAAATTCCTTTAACATCACTCCATTCATTGAATGCGTAATCAAAAGTGAAAGAGTTCGGTAAGACATTAAAATAACGGTAAAAAATAATGCTACTCAATTCCAAAGAAAAGAGAAGAAAGAGCGCTGATATGACGACTATCAGGCCAGTACGAATTTGCTGTATTCTATGAAATACAGATAAGAAAAGGTATTCGAAAAGAATTAAATAGAATATTGAAAGGATGTAAAATGACCATTCTTTTGCATGAAACGAATTAAAATCATTGTAACGTAAAAACCAATCAACCCCAACAATGAGTAATACAGAAAACAGAATTAATATAAGCCATAAATGTTTGCGGAAATTTATAATTTCTTTATGCGGATAATTTGTCTCACAGATATCTATTGTTTTGCAGCACACGATGTACAGTTATTATCGCCATGATCTTTGTCTTTGCTGGGCAAAGCTCAAGCAGTTAGCATAATGACATTTTATAAATTCCGGCCATGAGATTGACATAAATTGGCGCAACTTCATTTTATTTCTTGGTTAAGCCTTATTATCAGCGTATTAATAAATATTTTGTAGCGGGGACGAGAGTTGAACTCGTGACCTCCGGGTTATGAATCCGACGCTCTAACCATCTGAGCTACCCCGCCAGAAATTGAGGGTGCAAAATTAAGAACTTTCCATGATTAATTGAAATCTTTTCTCGGAAGGATGGATTTTTTTGTTGGGGTAAATAGGTAAACGGGTGAACGGGTGAACGGGTGAACGGGTGAACGGGTAAGCTGCCGAGCGGACTTGACTAAAATACGTCTCGTGTCACGCGTCACGCGTCATGCGTCACGCGTCACTTGTCACGTCTCACCTTCCAATCCAGATCGTCTTAACATTCACAAACTCCCTGATACCATAAACGCCAAGTTCCCGGCCGTATCCTGATTTCTTGATGCCGCCAAAAGGCAGCCTGGGATCTGATTTGGTCATGCCGTTGACGAACATGGCCCCGGTTTCAATTTTCCGGGCAATTTTTTCACCCCGATAAAGGTCTCGGGTCCAGACACATCCACCCAGGCCGAAGTCGGAGTCATTGGCAATACGAATGGCATCTTCTTCATTCCTGGCAGTAATCAGTGAAGCCACCGGACCGAAGGTCTCCTGCAAATAGACCGGCATACCTTTGGTTACGTCTGCAAGGATTGTCGGTTCGTAATAGCAGCCTGGCCGGTCTGGCCGCTTCCCGCCCGTAACAAGCTTCGCACCGGCATCAATGGAGGCGTTGACCTGTTGTTCAATTTCATCCACAAGATCGGGCCGGGCCATCGGGCCAACCTGTGTCTCCGGATCCATCGGGTCTCCGATGCGCAGCGTCTCAAATGCCTCCTTCAGGGCAGTTTCAAACTGTTCAATGACCGGTATCTCAATAATGAATCGCTTGGCCGCAATGCAGCTTTGTCCCTGGTTGATCATACGAGCGGTGACCGCAGCTTTAACCGCGGCATCCAGATCGGCATCGGCCAGCACGATAAACGGATCGGTCCCGCCCAGTTCCAGCACCGTTTTCTTCAGGTGCTTCCCCGCCGAAGAAGCAACCTGGCTCCCGGCCGCTTCACTGCCTGTGAGTGTGGCGGCAACAATGAACGGATTTGCAATGACCGCTTCAACACCGGCAGCCGGGATCATCAGGGTTCTGAAAAGATGCTCCGGAAACCCTGCTTCCCTGAATATTTCCATGATGGCAATGGCACACCCCGGAACATTTGATGCGTGTTTTAAAACTGCCGCATTCCCGGCCATTAGCGCCGGGGAGGCAAAGCGGATCACCTGCCAGAACGGGAAGTTCCAGGGCATCACAGCAAGGATAGTCCCTAATGGCTGAAATGCGACAAAACTGCGGCTTGCATCCGTTTCGATCACCTCATCCTTCAGCATTTTTGCCGCGTTTTCGGCGTAGAAATCGCAGACCCAGGCACATTTTTCAATTTCTGCCATCGATTCGCGGAAAATTTTACCCATTTCCATGGTCATCAACCGGGCATATTCCTCCTTATTCTCCCGAAGGATATTCGCTGCTTTCATCATGAGCAACGATCGTGATCCAAACGAGGTCTCTTTCCAGGTTAACCAGGTTGAATGAACTTGCCGGATAATCTGTTCAACTTCTTTGGAGGAATGATCCCGGTATTCCCGGATGATTTCACCTGTTGCCGGATTCATGCTTTTCATTTCATCTTCAAATTTTCAAATCATCAAATCTTGAGTCCCCTCCGAAAAGGGGGTTTATAATAAATCGAAAAAATTAATGCTGATCAATAAAAATAGTGCAATGGAAAAATTACTGCTCCAAATTCGCTGTACCCTGCGCTGTAGGGTAAGATAACCTGAGGAAAAGGGTTCCAATGCAGGTATTTCCATTGTTTTAAACGTTCTTTGACATATTTGTTTCGTAAAGTTGAGTATTCGTACAAGATTGATCCATAGGCACCTACAAGACGCCCATATTTTCTGCTTAATAAGACCCCGGTATTTTGATTTGTTATTTCTTAACGGGAAGCTGAGTTGAAAGATAGTTGCTTCTACATTGTTTCGCTTGTGGAGTTCTTCCAATGGTCGTCCTTTCATTTCACGTCGCATATTGGAAGCCCGGATAGCTTGTTGACCAAAGTAGTAATAGCCGGTGGAGGTTTTTATGCTCCACTTGTCTTCGGTGCTGTTTTTTCGCTTTTTAACTAAAACAGCCTGAATGAGCTCACCTGTTTTGGTGTCAGTAACCAGTAATCCATTTGAGGTCATTTCCAAATCATACCTTGATTCGGCGCCTTGGATACCGGTGAAAACCATGTCGATGTTTTCGCAACACTCATCATTGGCAGGACTTTGGTAAGCCCCATCCGTGTATGCCTTTTCAATCATTTGTCCGGTAACTTCAATGGTAGCCCGAATAGCTGGTTCAACAAATGCGGTATCTGGGATGTTGGCTTTTTCAACAAGCACGTTGGTAATCAGGTTCAGACCTTCGTCCGAACAGGTCTCCGTAATATTCACGCTGTAGCCTTTTACCTTCTGGTCGCCTTTGTTGCGGTATGCGCTGTCGGGATCGTGCGGGGACTGGACACTCGATGAAGATATTTCTTCTTTCGGGCGAAGTTCAATCTGCTGATCTGCTGATACTTTATATTGTTCGTTAAATACACGCCGAAGCAGAAGAAAGGACTCGGTTTGGAGATTTCCAAATAACGTCAGTAACTTGTAACTAATAATACCGATCGGTTGCAACCTGCCTTTGAGTTCTTCCCTGGTGCTGCGATAAACAGTTTTGAGCGGTTCTTCTATGAAAAGTTTTTCCAGTTGTTCAAGGTCTGCCAGCGAAAGTGTTGATTTTGCAGTATTATCAAGGGTTTTAAAGAACATGCAAAGTGTTTGATGAATGATCTCGTAACGGGAAAACAAAGCAATATTGCTGCCAATGAGTTTACTGTCCATACGAATGTTGCGGCCATTTACATCAAACTCTTTGATCTGTTCGCTGGTAATTTGTACGAAGGCCTTTCCCATCAAATCTTCACCATTTTGTTTTTGATGGTCATACATCCGTTTGCGCAAAAGGTAATATGTTGATTCAACCGGTAACGGATCATTCACATTGAATAGTCCTAATGCGCTGCGAACCAGTAAATTGAAACGGCATTGTTCAAAAAGTTGTGAATCGCTCCATACAAAAGATTCTTTTAAAACCATCATCCCAACAAGGGTACGTATGGAGGAATTAGGCGCACCGGTAGTGTTATTGAAGAGGATGCTGAATATGGTTTCATCAATGCGCATTACAACCTGATCATGGAACTGGTTATGCCAATGGCCTTGATCACTGTACTGTTTGAATGCCGAGCTCTCCAGCATCATCGGAACGCTGGCGAAGGCATCTAACTGCGGTTCTTTGTTTGACTTTTTAAACATGGGCTATGCTTTACTTATCGAAACAAATCTACCGTTAAAAAACGACAAAAACAAATTAAGTTATTGACAATCATTTGTTTATAACTACGTCAAAAATGAATACGTTTAACTACTATTATAAATCAATTAACCCAAACAGGCCCTCCGACTTTTCGGAGTGGACTCTTATTTGTATTTCTTACCCCACAAATTTTTAAGCCTTGCCCGAAGTTCATTTTCCCTGGGGTTGTTTTGCGGTTCATAAAAATTTTTTCCTTTGATCTTTTCAGGAAGAAACTCTTGTTCAATAAAGTTGTTGTCAAAATCATGGGCATATTTATAATCTTTTCCATACCCGATTTTTTTCATCAGATTGGTAGGGGCGTTCCGGATATGCAACGGAACCGGAAGGTCACCGGCCTCCCGTAACGATTTCTGGGCGCTCCGGATGGCAAGATAAGAAGCATTGCTTTTCACCGAACAGGCAAGGTAAATGGCGGTCTGCGACAGGATCAGGTCACATTCAGGGTAACCGATCACATCAACAGCCTGAAAACAGGCAGTGGCAAGCAACAGTGCATTTGGATTGGCATTTCCGATATCTTCAGAAGCCAGGATCAGCATACGCCGGGCAATGAATTTTGGATCTTCCCCGGCATGGACCATACGGGCAAGCCAATAAACCGCAGCATTGGGATCACTTCCCCGCATCGATTTGATGAATGCCGATATGATGTCATAATGCATCTCTCCGGTCTTATCGTACATGGCAAGGTTTTGCTGAATGATCTTAATGGTCTTTTCATTCGTGATCATGACCGTTGAACCTTCCTTCATTTCCGCATTGACAATGAGTTCCAGTGCATTCAGAAGTTTCCTGGCATCTCCTCCCGAGATACGTAGCATGGCCTCCTGTTCGGAAATTTCAATGTTGATCCCCAGATTGTTTTCAAGATGGATCCTGGCTTGTTCCAACAATTTAAGCAAGTGTCGTTCTTCCAAAGGTTTCAGAATATATATCTGGCACCTCGAAAGGAGCGGGGAGATGACTTCGAATGAAGGATTTTCGGTGGTGGCGCCAATGAAGGTCACAATACCTTTTTCAACAGCACCAAGCAGGGCGTCTTGCTGGGATTTGCTGAAACGGTGAATCTCATCAATAAATAAAAACGGGCTGTCGCCGGTTTCCCTGGCCTTGGAAATGACTTCCCTGACCTCTTTGACCCCTGAACTCACTGCACTCAGGGTGTAAAATGTACGCTGCAGTTGTTTCGATATGATATAGGCCAGGGTGGTTTTGCCAATTCCCGGAGCGCCCCACAGGATCATGGATGGTACTTTCCCTGACTCAATGGCCCCGCGTAGGATGGCTCCTTCGCCGATGAGATGCTCCTGTCCAAGGTAACCTTCCAGCGAATCCGGCCGTAACTGTTCTGCCAATGGAATAATCATGAAACAAAGATAACCTTAATTCCTGTTCCTTGTTTTACCATGATGATACAAATTATTTGTTGAGAACAATTGATTTCTTAAAAAATGTTAAAATTATTCTCCTTGATATTCAGTGACATAAGTCAAATGTTAAAAAATGTTAAAAAATAGTGGTCAAAATATTTGGATGATGGCAGCACATTGATTTATCTTTGCAGCATAATTCCTAAAAATCAATAGACAATGAAAAAACTTGCAACATTATTAGTTATCGGAGTAGCAGCTTTTATGTACTCCTGTGGCCCAAGCGCACAACAGATCGAAGAACAAAGAATTGCTGACTCAATCCGCGTTGCCGACTCATTAGCAATGGTTCAGGCTGAACAGCAAAGAATCGCCGATTCTATCGCAAGGGTACAACAAGAGAAAATATTTGCCGACTCTATCGCTCATGCTGATTCCGTAAAGAAATTCCCGAAATTATTCAAAGGGAAAAAATAGTAAGCATTGAGCTGAAAAACAAAAAAGCCCCGCATTCCGGGGCTTTTTTATTGTCCCTATAAAGGGAAAGGTGCGTTAAAGATTCTTGATTTCACTGACAAGTTTTTGTAGTGTCGCTTTAGCATCGCCAAATAACATCCGTGATTTTGGCATATAGAACAAATTGTTCTCGATAGCTGCGTATCCTTTAGCCATACTCCGTTTCATGATGATGGTGTTCTTTGCGTCCCATACTTTGATTACCGGCATTCCGTAAATAGAGCTTGAAGGATCCTCTTCAGCCGCCGGGTTCACCACATCGTTGGCTCCTACCACGATCACTACATCGGTATTGTTCATTTCATTGTTGGAGTCTTCCATTTCCTGCAACTTTTCATATGCTACATCAGCTTCTGCAAGCAGTACATTCATATGTCCCGGCATGCGGCCGGCAACAGGATGTATACCATATTTCAATTCAACCCCTTTCGTGGCAAGCAGGTTTTCCAGTTCATGACAAAGATGCTGTGCCTGGGCAACTGCAAGGCCATATCCGGGTACGACTAAAACTTTCTGTGAATAACTGAGAAGCACAGCAGCATCACTCATAGAGATCTCTTTCACTGATTTATCACCACTGGCGGGTCCTGCGGCTGAACTTCCTCCAAAGGCGCCTATAATGACATTAAGCAGCGACCGGTTCATTGCCTTGCACATCAGGATAGTCAGAATGGTACCGGAAGATCCGACAAGAATACCGCCGGTAAGCATCGCCTGGTTGTTGTACAGGAAACCACCCATGGCTGCAGCTACACCGGTAAAGGAGTTCAACAATGAGATCACCACCGGCATATCAGCGCCACCTATCGGCATAACGAAAGTAACACCATAAATCAGCGCCAACGCTGCCAGAGTATAAATCATCCAGTTTTCACCTGCTACCGGTGTTTTAAACATGATAAATATCACGAAGACGAATAATATGATCAAAAACGAGATATTTATATACCTGAGCGCCGGACTCTTTACATCCCCGATCCGCTCGTCGAGTTTCCCAAAGGCGATCATACTTCCTGCAAAAGAGACACCGCCTATCATCAATCCAAGAAGAATGGCGAGAGATTCACCGTTCATCATCGTCGCGACCTGCATATCTGCCAGTTCGTTCTGCATTCTTGGAAATTCCATCATCGAAATGAGGGCCGCACATGCGCCTCCCATCCCATTGAACAATGAAACCATCTGGGGCATGGCAGTCATTTTTACCTTCATGGCAATCAACCAGCCAATGATCGATCCGATAACGAGTGCGCCAACAATCCATCCGATGTTGTGGATCCCCTGGAAAGAACCATCCTCCATCTTTGTCTTGTGGAAAAGAATGGTAAACAGAATCGCGAGACCCATACCGGCAGCAGCCCATAGGTTTCCATTCCGGGCAGTATCTGGATGACTTAGTCTCTTCAGGCCAAGGATAAACAGTATTGAAGCGAGGATATAGGATATTTCAAGAATCGAGATGTATTCAGAAAATTCGAAAGTCCTGGTAATTGTTTGTATCGTTTCCATAGTCCTTTTATAGTTGTTTTTTCTTCTTTTTCTTGAACATCTCAAGCATGCGGTCAGTTACCACAAAGCCACCAACCACATTCAATGTGCCGAGAATCACTGCAATAAATCCAAGGATCATTGACAGTACATTATCGGCATGGCCCATTACAATTATTGCGCCGATGATCACCACCCCGTGGATGGCATTTGCACCCGACATCAGGGGTGTGTGTAAAACAGATGGCACATGCGAGATCACTTCAATTCCAAGGAAAATAGATAGAATAATGATGAAGATCGCCTCTCTGTATTCAAGAAAAAATTTTAATATTTCATCCATATTTAGATTATTTATTTGGTTATCATAGATTTAACACGTTCATGAACGATCTCCCTGTTGTGGGTGACACAGGTGCCTTTCACGATATCATCCTCCCAATTGAGGTTAAGGCTTCCATCGGCACTGATCATCAGCTTAAGAAAGTTAATCACATTCTTACCGAACATTTTACTCGCATCAGTTGGCATTTCGACAGGAAATGAAGAGTTGCCGATGATCTTCACCCCTTTGTGAATAATGGTTTTATCATTTTCTGTCAGTTCACAGTTGCCACCGGTTGATGCCGCAAGGTCAATGATTACCGATCCAGGTTTCATAGCTTCAACAGTCTCCTTTTTTAATAACAAAGGCGCCTTTTTACCTGGAATTTGGGCAGTACAGATGATCACATCCGATTTTATGGCGTGGTCATGAACTGCGGCAGCTTGTTTTTTCTTAAATTCATCCGTCTGTTCAACAGCATATCCGCCGGCCGATTTGTCATCAATGGCGCCTTCAACCTCCACAAATTTACCACCGAGACCCACAACTTCTTCCTTAACAGCAGCGCGTACATCAAATACCTCTACCACTGCGCCAAGTTTCCGGGATGTGGCGAGGGCCTGCAATCCGGCTACCCCGGCACCCAGGATCAGCGCCTTGGCAGGTGTTATCGTTCCTGCGGCGGTCATGAACATCGGGAAAAATTTTGGGAGTGAGTTGGCGGCGGTCAGTACAGCTTTGTAACCTGAAACGGTGGCCATCGAGGAGAGGATATCCATTGTTTGCGCACGGCTTGTACGGGGGATCACATCCAGACTGAAACTGGTTATGTTTTTGTCAGCCAGTTCCTTAATTAGTTCAATATTGAAAAACGGATTCAGTACTGCAAGGAACACTGTGTTTTCCTTGATTTGAGCTAATTCCGCCTCCGATGGAGGATTGATCTTAATCAGCATGTCTGCCTGAGCGATCACCTCTTCCTTTGAAGCAATTTTTGCTCCGGCAGTTTCATAATCTGCATCAGATGCAAAGGCTTGCAGACCAGCTCCCTTTTCAACACACACCGTAACCATCATTTTTGTCAGGGCAGTTACAGATTCAGGAAGGAGGGCAACACGGTTTTCTGATCCCCCGTCTTTTAAAATACCAATAATCATATATGTATATGTTTAAGTAAACTACATGGAAAAGTTTAATTCAGATCTGCGATTATCAACTTGCGAATAAATCGAAGAAATAGAAATATATTTTCAATCAGCAGTAATTGTTAATAAAACAGATAATGGTCTTTTAATCGGTAAATCCGATTGTCTGATGACTGCCGTCGCAGAATGGTTTTTTCTTACTACCGCCACAACGACAAAGGGCAACAACCTCGTTGTCGATCTGTATCTTCTTTTTCTGGGCATCACGGACAATAAAATTCCCTGTGATCAAAACCGGACCGTTTTTAAGAATATGTACCCTGGCGAATTTTGACTTCATTTTTACCGTCGCCCTTGGTTTGGAAGTAACGAATTTAGTGCTCTTCAGGTATGTTAGCGCCCGCGAAGGACATGTATCAACAACTTTCATGATCTCCTTGCTACTGGCAGCATGCACGTTGATCCATGGTTTTTTCTTCGAATTGAAAACGCCTGGCAGACCGATCAGACAGTTGGCAGAATGAATGCACAATTCTGATTTCCAGTAGACCGTAACCTCACCATTTGAGAATGACCTGACAGTATCCTTATTTTTTTTGAACTCCGAAAGTTCGGCTTTTGTAACTTTGTTTGCCATAATAATCGGTATTAAAATTTTCGTAAAGATAAATATTAATTGCTTTTATTTGATGTTTTAATTAAAAAACGGTGTTGAAAATGACAAAAACTTTACATGGCGGTAGAAAAGAATATATCCTTTCTTCTTTTAATGAAACAACGGTGAATGCTGATCCCTTAAAGCAATTTTCCAATTGGTTTGAAGAAGCAAATCGAGCCGGTATCGGCGAAACGAACGCGATGGTTCTTTCAACTTCCGATATCCACGGGAATGTTTCGGCCCGTGTGGTATTACTGAAAGGGATCGAGAAAAATGGTTTTATTTTTTTTACTAATTATGACAGCAGCAAAGGCCTACAGCTTTTGTCAAACCCAAAAGCGGCATTGACATTTTTCTGGTCACCGCTTGAACGGCAGATCCGGGTAGAAGGCAAAGTAGTCAAAATACCCCGGAAGGAATCAAAAGCATATTTTGAAACCCGCCCGCCCGACAGCCGGGTGAGCGCTTGTGTTTCGCCGCAAAGTTGTGTGATCCCTGACCGGTTTTTCCTTGAATCGATGCGCGACGGGCTCATGCTTGATTTAGAGGGGCAGCCCCCGCGATGTCCCGACAACTGGGGTGGGTATCTTTTAAAGCCAACCATGATCGAATTTTGGCAGGGGAGGGCACATCGCCTGCATGACCGGCTCCGGTACAGGTTAACTGGAAAAACATGGATAGTGGAAAGATTGGCGCCGTGATAGTTATCCGTTCAATTCAGCGAGGTTATTTCGGAGTTGCACTGCCGGTGAGTTGTTGAACCTTGATCTTGTCATCCTTGGTCAAACCCGACAAGATTTGAATGTTGATGCCGTCGGAAAGTCCTGTTTTAATGAATCTTTTTTCAAAATTCTGCGGAGTTGTCTCCACCTCAACATAGGTTGAATCTCCTTCAAAAAGAAGGGCAGCCTCTTTTAACGCAAGAACGTTATTTTTGCGGTCAAGAACGATGTCGGCGTTTGCACTGTAGCCGGCACGGATAAACTGATCATCCTTCAATTTTACATCGGCTTTTATATCAAATTGAACGGCTCCGTTTTCCAGGACTCCCTTGGGGGAAATATATTGCAGGGTGGCCTGAAAAGTGTCGTTCTCTATCGCCCCGATCACCAGCAACAGGTTCATCCCGGGGCTGATCTTGCCAACTTCTGTTTCATCAACCTTGCCCTGGAAGATCATGTCGGTGACATCGGCGACTGTAGCAATGGTGGTTCCCGCATTGAAATTATTGGTTTCAATCACGCTGTTTCCGACTTTTATGGGAACATCGAGCAACATTCCGGCAATGGTTGAACGGATGAGGGTGTTGGTTGTTTTACCCGATTTTTTATTTACCCCTTCGCGGATCAGTTCAAGGTTGGTCTCGGCGGCATCTACCTCCTGACGGGCATTTTTGAAGGTGACCTGGGCCTGCTGATTTTCAACTGCAGAAATGACACCCTGACTATATAGTTTTCCCTGCCTTTCACTATGTAACCTGGCATCGTCAAAGGCGATCTTTGCCCTTTCCAGGCGGGCCTCAGCGTTATTCAGGTTGATCAGGTCGGGTATGATGCGGATCCGCGCAATCACATCACCCTGCCTCACCTGGTTGCCCGCTTCAACGAATATCTCCTCGACAATACCTGAAACCTGCGGCTTAATCTCAATTTCCTTCCGGGGGATTACCGATCCGGTGGCAACTGTTTTCTTGATTATATTCGTAACGAATGGTTTTTCAGTTTTATAAACGACAGGTTTCTCCTGAGATTTACGGTAGAGATATACGATAGTGATCGCAAAAATCGCAAGAACGATGACCAGAACTGATATTTTGAGGATTTTTTTCATGGATTAAACTGCTTTAAGTACTGGGATATTTATAGATTTTCCACCACAACAGGCACAATAGTTCACCGTAGTGAGGTATCATCTGTTCATTTCTAATGTTGTCTATTGTGTCTATTGTGTTTAGTTTTATTTTTACTGGTATCCTTCAGGTAAGTATGGTACAATTTATTCAAATCTGAGCGCATCAATGGGTTTTACCGACACTGCCCGCCGCGCCGGGATCATTCCAGCCAGAACCCCGCTGAACACAAGGATTGCCAGCGCCGTGACGGCTACCGAAAAATCGATGCCCGGATTGACAAACATTTCAGTGTTGGCCCCCGAAGATCCAAGCAGGAGATTGATTAACTCAAGCAAGGCCACTCCGGCCACAAGCCCGAAATATCCGGCAAAGGTTGTCAGCACCACCGATTCCATGATAATCTGGCTGATCACCTTCCATGGCGTGGCGCCCAGGGCTCGCTGGATTCCGATCTCCTTTGTCCTTTCCCTCACCACCACCAGCATGATGTTGCTTACACCGATCACACCGGCCAGCAAAGTGCCGGTTCCAACAATCCACACCAACAGGCGGATGCCGAAAAACAGTCCCTGCATTTTGTCAAATTCCTTTTTCAGGTTAAAATGCCCGACAGCAGCATCATCCTCTGGGGCCACCGAATGCCGTTTCTTCAACAGCCTGATTGCTTTTTCCTCGACCACAGAGACAGGGATATCATCCTGAGAAGTTATGGAGAAGAAACCAACCGCATTCCCGTAATTGAATGTCTGTTGCAAGGTTGTAAACGGGATATAGATATTCTGGTTTTCCTGGTCAGCCTGTTCACCGGTTCTTTTGGAAGAGAAAATTCCGACGACTTGAAAATAAACTCCCTGGATCTGAATGTATTGTGAGATAGGATTTTCATCTTTCGTAAACAGGATATCAACAACGCGGGTTCCGACCACAGCAACCTTGCGTTTGTTTTTGATATCCAGATCATTGATAAACCTGCCATTGATAAAATTCAGAGGATCTATGTTGTTGTAGGCAGGGTAATCACCCATGATGTTAAATATCCCTGATTTTAGCCCCCTGATCACACTGTTGGTTTGCCGGTATCCCCCGGCCTGAAGTCGCAGAGCAAGATATTTGATTTCCGGGATCGCGTGACTGATGGCTGTAACATCATCATTGTCAAAATTATACCTTCTTCCCCTCGGAAACCCTTTAAACGGGATCGTGGTTTGCTGGGTCCAGATAAAAACACTGTTGGTGGCCATGTCCCCAAAATTCTGGGTTACACCCCGTTGAAGGCCATTGCCTGATCCAAGCATAATGACCAGCATGAATATCCCCCAGAACACACCAAAGGCCGTTAAAAACGTCCTGAGTTTATTCTTTTTCAGAACATGATAAATTTCCTGCCAGCGATCAAGGTCAAACATTTAAACTTAGGATTAAGTTTTAAGTATTAAGTATCTTCATTTTAAGTCCTTCGTACTACATACTTCGTATTGATCATTCGTCTCGTAGCGCTTCCACCGGATTAACCCTGGCCGCTTTCATGGCCGGGAAAAAGCCGGCAATGGCTCCGGCAATGATCAACAGTATTGTCGCACTGACTGCGACAGAAAAATCGGCCGATGGATTCAGGAAAAAATCTGATGGTGGCATATTCTTTGAGACAATTTCAAGAAGACCCACTCCAAGCACCAAGCCAATATAGCCGGCAAAAGCCGTGATAACGATCGCCTCCTGCATGATCAGCGCCACGATCGACCAGGGAGTGGCCCCCAGTGATTTACGGATGCCGATCTCCTTGGTGCGTTCCTTCACCACGATCATCATGATGTTGCTGACCCCGACAATGCCTGCGATGATGGTTCCTATCCCGATGATCCAGATAAAAAGCCTGATCCCAGCAAACAACGCCTTGAATTTGCGAACCTCTTCATTTTTATTCCAGACGTTAATGGCCCGGTTATCCTCGACATCAAAAGTGTGCATTTTTGCCAGGATTGCCTTTGATTTTTTTATCATAAGATCAGCTTCCTGTTCTGTAGCATTTCCAGTGGTATAGGATATCTGGTTAATAACATTCTCTCCCTGAAATACACGTTGAGCAGTTGAAATCGGAATGTAAACTCGCTTTTGTTCATCATCATTTCTGCTGTAATCCCTGAAAACCCCAACAACCTGAAACAGCACCCCGTTGATCTTGATATAGTTGCCCATCGCGATGGTGTCAACTCCTTTAAACAACGTTGCTTTCACTTTCTCGCCGATGATGGCCACCTTTCTGAATTCATTGATATCCATGGTGTTAAGAAACCTGCCTTGGATCATATCCACCTCCTTGATAAATCCATAATCCGGGTGACATGGAGATAAAAAGAAAGAACCATACTCGTTTTTATAAGAGATGAGTTTGTTTCCAAGAAATAATCTGGCCGAGATGTGATCATATCCTTCAACAGTCGTTTTGATGGATTTATAATCTTCATTGGTAAATTTGATCTGCCTGCCGGTCTTTAATCCTTTGAATTTGAGGCTTGTCTGGCCGCTGCTGATCCAAACACCATTGGTTGCGCCCCCTTTGAATTGTTCTTTTACGCCATTTTCAAGCCCTGAACCGGAACCGAGAAGCAGAATCAGCATAAAAATTCCCCAGGCAACGCTAAATCCCGTCAGGAACGTCCGCAATTTGTTTTTCCGGACCGTACTGTAAATCTCCTGCCACTTATCTATTTCAAACATCTTCCACTATTTCGCAATTTCGCTATTTCGCTATTTCGCTTTTTAATTTATTATGATCTCCGTAATATTCCCATCCGTTATCCTGATCGTCTTTCTGGTGCGCATGGCGATATCATGTTCATGGGTTACAATAATCACGGTGATGCCGGTGGCGTTTACCTCCTGCAGAATGTCCATGACCTCACTTGATGTTACCGAATCCAGGGCGCCGGTTGGTTCATCGGCAAGGATTACCTTTGGTTTCCCGATGAGCGCCCTGGCAATGGCTACACGTTGCTTCTGACCCCCCGATAATTCGTTGGGGAGATGATGTGCCCACTCAGTTAATCCCATTCGTTCGAGATACTCCATAGCGATCAAATTACGCTTCTTTCTTGGTACATCCTGGTAATATAGTGGTAAGGCCACATTTTCCATGGCGTTTTTAAACGAGACCAGATTGAATGACTGAAAGACGAACCCGAGCATTTTATTTCTCAAACGAGCTGCTTTTCGTTCGCTTAACCTGTTGATTTTTAGCCCGTCCAGAGAGTATTCCCCGGAGTCATAACTATCCAGGATCCCAAGGATATTCAACAGGGTTGATTTTCCTGATCCCGATGCGCCCATGATCGAGATCATCTCTCCTGCCTCAATTTCAAGATCAATGCCCTTTAACACATGTAAACTGTTCTGGCCGGTTATATAAGATTTATGAATCTGGTTGATCTTTATCATCAGGGTAGTCTTCTTATCAAAGTTGGGTATAAATCCGGGCGCAATAAAATAAAATCGTTATCATTTACGCTCCATCCGGTCAACCGGTCAATTTTCCGGATATCATGTTCTATAGATGCAAAAATGTTTAAAAGGTTACAGGATTTTCAATGATTTTTAAATCTTTCCGGTAACTTTGCAGAAAAATATCATTAAATCTTTTTTTATGAAAATCTTTTCAATAACGCTGTTTGCTATGGCCATGTTGCTTTTCACCGGATGTAACTCCGAAAAAACGAGGGATAACCCGTTTTTAACTGAATTTCAGACGCCTTTTCAGGTACCGCCTTTCGATAAAATTGATACAACTGATTACATGCCTGCCTTTTTGGAAGGGATAAAACAGCATGACCTTGAGATTAATGCCATTATTGACAATACGGCATCCCCCGATTTTGAAAATACCATTCTTGCTTTTGACAAATCAGGTAACTTACTCACCCGGGTAAGCAAGGTATTTTATAACCTGAATGAAGCGGAAACAAACGATGAGATGCAGGCAATTGCGCGAAAGCTGAGCCCGATCATGTCAAAACACAGCGATGATATCGCATTGAATGAAAAATTATTTGCAAAGATCAGGACAGTATACGAAAAACGCCACGAATCAGGTCTGGATAGCCAACAAGTGAGGGTTGTTGAAAAATATTTTCGAGATTTTGAACGTCAGGGGGCTACCCTGACTCCTGAGAAAAAGGACCAATTACGAAAATTGAATGAAGAGTTGTCCATGCTTTCACTCACCTTCGGAGAAAACCTTTTGGCCGAGACCAACGAAAATTACACCCTGGTTATTTCCGATAAAAAGGATCTGGAAGGTTTACCGCAAGGAGTGATTGACGGCGCTGCCGAAACTGCGAAAGAAAAGGAGATGGAGGGCAAATGGGTATTCACTTTGTCAAAGCCGAGTTTAATCCCGTTCATTCAATACGCAAAGAACCGTGATCTGCGTGAACAGATCTATCGTGCTTATTTTATGCGGGGAAATAATGGGAACAAGAATGACAACAAGGAAACCATTGCGAAAATTGTACAACTTAGGGTGGAGAAGGCAAAGTTACTTGGATTTGAAAACTATGCCGCTTATGTGGTTGATGAAAATATGGCCAAAACCCCCGCCAATGTTAATAACTTTCTTGCGAAGCTCTGGACGGCAGCACTACCGGTTGCAAATAAAGAGGTCGTTGAAATGCAAAAAATCATTGACCGCGAAGGCGGGAAGTTTAAATTACAACCATGGGATTGGTGGTACTATGCTGAGATTATCCGGAAAGAGAAGTACGATCTTGATGAGAATGAATTGAAACCATATTTCAGCCTTTCCAATGTAAGGGACGGAATGTTTTTGGTCGCGAATAAATTATATGGAATCACATTTACCCAGCGTACCGATCTACCTGTTTTTCAGAAAGATGTGGAAACATATGAAGTTATTGAAGCAGATGGAACTCATCTCGGGGTGTTATACCTGGATTATTATCCCCGTGATGGAAAACGGGGTGGAGCATGGTGTACCGATTTTCAGTCGGCAGGGTGGGAGAATGGCAAAAAAGTGGATCCTGTCGTCTCCATCACCTGTAATTTTACAAAACCAACCTCCGATACCCCTTCATTGTTGAGCTGGGATGAGACCACCACGCTTTTTCATGAGTTTGGACACGCTTTACATGGGTTATTTACGGAAGGAAAATATACCCGGACAGCAGGTAATGTACCACGTGATTATGTTGAGATGCCCTCGCAGATCAACGAAAACTGGGCAGGAGAGCCTGTGGTTCTGAAATCATACGCAAAGCATTATAAGACAGGGGAGGCCATACCTGATAACCTTATCGCCAAAATCGAGAACAGCGCTTTGTTCAATCAGGGATTTGAAACGGTCGAGTACCTGGCAGCTTCAATCCTTGACATGGATTACCACAAGATAACCGAGCCCGGAGATATTGATTTGTTGAAGTTCGAAAGTGATGCCATGAATAAAATCGGCCTGATCTCTGAGATCATTCCCCGCTACCGGACGACCTATTTTGCACATATTTTTGGCGGAGGTTATGCTGCCGGTTATTACGTTTACATCTGGGCAGCCGTTCTTGATACAGATGCGTTCGATGCTTTTAAATCGTCAGGGGATATTTATAACAAAGATCTGGCTGCAAAATTCAGAAAATATTGCCTGGCAGAATCTGGTGATGATGAAGGAATGGTTCAGTACCGGAAATTCAGGGGGCAGGATCCGTCAATAGAACCGTTACTGAAACGCCGGGGGTTGAAATAAAAAATATAGAGATGAGCAAATTGCATCTGCTATGGACTACGGGCGAAAAAGAGGTCGCCATGAAAGTCATTTTCCCGTACCTCATTAATTCAAAAGCCAATGGATGGTGGGATGAGATCAACCTGATCATTTGGGGGCCGTCGGCAAGACTGACAGCGGGGGATCAGGAAATTCATTCCCAGTTACAAGACATCATGGACAGCGGAATCACTGTTGAAGCCTGTCAGGCCTGCTCCGATGCCTATCGTGTTACGGAAAAGCTCATCGATCTTGGAATAACCGTACGGTATATGGGTGGATCATTTTCAGAATATCTTAACAGCGAAGCCAAAGTGATTACGTTTTAGGTATGACTTAGTTTCAAATTTCAGCCGCCGGATCATGACAAATTTGACGCAATGAAAAGAATTTTTATCTTGTTCACTATGCTGATCCTGATCGGATGCAGCCGCGAATCACAAAATGATGCATCAATTCTTATCGCCACCGACAGATCATTCAGTGAAATGAGTGTCGAAAAGGGACTGAATGCCGCCTTTATCTTTTATGCCGCAGACAGCGTAATAAAAATGAGGGAAGGAAAGTTTCCGATCACAGGTAAGGATGAAATGTCCGGCATCTATATGGCCCGGCCTGATACAGGCATGATTCTGAAATGGAATCCGGTTAAAGCAGAAATCAGTCTGTCAAATGACCTTGGATAAACATTTGGAAACTGGGAACTTTGCCTGAAAGCTACCGATACAACCATGTACGGCAACTATATTTCGATCTGGAAAAAACAGGTTGACGGAACCTGGAAATACGTACTGGATGCAGGCTGTAACACACCTAAACCATAAAATTATTCAAAACTTGAATTAATTTTAATCTTGTAATTTGTAAAGATTATTTTTTTATATTTACCCCCTTATATTCTTTGCAAAATAGAGTTCAGAAAGTTTTTGAGTTGAATTATATCAAGTAACATGAGCCTAACCTCCTATTGCCTCATTTTTTTAAATCAGCGAGAAGTCGGACCATCAATATTTACACCTGAAACTATTCAGTTTTTGTACCTAAACACAAAAAACAAATACCTATGAAAAAAATCTACTTTTTTTTATTTACAATTGCCCTGGGGGCGACTTTGTTCGTGCAAAATATCAATGCACAGGTTACTGTGACAAATCCGGGGAATACCACTCCCGCTCTTTCACCGACTTATCCGTCGTTGGCGCTTGCAATTAGTGCATTAAATACAACAACAGTTATTTCGGGACCTGTTATTATTACTTTAACCGGTAACGAAACTGCACCGGCAG
Source organism: Bacteroidales bacterium (assembly GCA_030681475.1). Lineage (GTDB taxonomy): Bacteria > Bacteroidota > Bacteroidia > Bacteroidales > FEN-979 > CAIVAT01. The sequence continues at coordinate 25,130 of JAUXWT010000012.1, read as the reverse complement.
GAGGTTATTCCATCACGGCAATTCCGACAGGAACTTCTATAACAAATAATATCATCATTCAAGGGAGTGGCAGCGCCATAACTGCATATTCACCACAGGCAACCGGGTCGCTCAGTGATGCAATCTTCAAGCTGATTGGCGCTGATTTTATAACGATTCAGAATTTTACCATGCAGGAGAATGCAGGTAATACCGTTAACACACCGGCAACATCAAATACCATGACCGAATTTGGTGTGGCATTGTTTTACATTACCACGACCAATGGCGCTCAAAATAATGTCATCCAGAACAATACGATTTCATTAAACAGAACTTATCTCAACACTTTTGGGATTTACAGTAATACAAGGCATTCCGCAACAGTAATGACCACTACTGCTGAGGTTACGACTGCCGCTGGTTCAAACAGTTTTAATAAGGTTTTTGGAAATTCAATTAACAATGTCAATTACGGGATTGTTTTTATTGGTGCAGGCACTACTATTGCAGCTATAGACAATGGAAATGATATTGGAGGTTCATCTGCACTTACCGGCAATACAATTACTAACTGGGGGGGCGGATCAGCTTTGAGTAGTTATGTTTCCCTAACCACCTCCAACTATTGCATATTTGTCAATCAACAAATTAATGATAACGTTTCATATAATACTATTATCAGTGCCTCCGTATCAGTTTTAACAGCTCAACTTGGGGGAATCCTTAAGAATTATTCCGTTGCCAGTCCTACCTCTGGCACAATATCTTCGACAATCACTGAGAACACTGTTTCTTTAACTAATTCCCCAACTACAAGTCAGATGACTGGTATTACAAGTCAGGGTCAGGCCACCTTGGTCACTGCAACACAAAATATTAACAACAATAAGGTTATAAATTGTTCTATCCTTGGTTCCCCAACATCAGCATCCTTTGTAGGATTCCTGACAACGATCGCTCCGGGTACCCTCAATATTAACAATAATACGGTGAGAGGTATTGCCTCAAATGCTACTACCGGTGGATTTTTAGGCATTCAACAACAAACCAGTGCTGTTATCAATACCCTGAACATTAATAATAACTTTATTGGTGATGCGATTGCAGGGGCAGTGACATTTACGAATGTATCCAATTCTGGAACTGTCGTTGGTTTATCTGTAACAAGTACCGGTGCAGCCGCAACATGTGCCTTGTCAATATCAAACAATGATATCAGGGGAATTGTTCACAATAACCAAGGTACAGGGTCAAATACTTATATTATCAATGGAGCCCCCACCCTAAGTCAAACGATTACTAATAATAAATTTACCAACCTAAGCATTAAAACAACCGGATCAGTTACATTCATAAGTAACAGTGTCACGGTTCCGGCCGGTGGCACACAGACAATAAACAACAATGCAATCATTACCGGATTCAGTAAAACAGTAGCAGGTGGAACTGTTACCGGAATTACAACAGGCGGGAGTTCTACAACTGTAACCTCAAACTGGAACAATAATATCTTCTCCAACATATCTGTTACGGGCGCCACCACAGTCACAATTATTAACAATACCGATGGAGGAACTGTAAATCATAATATTATAGGCAATACGATTAGTAATATTACCGGTGGATCAAATACCATAACTGGAATAATTTCAAATTTTGGTGGTCAAAATGGCGCCCCCGGTAATCTGGTCAGTGGCAATACCATCACCAATATCAGCGGGGCTGGCGCCATTACCGGGATCAATATTGGTTCGTCAGGCTCACCAGGCATGTCAACTGTTACCGGAAATACAATCAGTGGACTTTATACCACCGGAGCTTCTGCAGTCATTGGCATCACCTCTTCGGCGCCGACCAATTGCAGCATAATAAAGAATCAAATCTGTGATCTTCAGTCAAATAATGCCTCGGGAACTGTATCAGGAATTGTGGCTGCATCAGGACTTTTACATAATGTTTCCAACAACAGAATTGGCGATCTGCGTACACCAATTGCGAACGCAATAAATCCGTTGAATGGGATCAATATCACCGGAGGTACCACGGTTAATGCCTATTACAATACAGTTTATCTGAACGGATCAAGTACGGGTGCATTATTCGGATCGTCAGCAATTAACACCTCAACAACGCCGGCATTAACGCTCAACAACAATATTTTTGTAAATACATCCACCCCTGTCGGAGCAACAGGATATACTGTTGTTTACAGGAGGAGTTCAACATCGCTTGGTTCCTATGCCGCTGCCTCTGATCGGAATTCTTTTTATGCAGGACTACCCGGAACAAATAATTTAATTCATTTTGACGGAACCAATTCATTCCAGACATTGGGTGATTATAAAGGAATGTTGATTCCCGCAACTCTTGCGCCACGTGATGCGAATTCTATTTCTGCCGACCCGCCATTCTTGAGTACGGCATGCGGCAATTCAAATTTCCTGAAAATAAGCACTGTTGTTGCAACAGCCTTGGAAAGTAGTGGCGCAAATATTGCCGGTATCATTGATGATTTTGAAAATAATGTCCGGCAGGGGAATCCGGGTTATCCTGTTCAGGTTAATGGCGGCGGCTCAGCTCCGGATATCGGAGCTGATGAATTTGACGGAATCCTTCTGCAGGATTGTGCAGGTCCACCCGCAGCCTGTACCATCACCGGGCCAGCCGCGGTATGTTCGGGTACCGGGACTATCTTATCCTTAAGCGTGCCCTATTATGATCTTGGCATTACTTATCAGTGGGTTTCAGGCACTACGCCCGGTGGCCCGTATCCTAATTTTCTTGGTACTTTCCCTACGCAGGCAACAGGCGCCTTAACAGTTCCTACATACTATAAGTGCATTATCTCTTGCATTCACAGTGGTTATGCATATACCACGCCTCAAAAATCAATTCTCATCAATGCCATACCAAGCGTGTCCGTCAACCCGGCATCTGCAAGTTATTGCATTCCCGGCGGGAGCGCCGTCGCTTTAATGGCAAGTGGCGCTGATACATATTCCTGGAGCCCGGCAGCAGGGTTGAATGTAACCACCGGCCCCAATGTTAATGCTTCCCCATCGGTAAACACAACCTATACTGTAACCGGTACCGCCGTCAACGGATGTATTAATACGGCAACATCTGCGATTACAGTTGGGGCTTACGTTACAATGAATAGTGTTACGGCTACGCCCTCAAGTGTTTGCAGTGGCGGAAGTACGATACTTCTGGCTGATGCTTCGACGCCTCCTGTCGCAACCTATTGCCAGTCAACACATACAAGCGGTTGCTTAGGTGATAACATGAGTCTAATTGTTCTGAACACATTAAACTCAACAGTAAGCGCCTGTGGACTCACTGGCAGTACTCCTCCCCGTTACCTCTATACAACGGGTGGAGGGGCCAATACAACGACCCTCACCCCGTCAGGCAGTCCTTATTCGTTAACCATAAGCTTTGGAACGGATCCTAACCAGTATTTTGGCGCTTGGATTGATTACAACCAGGATGGGATACTTTCAGCCGGCGAATTTTTAGGAGCATCGGCAAATGCCGGAGCTAATGGTACGACATCGGTTTCATTCAGTGTTCCCGGAGCGGCATTAAATGGAGTTACCCGATTAAGGATAGTTGGCGGCAACGACAGCCCTGTTACAGCTACTCAGGCATGTGGAGCTTCTTCAAGCGGCTATGGTGAGACTCAGGATTACGATGTTACGATTGCAGGGGCTACTGATCCCTTCACCTATTTTTGGAGTGAGAATCCCGCTTCCGGAACTTTAGGAAACACAACCACAAATCCAACTTCGGCTTCAGGTATTACCCAAAATGAAACCTATTCGGTAACGGTTACCTCGGCATCAGGTTGTACGGCAACAGGAAGTGTAATAGTACCGATAGGTGCACCAGTTTCATGTACCAGCATTACCAACTCCATAGCCTGCAATGGTGTTGACTTTACGGTTACTGCAAATACGACAGGCGGCGGTGGCACATTTAATTATCTGTGGAGTGACGGGGAAGGTGGAATCTATCCGGATGCCCAGACAGTAACCGCAAATCTTGCCGGCGGATCACATACATTCAGTGTTACCGTTACGGATGGCTGTGGAACCAATTGCAACATGAGCCAGGGAATAACTGTTGGCTTACTGCCTGGCGGAACAGCTTCAGGCCCGGCTACGGGAGTTACCTATATAGTTTTACCTTATGCTGTTACCGGCTATGAAACCGGTTCTACCTTCGAATGGCAGTACTCTACGACCAGTTGTTTGACCGGTTTCTCAACCATTTCCGGCGCAACTACCGATGAGGTCTCTCTAACCGCAAGTACAGCGGGCACATTCTATATCCACTGCATCGTGACAGGTCCCAATGGTTGTGTTACAACCACCAATTGCATTACAACAATAGTAACAGTAAATGGTGACAACGTTTGCTCCGCAATTCCACTTTCACCTGGACTAAACGGACCTTACACAAATGTAGGCGCCACTATTGAAGCCGGCGAACCCGTACCTCCCGGAACCGGGTTCACTACCCAAACAGGATGGGGTTCCGGACAAACAATCAGCAATACAGTGTGGTTCAGTTTTATAGCTCCTCCATCTGGGAAAGTTTCCATCGGAAACAATTCCAACTTCAACTTGTGGGATAACCAATTCGCACTTTACAGCGCAGAAGATTGCGGGAATTTTACCGGCTTTACATTGCTGGCAGCCAATGATGATTCAACGGTGTCAACTTTGCCATATAAAGCATGGATCGCTCCTATATGTTTAACGCCTGGTGAAACCTATTATTTACAAGTAGATGGTTATAGTACGGGTACCAATAACTCCTGGGGTATTAACCTGGTTGCAGAAACCAATGCTCCTCCTGCGATTTCAGGTTGTCCGTCAAATATCACGATCCCGGTGAATGCATCAGGATGTTCTGCCGATGTTTCCTGGACACCGCCCACAGCATTAGATCCCGATGATTGTTTGATCCCGCTCTCGTTTACCAGCAATTTCACTCCGGGTGCAAATTTCCCATTGGGCACAACAACTGTAACTTATACAGCCAATGATGGCGTGAATCCTGATGTAACATGCAGTTTCACCGTAACCGTTGATAACACCGCAACCGTTAACATCAGTGGAAATGTACCTTTCTGTGCTGATGGTTCAATAATTCTGGATGCCGGAACTTTCTCAGACTATATCTGGTCAACCGGAGAGACTACACAAACCATTACTGTAAATACTGCAGCGACCTTTTCGGTCACGGTTACTGATGGATATGGCTGTCCTGCATCATCTTCCGTAACAACAACAGTAAATCCTTTACCCAATGTCAGTTTGATAGTTGGTGGTCCGTACATGGTTTGTCCTGGTGTCGGCACAAGTGTTACTGTTGAATCCACGGTTATCGGAACAAGCTATCAGCTGAGAAATGATGCCAACAACGATCCTGTCGGTATGGCCTCGCTTGGCAATGGTGGAACCCTCAGTTTCCCTACTGGAATCCTGAATTCGACAACTACCTTTAATGTTTTAGCGACCATTTTATCAACCAATTGTTCTGCCCAATTGACGGGCAAAGCAGTTGTTACGGTAGGCAGTCCGGTATCAACCATGCCACATCTGATCTTATGCGAAGGCGCAGAAACGGTAGATTTTCCTGTCACTGTTACTTCCTTTAATAACGTAGGCAGTTTGTCGCTCACTTTCGGATATACCCCAGCCGAACTGACAAATCCGACAATTATCAGCAGAAACGCCGCATTTGAAGGATATTGGGACCCATTTGAGGTTACAACATCACCAACAGGTATATTTAAAGTATCAGGCTATGGCGCAATGCCGGGTGACGGAGTGACCATTGCTGATAATGACATCATGTTTACCCTGAGGTTCAATATCGTATCCGGCACACCTTCTTCAAACGTCACATTTGTTGAAAATACTCAGGGAACCGGTCTTGAATATACAGGCGTAGCGCCTGATTATACGCCATTCTGCGATATGCCGACACAAACCTACTATAATAATGGTCAATTTTATTTCATACCTAACGGCCAGGTGAACGATCCTGCCGACCAGGTGGTATGCAATGGTTTATTGGCAGATGACATTATCTTTACTACAAACATCATGAAAAATGGGTATAACTATACCTACACATGGACAAATGACAACACAAGTATTGGTTTGGCCGCCAGCGGTACGGGAAATATTGCCTCGTTTGCCGCGATTAACACCGGCACTTCTCCGGTTGTTGCCACGATCATTGTAACACCTACGGTCAGTTATGGTGGAACAAGCTGTGAGGGACCTTCGCAGTCGTTTACAATTACAGTCAATCCGACCGGACAGGTGAATGAACAAATTAACATTGTAAAGTGTATCGGAGACAATATTGCTGTTACTTTTAGTACAAATAACACCGGTGGGACGACCACCTTCGCTTGGACAAATAACGAAACAGGGATAGGTCTGGGCGCAACAGGTACAGGAGATATACCAGGTTTTCCTGCTGCAAACCCGGGCACAATGCCTTTGGTTGCAACCATTGTTGTTACACCTGCTTACACCTTCGGCTCAGTGAGCTGTGAGGGACCTGCAGAAACCTTCACCATTACCGTGAATCCAACCGGACAGGTTGATGACACGGACAATCAGGTGGTTTGCAATGGCGCTGCTACACTTCCTGTCACTTTCACAACCGTTAACTCAGGCGGCACAACGACCTTCTCCTGGGTCAACGATCTACCATCGATTGGACTTGCAGCAAGCGGAACCGGAGATATCCAATCCTTCAACGCCATAAATCCGGGGCTGGCGCCGGTGATCGCAACCATTACGGTAACACCTCATTTTGAGAACGGATCGGCGAACTGCTACGGATCTGCTGAAACCTTCACAATTACGGTAAATCCGACAGGTCATGTGATTCAACCCCAGACCCAGGTATTATGCACTGGTACAAGTACTTCGGTTACATTCGGAACCAATAATACCGACGGGTATACAACCTATTTCTGGACAAACAGCAATACAAGCATCGGTCTTGACTCCTTCGGTATAGGAAATATAGACCCCTTCATTGCTGTTAACACCGGTACTGTACCCGTGATCGCCACAATCAATGTTACTCCTACATTCACCAACCAAGGCGTAAGCTGTAGCGGGCCGACCAAGTCCTTTACCATTACAGTCAACCCGCTTGGACAGGTAAATCAAATCAATGATCAGACATTATGCAATGGGCTTAATACGACTGCCATACTATTTACGACAACAAATACAGGTGGGAATACTACCTACTCCTGGACAAATGATCAACCCGGAATCGGGTTGTCAGCAACCGGAACTGGCGATATTGTATCCTTTGCCGCCACCAACACGGGTACGGCCCCAATTGTTGCCACAATTACAGTTACACCAACTTTTGAAAAGAAAGCGGTGAGTTGTACAGGGCTTCCAATGTCCTTCACAATTACTGTGAACCCGACCGGACAAGTTGATCAACCTTCTGACCAGGTATTATGTAACGGAGCACCAACATCTCCTGTAGTCTTCAGCACCACGAATACGGTAGGAGCTACCACCTATACCTGGGTTAACGACGTAACGAGTATTGGTCTTGACGCCAGTGGTACAGGAAATATCGGTGCGTTTCCTGCCATCAACGGTACCAATATGCCTGTGGTTGCAACGATAGTTGTGACCCCACATTTTGAATACGGAATGGTTACCTGTGATGGGCAGCCAAAATCATTCACCATCACGGTCAACCCTGCCGGACAGGTGGATCAGCCGGTCAACCAGGTCGTATGCAACGGTACAAACACTTCGGTTTCATTCACAACTAGCAATGTTGGTGGGATGACTACCTATTCATGGATCAACGATACACCTGGTGTAGGATTATCCGGAACTGGTACCGGTGACATTTCATTCTCAGCCATTAATATTGGTAATGCACCTGTTGTAGCTACGATCATTGTAACACCACATTTTGAAAACGAAATGGTTTCATGTGATGGACCTGCAAAAACGTTTACTATTACGGTCAACCCGACCGGACAGGTAAATGGCGTTTCAAACCAGACATTATGCAATGGATCTCTGACAACTGCAGTTAACTTCACAACAAACAATACGATTGGAACCACGACATACACCTGGACAAATAATGCCACAAGCATTGGCCTTGCAGCCAGTGGCACGGGAAATATTCCATCCTTTACAGCCACGAATACCGGCGCTGCACCTGTTCTTGCAACGGTTACGGTTACGCCTCATTTTACTTATGGATCAACAACCTGTACTGGTAATTCGCAGCAATTTACCTTCTTCGTGATACCAACAGCACAGGTGAACCAACCGCAAAATCTGGTTGTATGTAATGGCGCATCTGCATCCGTGACATTCGGGACTATTAATACCGGTGGTATTACTACCTATCAATGGACAAATACCAATCCGACCATCGGGTTACCGGGCAGCGGCAATGGAGATATTTCCTTTACAGCCACCAACCCCGGTACTTCACCGGTAGTTGCTACGATTGTAGTCACACCGTTCTATGGCCCTGATCCTTTGGTCCTTGGTATCGGTTCTGTGGGTTGTTCCGGTCCTTCTAAAACTTTTACGATCACAGTTAACCCGACAGGTCAGGTAAATCAGCCTGGTAACCAGGTATTAAGTAACGGTTCAATGACATCCATGGTTACTTTTGGAACAATAAACACGGGTGGGACAACAACTTACACATGGACGAACGATGCACCCAGTATTGGTATTGGAAGCATTGGTACGGGAAATATTGCAGCGTTTACAGCCATCAATACGGGCAATAACCCGGTGGTAGCTACGATCGTTGTGACTCCTTCCTTTACAAATGAAATGGTGAGTTGTTCCGGGCCTTCGAAAACCTTCACGATAACAGTCAATCCCAAGCCATTGCTGGTTATTACAAATCAGACGGTTTGTTCACCGTTAAGGGTCGACTTAACTAACCCGGCTGTTACGGCAGGCAGTCAGTTGACTTTTGCAACACTCAGCTACTGGCAAAATGCCGGTGCAACAATCCCAATAGCAGATCCCACTTCGGTAGGCAACGGAACATATTACATCAAGGCAACAATTAACCCAGGCGGATGGTTCGATATCAAACCTGTGGTTGTTGTTGTTAATCCGCTGCCAAATATATATGGCGGTATTGGAAGCGGTAATTATTGCGCAAATGTCCCCAGCATCACTGCAGGTATTACAGGGTCACAGATTGGTGTTATTTATACCCTTTGGGTTGGCGTGACTCTCGTGAGCCCCACCCCGATTGCAGGTACAGGTGGGCCGATCTATTTTGCCCCGATACCACCGGTTGCCGGACAATACTGGGTATATGCCGAAAACACAACAACGCACTGCTTCAACAGAATGTTTAACTGTGTTATTATTACCATTACCCAACCTGATCCGGTAAGTGTAACGATCGCCCCTTCTGTCAATCCATCGGTGGCTGATCAGAATGTCACCTTCACTGCTACGCCGGTTAATGGTGGCCCATCGCCATCATACCAATGGAAAGTCAATGGATTTAATGTAGGTGGAAACAGTTCAACTTTCACTTACAAGCCTGTGAATGGAGATGCTGTAACTTGTGTGCTTACCTCCAATGGAACCTGTGTTTCGGGTAATCCTGCCATCTCCAATACTGTAGTTATGACTGTGACTGGTTATCATAACGGTAATATCACGGTTACCGGAAATGTCGGGAGTGTTCAAACAAACTGTTACAATGCACTTGGCACCATCACCGTGGCCGGTGGCGGAACTACGTTTATTGTTAACAGTGGTGGAAGCGCCACGCTGATTGCCGGGCAGAATATCAAATATTTACCGGGAACAACGATTCAGAATGGAGGATACATGCACGGGTACATCTCTTTAACCGAGCATTGCGGTGTGAAGTTGCCATCCATTGTGAATACGGTTACAGGCACAGATGAGCTTCCTGTGATTTCGCAAAAAACCGGCTTCAAACTTTACCCGAACCCAACGTCCGGAAACTTCACGCTTGAACAATCGAGTGGCCCGCTACAACCGATCGTCAGGATTGAAATTTATGGAATGCATGGTGAAAAAGTGTTTGCCGGACAGTTTACCCATGAAACGAAGCACGAGTTCTCGATTTCAGAACTACCAACCGGGCTCTATTTTGTGAAGGTAATTGCCGGAAACGAGGCAGAGACGATCAAGCTGATTAAAATAAATTAATTGTTAAACAAAAAATCCCGCGAAAGCGGGATTTTTTGTTTCAGAACATTCCATCGATCAATTCTTTTAAGGTCAGGCCGGAAAAATAGTTCCCGATGTCGAATGGTTCCAAGGCTTTATGGATGCTTTGGACATTGTGAGTAACTCCTGACAGAGCTGATTCGATCTCGTCAGTATCAAATTTGCTGAAGTAATCACCGAATATTTTAACCTGGTTAATTATACCATTATGCACATCTAAGTCAAATTCTATCGTACCGCTAAGCTCTGTACGAACAATCTTCCTGAAATTATAATTAGGTGAATATCCGAAATTCCAATCCCAGGTGATATATTTATTTCTTACCAGCTCATTAATTTTATCATGATCATCCTGCGATAGTTCTATCTTTCTCGCTTCCGGATACTTATCGACAATATGCTCTTCGATAAGTGTGGCAAACTGAATAACATCCATGGGGACATTCAGGTGATCGCTGATATTGGTCACCCGGCTGCGAACAGATTTAACCGCTTTGTCCTGAAATTTTAAAGGATCTGCATTGAGCGCGTCCGCAAGGTTCGGCATGTGAGCTGAGAAGAGTAAGGTACCATGATGCAATACCTTGTTTTTCCAGATATGTTCGGCATTTCCCGAAAATTTCCTGCCATCGATGGTGAGATCGTTCCTGCCTTCAAATCTGGCATTGATGCCTATTTTCTGCAACACTTCAAGAATTGGGTCCGTGTATTTTCTGAAGTCAATCAGACTCTCCTGGTTGCCAGTCTGGATAAACGTGAAATTAAGATTTCCAAGATCATGAAACACAGCCCCTCCGCCACTGAGCCTGCGTACAACCGGAATGTTGTTTTCTTTGACATAGGCAACATTGATCTCTGCAAGGGTATTCTGGTGTTTTCCGACAATGATGCTTGGTTCGTTTCGCCATAGCATGAAAGAGTTTTCTTCAAAATTTTTTAATACATATTCTTCAGTTGCGAGATTGAAGTAAGGATCAGTGTTGTGCCGTTTAATAATTAGCATTTGAAGATAATTTGGGGCAAAATTAAAGTTTTCCTATAAATAGGTAGTTATCTTTGCAGTCATTTTACAACTACCGATAATCGATTATTTTTTATGAATTATTTGGTTTACCTGATCTTTCGCGCTTTTGTTGTGTTATTCCGGTTTATGCCATTCCGTCTTCTTTACGGTTTGGCCGACATAATCTATTACATTGTTTATTATATAGTCGGGTACAGGAAAACAGTCGTTTTAGAGAACCTTCGAAATTCTTTTCCTGAGAAATCGAAATCAGAGATCAACAGGATCGCAAAAGCATTTTATCATCACTTCGCCGATATGCTGATTGAAAGCCTCAAGGCATTTACAATGTCGGAGGCTGCAATTATCAGACGATATAAATTTAACAACAGTGATGTTCCTGATTTCTATTATAAAAAAGGACTATCAGTAATTTGTGTGGCAGGACATTACGGGAATTGGGAATGGGCTGGGATAGCTTCTGGTAAGCAAGTATTACACCGACCCATTGGTTTTTACAAACCGCTTTCGAATGTTTATATCGATAAGTATATTCAGCAAACCAGGGTTAGGGGAAGGTCGAAACTTGCCTCCATCGTTAAAACCATCGAAACATTTAAAACCGATTGGGGCGAACCTGCTATATTTTATATGGTTGCTGACCAAAGTCCTTCCAGCGCAAGACTTGCTTACTGGGTTAACTTTCTTAATCAGGACACTGCTGTTTTGCACGGTCCTGAGAAATATGCCAGGATATATAATTTACCTGTTGTATTCGCCAGCGTAAATAGGATAAAACGAGGTTATTATACCGTAGATTTTAAATTAATGGAAGCCACGTCTGATCAAACAAAAACGGGTGAGTTAACTGCCCGGTTCATGCAATTGCTCGAAGATGTCATCAAGGCCAATCCTGAATATTACCTCTGGTCACACCGCAGGTGGAAATTAAAAAAATAATTTCGTATTTCTCAATTTCGCTACCTCGCTATCTCACTACCTTGCTACCTTAAAGGAGTCCTCCGTTCTGATAAATCGCCATCTGAGCATCGTAGAACTTATTGATCAGGAAAGTCTTGCCCGTTCTCAGGTTTGTTAAGTTTCCCGAAGCGAAATCTACCCTGACACTGTCGCCATGTTTTATTTCTGACTGTTGAATAATTTCTGGATTATAGGTCAGGATCGGCATGGCTGCATTTATCGCGTTTCGTTCGTAAATGGCGCCAAATGATTCGGCAAGGATACAACTGATGCCCAGGGAAATGAAACAATCTACAGCCTGCTGCCTCGAACTACCTGCCCCGAAATTTTTATTGGTTAACACTACATCACCGGGTTTCGCCTTTTTTGCAAAATCTTCAAATCCTTTCAGGTTGTCAAAAGTGTATTGTCCCATCTCTTTAATATCAGTGATCGTCAGATAACGGTTGTGAAAAATCATATCCGTATCGATATCATCTTTGGGAAGAAGCCAGACGTTTCCTTCGGCGACCGTAGGTTTGATAGTTTTCACTTTTTCTTGACGCGTGACGCGAGACGCGTGACCGGTGGGGGCAAACAATGCTGGCTGGTCGGGGATCTGATCAGGTGTTGTGATATATCCTGCAACGGCAGAGGCTGCCACCACCTGGGGAGAGGCGAGGTACACAAACCCTTTTCCCTGTTTCCCTTCAAAATTACGGTTACCGGTGCTGATGGTCACTTCGCCCGGTCCATTTTGCCCGACCTGTCCTGCTGCGCAACCTGCACACCCTGCATTTGATACCATCACGCCGGCTTCCTTAAAGGTTTGAATAAGGCCTTCGTCCATGGCCTGTGTCCAGATGACATCCGTTGCCGGAACAATTTTCAACACTACACCTGGTGCGACTTTCCGGCCTTTTAATACTTCAGCAGCCGCACGGAGGTCTTCGATACGGCCATTGGTGCAACTGCCAATGAAACCTGAATCTATTTTCTGGTTGCGTACAGTATCGATAGCGGTATCATCATGTGGATGTCCGGGTCTCGCTACCATGGTTACAAATTTACTTAAGTCGATATCAAATGTTTTTTCATAGGAAGCATCGGCATCGGCTGTCATCGGTTGATAGTCGTTACCGGTAATCCTCTTTAATTCAAGCAGGAGTGAAGTCGGGGTGGGGAATAAAACAATTATAGCGCCCATCTCTGTGCCCATTGAGGAAATGGTAATTCGTTCGTCAAGCGAGAATTTTTCAGTTTCCTCACCATAAATTTCAACGGAATATCCCAGTAGTTTGTTTGCACCGAAGATGGACAAGAGGTTTAAGATAATGTCCTTTGCCGTTAGGTTGGCTGGCCTGACCCCTTTAAGGTTGATTTTTATCGATGGGGGGACTTTAAACCAAACTGCACCCTTTGCCCATGCGGCGGCAATATCCTGGTCGCCCATTCCCTGCCCGAATGCGGAAATGGCCCCCATGATATTGGCATGTGAATCGGTTGAAACAAAGGTACTTCCCGGCCAGACCAACCCGTTGTCGATGGCGAGGTGGGTTCCGATTCCGGCATCCACATCATATACCCTGATTCCGTTTTCGCGGGCATACTGGCGGCAATAGTGCTGGTTAGCGGCATATTTCTGATCTGATCCACCAGGGTTGCAATCGAATGTGAAGATGGTTTTTTTCGGATCGTCAATTGTCAACCCGTTATCTAACAGGTTTTTAACTACGTTGGCTCCGCCAAAATCACGGGCAGCCCTGGTGTCGATAATTACATCCACGATATCGCCGGGTTTAACCGTTGGGTGGCCGGAATGTTTTGCGATTATTTGTTCGATGATGGTCATAATAAATGAGTGATTGAGTGAATGAGTGATTGCTCATTTCAGTCTGTCCCTGAACGGCTCAAATGTCATAAAATCCGCATGATGCACTATATATGCTTCGGTAGTGCGTTTGACCATATCTCCCTCACCGGCATGTGTGGCTATTATATGACATACCTCCGCGGGTACGCCGCACAGTTCGGCCAATGATACTCCTGAAAATGGGTGACGAAGATACTTACCATATTTTCCCTGGAAAGATTTTCCATCCAGATCCAATTCATATTCAAGTAATTTGCCAACATCGGCCAGGATAGCCCCGGCAATTAGAACATCCATTTTGACGGGGAGGTCACTTTTGAAAAATTCATTCATTTTATTACCTGCATCGCGGGCTATATGAACCACACAGCGTTTGTGGGCCATAAAGGAAACCTTCAGGTCGGGCCCGGCAAGCAGCGTAAATGGTATTATTAAAAGGTCATCAGGCGTCAAAACGCTTTTTTCAAGCGCCATTTCCCATGTTTTTGCAGTTTTTTCACGGAGGTCAGGATCCTTGATCCACATCAACTCCGGCCAGAGGGCCAATATTTCGTTTGTCATACTTTCTGCATTGTTTACATTGTCTTATTTCTACAAATGAGTGATAATAGCGTCCCCCATTTGCCGGGTGGTGGCAGCTCCCTTGCTGAAAGCATCAGGCGTTCCAGGCAGTTTCATCATGTCATAGGTCATGACTTTACCTTCCTCAACTACCTTTGCAACAGCGTTGGAAATTTTACCCGCTATTTCCATCTCTCCGAGATGTTCGAGCATCATCACTGCAGAGAGGATCATGGCACAGGGGTTCACAATTGACGGATTGTACGCAGCATATTTCGGAGCTGATCCATGTGTTGGTTCGAAAACGGCTATTTCAGGGCCGATGTTGGCGCTGCATGCGAATCCGAGTCCTCCGATCAAACCGGCAAAACCATCCGACACGATATCTCCAAACATGTTCCCGGCAACCATGACATGGTACGTTTCCGGATTTTTTGTGAGCCACATCATCTGGGCGTCAATGTTGGTATCCTGGACGCTGATCCCGGGATATTCATTCTTTGCCATCTCCTGCGCCAATTTGAGCATCATGCCCGACGTCTCCCTGATCACGTTTGGCTTTTCGCAAACCGTAACCGTGGTGAACCCACGTGATTTGGCATATTCAAAGGCAGCTCTCAGGATACGGCCGGTATATTTTTTAGTGAAGATACGGGTCGAAACAGCCAGTTCAGGCCTGGGACACCATTCAAAATTGTCCCTGAATTTTTTATGTGTCATCAGGGCATCATAAACCTGATCGGGAGGATTTGTCCATTCAACGCCACCATACAAACATTCTGTGTTCTGACGGAAGATCATGGTATCAATGATGGGTTCTTCGATCACTCCGCCAAATCCGCGACGGATAAAGTTCAGCGGATTCCCTTTGAATGTCCTACAAGGCCGCATACAGATATCAAGGTCGTACTTCTGCCTCATCGATACGATGGGACTATAATAGGTAAATCCTTTTCCTTTCAGTTCGGAGGCCAGTTCAGCTTCCGTTTTGTCTTTTGGTTTGGATGTGATGGCGCCGAACAGACCAATCTTATGCTGCTCCAGCAGCTTCTGTGTACGCAGTGGAAATGGGTCGCCTTCGTTGCACCAGAATTCCCATCCGATATCACCATGAACATATTCAGCATCAAAACCGGCTGCATCCAACACACGGATGGCCTCTTCCAGCACGACTTTACCAATTCCATCACCGGGCATGGCAACGATTGTTCTTTTTCCCATAGCTATCTGATTTTGTAGTTAAAAAA
Source organism: Bacteroidales bacterium (assembly GCA_030681475.1). GTDB lineage: Bacteria > Bacteroidota > Bacteroidia > Bacteroidales > FEN-979 > CAIVAT01. The sequence goes on along the minus strand of JAUXWT010000012.1, from coordinate 9,233 downwards.
TTAACAATAGAGCTTCAAAGGTACAACTCCGTGCGGAATCAACCAAGCAGGATTTGCATAATTTTCCCATTTTTTTCAGACACTATTGCTTATTTTTGCAGAAATGGAATATACCATTTACTGTTTTATTGTATCCACGGTTGAAAAAGCATCTTTCAAATCCAGTCTTTAATGTAATCGCTCAAGTTGCCGGTGAGATGAATGTTCAAGCCTATGTCATAGGAGGTTTTGTGAGAGATCTGTTGTTGAACCGTGAAAATAAAATGGATATCGATATTGTAGTGCTAGGCAGTGGCATTGACTTTGCTCAGCAGGTTGCTGCAAAATTGGAAGGCGATATCCCTGTGAAATATTTCAAGAATTTTGGCACAGCCATGTTGAATTTCAACAGTTGGAAGGTTGAATTTGTCGGCGCCAGAAAAGAGTCATACCGCAGTAATTCACGAAAACCCATTGTTGAAGACGGCACCATTGAGGATGATCAAAACCGGCGTGATTTTACCATCAATGCCATGGCCATCGATCTGACCGTTAAAAAGTTCGGTCAGCTCATCGACCCATTCAATGGTATCAGCGACCTTAGCGATAAAATCATACGGACTCCGCTGGATCCGGATATCACGTTTTCCGATGATCCTTTGCGCATGATGAGGGCCATCAGATTCGCCACGCAACTTGATTTTACCATTGATCCTGTGTGCCTCGACGCCATATCAAGAAATGCCGCACGGATTTCGATTGTATCTATGGAGAGGATATCAGACGAATTCAACCTGATCATTCAGGCCAAAATACCATCAAAAGGATTCCGCCTGCTGGATGAAACAGGTCTGCTGAAAATTATTTTCCCGGAGTTTTGCGATCTTAAGGGGTCTGAAATAATTGACGGGAAAGGGCATAAGGACAATTTTTACCATACGCTGGCAGTCCTCGACAATGTAGCCGGAATTTCAGATAATCTTTGGCTTCGATGGGCTGCTATTCTGCATGACATTGCCAAGCCACTCACGAAAAAGTTTGTTCAGGGAACAGGTTGGACTTTTCATGCCCATGAATTCAAAGGGGCCAAAATGGTTTCTGCCATCTTCAGAAAACTTAAACTTCCGCTGAATGAAAAAATGCAATATGTCGAGAAACTGGTTTTGCTGCATCTCCGGCCTATCGTGTTGGCCGAAGATGTGGTAACCGATTCTGCTGTCCGCAGGCTGCTCTTTGAGGCGGGCAATGACATCGATGACCTGATGCTTCTGTGCAATGCTGACATTACCTCAAAAAATCCGAACAAGGTAAAGCGTTTTCTGGCAAATTTTGAAATCGTACGTCAGAAACTGAAGGAAATTGACGAGAAAGACCAGTTGCGTAACTGGCAACCACCCGTCTCCGGCGAAGTGATCATGCAAACATTCGGAATCCCGCCGTCAAAATCGGTCGGGATGATTAAAGATGCAATTACAGAGGCTATTCTGGAGGGTGAAATTCCGAATACGTATGAAGCTGCTTTTCAACGGATGTTGAAGGAGGGAGAGAAACTTGGGTTGGGTAAGCCGGACAGTTGAACCTTTTTTCATTTTATTAAGTGGAATTTTATATTTTTGAGCCGTAATAATAGTTGGAACAGATATGTTGATTTATCGTTTTAGAATAACCTGCTATGAGCATGATGGATTTCTGAGGGAGATCGAAATACAACCGAATCAAACTTTTCTTGATTTTCACCATATATTATTGGAGTCGGCGGAATTACTGCATTGCGAGCGAGCTTCCTTTTTTACTGCGGATAAAAATTATAAGAAGAACAAAGAGATTTCCCTGCTGGCCGAAAAGCGTCAGATTCGAAAATATGACGAAGACCTTGACCAGGTCGTTACGGAATCAGTGTCATTGCCCTTGATGAATGCAGAGAAATTGAAAGATTACATTGACGATCCGCATCAAAAAATGATCTACGAGTTTGCCGGCCGCGATATTTTCGCCTTCCATGTTGAGCTTTTTAAAATATTTCCCGCGGATGGTCTGCCATCATTCCCACGGTGCGTAAAGCGTGTTGGTGAGTTGCCCAAAAAGATCGAACAACCTGCTGTGATACCGGTTACACCGGTTGTTCCCAAAGTGGTACCACCTGAAAAAGCGCTTTCCAAGATAGTTGACCTTTCGAAATTTGAAGATATCGTTGAGGATGAAAACGAGCTGGCTGCTATTGAGAAAGGACTGAACGGCATGGTTGAAGAACCGGGGCCTGAGCCGGTTTTTGACACTTCCGAAACTGAAGATAGCGGAACCACTGACTTTTTATATGGTGAACCGGAAGAACCTGCGGAGGATGAAACCCTCGATCATATTGAAGATTACGAGGATATTGAGAACCTGGATAAGCGCTTGTCAGGTTTTGACCGCGATTCAGATGACTATTAATGGCCCTTTGATTATTGTCATTGCCGGCCCTACCGCTGTCGGGAAAACATCCCTGGCAGTTTCCCTTGCCAGCCATTTCAATACTGAAATTATTTCGGCTGACTCACGGCAGTTCTTTTATGAGATGACCATTGGTACGGCAGTACCTTCGGTTTTGGAATTATCCCTGGTAAAGCACCATTTTATCCATCATTTATCGATACACGAAACATATAATGTATCCCGGTTTGAGCTCGATTCCATGGTTATTCTTGATGGCCTTTTTAACCGGCATAAGATTGGTTTCATGGTAGGAGGTTCGGGTTTGTATATCAACGCGGTATGCCATGGCATTGACCAACTGCCTGATCCCGACCCGGAAATACGTCGCCGATTAAAGGAAATCCTGACAAACTCAGGTATTGCTCCCCTTCAAAATGAACTGGAACGGCTTGATCCTGAATATGCCATGCAAGTTGACCGGTTTAATCCGGCAAGGCTGATGAGGGCGCTTGAAGTTTGTATTGCTACCGGAGTTCCTTATTCTGCATTGAGATCTGCCATGCCAAAGCGACGAAATTTCAACATTTTGAAAATCGGGATCGAACTGCCCAGGGAATTGCTTTACCAAAGAATTAACGACAGGGTGGATGCGATGATGCAGGCAGGACTATTCGAGGAGGCCCGCCCACTCTTCCCATTCAGGCATCTCAATGCACTCAACACGCTGGGATATAAGGAATTGTTTGACCATTTTTCGGGATTGACCTCGTTGGAATATGCGATTGAAAAGATCAAAACAAACAGCCGTCGGTATGCCAAACGACAATTAACCTGGTTTAAGAAAGATCCGGCTTATCAATGGTTCCGGCCGGAGGAAACCGAACAAATACTTGACTTTATTAGCCGCCATGAGGCAAAGTCGTAAGATATTGATTCTCAATTCTGAGTATCTTCGTCTCTTTTTTCTTTGGGGTATTCCTTTGCATGATATTCAACCAACCCTTCTACAGGAGAGGCTATAATCCTTGTGATTTTAACGCCTTCCTGCTTTGCTATTTTCATCAGAAATTCGCTGTAGGTATTTGCAATCGAACCGGTGAACCCAATGGGTAATGATTGGTAATCGTTGTATTTCCTGATATGGGTATTGAAGAAATCCTGGAAGGAGCGAAGCAGTAAATCCTGAACAAAAGGATGTTCGCGGTTGGGGCTCAGGAAGTGGCTGAAGGATGCCAGAAACCTGTTCGGAGATGGTTTGTTGTACAACGAATTGAGGATATCCTCAAGGGTAAAACCGTATTGGGTATCAAAAGCCTCGTGAAGATCGCCGGGAAGCTCTTTTTTGAGATAAGCTCCAAGAAATAATTTTCCCAGGTAGGAACCTGCGCCCTCATCCCCGAAAAGATATCCAAGGGAATTAACCTGTGAATATGTTTTCGATCCGTCAAAATAGCAGGAATTGCAGCCGGTGCCTAATATGCAGGCGATCCCTTTTCCATCGCTAAACAACGCTCTTGCTGCCGCGAGAATGTCGTGGTATATAAAGACATGGGATTTTCGGAAGAACACATGAATTGCATCCCGTATCATGCCATTATTATATGCAGTTGAACAACCTGCGCCATAAAAATGTATCTCCCTCAGGTGGTATTCCACCAGATATGGCGCCAGATCAGCCCGGATAACTGATTCAACACTTGCAGAATTATGAAAATATGGATTCAATCCGGTGGTAGTGATCGTATTTTTCACGCGATCACCCTCCAGGAGGATCCAGGTCGTCTTGGTCGAGCCACTATCTGCAATCAGTTTCATCTTGAAAAATATTAAAATATACTTCCGTTTATCCGTTCGCCAGTCTACAGTCTGCAGTCCGCCTGTCGGCCTGTCGGCCTGTCCGCCCTTTCACCTGACAACCGCCGTAAACGGATTCCTGACCCCCTTTGCATCCTTCAGATGAGCCTTGATCGTCCCAACGATAATTTTCGCCTCAATATAAACAGGTATTTTATTTGCATCATCTGTAACCCATACCAATACATCCTCCTCTCCTTTGAATATGGTGCCCTGAACCATCCTTGCAGCAAATTTGATGCATCTGTACCGGTTTCCATCAGTTGATTCAACGATCTCCTTTCCCATCGGCCTGATATATATATCGTAATATGCATCGTCGATCAGCACGGTGATATACTTTTTTTTGTCAGGATTCAATTCCGAAAAATCCATCGTCCTGGTATAATAAATAGCCGACAACATATCAAAAGCGCAAGGACGCATACGCAACGTGTCTGTTCGCTTAGGATTGTTGTTGGTCTTGGTATTCGCAATGACCAGTTGGGCATTGTTGTCAAAATAGAGGGTGTTCAGGAGCTTGTATCCGCCTTCATAAACATTTCTTCGGAAATCATATGACCGGAAGGTCTCCGGGTCGATCCATGAGTCAAAATAATCACGAACTTTAAAAAGGAAGTCATAGGATGCAAAGGATTTTCCCGTACCCTTAAGATGCCAGGATGGTTTACCGTGAAAGAGTTCTCGCGTTACCGAAAAGGTTACCAGCCCTGCATCAACCCATACCGGACCCCAATTATAGGAGACCGTGTAGCGGATCTGCTCACCATCGCCAAAAACTGTATTTGTCGTTGGGCATTGGGCAAAAGCAATTTGATGAAAAAAGAATACGGCTAGAAACCACACAGGAGTTTTCATTTTTTCCTCCACAAATAATATACAGGTATCCCTAGTATAACGATAATAAGCCCCGGCCAGGTATAAACAGGTTTATAAATAAACAGGATGGTCATAACAGTCAAAGCCAAAGTGATGTATGTCAGTGGGATGACGGGATAACCAAACGCTTTGTAGGGGCGTTCGGCTTCAGGTCTGGTTTTACGCAACCGGAACAACCCCAATATCGTAAGAACATAAAATATCAGTACGGCAAAGACAACATAATCAAGTAATTGGCCATAAGTCCCCGACAAACAAAGCAAACCCGCCCAAATACCCTGGAAGATCAAACCTGCGGCCGGAACACCTTTCTCATTCAGTTTTCCTACCTTTTTGAAAAAGATACCATCAACAGCCATGGCATAATATACCCTTGCGCCTGATAAAATAAGTCCGTTGTTGCATCCGAAGGTGGAAATAACAATGAAACCGGCCATAATCACAACGGCATAACTGCCGAAAATGGCTGAAATGGCAGCAGTTCCAAGCCTGTCATTCACCGCATACTGCATCCCCCGGGCCGCGGCATCAACACCCTCGGGTGAACCCCGAACCGGTAGCACAGAGATATATACGTAATTGGCCAGCAGGTATAGAATAGTCACAATCAATGTCCCCAGGAACAGGCTCATCGGGATATTCTTTCTCGGATTGATCACTTCTCCGGCCGTGAAAGTGATGTTATTCCATGCGTCCGACGAAAAGAGGCTGCCGACCATGGCCATCCCTAACGCGGCAACCAGAGCGATGCCGGCAAGCGGCAGTTCAGTCCCTCCTGAACCTGCCTGGGCAGGATTCCAGTAAATTGACTTGTTGGCGTCAATGGCGTATTGGTTTGAAGCAAAAGCAATTCCAAGGATGATAAAAAGTATCAGCAGAAGGAACTTTCCGGATGTGAAGGCATTTTGGACCCGTTTCCCTTTCTGAATGCCCATGGTGTTGACCCAGGTCAGAAAAGCAATGGAACCGATGGCTATCAACTGGACCGGCCCGAATTTAAAGAAACCCTGGTGATACCAGACGATCTCTTCTGATATCCACGGGATCATAACTCCCAGGAATTTGGCAAAGGCCATGCCGACTGCAGCAATGGTGCCGGTTTGAATGACAAGGAAGAGCGTCCATCCATATAAAAAACCGGTCAGGGGGTTGTAGGCCTCTTTTAAATATACATATTGTCCGCCGGCTTTGGGGAACATTCCTGCCAGTTCGCCGTAACTGAGTGCGGCAAAAATGGTCATAATGCCTGTGATCACCCACACGGCCATCAGCCAGCCCGGCGAACCGACCATCCTGGCGATATCGGCGCTGACGATAAAGATCCCTGAACCGATCATGGATCCCACGACAATAGCCGTGGAGTCGAACAGGGTTAACCTGCGTTGAAAAGTATGTTCCTCTTGCATAGCTCTTTTTTTTCGTGACGCGTGATGGGTGACGCGTGACACACCTGTCACGTGTCACGTGTCACGTTTTTCCCGCTGCAATTTATGAGAAATTTTGAAATAATACTGGTAATGAAAATCTATTTTTCACATGAATATATTTCAAACTAGCCATACCAAAGACCTTCCAGGTTTTCAAAACCTGGAAGGTCTTCGAGTCCATCATTTTTAAACTGTCCTGGTAACGCGATCTATTCTTTACACTCTTTGCGAATTGGAGGGGGATTTAACCTCTGTTTTCCTGATTTTAAGTTCGATAGGCCAGAACTCTTTATACCCACTTCAATTAAAAACAAAAGTAACGTGATTGTAATCTCATTGCAATTACAGAGTCATCTATTCTTATCTTAAAACATAGAATATCATTACTGTTTAAGGTTATTTTTATTTAAATTCAACATTGGCCTGCATTTATCTAACTATGCGTCTGTATGCAGGCAAACAATTTTTTGAAAAATGGTTATCTTTGAAAATGGTCGGGCAATGCCGTTTAATATTCCTGTTGAATTTGATCGCCGGTATTTCCAGTCTGCACCATCTTTAGGTTTAGTTGCACCAATTGAACAAAAATGTTTTGATTATAGCCTGGGAACTAAAAACAAATACAGAAGCCATTGCACAGGGACGAAATCCATCGCTGGTGGCGGCAACATTATGGTCTGAGCAGGTATTAGAGATTCAACCTGTGGGTACAAACGGAGGAAATATTGTTTGGGAATGGCATTTATGGGATCATTTGGCACAGGATTTTGATGCAGCAAAACCCAATTTTACTTCTATTGCCGCTAACCCGCAATTATTAAACCTGAACTTTGGTGCAAGTGCAACTGCTGAAGATTGGATTCATCTGAATTCGATAGATTACAATCCAACCTTGAGCTTTATGCCGATATCGGCATAATGGTCATAATGCCGCATCCATTATAATGCCGCATGGTCTTGACAAAGTATTGATTTCGACACTTCCCAGATGTAGGCATTCGGCATAATTTTACCTCTTTTTAAACTTAACTGGAGTTTCCTCAAAAACAACGGCACGTTTTAGCCAATGCCTTGATAGATTGGGATCAGAGAGCAATATGAAGTGAAACGCATTTTTTTTTGACTTTTTATGAGATTCCTCAAAAAAGTTGCGTCCAAATTGCGAACTTGGCAGTTGACCAAAACTTCCAATCACATATGGACGCAAACTCAACGACTATTCATCGTTTTAAGATGCAAAGTAATAAATTTTCAGGAACCATCTCCAAAAAATTTTGCAAAACAAAAAAACGGCTGATAAAAGAGATGATTTACGGCATACAGGCATCCAAGGATGTCAAACTTTCAAACATTAGCCGTGCGCTAAAAGAGGATATTCCCCTGATCAAAACAGAAGACCGGCTGAGTCGCAACCTTGCGGACGAAGACTTTACGGAAGAGATTAACAATCAATTGCTTCGATTAGCCGACAACAAAATAGATGACACGATGGTAATTGCGCTTGATCCGGGGGATCTGATGAAGCCTTACGCAAAATCAATGGAGTTGCTGTGTAACATTTATGATGGCAGTGCACATGAACCGGCAAGAGGTTACCATTTGTGCCAGGTAACGGCAGCAAACCTTAACCACGACAAAATTGTTCCTCTCTATTGCGAGGCATATTCTTCTAAGGCGATAGATTATCCAGGCAGTACAGAAAAGCTTATGGAGGTTGTCCGGAAAGTAAAATCATTCACTGGAATACGCGGAACATGGGCGATAGACCGTCAGGGCGATGATATTGACCTGATAAATTTTTTCAGAACAGAAGACCTGAAATTTGTTACCCGGTTAAAAACAAACCGATACCTGCACTTTGGAAAGAACACAGCCAGACAGGTACAAGCCGGACGCATTCATCATCATGTAAAACTTCCACACCAGGCACATATTTACATTGCACGTGATGGCAAGGAGGAGTTTCTTCATCTTAACTTTGGTGCTGTAATTGTCGCCTTGCCTGAAAATCCTGAACATTGGTACACTATTGTCATCGTGGAGGGTTTTGGAAAGATCCCCGTGTTATTGTTAACCAATAAGGATGTAAACATCCATGACAATAAGCAACTTTGGCGAATTGTCGAAACATATCTCACACGGTGGAAGTGTGATGAATGTTACCGATACATTAAGCAGTCATATAATTTAGAAGATTTTAGAGTGCAGGGGTACATCTCAATCCGCAATATCACCGTACTGATTCATGCCATTGCCTACTTTACAAGCATTTACATGGGTATTTCCCTGAAATTGAATATAATGGTTCAAAAAATCTTCATCCTTTCAAAAAGATTCTTTGGAGTTCCAACGTTCTTTAACTATGCTATGGCAGATGGAATTTTTGAACTACTCTCCAATGCAAAAAAAGGAGTGCTTGAATTTAGAAGCAGGATTGGCCCGAACCACGAAACTTTTCAACTATCTTTATTCCCGGATTAAATTTTGAGGAAACTCCAGATTATTTGGTATCAATTAAAATAAGGCTTCCAGACGCCACCTGACTTCGACACCCTTTCTATTTTCTTTTTTCAAATAGCTGATAAACAGCGCTATGTAAATCTTGCGTCACCATTTTGGGTGGCGCAAGCCTCAGAAAGCCCTACATTTGCGTATGTTCGTACGCAAAAAGAAGAATCG
>JAUXWT010000011.1 GCA_030681475.1 Bacteroidales bacterium | reverse complement strand
AATAAATAATATTTACAATTAGGAATCAATAATTGGTTTTATGGTATAATTCCATTCGCCATGAAATTTATGTGGTAATATATTTACTGATTTTAATTCATTATCTTCAACAATAATTCCTTTTTCGTATTCATTTTCATCGAGTACCGATTTTACCTTTAAGCCTTTCGTTGTAGTTGTTGATCCTATTAGGTTTACGATGGTCTCAAAACTCGTTAATGGCTTGCCTTTCCAATTCATTGTGATAAAAGAAAAAAGCCTGTGTTCTATTTTATTCCATTTACTTGTTCCGGGAGGAAGATGGCATATGGTTATTTCCAAATTAAATTCGTTACTGAATTTTTGCAATTCCGTTTTCCATAATTTTCTTCTGTAGCCATTACTACCACCACCATCTGCCGTAATTAATAATTGTTTCGTTGTTTTATATTCAGGCATTCCCATTTCAATCCACCATCTGCGGATGCTTGAAACTGCAAATGAAGATGTATCATAGCTCTTGCCAACATTAACAAACCCTTCATTTTTCCCTATGTCATAAATGCCGTAGGGTACTGCTTTGCCGACCGTCTTGTCCTGAAAATCATAAACATTCACATTAATGGGTTGCCCGGTTATCTCCCAATCAATTCCTGCATTTTTGTAGTTGCCAACCAATTCTTTTTTCTTTGTGTCGACAGATATTACTGGCAGTTTTCCTGAAAGACATTTTTTCGATAATTTGTTGATGTACCGAAACTGTTTATCCCGATCCGGATGATCGCCACCTTCAATTACTTTCGCATTGGCCTGCAGACTGTAACCCATTTCCTTAAGCATCTCTGCAATTGATACGTGGCTAATATTAATTGATTTCTTTTTTAATGCTTCAGATAATTGACGAGTGCTTTTACATGTCCATCTCAAGGGTGACATTGGATCTCCCCTGGTAACCGGATCTACCAATTTATCAAGTTCTTTTAACAACCTCGGTTGTTTTTCATATATCTTTTTTCGACCTCCTCCTTTTTTTCTAATTCGATCTTGAGAAAATTCAACAACTTTTTCATTAATTTCCTTTTTACCCAAAATAATGGTTGGTCGAGAGATTCCGCTGGCTTCCGAAATAGCAGTTACGCCACCAAAGCCTAAATATTCAGCTTCTGAAGCTAAATAAATACGTTGCTGTTTCTCGTTTAGAAATGGCAACACCTTTTCGATTTTTTTATCTATGGACATTTTCATGCCCACAAATATAATACAAATTATTTCAAATGTCAATGTTATTTATTAACAGACCCTAAATAAGTCCAATATCTGGGTAGTAGGGGATTCAGGCAGTGTATATCATTCGGCAGATGCAGGTGATTCCTGGACGAAACTGGAAATTCCGGGTCCCTATCGAAGTGACATCCTGCACCGGGTTGCAGTCCATTCAACCGAAGATATATGGGTTGTCGGCGACATGGATGCGGGGGATACATATCCGATCATGTTACATTCGACGGATGGCGGAAAAACCTGGCAACGGTTAAATCCTTTGAAAGATCTTAATATGACCCAGACCAAGTTAGGGCATTATCTGGGTATTAAAATTTATGGAAATTCCATATGGGCCATAGGAGGACCCGGAAAATTCATGATCAGGTCAGGGGATAATGGGGCTACCTGGTCAGAAATTACTCATTCTGCGGCATATGCTGATGCAAATGATCTGTTTTTATTGAGTGAATCGGAAGCTTACATTGTAACTGATTATAATGGTATTTACCATACAAAAGATTCCGGAAAATCCTGGCAGGAATATACCTGTGTAACCGGTGACTGGTATCTGGGTATAGCCATTTTAAATACTAGCAATGTCTGGGTTACTGGTTCCCCGGGAGCAGGAAATGCAAATTCATCCATTGTTTATTCGCCCGACGGAGGATTGACCTGGCAGGATCAGACGCCGCAATTCATGAAGGACAAACAAAGTATTTCGATGTACAAAATTCGATTTATTACTTCAACGCATTAATTTGTTGTTTTACATAGGAAAAACATTCACTGTCCGTTTTTTTCAATGGCGGCTCAGATCATTGATCAATTTGTAGGGTTCATATTCTTGTTGGGCTAAGCCTGGTATTACAATCTTATCTTCCTGCTTCACCTTTACAAAGGGAACTCCAATTTTCCCGAAACAACTGTTTATACTGTTGCTGTACTAAGTTTATCTTTCATTTTCTTTTTTATGGTGGTAAAGATCTTGACCTCTTCATCAATCTCCTCTTGAAGATCCTTGCAATCATTTTGTGTCAGGATGTTGATCCGAAGCAGATAATCCATCCAGAATTGGGTCTCGTCGCATTCTTCAGCGACAATGCATATTTTTGAATAGAATTCAGCATCCGAACGCGCTCTTGTTGCTGCTCTGAAATTAGCCGCCACTGATGATGAACTCCTGATGATCTGGTTGATCACCGGGCGTACTATTGCTTTGATCTCCCGCGATTTGAATAATGTGTAAACCCCGGCCGCCATTGCCATTGTTCGTTCACGCAGATGGTCGTTGAAATGAGGTGTTCTTTGATTTTCCACGCCCTGTGTATTTATGTTTTTCTTCTGCTTAATCGGAGGAGAATGGAAAAGGTGGAGGGGTGTGTTAATAAATATTTGATGCTAAAAGTCAAATGTCAAATATCAAATGTCAAATGCAAGATGCAAAAAAAAAAGATGCAGGGATGCTTAGTGGGGATATTGCCAATTTGCATCTTGCATCTTGCATTTGTCTCGTCTCCCCGCCAGGACTCGAACCTGGGACCCATTGATTAAGAGTCAATTGCTCTACCAACTGAGCTACGGAGAGGTTGGGCGGGTGCAAAGTTAAGAATTTTTCTTACTTTCGCTATCCTTAAGTTTTGCATCTTGCTACTTACATTTGGCATTTTTCATTTTACCATTTTCCCATGATCCCCTGGACCCCGAAATTCCTCTATTACTTCACTCCGTTGATCAGGGCGTCGAAATATATGACATGGAGGTTCGGGCGCAGGTTTCGCTGCTCGGAGCTGAACCTCGAAACGATCAGGGAGGTGCTGATGCCGGGGATGATTGTATTGTCGCGCAGGGAGTTCCAGATGGCAAACTTATTTATCGACGGGTACTGGACCCATTCGGCCTTGATCGTTTCCGGCGAAAAGGTCATCGAGGCTACATCAGATGGGGTGATCATCAACGATCTCCCGGAGTTCCTCCTAAAAACAGATGACTTTGTGATCCTCAAACCGAAATTCTGCGGATTGCAGGAGATGGTAAATGCCTGCGGTCATGCAATGGAAATTGTGGGCACCCCGTACAGTTATAATTTCGATAACGCCGACAACGCATATTATTGCTCCGAACTGATTCTGAAAGCCTATGCGCGGAGCTGTTGCTGGGACAAGGAAAGACACCAGCAACCTGGTGAGTTCAAAAACCTGTGTGCCGGAAAGATCATCCGGCCGGCCGACCTGTACCATAACCACCATGCGTGGGAAATTGTATTCCAATTGAATTGACATGCCCGGACCCAGGAAATTTAAAAGTGCACTGAAAGTGATGGACGGGATCGAGCAACCCGGCCAGGTTAACAAGGAGGCGCTGAAGAAACTCAAAGCCGGGAAACGGCCGCCGCATAACGTGCAGGAGTTGGTTGATGGCATCCTGGCCGGAAACCGGACGCTGCTGAGTAAAGCGATCACGCTCGTCGAAAGTTCGCTGCCGGAGCATATGGAACTGGGGCAAGAGGTTATTGCAGGATGCTTAAGGGAAACAAGGGCACAATTGCAAAATGCAAACGGCAAACTGCAAACTGCAAATGGCAAGCTGCCGACTGCCGACTACCGACTGCCGACTGCAAAATCCGGCGAGAATAGCATCCGTGTTGGTATTACCGGAGTTCCGGGAGTTGGTAAAAGTACCTTTATCGAGGCGCTGGGAAAGTATATTACGTCGCAAGGATACAGACTGGCTGTGCTGGCGATTGATCCGAGCAGCGCACGGTCGAAGGGGAGCATTTTGGGTGACAAGACAAGGATGGAGGAGTTAGCGGTGGACCCGAATGCGTTTATCCGCCCCTCTCCGGCGGCAGGTTCGCTCGGTGGTGTGGCACGAAAGACCCGTGAAACCATCATCCTTTGCGAGGCGGCCGGATTTGATGTGATCTTTGTCGAAACGGTCGGGGTCGGACAATCGGAAACGGCGGTCCATTCCATGGTCGATTTCTTCCTGCTGCTCATGCTGGCCGGCGCGGGCGATGAACTGCAGGGCATCAAACGGGGCATCATCGAAATGGCCGACGTGATCATGATCAACAAAGCCGACGGCGACAACATCGGTAAAGCACAAGCCGCCTGCATGGAATATGCCAACGCACTGCAACTCTTTCCGCCGGCCGACAGTGGCTGGCTTCCCGTGGCGGATATCTGTTCGGCCCGGTCAAAGCTGGGGATTGACTGTATTTGGGAACTGATCCTGGAACACCGGAAAACCACCCTCAGCAACGGATATTTTTATCATCAGCGGATGGAACAAAACCGGCAGGTCTTCAGGGATGCCATCGATGCCGGCCTTCATCATCACTTTTTTGCCCAAAAGGGTATCAGCGAGGTCATCGCCGGAATGGAGGAGGAGATCAGGGAGGGGAGGATGAATCCATACCGGGCGGCACAGGAGGTGCTGGGGAGGTATCTTGGGGGACTGGTGGATTAGTTGACAAGCGGACTGCCGACTGCCGACTGCCGACTGCAAACTGCCGACTGCAAACTGCCGACTGCAAACTGCCGACTTCTCAGCTTGATTTTCTATGGATAATGGTACGGATCTGGGAGGCGATGATGCTGATCAGCAGGATGGATACGATCGCCACGAGCGACATGCTGGTTGAAATTTTAAACACGCCATGAATTAACATCTTCACACCCACAAATGTGAGCAATGCGGCCAGGCCCATCCTCAGGTAGTGGAAGCGGTTCATGATGTCCATCACCAGGAAGAAGAGGGATCGCAAGCCCAGGATGGCGAAAATATTCGAGAAAAAGACGATATAAGGGTCCTGGGTCACGGAAAAGACTGCTGGAACAGAATCCACCGCGAACAACACGTCGGTGAATTCGATGATCATCAGCACGATAAAAAGCGGGGTGACAAAGAGTTTTCCCTGTTGTCTTACGAAAAAGGTCTCGGCATGTTCATCGTGGCTCACATTGAAAAAACGGGAAACCAGCCTCACCACCAGATGTCGTTCCGTGTCGATCTGATCATCTTTCCGTTTGAAAAGAAAGTCATAGGCCATTTTTAAACCGATAATCACCAGCATCACCCCGAAAACATAGAGAAACCAGGAAAATCGCTGGATCAGTGCGCTGGCGGCAAAAATAAAGATGAAACGCATGATCACGGCGCCAAGGATCCCCCAGAAGAGTACGCGTTTGAAATACTTCGGCTGGATATTGAAGGAGATAAAGATCATGATGATCACGAATACATTGTCAACAGACAGCGAATATTCAATCAGGTAACCGGTGATATATTCCAGCGACAGATTTTTATTATACAGGTTGATCGCCTCCTGAACCCCCATCCCGGTGATATCGATGGGATGGTTGAACTTTGTGATCCGCGCCTGGATCAGTTCGAGGGAATCGCTGCCATGGATCAGGTTTCCGTGAAAGCGGATCAGAAAATAAAATCCCAGGGATATGCCTACCCAGACGATCGTCCAGCCCAAAGCCTCCTTAAAGGATAACGCATGGTTCTTCTTCTGGAAAAATCCAAGGTCGATCCCGAGCATCAGGGCGATGAAGGCGAGGAAGGATGAGAAGAAGATGATTTCGTTTGGGTTGGACATTGTTTTAGTAAAAGGGTGACAGGGTAACAAGGTAACAGGGTAACAGTGTGGCAAAATTATCAAAAAATTCTTACTTTTGCGGTTACTACTTTTCAACTGAATTTTCAGGCCATGAATGAAAACATCTCGCTGAATCCCAACGCGCTAGTACATTTTCTCGACAAACCTTCCGATGACTTTACCAAGGCCGACCTGATCAACTTTATTGAAGCCAACAACATTCAGATGGTGAACTTCCGGTATACTGCTGCCGACAGCCGGTTAAAAACCCTCAATTTCATCATCAAAGACCGGCATCATCTCGACGGCATTCTTTCTGCCGGTGAACGGGTGGACGGATCGAGTCTTTTTCCGAATTACGTTGAGGCGGGTTCTTCCGATCTTTACGTTATTCCCCGGTACCGCACGGCATTTGTAAATCCGTTTTCCGAGATCCCCGCCCTGGATATCCTCTGCTCCTATTATGACAAGGACGGCCAGCCATTTGCCAATTCACCGGAGTACATTTTGCGTAAATCACATGAGGTACTGAAACAAAGGACGGGCTTTTCGTTCGAGGTGATGGGCGAACTGGAATATTATATCATCAGCGAGCAGTCCCGCCTGTTTGAAGCGGTTGACCAGCGTGGATATCATGAATCATCCCCGTTCTGCAAATGGGAAAAGCTGCGCATCGAAGCCATGCATGCTATTGCCCGGTGCGGCGGGTTTATCAAATACGGCCATTCCGAAGTCGGTAATTTTACCGAATCGGGGCTCTCCTACGAACAAAATGAGATTGAATTCACGCCTGTCCGGCTCGAAGATGCTGCCGATCAACTGGTGATCGCGAAATGGATCCTCCGGTCGCTGGCGCATAAGCACGGGGTCACCATCACCTTTGCCCCCAAGATCACCACGGGAAAGGCCGGAAGCGGCATGCATGTGCATACCCGCCTGATGAAAGCCGGGAAGAGCGTGATGCTTGACAATGGCAAACTTTCGGAAACAGCGAAAAAGGCGATCGCCGGATACCTCGACCTCTCCCAGTCTCTGACAGCCTTCGGGAATATGATCCCCACAAGCTATTTCCGACTGGTTCCGCACCAGGAAGCGCCGACCAACATCTGCTGGGGTGACCGTAACAGATCGGTACTGGTCAGGGTCCCCCTCGGATGGGGAAGCAAACACGCCATGATCACCGATGCCAACCCCGGGGAACCGGATACCCAAAAAGGCTTTGGAAGCCGCCAGACGGTCGAATTCCGGTGCCCTGACGGTTCGGCTGATGTTTACCTACTGTTTGCAGGCCTTACGGTGGCTGCGCGGCACGGCCTCGAAATGGAAAATGCCCTTGAATTTGCCGAAAAAACTTATGTTGACGTCAATATCTTTGAAGAGGAACATAAAACGCGGGTGAGTGAGTTGCTGCAATTACCTCCCTCCTGCTGGCATTCGGCGGAAGCGCTGGAACGGCAACGCAAAATATATGAGGAGCACAGCATCTTCCCGAAAAAGATCGTTGACGGGCTGATCAGGTACCTGAAAAATTTCAAGGATCAGAACCTCCGTGAATCCATCAAGGACAATGAGAAGGAGATCATGAAGCTGGTCAATTCCTATCTTCACTGCGGATAACGGGCAATCTTTCAATTTCATCCAGGAAATCGGCCTTTTTCTGAGATTTCCTGCACCGGTTTACATAGAACAAGGCACTGTCGCGTTCCCCTTTGTAATAATAAATCGCAGCAAGATTAAAGCCGGCATCTTCAAAGAACGGATCAATGGCCAAGGCTCTCTGCAGTTCAGCTTTTGCTTCTTCAATTTTGCCAAGGCTGTAAAGCGCTGTTGCATGGTCGTTCAACACCCTTACCTCGAAAGGGGTTATCATCAATGCTTTCAGGAACGAGGCGCGGGCCGATGCTTCATCACCCAGGTTGAACTGCGCAACACCTACAAACCAGTCCAGGGGCAGTGTATTCGGTGTCAGCCGGTAAAACCTGTTGTTTGCTGCCTGCCCGTTGACAATCACCTTTTCCTGGTTTTTTCCTTCATTCCGGAACATGATCCTCGTGTAAAATTCCCCTTTTATTCTTTCGATCGCAACGACAGAGGTAAATGCCAGTCCCGCGAAAAGCAAGATCCTGAGATATTTCCACGACAAACCATCACCGGTAAAAGACCACCCATTCAAAGAAATCCTGGCCATTAGAAAAGCCAGTACCGAAAATACCATTACATTGTGTTCTACTCTTCTGAACGGGAAATCGAAGCAGGCAAAAAGATAAAATCCGGCCAGAAATGCGGCATAAAACATGGAAGTCACCGGAAGTGACTCTCTCCGGATCAGTATCTGCCAGAGAACGATGATCACCGGGAGAAAAAAGATTACAAACACAAATAGGAACCCTGGAATGCCAAGTTCAGTCACGAATCCGATCCACTCGTTATGGGGCTGACTGTAAGTGTAATTTTTCAACGTATGATCCGGGTTATCGGGTTTGGGACAGGACGGAACCATGATCCGCCAGTTCCCGGCGCCTGTGCCCAGCACGGGATGTGATGCGAACAGGCAGGCAGATCTTTTCCAGAAAATGATCCTCAGGTTGGCATTTTCATAATAACTCCCTGCAAAATCGAACTCCGGGATACCTGTCAGTTCCGCTTTTTCCCGGCGTTTTTTTTCAAGCATATCATGCAGACTGTCATCATAGGACCGGAAATACTGCCACACAGGGATTTTGCTTAAAAAGTAGTTTTTCCGGGGCTGATCGAGGGAAGAATAAAATGAGGAGACACCAGCCAATAAAAGTATCAGAAAAATACTTCCGACCAGAATGTTCTTCCTGTTCAGCACAGACCTGTATCTGGTGACCAACAGCAAAAATGAGAGGATCATGGCAAAAAGCAGTCCGACATAGACGGCCCGGCTTTGCAAAATAATGATAAAAAACAGCGCCATCATTCCAACTGCCGCCGACAGATACTTGCGGAATCCTCGAAAAATGGAATACCCGGCAAAAGTCAGTGGCAATGAAATGAGGAGGTACCCTGCATAGAGGTTATTGTTGGCCGAAACGGAGTTTATCCGGTAAGGATCAAAGAACTCGAGTCCCGCCATTTTATAAAATGCCAGGAAGAATGAAAACATCATGGCCATCAATAAAACAGTGATGAAGATCTGTTCAAACCGGCTGTTCCTTACCTGTAATATCTTAACGATCACATAAACCGAAAAGGAGACAAATATCAGTTGAGATTGAACGATTGATTCGGAAGGGACTGTGGCCCAAAGGGAGGAGAGCAGGCTCCATAAATAAAAGAGCAAACAGGTGATTTCATAGAGCGTGATCTTAAAGCTGATCTTTTTCCTGAAAAGCAACAAAGTGGTTATCAATAACGAAACCGGGAGTAAAAAAAATCTTGGGGAAAATGAAGTGTCAACCAGAACTCCTGACCGTATGTTATTAACAATCAGAAGTATTAAAATTGCAAAACCGATATAAAACAAATTGGTTTTGCTGATCATCATCCGTGACTAATATGATTTCGGTTGTTCAGGACAGAGGCTGCCTGATGAAAGACTCATTCCAGAAAGGTAATCACTGCCGCCCCGCCTTCCCCTGAAGTGGGGATCGAATAACCCTGAATCGATCCTCCCGTGCCGGGTTTTGAAGTGAAGAACCGGTCACTGAGGTAGGATCTGACGAGGCCCATGAATGTGTCCAGGATATTACTCTGCGGTTTGGAAGCATATCCGGTAAGGGTGGCGACATTGGCGGTTCCCGGATTACCGTGAACGGTGTAGGCTGTGTAGCTGCCTTTTTTACCGCCGGTACCGCCGGCCGCTTTCCAGGAGCCGAACCAGGTATCTCCCCCGTTTCCACCATTCGTGTCGCCATAATACCCGGGATAGGAATACGAGGCATTGGTTCCGGCACTTCCGCCCGAACCGATGACCACAATAAATTGCTGGTTTGGCACGACATTGAGCTCCTGTTGTGCATATCCTCCAGAACCTCCGTCACCGCCGTTGTTCAGGTTGTATGAATAGGAATAGGCCCCTGCGCCTCCGCCTCCGCCAGCGCCTCCCCACAATTCAACCCTGATCTTTGACACTGCCGCCGGGACGGTCCAGGTTTGGGAGAGGATCAGGGTGGTTTTCCCGGGAATGGGATTTCCGCCTGACGCATTGATAACATATGGGGTCGCATTGGTGCCGGTTCCTGTCACGGAGATGTTGGCGCCAGCCTGAATTTTTGTTTCAGAACCATCGGTTACTGGCTTGTTGGTCAGGTCATTGTAATTGCCGCTGAACCCGTTGCCGGCGGTTTTGGCATGGAGGGCATATGGTACGCTAAGCAACTGGCTGACTCCGGTAATGTTATAGGCAGTACCTCCTGTCGGGTCGGTTTCCGTCTTCAGGAAATAGGGGCCGTTTGCCCAATCAATATTGTCAAAAAACATGGATGTGATACCACCGCCGATTTCAACGGTAACAAGGCCGTTGACGTTCGTGGTGGCCTGGTGTGTTTCAGAATATATGACAGCGCCGGTTGTTGAACCCTGCAGGATGCTGATCCGGATCCCGACATTGGTGTTTTGCAACAACTTGCCCGATGAATTCCTGACCACTGCCTGGTAACTTATTTTCTGGGGCGCCTGAGCCTGCAGATCGGCAAGGAGAAGCATTGCAATCATTATGGACAATAGCTTTTTCATATCCTATTTTTTTATGATCTTGTATGTTTGCAACAATTTGCCATCAACGAAAACCGTCAGAAAATAGGTTGCCGCAGCAAGGTCAGCCAT
Organism: Bacteroidales bacterium; assembly: GCA_030681475.1. Classification (GTDB taxonomy): domain Bacteria; phylum Bacteroidota; class Bacteroidia; order Bacteroidales; family FEN-979; genus CAIVAT01. Next base: position 209,532 of record JAUXWT010000011.1, on the reverse strand, counting down.
GAAGATGGTGGTTTCGTTCCGCACGATTTTGATATCCTGCAAAACCACTCCGTTCATGTCGATAAGCTGACAGGTTGGGTTTAAAATTTCCTGACCTTCAATTTTCAATCTGACATTATCGTTTGCCGGGTTGGGAAAAACCATGCATTTCAGGATAATTTCCGATTCTTCCCCAATGCCAGTCATGAATAAAATTTCATAGGGTTGCTGCACCCCTTCAGTGATGGTGCCATCGGCGCCAATATTTGTGTTGAAGGCAATCTGGCCAACAGAATAGCTGACTTCGCCATCAATGCCAATGGCATTAAAGCTGGTGGAAAGGATGGATTGCTGGGCGTACAATGCGGAAAATCCCGTCCACAGGAGAGAGACAATGATTAGTGTTATGGCTTTGCGATACACGGGAAAGAATTTTAATCGTTAAAATCCTGAAACGAAGATACAACAAATTTTGCAAAAACGGATGCCTGGAAAAAAATTATTAACAAGTGTATTACTTTTTCCCGAAAAGGCGATTAAGCAATGTAATGAATTGTAAATTTAATAGCCTGTGGCCTCCCTCCCCTAATTCAACTATGCGTGATTATTGTATAATAGCGTTGTGTTTTGTTACACGAAGGTAAAAGAAGGTTGCACGAAGTTACACGAAGAAAACTAAATGTTATGGAGTTCGATATTGTATCAAAAGTGATCATTGGTTGTGCGATTGAAGTTCACAGGTATTTAGGGCCGGGATTGTTGGAATCTGCCTATGAAGAATGCCTGGTGTATGAATTATTAAATAAAAAATTGAGGGTTCAACGGCAAAAACCAGTCCCGGTATTTTATAAGGATATCAGGCTTGATTGTGGCTACAGAATGGATGTACTGGTTGAAGATTCTGTCATTGTCGAGTTAAAATCAATAGATTCTTTGGCGCCAATCCACGAAGCACAGGTTCTGACATACATGCGATTTTCCAAAGTAAAAATTGGTCTGCTAATCAATTTTAATGTAACAGTCCTTAAAAACGGGTTAAAAAGATATATTTTATAACCTTCGTGTATTCTTCGTGGCTCTTCGTGAAAGAACTTGAACAAAATATTATTCCGATACATTCCCTCTGTAGATGACCCCCCGTTCTTTCAAGCCATTGAGCAGGTATTCGACACATTCCGGTTGTTTGCCGATATATTCAGGCACCGAGATGCCTTTTCTTGAATAGAGGCCATCAGCGATCATGCGAAGCGCTACGGTGGCTGAATAGCCAGTAGTACGGGCCATGGAATGGATCCGGGTGGCGGGGTCATATTTATCGAAGAGGTCCCAGGTATATTTGATCCTTTTCCCGTCTTTTTTTCCTTCCACCATCACCTGCATCACCGTGATGTCAACCTCTCCCTCCTCCAGTTTCCATTTCGGAAAAAGCAGTTTCGCTGTGAGATCCATGGGTTTGATGCGGCTCCCGTTCACCTCGACCTCCTCCTGGCTGAAGAACCCGGTTTCACGCAGCACCCGCATCTTTTCAATGTGCCCGGGGTAACGCAGGGTCTTCTCTTTCATGTTGGGGCATTTCACGGTGTGGGCCAGCGAACGCAGTCCATCGGTGTTGAAGGCTTCCAGGGTGCCTATTCCCGTGAAGTTGAGCAATTCGGGATCGGAGAGGGCCGGCTTGATTATGAGTTTTCCATTTTCGATGTATCGGGCAGGCCGGGTGTACTCTTCGATCACATCCACCGGGGAGAATACAGCCTTGTATTCCCAGGGCCATTCGCGAACCTCGGGCAAACCGCCCACCATGTACAGGATATTGTCAGTTTCATCAAGCAGATGGTCAGCATAACCAATGAGCACATTGCACATTCCGGGGGCGACCCCCATATCCATAATGGCGGTGACATTGTTTAGGCGGGCAAGTTCGTCGAGTTCAAATGGATCTTCGATGAAGAAGGCGATGTCGACTACGTTCTTACCTGCACCGATGATCGCCTTCAAAGTTTGAAATCCCATAAATCCCGGTACAGCATTGATCACCATGTCGTAACCTGCAACCAGTTCGCCCACCGTGTGGGGGTTGCTCAGATCGACTGCAAGGGTTTTAACAGGGTTGATTGCTGAAATTTGCCTTTCAACAAGGTTCTGAAGTGTTGTTGTATTGATGTCGGCAACAGTGACTTCAAATTTTGGTTCGCCGCAAAGGTCGAGCGCCATGGGACCGCCAACAAGGCCGGCGCCAAGAACGATTATTTTCATATTTCTGATTTTGGTTCGTTGTTTATAGGTGTTAAAAATAACCCGTGATCTTTACCGCCGGCTTATCAAGCCTGATGATACCTTTCGATTTGTTCCAAATGTACAGCATCATGGCGTTTTTTTCACCCTGTGAAAGATCACTCAGTTTTACATATTCGATGACCGACAAGGTACGCCATTCTCCCTGTTTTACAGCTCCATAGTCTGGGGTTGGAAAGGCAAACGATTGCCACATGACCTGTTTTCCCTGGCTTCCGTAAATCTCCATGACCAATTGCGGGTACTTTGCCAGGTCAGTTTCCCGTGTGAGGATGTCAATGGAAAAAACCAGCTTCAGAAATTTTATCCCGTATGATAGCGGAAGTTGTTTGAAAAGAATGCGGTATTCGCCGGTTGAATCGTCGGGGTTTATTGTTATTAAATTCCCCACTTTTATATCCGTGCTGTCAATACTCTTCCCGAAATAGATCTCAGGGGGTACCAGCATATTCTGCCGGGTGACATAGGAGTTCAGTATTTTGAAGTCGGCCAGTTCACTGGTCATTCTGCGAAGTGTGGTTTGGTCGGTGGTATCCTTAAGCCAAAGTTCCGGGAGTATTTTGTATATTTTATCGCCCCGCAGATAGTTCGAACCGTTGATGTATTCGACAATCTCTTTATTGTTGAGGATGACCGGCAAGGTGTGCATGTTCCTTGGGATAATAGCCGTATCAAGACCGGCGCCCAGCCACGGAGCAACTGACCGGGTTCTGATCTGGTAACTGTTACGCATCATGGCAAGGACCGAGGGTGTGACATCAAGATGTGATGATACTGATCTCATGAAAACGCCCCGTTTGAGCATCGGGGAATAGATGATCAAGGGAACATGATACCGTGCAAGGCTCGGGAAACGGTGGAGGTTCAGTTCCGGCAGTCCATGATCGCCCGTGATGACAAATATTGTATTCCGGTACTCGTCCCTTATCTTGTATTGGTCGATAAATTCCTTCAGTGCGTGGTCGGTATAGAGAATGGAGGCGAATATTTTCTTATTATATTCGATATCTGCCCTGTTTTGCTGACCGGGATCCATGGCTTTCATCCGGTCTTCGACCCTGGCCAGGTAACCATCCATGTTGGGCGGAATAAACGGTGCGTGCAGCGACAGGGTGAGATAGATATCAAGCCGCGGTGATTTTTTCAGGGAGTCTATAACATCGAAGGATCTTGCATACAGATCGCCATCAGCATGGCCCCAGTGATAACCTTCGAATAGGGCGTCTGCCTTTTTAAATTGCGGGCCAAAAGATCTGAGGATATAATCTACATTCTGCCGTTGCAGGAAATCTTCCATGTGGTTGAATGACGGATCGCCGGCATAATAAAAGCTTGAAAAATATCCGTTTTCAGATAAATACCTGATCAGCGAGAAATGGTAGGGTATTTTTGCCGCGTCATCGACGAAGGTCGGATCTCCGGGCGGAAGCGAGCCGAACAGGGCAGGCAGGACATTGAATGTGCGATCGGCTGTGGAGAGGTGGTTGCTCCAGTAAAGGCTGTGGCCGGCCAGTGAATCAAGAAACGGCGTAAAGCTTCCGTAGATGGGATTATTTCCGATAAAACAGCCCGACAGGGATTCGACAATGATAAAAACAAGGTTTGGCTTTTCTCTTCCAAGGTTAAAAAAATGACTCAGCACATCCGGCGTGTTGTCGGTATGGAGAAATGGATACCGGGTCCAGGAGAATTTAAACCCGGGATGGGCAGACTGGTAACGCCTTGCTGCAGCTTCAACGGCGGCGATGGTTGCTGTTTGCCCGGCACTCGATCGGTACAGATGTATTTTGCTGATCAGGTAGGCTGATTTATTGACCATCAGGTAATATTCAAAAAGATCTCCATGTTCCTTTTCCTTCGGCGTTGACCATGATCGCAGGAATAGCGCGCTGAAGCCCAGCATAAAAAATAATGTCAGAAAAAGTCTTGAAATTCTGATCTTCAGTGAAAGCCGGACGAATACCGCAGTAGTTGAAATGATCAGTATGAAGGGGAGGAAAGAACTGAAGTTAACCCTGACTGAATTAAGAATAATGGTAACCATTTCACTGATCCGGTATGAAAAGATAACCTGGTCCAGTGGTACGAAAACCATCCTGAAATATTGAAAGAGCGCCCACTCCGTCATGGCTGCAAAGAGGAATACAAGCCAGAAAAAGACAATCCCCGCCCTCCGGTTGAATTTGGAGACCAGTAAGAATGGGACAAGTAAAAGCCAGGAGAGGTTGAGCCAGAGTACCACATCCTGCAAGTAACCTCTTAGTTCCAGGAACAAAATCCCTGACTCAAGGGAGGCCATGTATGAGAGCGAAACAAACTGGCCGAGACGAAGCAGGAGTAGTAATACAAGGCCTGCCAGGTTGAGGCTGGCAAACCGGTTCAGCATTTTGAAAAAAACTGCAAACCTCTCTTTTTGCTCTTGGAAAGGAAGCATTGCCGCAATGTTTTGAAAAACAGATCTATTCAATGGTCAGTTCCTGTATTTCCCCAACATAATCCACCTTCGGGAAAGGAATGTTGTCCTGCGAATAGGCAGAGCCGATCCACCATTTGGTGTTGTGGAACTCCTGGGTGATGATGAGCAGCATCTGGTTGTTTGGGATTGAGGTCACTTTGTCATCCATATAGCCGACCACCCGCAATTTATCTTTTGCCGGACCGATGCGCCAGATGATCTTGTCGGGTTGCCAGTCGATCTGAAAGTAGTAAAAGTGTGATCCGAAAAGCTCATCATCGCGTTCGGGGGTCTTTTGTGTCAGCGCCCGATAATTTTTATCCCAGCGGTGCGCCCAGAAGGTCTTGTCTTCATAACGCACAGGATAGCAACCAGACGTAAAATCAGCGGGTTGCCAGCAGGCCATATCCCAGTTGGTGCAGGAAACCATGATCTTGTCATCATCGGCCAGAATTTCCTCAGGGAAGGGCACATTCCAGTTCAGCACATTCTTCTGATCCTCGATGCCATTGTTGTAAGCAGGGGGTAACACCCACGAAGGACAGTAAGGCACGGTTTTAAGAATTTCGAAATCAATTTCCGAATACCCTACATTCTTTACCCGCTGATCCTGGTGCCCGCCGTAATAATTGGCCATGTAACCATTGTTGTTGCAGTCGCGGCGGAAGTTCCAGTCGGCCTGGCTCTGGGTGATCAGCCAGATCGCGTTGGTGAGGCCGTTCCACATGTTGTTTTTGTTCAGCAACTCCGAAAGCTTGCATTTTACGGTGTATCTGCCAAAGGTCATCCCGTGACGAGTAATCACGCCCACATTCTGCTTCTGCCATTTACCGAATTCCGCCTTCGGGTTCCGGATGGTGATCGTACGGTTCACCGGGTCGGAAACCACCGATTCACAGGGTCGTGGCGCTACAGTGGCCGTGATGGCTACCAACTCCTCTTTGCGATAGAATCTTTTGTTCCAGTTATAATCCATCCGGGAATAGTTGTCGTTCAGCACATCGGCAATCACCGGGATGTTATTCAATTTCGTGGAGGCGTCGATGTAATGCACAAACTGTTCGAATGCAGCCGTATTGTAAATAGCGGGATCCTGTCCGCATAACGCGGTTTTTGATCTCTCTGCATCTTCTTTGGAATAGGCAACGGGGTTGATGTAAATTCCTGCCCCGGGGTCGGGGTTGGCCACAACTTTCAGCATCTCCGGATATTTCTGTATGATCGTGTTTTTTAATGTTTTACCGGGCCCATAAAAAAAATAAAAGAAAGGATTGATAAATCCTATTTCATTGTTCAGACTGATGTCCAGCACGGCATCCGGGATCTGCCTGCCCTGGATATTTTCCGGCGTGGTGACCACGAGCAGGAAGCTGTAGTTCCCAACACGAAGGTTCCGTTTCCAGCGGTCATTTTTACCCTGGTCATAATACCGTTGTTCATTCCTTGGATTTCCAACGATCCGGAAATGGCTTTTCACGACATGAAAATCATGGTCGGCTTCAATCACCCCGGTTTCAGCAAATGTTTTACCAGTATCTTCCCAGCTTCCGTAAAAATTCTCCCAGGCATCGGGATGCTGTTTTGTGCTGTCAGACCCATCCCGTTCAGGAAATTTGTACGATTCGTTCTGGTAGTAGATTTTGTATAAAAAATTTTGCGGAGTTGTCCCGGTATTCTTCAGCCTGAACTCCAGGTTAAAATGACCTCCTTCCACCTGCTGCCGTCCCGGGATGACAAAACCCTGTGTAATGGCCTCCGTATAATCGAGGAAAAGGGTCTTCTGAGGATCCCAGTTTGTCATGGGATTGAAATCCTTCACCACAAACTGTTCACTCACCACTTCCGGCGACCGGGCTGGCTGCCCGCACGATTGGAGCAAACCCGGAAAAAGCATTATGAGCAATGTATATCGGAGCGTAACGTTCATGCCGTAGACTTTATTTGTTTGCCGGAAGTGAATAAAGATGAACAAAATCAGGAAGTATCGATTGGTATTGCCGCGATTTTGCAACATGGCCAATGGTTAAAAACGAAACCGAAGATGAATTCAGAAAACACCCTGGCACAAGTTTCAGCGATTCATAATATTTGGGGTTCTGGTCTTTGTCATAACCCTGGAAATCAACAGCCGATAAAATGGTGAAGGTCGAGTCATTGAACGCTATTTCTTTCAGATCATACCGCCAGTCGCGGTTATACCGGTATATGGACGTTTTATTTCCACCCACGGATGAGGTTAAAAAGAGATCTGATGGTTTCAGGGTATCCAACCCGATGGTTTTCCCCGCATGATCCTGTTTTTCGCTGAAGACAGGTTCCCATCTATTTCCGGTTAAATTCAGTTTACGCAGCGACCAGGTGTATTTTCCGTCGCTTTTATTCCGTGTCACCGTCAATACCACATCATGGGCAGAGCCCCGGATAAACTGACCTACAGAGATCCCGATCTCCTGTACACCCCCGTCCCACTCTTTTTCCGGTTTATTGTCATCCGTGGCCAGGTTCTTCCAGGAACCTGATGCTTTACCATCCGATTCAAACGACATCACCTTCCATGCGCCGTTGCCGGTAATTTCCAGGAGTTCTGTCCGCCCGTCGCCGTTGAAATCTCCGGCATAGACCGTCGCTGCCGGGGTATCAGACTTCCAGAGGATTTTCATGTTGGTTTGTAAAGCGCCGGTCGAACTGCATACTTTTTCGATCGGCTCGAAGGTACCAAGCGCCCATCCCTTTTCTCCCGTCACGATGAACTGGTCGGCCCGCGACGACAGGAATTTTCCTTTCAGGATCCTGGTCATTGGGGCAACCTGCCCCAAGGCATTTATGTTGCTCAGATTGATTTTCCGGAATACACGGGTTTCTGGACAGCAGGCATAGCCAGTCGCTTTTCCATCCTTTCGGATGACCAGCAGTCCGTCGTTTCCGGTATTGAAGAAATTGCCGGAAATGTAATAATCGTCAGGACCAATATCTGAAGGATCAACTGTCCTGTTCATCGGTTCCTTTTCGAGCATCGAAACCGGGAAGGGTGGATAGTTGTATTTGGGTTTAAAGCCTTCAGGTTTGGTCATATCGACCCGGGCGGAGTCGCCACGCCGATCGGTAGCGCCTCCAAAGGCGATAAAGTAATCATCGATCAGGATATCTGTGCTGCTGTTGTTCCAAAAGTAAACCTGGAGTTTGTATTCAGGTTTAAACTGTACTTTAGTCAGGTCAAAATAGGCGCTGATCTTAAACCATTTTTCCCGTGGAACTTCCGGTTCGGTCAGGGAAAGTCCATGCCAGCAGACGTTGACCCCTACCTCGTTTGAAGCGGTAAAAACGAGGCTTCCCTTCACATCATTTTTCGTGGGAAAAGCGTAAATCCAAGCGCTTATTGCCACGGCCTTCAGATTTCCAACCCCCACATCTCCTGCAGTTCTTTCTACGACCACGCTGTAGCTGTTCTGCCCGAATGCTTTTACCGAATATTGTCCCGAGTGTGCCAACCCTTTGTAGAACCCATCGGGCATATCTTTTCCAGGGGCGACTTCGAAATCGTAATAGAGTGTGTTAGGGGAGAAGTTGCTGACTTTTTCGGGGTTTACAAACTCCTTTTCCGTTCCCGACGGCATTTTCACCACTTTGGTAAACGGAAAATATTTAAGCCCCAGCGACAGCATGATGATAGAAAATAACAGCATCAGGCTAATGATGATCAGTCTCCGGTTTTTCTTATCCATGCATTTTCGGTTAACGGATCACGATCATTTTCACGGCGCCAAGGTAATCGCCGGCTATCATACGGCAGGTATAGACTCCTGCCGGAACCTGGTGGCCATGTTCATCTTTGCCATCCCAGACCAGGGAATGCGTTCCGGGCTGCATCGCTGTTTGTTTCCAGGAGCGCAGCTTCAATCCCTGCAGGGAGTAAATCTCTATGGTTACATCCAGGGTCGAAGACAAATCATACCTGATCTGTGTTTCCCCGGAAAACGGATTTGGGAAAACACCTTTAAGGGTTGTCCCTGAAAAGACTTTTGCATCATTCAGATCTACCGGGAACGGAACATACAGGGTAACAGGGATCAGCACTTTATTGTTATACAGGTCGCGTACGGCCAGACTGCAATGATATGTGCCGGAAACCATTCCGGCTGCGCTGATGTCAACCGAAATTACCCCGGTCTGGTTGTGCATCAGGCTTCCCGTAGGATTGGTCAGCGTAACCCACGTATTTGCCAGTCCGTAATTCTTTATTTTCACATAGCCGGGCAAAGCATGCGGCATGGCGCCCAGGTTATCGCCAAGTAATTGATAAACAACAAAAACATCATTAACGAATGGTTCTCCGATGGTACCCGTCACCGATGCCATGGCCGTTTCGCCGGGTTTAAGCGCTCCCCTTCCGCCGGTACTCTCCCCGTGCCAGTTGAGTGATGCTCCGTTGCCCGTGGTTCCCTGGAAGGTAAATTCACCGAGCGAACCGCCTGTAAAATTGGTTGCACTGCCAACCACGACCCCGGGAGGGAAGTCAAGTCTGATATGTTTGATGTATTCGTTGTCTGAGCTCAGGTTATGCACCGTGAACACCCAGTTGATGGCCTGTCCGGGTACAAATCCCTCGCTTCCGCAGGTTACTTTTGACCCTTCGAGGTTGTCGGTTTGAATATCTTTTTTATTGGCTACTGTATCAAAAACAAGCGCTGCATAGTTGAGTATCCCTCCGCCCAGGTTTGTCACATATACGGATTCCGTTTCATTTTGCCCGGGGGGCAATATTTTAACAATAGAGAGTGGTGTGACAGAGAGTACCGGAACGGCGCCTTCAATGAGCGGAAGTTTTATAAAATCGAGCAAACATCCGTCCCAGCCCGCCGCAACTGAATAATCCTTGTGATAGATCCACGACAGGGTGTGGTATCCTTCAGGTACCTCGAAGGTTTCCTTACTCCATGGAATGATGCCATCCCAGCGTGCAATTTCAAAATTGTCGATTAAAAAGACCAGGTAATCATAGTCCTTATTCCCGCTTGGATCATGTTCGCAGGAGACATATTTGTAAAACGAGATCGGTCCGGCGGTCAGCACGTTTACATTCATGTTGAGCTTGCTCTCCTGGCTGTCGCCGAGCCATCCGGAACGTGCGCTGTAATTTCCCTCGTATTTCACCCCCGATTCGATGAGCCATTGTGCCTGGCCTCCGGAATACCAGGGAAATTTCAAAAAATTTCCGGTTTCAAAATCTTCGACGATCTCCCCTGAGAAAAGGTAAAGCGTATCAGCGTTTGTGTAGTTGTTATTTGCCGACAGATCAGATTTAATCATATACAAATGTTCAAACGAAACCGAGTTGCCGGCGGTTGCATGAAAGGTCAGCGTTCTCGACGAATCCGGTTTCAGCAGGTTGATATTTGCCGAATTGATGTTGAGGGTAAGGTTCGTATCCAAAGAAGAAAGCAGAATTCCGATGGCTGAAGCTTTTGCACTTCCTGCGTTTTTGAACGTAACCAGCAAATCTGCGCTCTCGCCCGGTTCCGGCCTTCCGTTATCGCCATCGGCAAATTGTGTTCCGGTGATGCGGAAAACCGGCGCATGGGCGATGAGCGTGAGTGGCCGTTGAAAACTCTGCTCCTGCGACTGAACATGCAAGATAAGTGTAAACGTATGATTATCAGGCACTTTGGGGGCGACCTGAAATGACATCGCATCCGTAAGGGTCATGGCCTGACCGCCGGTGATCGTGGCAACGGTTTCAACGCTGTCGATCAAGGTAATATAGGGATCTGATTCGGTAATGGAGAAGGTAAGCTGATTCAACGTCTGACTGCCTATATTATTGATGTTCAGTGTGATTTTTGCGAGTTCCCCGAATTCGATCAGGCTGTCGCCGCCGGATAAAATTGTCTGGTTGATCAGTAAACCATACGAGCTGAACATCAACACTTTGGTTGACGAGATGTTGTCGTTATCGGTAACCTGGAACTTGACCGGCAGGTTTTGGTACGAATAGGTGGGCGTCCCGGTAAAATGTCCGTCTTCGGTGATCTGCATTTCCGGCGGAAAACCGCATGTGGTAAATTTATCCAGCGTATTTGGCGCAATTGCCGGTCCGTTATGAAATGTGGAAAACTGGAAATTCTTATTATCCCCCGAAGATATTCCCCCCGTCCATGAAGTACCTGCCGGATAGATCATATCGCCGTAATAATATTCGATGGTTCCGTTTGGAAAGATTTTCACGGCAAAGTTCAGGTTGGTGCTTCCCTGCATGCCATTAAGCGAGGCTTTCCACCGGAAGATCGCATAGCTGGCATTGCCTTCGTACCAGACACCTTGGGCGGAGGCCGGATAGACGGTAAGATCGGTCATAAAGGGAGCGATGATGGCGGTCTGTTTGAACAACAGCATCTTATCGATCAGGTATGGCCAAGTGAATGGCTGATCATCGAACAGGATATACCCGTCGGCATAAACGTACACTTTGTTGATGTTCTTTTTATAGAAAGGAAAATTGAACCCGAGCGGTTTGATGGCATAGCCGGTATTGTTGTTTGTAAGTGTAAGCTGCTGTGCCGTCACTGCAGGAAATGCAGCCGTGCTATTGGTCTCGGGATAATCGAGTTTTGCGTCCCACAGGTATGGCGGTGTTCCGCCATTGGCCGTAAGGGTTACATTATAAGGCTGGTATAAAGGCGCCGGAGGCAATGTGTTGTTGGTAATATAGGGCTTGGCAATGTTTAGCGTATAGTTGAGGTTCAGCCGGGTAGTGGTATTATTCAGGATGGGAACGTTACTGCCGGAATAGTTTGTGACGACAGGCGATGTGCCTGTATAATCGAGAAGCGACCAGTTAACGATCTCGCCTGCTGCGGCGCCTGAAGGATCTGTCTCCTGCACCTGGAGGAAATATTTCGCCGGCTGGTTACTGGTGATCTGGTTGACCAAAGGCGCCAGGTCGAGTCCGAATTCAATGGTTTTATCCGCTTCAGTTGTTCCGCCCTGCATATAGAGGTCGCCTCCCTGGTTGTTGAAAATCGGGAATTCCAGGACATAGGACGGGAGGGTGGCTCCCAGGTCTGTACTCACGCCGGCCGTCACTTTGAGTTTATTGCGGGAAGTATGCTTCAACGTAACCTTCATGGTAAGCTTGGGGGAACAGGTGTTTTTTACATCTATTACATAAACGGTATGGTTCCAGATGCCGCCGAAACCGATGTTATCGGCCAGGTTTTTGTACATCGTATAACAAAATCCGCTGTTGCACCAGGGGAGGCCGGCATAACCGTTGGCAAATTTCAATCCTCCCTTTTCCCAGTCGCGCATATCAACCACGCCATCGTTGTTGATGTCGATGTTGTTTGTGTACTGTCCGTCGTTATTGAAATCGTAGCGGATGGAATCATTGTACCCGCAAATGGTCCAGGCGTGTGAAGGACTGCCTCCCCAATAGGCCTGGACATATTTGCCGGCCTCCGGGGTGTTGGCCGGGAGTGTGGTTGATGGGGTACCGAAATACTGTGCATAAATATTGGCCACGCCACCCACAGCGGCCCCTTCGAGATGGTCCAGCAGCCAATATTTGAGTGTCTGTAATCCTTCGGGTGTATCCACGCGGATTGCCTTCACCGAATTAATGCGGTTTTGCATACCGTTATAATAGACATTGTATCCCGAAATCCAGCGGGTATAGCCACCGGTGTTAAGCGCACCGCCATAATCGGCCACATTCATGTTGCCGCAGGCTTTGTTGATCTCCCATGAGTCAAAAAAACTGGCGCCCTGGTAATTGTTGGCATTGTTCAGAAAATTCCATGTAAAGTGGGTTGGATACTGGTTTGCTGCCACGTTGGCAGCAAGTCCGCGCACCCGGTCAATCTCATAGGTGAAGTTAAACGCAGTCCCGGCCGACTGGCCGCACTCATAACCCGATTGCCAGGTAATGGGGCGGAAAAAAGGTTGGGTGGAATTATCAACACTTGTCGGTAAAAGCGGGGCGTTTACTCCTTTGTACGTCTCCGGCAGCTGCAATTCGGGAATTTTCGATAGCACGTAAAGCTCATCAGGCGTAAGTGAAACCGGTTCCAACCCTTTCTGGTATGGCAGGTCCTGTGAGAAAGCGGTGGATCCTGAAAAAACAATTACGGTCAGGACTAATATTATCAGGATGTTTTTCATGGCATTGTTCCCGTTGATACTGTACAAATTTACTGATTCTTTTTTGATTGACTGTACGAATAAACAGCATTGAGCATGATCGCCGAATCAAGCGGCATGTTTTGTTCCCGGGCATTTTTGGTGATAAGTTCCAGCCATTCCTCATTGTTCCTGATGTTCAGTATGAAATATTGGATGCTGTCCCGATAATTTTTTCCCTGCAGGTCATTGAAAGAAGCAATGAAAGCATACTCCGCGTTTGAACGGATCACCTGATCCAGCGGACGGTTCTCTTCCTTCGATTTCTTTACCATGAAACGGAACCATTCACGGTCTATCCTGATTTTATTTTCTATGCTGTCGAGCTTCGAATCATTCATCCCGGGGTGGAAAGCACGGTATGCCTCATCGGCAAAATCCCAGAAACAGCAGTGAAGGTTGATCTCAGAAACCATAAGTAAAATTACATCGTATTGTTTAAGTTTCTCCCTCAATCCCGATTTATCAACCCTTACCTGGGGAGTCTCATTCTGATGCGGATACAGGCTGCCGTTGTAATACCAGTAGTCCTGCCTGCCGAACATTTTCTGTCCGTACGATTCGACCATGTTGACGTAATAACTGTCGGCAACGATCAGCGCCGGCATGGTTCCCGCTGGCATTGAATCAAATGCAACTACAGGATAAACACCAGGGGAGGGCTTCATGGGGAAGATCAGGTTGCACAACTCGCCGATGTCATAGTCTGTTCCCGGGGAGTCATGGGTATGCTGCAGATACGCTGTCTTAAATTCCGGCATCGATTTTCCTGATACCTTGCCTATGTAACGGGATAATTCGTTGGCCGCCAGATGTACCCCATACAAACTCCAGTGCATGCCGTAGCGCGGGAACAGCGGGAAATGAGCAGTGTCTCTCATTTGTAAAAAGTACCTGTTCAGGTCGAGATAAGATAATCCGAGATCCTCTGATCGCCTGAGGAAATATTCATAATTTGTCAGGGTTCTCTTCTCAGGATGAAACCGTTCAGGGATGTATTCCGGATAAAAACTGGCCTTTCCGGGTTCAAAAACGAGGATCAGGGGAATGTGATAAAATGAGAGGCTGTCCATCACATTCTTCAGGCGGGAAAGTTTTTCGTCAATTACCTTTGTCCCTATGAAATATTTTCCCGTGTATTCGTGAATATAATCCTCCTCAAATAAGAACCGGTTCCTGCCCGTCAGGAATCCTTTGGCATGGACAACCTTGAAAAAAGAGTAATCATATTGGTTTTTGATCCTGATCAGGGTATTCCGGAACCCGGTGTTGTCATTCATCCGGGTCATGAAATCATTTTGGAAATTCTTGGAAAACCATCGTTTCCAGGTAAAATATTTCAGGTCTGGCGGGGCGGGCTGACTATAATACCCTTTCAGCAGCGATTCCCTGACAAAGGAATAGCGGTACTGGATGGCAGAAACAGCCAGGATGGCAATAAGGACAAGAAAAACTATGATTTTTATTTTGTGCATTTACCCTGATTTCATATTTCACGAAGTGACATGAAGAATTCACGAAGTGACACGAAGAACCATTTACAAAACTACTTAATTTTAATACGGTCTACCGCTGTTTTCTATCTTTGTGTGTTATCTTCAAACTTCGGTCAAATGATAAACTTTTTTCGGCGCCATTTTCACTTACTTGTTGCCGGATTGCTTCTGGTCATGTTCGCCATGTTTTCATTACTGTCAGAAGGTTACTTTGGTGGCGCTGATAATATTTCCCATTATTTTATCTCGCACTTTGCCTTCAAATATCCTGCGCATTTCCTGGATGCCTGGGGCCGCCCCCTCTATACCATGGTCTCTGCCCCGTTTGCCCTTTTCGGATTACAGGGGGCGAAACTGCTGAATGTTCTGCTGGGGATCTCTACAGCCTGGTTCACATTCCGTATCACACAGATACTCAACCTCCGGCCCGCTGTTCTTGCCATGGTTTTTGTCTGCTTCACCCCGCTCTATTTTGTGATGATGCCGACTGCCCTCACGGAGATCCTGTTTAGTTTCGTGATCATTTTTTCTATTTTCCTTTTCCTGAGAAAAAATTATCTGGCCGCTGCAATCGTGATCTCCTTCATTCCTTTTGCCCGAACCGAAGGATATATCATGCTTCCGTTGTTCATGATTGCATTTTTCCGGGCAGGAAAAGCAAAGGTTATTCCTTTCCTTGCAACCGGCATCATCGTATTCAGCGTTGCCGGAGGTCTTTATTTCAAGGACATGTTCTGGCTCATTAACCGGTTTCCTTACCCGGTCACCTATACCCATCCGATCTATCACAATATTGGCAGTCTCTGGCATTTTCTGGAGCGGCGTGAGCTTATCCTCGGGCTCCCCCTGGAAATTCTTTTCATTGCAGGTATTGCCGGTATGACCCGCGATCTAGTCTCAAAAGATCATTCCAAAAGGCAAAACACACTGTTATTCTTTCTCGTGCTTTTCATACCGTTCGCGGTATACCTGGCCTTTCATTCTTTCCTATTCTGGAAAGCCATGGGCGGATCCATGGGGCTGGAGCGTGTCATGGCGGCGGTACTCCCGTTGGCGGCCATCATCTCAATGAAAGGGTTTAACGATCTTGCAGCGATGTTCCGAGCATCGCGGGTGCTTTATGTTACTTTCCTGATAATCAGTCTCGGGGCTGTGATCATCACCCCGTTTCTGACCTACAGTATCCCTACCCGGTTATCTCCGGAGGAGGAGACTGTCCGCAGGGCGACGACCTGGCTTAAAACCTCGCCTTATGCCGGACGGCTTTTCTTTTTTACCGATATCAATGTGCCCTACTATATGAACGCCGACCCTTACAGGAAAAATCCGGCCGAATGCTATCTATTCGGGGACTGCAAATACCTTGACACAATTCCCGCCGGGTCGTTACTCATCTGGGATGCCCACTTTGGGGCCAATGAGTCCAAGATCCCCATCGATTCCCTGCTCGGCAATCACCGCCAGAAAGTAATCGGCTACTTCAGACCCGCAGAGCCGTGGATCACCCTCGGGGGAGGCTGGTACGATTGTTATGTCACCGTGACCATGGAACCCGGTGAACAGGCTGATAATTATGCCATCCGCGATTCGCTGCAGGAGATACTTGATGCAAAGAACGGTTATAAACTACTGTACCTGAACACCTTTGAAAATCCCGGCGATGCATGGAACCCTTCGTACCTGTCGGCCGATACGGTGCATCGGGGCGAAAGATCTTACCGGATGGACCATAGGACGGAATACAGCCCCGGTTACACCCGTCCTGTAAATGCCATGCCACCGGCAAGTGCAGGTCAGGAATTGCAGGTGAGCCTTTATGTGTTTTTCCCCCGGGTGATTCCCGGTATGAACACCCTGCTGGTCCTGTCATTTGAAAACCGCGACAAGCCGTACAGTTATTCGGCGGTGAACCTGAACGATATCGGGTTGCAGGCGGGAAGATGGCGAAGAGTCACGATCAAAGCGCTGATCCCGGAATTCTTTTCACCAAAGGACATGGTCAAGGCTTACCTCTGGAATCCGGGAAAACAATTGTTCCTTTTTGACGATTTCAGGGTGAATCTGTTGAGGCCGGGGGGAAGCCCAGCCCCCTAGTTCGTCAACCTGTAAGAAATCTCCATATCATCCATGCCGGTTTTTTTCCTCCCGGGATTCCACACGTAAACTTTCAACTGATCCTTCGGGTCGGAACTCCTGACAATCCCGGAAACCGTCAGCGTGTTCCACCTGCCCGGCTCCAGAGAATCCGGCGGGAGCACCCCGCCATGATAATATTCCAGGACAACATTGTCCTGCTCCCGTGAGATGACCAGCGAAAGCCATTTCGGATCCACCGCTTCGAGCGGGAACACCCTGACTTGAGCTGTGATCATGATGGCAGGATACTTAGACATCTCTGAATACTTTCCGTAAAATCCGGGGCTGAATTCCGATGTCAGCAGGAACCAGGAATTCCCGGTGCTGTCTTTCCTGCAACTGTCATTGCCTGCCTTGAAAGAGATGTCATCAAACCGGTTTGTGTAAAAGCTTATATCGCTGCCCTGCACCATATCCTTTTCTGAAAGTGTCCGGTAAGCCGAATGCTCCAGGTTGAAGTAGTTCCTGTTAAGCCGCCGTATCTCCAGGTCCTGGGCCCACGGGGCGCAGATCAGCAGGAGTGAATCATCAAGTTTGGTGCCTTCTTTGATCCTGCCGTAGGAATCGTTGATATACATGGTCAACGAAGAGTCGGGGCCGTCAAGGGAACTCAGAACCAGGGATTCAGGGGCCAGTCCCCAGTAAACATTCAGCCGGTTGCGATCGACCACCGTTTCAGGAAGGATGAATTTCTTCTCAGGATATTTTCTGCCAATGGTGACCAGTTCTTTGATATAGCCCAGCCGGTCTTTATAAAACCAGGAGGCATCCACCACATGATTCACCCCCGCCACAAAAACCAGGATAAGGAACCACTGAGTGATCATCTTCCTTCTTTCGGTATTGAATTCAACATTTTTAAGGAATGGAATAACCAGGAGGATGTTCAATCCCATAAGGTTTTTCTCCTGGATAAAGGGGTAATACCAGATATCGAAGGTGGTGAACAATACCAGGACCATAACCACGATGGAAACCAGGTAATACCCAAGTGTGAGATACTGTTTCTTCACCACATACCAACCGGCGGTAACAAGAAACAAGATCATGGAGAATAGATAAATATTCAGGATATTCGTTTTGATGAATTTAAGACTCTCTGAATGAAAAACATAGCCAATCCTTTCAAAAAATTCTCCAAAACCCTTGAAGTAAAAACTCTCGTATCCCGTCGAGGAGCTTGTGAAATATTTAAACAAGGCCAACGCCACGATAATGCTTGCAAGCACATAACCATCGGGTTTCAGCCAGAGTTTGTTGTCAATGACGAAGAAACCCAGCACGAAAAGCACTGTAAACAATGAAATGGGGTGTGAATAGAAGCACAGGAACAGGATGCCTGTTGCCACAATCAGCCGGATGGCCCAAAACAGAATACCGGGTTTAAAACGCAGCGACCAGGTCAGAAAGGCATAGAAAAGAATGGTGTAGATCAAGGCCTGGTGCGTTTCCGTTGAGATCCAGAAGAAGCTGTATTTCACCCCCAGCAGCAGTACCAGAGGAACCGCGAGTGCCAGTCGGTCAAGCCTGAACCCATAAGCGATTACAAGAAATACCAGATAATATAGAAGGATAAATGACAGGGAATAGAGCCCCAGAATGACCTTCAGCGGCAGCTCCATCTTCATACCCTGCAGTGCCAGTGTTTGCGGGATCACCGCAGCATAACGGCCTGCTTCGCTCACATAATCCCGGTAATACAGGATGTTGAACACCGCGTAACACGGATCCAGGAAAATGGTTCGTTCAAGGTAAAACAGAAGCGCCAGAATGAACAGGATCAGGAACATCGCCTGGCCGATCAGGTTATTATTCAATATCATGGTCTTAGCCGGCATCGTTGAAAATCATTAAAACCTGAAATAGATGAACGGGTTAAACCCCGAAGAGGTGATGGTCGCCTCGCTGAGGATGAACAGCAGAATTGCAATTACCGAGAAAACGATGATCGCGGAATTTCCCGGATTGAAATAAAGTTTTTCGATACGGCTTTCGGCCTTCTTCCATATTGCGCCGAATGAAAAAATGGCCGCGATGGCAAACATGGTCCAGAATTTCGGATTGAGCCATACTTCATTTTCCGCCCCCTGAAACATGAACATCCGTTCGAGATAAAACCACGCATCCGCGAGTGAATCGGCCCGGAAGATGACCCACCCGATGACGAGCAGCAGGAAATTAATGGCTATTGACGGTATCCTGCCTGCTTTTTTCAGGTATCTCAGGAGAAAGATCCGGTCGATGACAATGAAAAGGCCCATATAGGCTCCCCACACGATGAAGGTCCACGCAGCGCCATGCCAGAACCCACAAAGCATGAAAGTTACCGTGGCGGCGATGAGGTAGATGATCTTGTCGGCACGCAACCCGAAGTATCGTTCCTTTGGCAGTTTCCGGGAAGTGGCATAGGCCAGCGGAAGGAAGATGTAGTCGCGGAACCAGAATGAGAGGGTGATGTGCCACCGCCGCCAGAACTCTGTAATACTCTGTGAAACATAAGGAAAGTTAAAATTCTCCGGAATCCTGAAGCCGACCATTCGTGCCAGGCCGATCGCCATATCGGAATAACCGGAAAAATCAAAGTATATCTGGAAAGTATAGGCAATCGCTCCGATCCATGCAAGACCTCCGGAGAGTTCATTGGGGCCAAGTGCGAATATCTCGTTTACGGTCGTGCCAAGAACATCGGCAATAAGTACCTTTTTCGCCAGCCCGATCATGAACCGGTAAAAACCGGTTAAACGGTAATCTATATTTTCCTGGGCCGACCGGTCGGTGATCTGGCCGGAGATCTGTCCCGGCCGCACGATGGGGCCGGAGAGCATCTGCGGGAACATGAAGATGAAGAGCGCAAAATCCTGTAGTTTCGCGAAAACCGGCTGCTGCCTTTTGTAAACATCCAGGGTATAGGCCAGTTTCTGGAAGGTGATGAACGATATCCCGACCGGAAGGGCGATCTTCGTCCATTCTGCCGGGTTTGATCCGAACAGGGTCAGCATCGCCTGGAACTGATCCACGAAAAAGTTCATGTATTTGAAATAGAGGAGCAGGGCAAGGTTCAGGAAAACAGAGAGCCACATCAGCCACCTGCGTCCGCTGCCCTCCTTCAGGCTCATCTGCCCGACAATGAAAAAATCGGCCATTACAGATCCCATCACGACAAAAACGAACACCGGGGCGCCCCAGGCATAGAAAAAGATGCCTGTCAACAGGAGGAACCAGTTTTTAAATTTCCGGCTGATGAGGTAATAGATAATCAGGAATGATGGCAAGAAATAAAGTAAGAACAAGCTGCTGTTGTAAATCATAACATGTTGATTATTTTCATCATAGGTTACTTATGTTGTTCTAATCCCTGGTTTCTAAGCTCCTGGTTCATCGTGTAAACAGCATCCACCAGCATCATGTGTTCGGTTGAAAAATTGCGTTCTTTCGCCTTTGCGGCAATCTGCTCCATCCACTGCGGGTTGGTCAGCATCTGTTGTTCAATCTCCTTTGTTCTGGATTTTCCGGGATAGAAGTAATGATAAGCCATATCGATCCAGCCGTAACCCAGTTCTCCGTAACCACCATTGGCCTGGAGCAGGATAATGACATTTTGCTTCAGGATGCTTTCGACATAATCGATCTGACCGACATTTTTTGTCGCTGAAAAATGGTCAGGATAAACATCGGTGTTGTAATACCAGAATTCCTTGTTCCGAAAGGTATTTTCAATGACCCCATTGTTATACCATTGCCAGTAGAAACTGTCGCCCACGAAAAGGGCTGCCGGTTTGGCCTGTACCGAATCATAGGTGAAATGGAATTTTGGATAGGTCATCAGGGGATGAGGGATTTCCCATATCAGGTTCATGGTGCGGGCAATGTCATCGTCCTCATCCCGGGCTTCTTTCACGATCTCGATGGAGTCAGTTATCATATGCGGCAGTTCCCGGTTTAGCCTGACCTCAAGGTAACGCCTGAGAGAATCGCCACAGAGGTAAGCCCCGTAGCTGCTCCAGTGGATCCCCGTTTTCGGGTAAAGCATGTTCTGCGAGGTATCTTTCAGATCGAGAAACCATTGGTTGAAGTCGATGTAATTGATACCCGCTTCCCTGCACCGCTGAAGGTAGTACCCGTAATTGGTGAGGTCATTTCTCTTTTTCAGAAAACGGTCAGGAATATACTCAGGGTAATAATATCCCTTCGCCGGGGTGAAAACGACCAGGACCAGGATACCCCGGTCAATCCAAAGGTAATCCTGCAGAAATTTCAAGGCTTCGATCTTGTCGTTAATGAAGGGTTTTCCGACAAAATCATTCCCGAGATAGCCATTGATATACATGTCGGCAAATAGATAACCATTCTTTCCGGCCACTATTTTACTTGCATGAGGGACAGAAAAAAAGGAGTAATCAACCTGGTTATACAGGCGCACCAGGTCTTGTTTAAACCCGATCGAATCCTCCAGGCTGGCACGGAACTGATCCTGGTAGGCGCCGGCCATCCAGGTGGAGCAGGAAAACACAGGTATTTCTGTGACCGGAAAAACCCCGTTCAATGATTTTGAACCAATAATGCCAAACCGTTTCTGGATTGATCCGAATGCCAGCAAACCCAATAACAGCATTAACAGGGTGTTTTTGATCCAGGTCATTTTACAGCTTTAGATTCCGAACAAAACAGATTGGCGGTGCAAGACCCGCAAAAATAGTAAAATTCGCCATGTAATGTACCCGGATTTCCTCCATGAACAGTTATACAAGCCAAGGTTTATTTATACATTTACTATCAAATATTCAGGTATGATACCGAAAATCAAATTCACGCCTCCCCCAACCCGCTTTTTTACAGACGCCCTACTTGTTTTTTAGCCGCTATCGTTTTGTGCAACAAGGCGTTTTCCTGAACATGCCAGTCTTATGACATCACTCTGGCTCGACATCCTTGCACAGGTGTTGTCGACAGGTTCCAGTCCCGGGTGATCTGGCTTTTCCCGTTGCCGTTTATGCTTTATCTTGCCAACAGGAGGTTTATCTGAAGCCGCTGAAAAAATTACAAATTGATAAAATCCTGAGCCGTCATAACGGCAATTTGGGCATTTTTATAATCTCTTAAATTGCGGGTTAACAGTAATTCAATGTTGTTTTCCAAAGCACAATAATATTGAATTGCATCCTCAAAGTCTTTGAAATCAGAATTCAGGGCGAGATCAATAATTTTCTCATTTAATGGCACTATGTGTACCATAAGTCTGAATTTCCTAATAATCTTTTTTGCCTCATTTGAGGAAAGCTGCTTTGAGATTAAGTAATGAATATTGGCTATTGTTAAGGCCGAGATTAAAATTTGAATTTTCCCTCCGTCAGATAGTGTAAATAGTTTGGCAGCCGCATGGTAATGAGGTTCCCGTTTTGCCAGCAAATCATAAATAATATCTGTATCTACAAAGACTTTATGTTTCATAAGTACTTTTCATTAAGCTGTTTATGAAAACTCTCTTTGTGATTGAAATCTGATGGAATGTCAATAACACCAGTAATTGACTTGACCAGTGGCGATATTTCCTCCGTCTCTTTTGATTCGGCTGTTATAGCGGCCAGGTAATTTTCAATGATCCGCGACAAACTTGTATCATGATCTGAGGCATATTTTTTGGCCTGATCAATAACATCCTTTTTGAGCTTTAATGTGAGTTTTGTATTCATTGTTTTCTTTTTTAGCCGTACAAATATACGATATTAATACGTACTTGTCAGGAGGGCGGCAAATTTGGACCTGAAAATGCAGCCATATTAATCCCTTTTGCCTTCAGCATTGCATATTGCACGGTGTCGGGGTAATAATCATAGGCCAGAGTGCTGATAATATGTATTATAACTCTGCGGGATTTTGCCTGAAATTCTGCGCTAATCGTAAATCATATAATCGTAAATTCAATCGTAACTCGTAAATCGTCCAATCGTAAATCATTTCCACCCATATCTGTAACGCACCTTTAAGTCATCCACGTAAATCAGCATCCGCTCCGGATTCCTGATGAAGATGCTTATCTGTGGGCTTGAATCATTCACATCGGGGATAATGAAGGTCTTTTTAACCTTTAACCATGTCAAAGGGGATGTAACCAGGCTGTCGATTGGTTGTTCGTCGCTGAACAAGACCTCATTCCCGCGGTTCAGGGTATAACTCAGCAATGCATCCGTGGTACGCCGGCCGGGTTTCAACACCCAGGCCTCCACCTCCATCATTTTCGGATAAGGGTAACCCAACTCATCCAGCCTGATGGAAAACAAAGGAGTCTGTCCAGACTTTTCATTTGCTGCAATGCTGTATTGTCCCGAACGGGTAAAAACCGCGGAAGGACGTTTGACCGGGCATAATGCCAGATTTTCAAAATCGTTTTGGTAAGAACCGATCCGGTGAACCGGCGAAATAACCCCGGATCGCTCAATGGTATGGCGGTAATGGTCCCAATCCCAGGTTGATCCGTAATAGCAGCGATCAAAACGGTACAGGACAGTGGTGTACCGCAGATTGGCATACACCAGTAAAAAAACAAGGAACAACACCCCGGTTTTGAACAGGAAGAAGCGGTTGTTGAACAAAGCGGTTATCAGCCAGGCGAATGGAACCGACAGGATCGCGTTATACTCAATGAATGACCGCTGACCGTAACTGCATCCGAAGTACCACATTTTCCAGGAGGCACAGATCAGGGTCACCATGATGAAAATCACCGCGATGAGCCAACCGTTTGACCTCTTTTGAACGATCATCAGGACAATCCCTGCCACGAAGAAGATAACCAAGGGAGTGTATGCAAACAACCCATTGACCGGTGAAAAGAACACTTCGGCAATCCTTGGATGACGCCAGTTGGCGAATCCTTCACTGCCGTAGGAAAAGTGGAGCCAGTTTCCGGAGAGGTACTTCCAATAGACCAGTTGTGGCAGAAAAACAATGAGCAGGATTGCCAGGAAACACAATAAGTACGGTGGTTTCAGGAACTGTCTGATGCGTTTCAGCCATTCTTTGGGGCCGGCTACATCCCAGGTGAAGAAAAGCAGTCCCAAAAGGATATTTGTCGGGCGGATCAGCACAACCAATGACAGCGTGATGCAAAGCAGGATGAAGTATGGATAAGACCCTGCAAGCCAATATTTTTTCAATGCGAACAGAAACAGGGAAAACAGGAAAAAGGAGTAAACATGCGACATCATCCCGTCAATGAGCGAATAATAGAAGAGGTTGGTGCCAAGAAAAATGACCGTGATGACGAAAAAGCTGACAAGCTGACTGAAATAGTGATCCAGGAATTTCTTCAGGAACCATAATCCAAGGAGCAGGTAAACGACTGCAGCCAATCTCATCATTCGCATGAATATCATTGAAAAGCCGTTTTCTGAGTCGTAGCCGGCAACGCGTGAAACAATGGCGGAGGTAAAAAAGAAGGGGGCAGCCAGCAAAGCCACGCCATAGGTATATTTTGTTTCTATTTTATTGTTCCGGGTGTCAATGCTGAAACCTCCGCCGGTTATAATGTCGAGGTCTGCGGGCATTTTCCGGGTATCGAAATGATAGTAAAAGGTGGCTGGAAGATAGATATAATAACCGGCCCGGTCGGACCATAGTTCATCACGGTCGCTGAACCTGGTTGAATCCTTATGGAAAAACCAGGACAGCGCCAATGAGGTGCAGAACAAAAGGTAAAAGAACCAGTCGGTAATTCGTAATCTCTTCAATATAAATATTTTATCCCTCCTTAGTGCTCCTTAGTGCCCTTAGTGCCTTAGTGGTTTTCCTGTTTAATACGTATAGTATTCAATATCAATATCATCCACCAGCACCTCCCCCATCCCCCGGTACCAGAAATATGCCTGCAGCACATCTTCGCGATCGGGCGCCTGTGGAATGTAGTAATCGATACTCACCCGGTTCCATTGACCGGTTACCAGGTTTTCATTTTCCAGTGAAATGTAAATGTACTTATAATTGATGCCGTTGTGGTTGCAGGTGACGACCAGGTTGCATTTTACCTCTGAGGGTTTGCAGGAAAACCTGATCCATCCGGTGGCCCTGATCCAGGAAGAATCTCCGGGATTAAGATCTTTGAACTTGATCCAAAGACCGGGAGAAAACTGATTGCCCTTACTTACCTTCAACGCCTGTTTTCCGCCGTGACCAGGGATTGCAAGATGAGATGATGTATCTGCCGGATTTCCCGATTCAAAATCATGAAAAGCCAGGCGTTTCCCCTTGCCTTCGAGCGCCACAGGCAATTTTTCACGCACCACCCCCGCCCTGGGATCAGTGGTTTGATGCAAATTCCGTAAAGAAAGGTAATAATTCACCAAAATAAAAACAGCCAGCAGAAAAAGAGCCACAATTCCCGCAAAAATAATTTTTCGGGAGAAGCTGTTTTCTTGTTTCATTTTCAAATTTTCAAATCAGCAAATTTTCAAATTATTTAAGGTATTTTCTATCAAAGAGGTTATATTTAACCAAACACCATACCGCCCTGAACGCATCTTTCATCCCGATTTTTTTCCCTTCTTCGTACGTCCGTCCATAATAGGATATCCCCACCTCATAGATCCGGATGTTCGGGAACCGGGCGATTTTCGAGGTCACTTCAGGTTCAAAACCAAACCGACGTTCTTTAAAATAGATCTTCTTGAGTATCTCTGCGCGAAAAAGTTTATAGCAGGTTTCCATATCCGTGAGGTTCAGGTTGGTGACCATGTTGGAAAGGAAGGTGAGAAACTTGTTCCCGATAGAATGCCAGAAGAAAAGGATCCGGTGTGGCCTGCCTCCCATGAAACGTGAACCGTAAACCACATCGGCAAAACCGTCAAGGACCGGCTTAAGCAAAATATTGTATTCTGCCGGATCATATTCGAGATCGGCATCCTGGATGATGATGAAATCGCCCGTTGCTTCAACGATTCCGCGATGCAATGCGGCGCCTTTGCCCATGTTCACCGGCTGGTTGAAAAGCCTGATGTCACTCTCCGGGTGTAAAGCAATATAGTTTTCCACCACGCTGATGGTTCCATCCCTGCTGAAATCGTTGACAATGATGATCTCTTTGGATACCTCGCTGATCAGTTCGACGGCAAGTACTTTGTCAAGAATGCGATGGATCGTTGCCGCTTCATTGTATGCGGGAATTAAAATACTGAGTTTGAGGGATTCCATAAAACTGTGTTCAGATGGCAAAAATAAGAGAAAATATCAAGGTATATCCTATTCGTAATAATAGATGCGTTTTACCCTCCGTGAAATCCCGGTCAGAACCTCATAGGGGATGGTACCGATCTTTTGTGCAATTTCTGTGACAGGATACAGATCACCAAAAATGACCACCTCATCACCCTCATGAATGACGGGCAGATCGTGACGCGTGACGCGTAACGCGGATTCCGTCACATCAACCATCGTCATATCCATGCAGATGTTTCCGATGATTGGAAAAGGCATACCATGGATATAAAGGTGTCCGTGGCCATTGCCGAGACGGCGGTTCAATCCGTCGGCATACCCAACCGGAACGATGGCGATCACAGTATCTCTGTCGGCCTTGCCTTTCCGGTTATACCCGATGGTTTCGCCAGCAGGGATATGCCTGATCTGGGTGATCACCGATTTCAGGGAGCTCACATTTTTCAGCCTGGCTTGTTCTGCCTGACTGCTGCCCACGCCATATAATCCGATCCCGATCCGCACCATGTCGAACTGTGCGTCAGCAAACCGGCTGATTCCTGCCGAGTTCAGGATATGGAGCAGCACGGGATAGTCCAGACCGCGGGTTATCCTTTCACTCATCTCCTTAAAAAGCCGGATCTGTCCGCGGGTAAAGTCATCCTCATCCTGGTCTTCACTGGCCGCAAGGTGAGAAAACACGGACTGAACGTGCAGATTCGGGTTCTGTTTCAGCCTTTCGATCAGCGGTTCAATCTCCTCCGGGCCAAATCCCAGGCGATGCATGCCAGTATCGAGTTTAATATGGATACGGACTTCCTGCTGATTGGAGGTCTGGTTGCGTACGATTGTCTCTTCCAGTAGATTGAGGATGTGCAGGTTGTAGATTTCAGGCTCCAGGTTATATTTCAGAAGGGTATCCAGGCTCTGTTGTTCGGGACTCATCACCATGATGGGCAGATGTATCCCTGCCTGACGCAACTCAACCCCTTCGTCGGCATAAGCTACGGCAAGGTAATCGACATGGTGAAACTGTAAAACGCTGGCAATTTCATAACTGCCGCTGCCGTAGGAAAATGCCTTGACCATGGCCATCGTTCTGGTTCCTGTCCGCAATGCCGACCTGAAGTAGTTCAGGTTATGGATCAATGCATCCAGATTGATCTCCATGACCGTTTCATGCGCCTTTTGCTGCAGAACCTGGCTGATCTTTTCAAACTCGAACAATCGTGCGCCTTTCAGCAGGATGGTCTCATTCTGAAAAGAGGAGACCGGAAACTGGTGCAGGAACTCATCCGTAGTTGCAAAAAATGCTTTCTGCATGTCAAATTTATCGCCATGTTTTACGAGGTCACGGCCGATCCCAACGATACGACTGATGTTTCTCGAGGTAAGCATCGAAGCGATCTCCTGATACAATTCACCCTTTTCACGGCCGGTCTGAAGGAGGTCGGAGAGGATCACCGTTTTTTTCTGGTGCTGATTTTGCTGGTTCAGAAAATCGAGGGCGATACTGAGCGAGTTGATATCGGAATTATAGCTGTCGTTAATCATGGAACACCGGTTGATGGCCTCCTTCATTTCGAGGCGCATGGCGATCGGGGTGAGGGAGGAGAAACGTGACGTGTGACGCGTGACGCGTGACGTGTGACGCGTGACGCGTGACGTGTGACGCGTGACGCGTGACATTTCACTGAGAACCAGTTCTGTGGCGAGGCAGTGAATGGCATTTTCGATGGAGGCTTCATCGGTGAAGGGAATTTCAATGCTAAATTCTTCAGACTTATACACTGCATTGATCCTGGTTTGACTGGTTTCCCTTGAAACCTTTGAAATCGTCAAGTTGGTTTTCTTGTTCCTGCTCCATGTAAAGGTATTCAGGTTTTTGTATGCAGCATCTGCGCTTAAACACTCGCTGATCAATGAATGATCGGCACAATAAACCAGGGTTTGGGCGTTAACGAAAAGTTTCAGCTTCTCTTGAACTTTCTGGCGCTGGTCTTCAAAATATTCGTCATGGGCATGGCCGATGTTGGTGAATATCCCGATGGTGGGGTTGATGATGGGTGCAAGGCGCTCCATTTCACCGGGTTGGGAGATGCCTGCTTCAAATATGGCCAGATTATGACCGGGGGCCATTTTCCAGACAGATAAAGGAACACCGACCTGGGAATTATAACTTTTCGGACTGCGAATGATGTTATAATCGCCGCTCAGCAGTTGAAATAGCCACTCCTTGATAATCGTTTTACCGTTGCTCCCGGTGATCCCGATCACGGGGATGTCGAACAGGTTGCGGTGGTAGGCGCCCAATTGCTGAAGGGCAAGGAGCGTGTCGGGGACATGGATAAAGATTGACCCCACCCCCGTCCCCTCCCCCGAGGGGGAAGGGTGCAGGGGAGGTGCCGAAACCATAAAGTACCGCACTCCCTTCTCATAAAGCTCAGCGATGTATTTATGCCCGTCGTTGCGTTCAGAAACAAGCGCTATGAAAAGGCAATGTCCGGGATGGATCAACCGGCGGCTGTCAATAAGCAATTCATTGATCACATGGTCACCACTGTCAGCCAGATAAACTGTTCCTCCGCAGATGGAAGCAATTTTTGAGACCGTGAAGGCCGGGGCGGTCATGAACGGTTGTTTTCGGGTTTAGCGCCAGTACTCTTCAACTGATTTGCATGAAGTTCATCATACTCCAGCCGGTGCATGAAGATATCTCCTGCCAGATATAAGGCATTGCGAAATGCTTCGGGGGATGCTTCGTTCTTTCCGGCAAGGTCGTAGGCGGTTCCATGGGCGGGAGATGTACGGATGATGGGCAGCCCGGCAGTGAAATTCACACCTTCGTCGAACGACATCAATTTAAACGGGATCATTCCCTGGTCGTGGTACATGGCCAGGATACCATCAAAGTTTTTAAAGCTCGACGCGCCGAAAAATCCATCAGCCGGGTAGGGTCCGAAAGCCAGGATATTCTGATCATACGCTTTTTCAATAGCAGGCAAGACAACCGTTTTATCTTCATTCCCGATCAATCCGTCATCACCTGCATGCGGATTCAATGCCAGCAGGGCGATGCGTGGTTTCACAATGCCAAAATCACGCATCAGCGAATGGTTCAGCACCTTGATCTTGCTCAGGATCAAATCAATGGTTAATGCCTCCTTGACATTGCTCAAAGGAATATGACCGGTTACCACGCCAATGCGTAAAACATTGTTGATCATCAGCATGAGGTAGTCTTCAGTTTCGAACTTCCTGGCGAAATATTCTGTATGCCCCGGAAAGATAAATCCGGGGGATTGAATATTCTTTTTATTTATAGGGGCGGTAACGACCACATCTATATGGTTTTTCTGCAGATCTTCGGAGGCGGCTTCGAGCGACAACAGCGCCAATTCCCCCGCGATAGTTGTTGACTGTCCCAGATCAATCTTAACATCTTCATCATGGATGTTGACGATATTCGGCCTGCGCGGGTGAGCCTGATCGGCCTTTTTGATAAGGTTGAAGTTAAATTCGTTAATGTTCAAAACTTTCCGGTGATAGGATGCAACCTTCGAAGATCCATATACCACAATGCTGAACATTTCCATCAACCGCTGATCCAGCAGGGTTTTTATGATGATCTCATAACTGACACCATTCATGTCGCCATGGGTGATCCCGATGCGGACACGTTTTTCCTTTTCTGCCGGTTGTTCCATCTATGCTGGTTTTTTGCAAAATTAACAATATTCCGGGTAATTACGCCATTACCGGGACGCACCGCGTTTTTCCACAAAATCAAACAACAACCGCACGCCGAACCCGGTGCCGCCCTGCCCGCGGTAGGAATCGCGTTTGTCAATGAATGCAGGCCCGGCAATGTCCAGGTGAATATAGGGATAGTCGGTGAATTTTTCTAGGAATTTACCTGCGGTGATCATGCCTGCCTCCGCGGGACCCAGGTTTTTCAGGTCGGCAAGATCCGATTTCATCTGCTCTCCATATTCGTCCCACATGGGGAACTCAACCAGCCGCTCATAAACTTCGTATCCGGAAATCTTGAGTCTTTCAAGTTCTTCCACCGCCTTCGACTGCATGGCAACGGCCCCGAACTTTCCAATGGCGCGAACTGCAGCCCCGGTAAGGGTGGCCAGGTCGATAACCAGCGCCGGATCGTATTTTTTGGCATAACTCAGGGCATCTGCCAGGATGAGCCGACCTTCGGCATCTGTATTCAGCACCTCAACAGTCATGCCGTTGTGCATGGTGATGATGTCGCCCGGTACCAGCGCTTTTGCCCCAGGGCGGTTATCGGTGGCCGGCATGAGGCCTACCACATAAACCGGCAGACTTGCCTTTGCGATGGCGTAAACTGTCGCGGCCACCGCAGCAGCTCCCGACATGTCGTCTTTCATGTTCAGCATCGAATCGCCCGGTTTGAGGTTCATGCCACCGGTATCGTACATGACACCTTTCCCGACAAACACAATTGGTTTTTTGTTTTTTGCATCGGGCGGATTCCATTCCATTACCGTAAATGTCGGCGGCTCACTGCTTCCCTGGTTTACGCCAAGCAGGCCACCCATTTTCAGGGCTGAAATGCGCTGCTTGTTCAGTACCTCCACTGTGGCGCCTGTTTCTTTGGCCTTCGTTACCACCATTTTTGAAAAAACTGTGGCTGTCAGATGGGAATTGGGTTCGTTGATGAGGTCGCGGCAAAGGGCAACGGCTTCGAGGAGGATGTTCAGTTGCGTGACACGTGACGGGTGACGGGTGACAGGTGACGCGTGACGCGTGACTCGTGACGGGAGGCTAAGATCGGGGAGTTCGTTACCGGTTTCATCTACGGCCTCAGAATAGATCTCGATTTCCTGCAGGGTGTTTTCGTTCTCCTTCTCTTTTTTATATTTCAGGAACTGGTATGATCCGAGGGCCATTCCTTCGGCAAATCCAAGCACAACATCACCTTCCCCGGCAGCATCAAATAGCGCTACCCTTGTGGCTTTTTGGCCATTCAACAAACCGGCTGTTTTATCCCCGGCCTTACGTGAAGCTTCCAGCCGTTTCGACCAGTCCTTTTCATCCTTGATAAAATACACGAATACCCAGTAGCTGAACCGGTTAAAGGATACCACCTCCTGTTTAAGGGATTCGACCTGTTCCCTGAGGTACTTTTTTTCTACTGCCTTGAATATTCCTGCCGGCAACTGTGAGAAGTCAGAAATGATAACGACCAGGTGCCCGAGCTCCTGCTCTTTGTTGGTAAGTGTAATGGAAGGAATCATGATTTTAAGTAATTTTGAACCGGATTATGTGTACAAATTTAACAAAATTTAGTGACCGGAATGGTTATATTCTGAATGACATCTGTTACCTATGAAAACCGAACCCCTTATAAATAAAGCCTTTAATTTAGAATTTCTGAATGTCGATGAAGGGAAATTCCTCTTTGAAACCCTCCCGTTAGCAGATCTGATGCTGATTGGCAATGATCTGCGGAAAAAACTGCACCCTGAAGGAAAAGTGACCTGGATCATTGATCGCAATGTTAATATTACCAATGTCTGTATTTCCGGATGTAAATTTTGCAACTTTTACAGGAAGAATGACAGCCCGGATACTTATGTAACCACAATCCCTGAATATTGCAACAAGATCGAGGAGATGAAACGCCTTGGAGGTAATCAACTGTTGCTTCAGGGAGGTTTGCACCCTAAGCTGAGCCTGGATTTTTATGAAAACCTGTTTTCCGACCTCAAACGCCATTATCCCGATGTCCGCCTGCATGCACTCGGACCACCCGAGATCGCCTGGCTGGCAAAAAAGAGCAGACTCACCTATAAAACCGTGTTAAAACGATTGGCCGCGGCGGGACTGGATAGTTTGCCCGGCGCCGGGGCTGAGATTCTTTCCGACAGGGTACGCAAGGTACTTTCACCGGCGAAATGCACGAAACAGCAGTGGCTTGATGTCATGCGGGCGGCTCATAGACTGGACCTTACCACCTCAGCTACGATGATGTTCGGGCATATCGAAACCATCGAAGAGCGTATGGAACATCTTGTAGCCCTCCGGACCGTTCAATCGGAAAAACCATCCGGACATAAAGGATTTTTATCCTTCATACCATGGCCTTTTCAGGATGATAAAACAGTACTGAAAGAAAAATCCGGAGTTTTTAATACCGTTACCCCTGCAGAGTATATCCGTATGATCGCTATCAGCAGGATCATGTTGCCAAACATTCTGAACATCCAGGCATCGTGGCTGACTGTCGGGAAAGATACGGCCCAACTATGTCTTCATGCAGGCGCCAACGATTTTGGCAGCATCATGATCGAAGAAAATGTAGTAAGCGCGGCCGGCGCCAACCATAAACTCGACGCCGAAGGTATTCAGAAGTCCATAAGGGATGCGGGGTTTGAGCCACAGTTGAGAGACCAGGATTTTACCCTTCATCAGTACAATTGATACCCCAAATCAAACATTCTTTATATTGTTCAAATTCAATTAGTTCAGAATACTCATTCGGAGATTTGAATCCTGATTTTTCTGTTTTTGATCTTTTCGTTTTTGATCAATTTCAATACTTTTTCAATTTTACTGCTGCACACGGCAGCGTAAGAAGAATGATCCAACACTTCCACCAGGCCCAACTCCTCTTTTGCCAACTTGCCCTTTTGCAGTAGCATGCCAACAATGTCCATTTTGTTTATCTTTTCCTTTTTACCAGCTGCAATATACAATGAACGCCAGGGTGCCCTTTCCGGCAAAATGTTTTTTTCCGGCAATGATTCAACCTCCGGTGTTTCATTTAAAAATGGCGGCAGATGGTCCGTAGCGGATAACAATAAATAAGAAGTTCCGGCTGCATTCATTCGTGCGGTTCTGCCATTCCTGTGTGTGAAAACATCCTTCGTAACCGGCAACTGATAATGTACCACAGCCTCTATTTCGGGTATGTCAAGCCCACGTGAAGCAAGATCGGTGGTGATCAGCAGGCGATGACTTCCGTTTCTGAATTTTATCACGGCACGCTCCCGCTCCTCCTGGTCCATCCCACCATGAAAAATGCCATGTGCCAATCCCTTCTCCGCCAGAAGAATACCAATGCGTTCGACAGCTTCTCTGTGATTGCAAAAAACCAACGTTGATTGATTTTGCAGCTTGCATATCAATGCAAATAAGATCTGCAGCTTGTCGTTATCTTCTGCTCTCAGGTATTTTAATTTTAGCGTTGATGCTGTCGGAGAACGACTGTTTAAAAAATCAAGTTCCACGGGGTTTTTTATGCCTGTAAAGGAGGGTATCTCCTCCATGTTTGTAGCGGAGGTTAAAATGCGTTTACGAACCTTCTTTAATTGTTTAATAATGAACGACATTTCCTCCTTAAAACCGAATTCCAACGACTTGTCAAATTCATCCAGTACCAACGTGTGAATGCTTTCTGTTTCAAAATTATCATGATGGATATGATAGGCGATCCTGCCCGGAGTCCCGACAAGCACTGCAGGCGGATGCTTCAGATTATTCTTTTCTGTTTTAGTTGAGTGGCCGCCATAAAAACAGTTCACCTTAAAACCTGTATTCATTTGCTTAAACACCTGTTCAATCTGCAATGCCAGTTCACGTGCCGGAACCAATACCAATACCTGGACTCCATTGTTGTCAGAATTTAAACTACTTAAAACCGGCAACAGAAAACCCAGCGTTTTTCCTGATCCTGTGGGAGATAGCAAAACAATGTCATTTGATTTTTTTGCAGCCTCTATGGCAGCAAGTTGCATCCTGTTCAAAGATGTGATCTTTAATTTATCAAGTATTTTCTGAATCATCCAATTTTTTTTATGTTAAACGCTGTCAGAATTTTTCATCCAAAGCACAGCATGGATCACTACTTTATCAGTTTACGCTGCGCCTTCCAGTCGGTACCGGTAACATGAATGATATAAATTCCTTTTGACAAAGCGCTGACGTCAATTTCATTCTTTCTTCCGTCAACCATTTGTTGAACCAAAAGTTTTCCGGTGAGGCTGTAAATTGAAATATTGATCTTCTGACTTGTTGTAATGTCGATAATAATATGGTCAAATGCAGGGTTAGGAAATAGGTTTAACAATTGCGCATCTTTATTAATATCAATACCTGATGGTGGATCTTTCACACATCGCACTGAAAGTCCGTCCTGATAATTTAATAATCCGCGCTGGACATCTGCATAGTTGTAACTCAGATTGCGGTAATAGGCAAAACCGCTGTTGTCATTTGTTGCCGTCCACCAGAAACCGTAGCTGAACAGGTAGTTGTAACTCCCGTCAAATTCACGGGCGCCACCGGGAAGACCGGAGAAACCGCTTGCATTCGTGGCGCCAGTATTTGGGGTATACCAGTAGCTGGTCCCGACTTCAATGGTCCCGACCGTTTTCAGTTTCCCTCCCGCAGAACCTGCTCCGCCAAGAAGATTTGTCAAAATGGTCCATTCTGCATCAGTTGCCACATGCCAGCCTGTTGGGGCCAGTTTGCCGGCACCCACTGCTAACCAATTGTACAGGGCGCCGAAAATGTCCTTATATACGGAAGCGTTGGAATACCAGCAATAGGCCGGATAGCTTAAATGATTCCATGCCGTACTGTCCATCTCCATGGGTATATTTGTGCCATCGTTGAACCTGGTGGTCTTCAGGTTCTCAGCCATCCATACCTGTGTGCCGATATTAACCGTGGGATATACATTCCCGTCAATGTCGGTCACGGTTTGTGCCTGGAGGTTACTTATAATAATCAGTCCGGCCAATGTGAGGATCGCCCGATTCATGAATCTGAATTTATTTCTCAAAGATACATCTATCCAATAAAATGTTTTGTTGTTTTTTTTTCGATCTAAAGCTTGACTCCAACACGATCAGACAAAACTGGATTAACCTCACATCGCAAGTATTCAGTGTGAGAGAAAATGGGAAGTCGAATACCTCCATCAGGGTTTATCCTAACCCAGCGCATGAAAACACCTCAATTGATCTTGACAATCTGAAAAATGATGGTACGGTTAAATTATCCGTCCTTGACCTGACAGGAGCCACAGTGTATGTTAAAAACAATGTTTTGGGGAGTTCAGGTATGGTCAATGTGAATACGGTGGATTTGCCTGCCGGGATATACATGGTCAAAGCTGAATCAGATACAAAAATCTCAACCCAAAAACTGGTCATCCGGCGGTAAGTGACCCTGCACCATGGTGATTTTATTCAGCGTGGACTTCATGCCGGGCACAACGTGTCACGCGAAGTCATATTTATTGTAGGCTGTTTATTTTACTATTAACTATTCTTCTGGGCAGTCTTATAAATTACGGGCATTTGTCCTTTCCACCTATTCCATAAGTCATTTTCTGTAATTAATTCAGCCATAAAATGACCAACATTAATTCGGCTTACAGTTCCGGCATCAAAAATCGCACTTCTTGTTGGTGAGGGATAAACCTCGTATTCGGTGACCTTGTCTTCGTTTACTAAACCATCTGGACGAACAGCTACCCACTCAATGAAATTATTATTTTGACCTACCTTAGTCCGTAAATGATCAGCAGCCTTTTCATTATCTACATGTGGAGGTAATAATAATCTAAGTAATGCTATTACTAATCTTTGGCCAATCGAAATGGGTTCATTTAAGTCTCTGTTACGGTTGCCAGTAGTGTTCATCAATACAAATTTCATTGGCCTATCAGGCGCATTCTTTTTAATTGCATTACAGAGGAGGCTGACAGAGTCTGTAACTAGTTTTCGAGGTTTTCCATATAACCCATTCCAATTCATATTATGGCCTAAACAAGAAGCAACTGCATTACAACCCTGGATGTATTCGGCCATTTCATCTTCAGTTATATCTGATACGCTAGCTTGGATGATGGACAGTTGGTCGTTGGTTTTCCATGATTCGGGTAATTTTTCAGGTGAACGAACAATCACCTTTACTTTGTGCTTGAAATTTAGCAGTTGATCCACTAAATGTTTTCCGGTTGCTCCACTTGCGCCAACTACTAATGTTGTCATATTGTACGTTAATTAATTCTTTGAAATAAGAGTTCTATTCTAATAGCCAACAACTTGTCAATAACCATATCCCATCCTTCCGTTTATTTCCACCTTACCCTCCTGAAGATTGCAATTATCTCTTGCAATTCAGGAATAAACCCCGGTGGTCATTACACTTTTCTCTGTTGTACTTCCGGTCATCTCTGCGAATCCGGTGTAGTTTCCTTTTACGGGGAACCATGGTGAGATTTTTTAAATCAAATCAGATGGGGCTTGATGGGATAAAGTTACAATATTTCTCAATTCCAAAATGTAATAAATAAGTTTTATTGGTTGATCACAATTATACCAGATTTTATCACATTAATGATTATGGATGGAGGTAATAATTAAGACGTGCAGAATGATAGTCAACAAACAATATTTAACCACAAAGTCGCACTAAGTACATACAAAGTCGAACAAAGGAGATGATGTTCCTGTCGAACTTTTTCGTGCGCCTTCGTGATTTCCTTTAGCGGCTTTGTGGTTTATTTCCCAGTATTAAACAGGAATAGACAAAAGTTGTAATTTTACGGGCTGAGAATTATGTGGAACGTCAGACGTGGGACGTAGTGCTTATTAACTATACGGCAAAATGTTCGAGAAAAAAGAAAAAAAGACAGGTGATAGCAAACAGCGGCTGACTTCATTGGCAGAGCTGGGTGAATTTGGCCTTATTGAACGGTTGACAAAGCATGTGAAGCGCTATCACGCAGAGACTTTGAAAGGGATTGGTGATGATGCTGCAGTTATTGATGCAGGTGACAAGGTAATTCTACTGTCGACAGACCTGCTGGTGGAGGGGATCCATTTTGACCTGACCTACATGCCCTTCAAACATCTTGGATATAAGGCTGCCGTGGTGAACATCTCCGACATTGCCGCCATGAACGGCATCCCAAAGCAGATGACCGTTTCACTGGCTGTTTCCAGCCGGTTTTCGGCCGAAGCGCTCGATGAACTTTACGCCGGTATCGTGATGGCCTGTGATAAGTACAAGGTCGATCTCGTGGGCGGTGATACAAGCTCGAACGTAAAGGGGCTCGCGATTTCTGTTTCCATCGTGGGGGAGGCAAAAAAAGAGGAGGTGGTGTACCGCAACGGAGCTGGTGCGGGTGATTTGCTTTGTGTTACAGGTGACCTGGGAAGCGCCTATATCGGCTTGCTCATCCTGGAGCGAGAGAAGTCGGTATTCCAGGTTGATCCGAATATGCAGCCTGAGCTGACCGGTTTTGATTATCAGATCGGACGACAGTTAAGGCCGGAAGCACGCACCGATATCCGCAATCTGCTCCTTGGAACAGGGATCAAGCCTACTTCCATGATCGATATTTCCGATGGGCTGGCCTCGGAGATTTTACATTTATGCAAGCAATCAGATGTCGGGTGCAAACTGTTCGAAGAGAAGATCCCCATCGATGAACATACCCGTGAACTTGCCAAAGAGTATAAGATCATTCCAAGTGTTGCAGCCCTTAGCGGCGGCGAAGATTATGAACTTCTTTTTACCGTGAAACAGGATGATTATGAAAAGATAAAAGATGTGGCCGGCATCACCATCATCGGCCATATGACCGCCTCATCCGAAGGGAAATATATGATCACCCCCGATGGCAAATCTATTCCGATCACAGCACAGGGGTGGGATGGGATGAGAGAAAGACAATAACGAGTTACGATTTGACGATTGACGAATAACGATTTAAACTGCACGGCAGTTTATAAAAAAGTAAACGATTTCAGGACGGATTCCACCTTCAGGAGCATGCTGTCTGTAAAATCGAGGTGGGTGACAAACCGTATGGTCCTGCCATCGATCGGGAGTGCATCAATATCATTTTCTTTCAGCCTGGCAAGAAATTCAGTGGATGTATACTTGTTCCGGAGCGTGAAGATTACGATGTTTGTTTCAACCGGAATCACTGTCTCAACCACCGGTAACGCGGCCAGAACATCTCCGAGAAGCCGGGCCCGGTGATGATCTTCTTTCAACCGCTCTATGTTGTTGTTGAGGGCATAAATGCCAGCTGCAGCAAGATATCCCACCTGTCGCATGGCTCCCCCAAATGTTTTTCTTACCCTGCGGGCCCGCTTTATGAAAAGCTTGTCACCGATCAACAGGGATCCGATAGGCGCTCCCAGCCCTTTCGACAAACATACCGACACGGAATCGAACAGTTTCCCGTAAATTTCAGGCTTTTCTCCTGTTTCAACAAGGGCATTGAATATACGTGCCCCATCCAGGTGAGCCTTCAGGCCATGTTTCCGGCAGATATCTGAAATCGCGATAAGATCATTGTATCTGTAAACAGTGCCTCCTCCCTTGTTCATGGTATTTTCAACTTCAACCAGTGATGTGACCGGCCGGTGGATATCGTCAGGGTTGATGCGGTTTTCCACTTCGGATGCGGTAATGTGTCCGCGCGGACCACCAAGCAAGCAAACCGACACGCCGGAGTTGCGCATCATGGCGCCTCCCTCATAATAATAAACGTGGGAATGTTTATGACAGATCACTTCATCCCCGGGCCTGGTGTGGACATTGATCGCGATCTGGTTTGTCATCGTTCCGGATGGGCAGAATAAGGCTGCCTCCTTCCCGAACATCACTGCCGCCTTTTCCTCCAAGGCAATTACCGTGGGATCGTCCTGAAAAACATCATCGCCCACCACCGCCGAAAACATGGCTTCAAGCATCCCTTTGGATGGCCGGGTAACCGTATCGCTTCTTAAGTCAATCATAAATCAGCAATTATATGGCATTTTTTCTCAAAGGTCTCAAAAAAGAATTGATTAATTGTATTCGTCCCGGAGAAAAATTCCTGTAACCATTTTACAAGCAATTTACAAGTATTATTCAACTCTTATTTTCATGGCATCGCTAATTTTACCCTCAAAATTATTTAAAATCAAAAACTATGAAAAAACTGGTTTATCTTATTGGTTTTCTTATGGCTGTTTCATTCAGCCAGAGAACATGGGCACAATCAGTGTCAGATCAAAACGATCAGGCGATCGAAGACACGTTAAGGGTACATCTGCAAAAAGCGCAGGAATTGGTCAAGCAAGGCAAGAAGGAAGAGGCTTCTAAAATTCTCACAGCGGAACACGGCATGAACCAGGAAGCCCTGACAAATGCAGAACAACTTATTTCGGTTCAGCCAGATAGTGCCGATAACTGGATTCTAAAAGGTCAAATACTTCAGGGATTGGACAGGCAATCGGATGCTTGCACAGCTTTTGATAACGCGCTTGAATTAAACCCGTCAAGGACTGATCTGTGGGGAATGAAAGCTGCGGCACTGGCTCAATTAGGGCGATATGACGAATCTTTAACATCAATGAATAAGGGGATTGAACTTTCCCCGAATGCCGCTGAGAACTTCTACAACCGTGCATGTATTTATTGCCTCAAGGGTGATAAAAGGAATGCCTTGGATGATTTGAAAATAGCATTTAGTATGAACGCGGGATTTAAAAAACATGCATTGACGGATAAAGATCTCAAGAACCTTTATGATGATAAGGAATTTCAGGAACTGACGAAATAACCCTAAAGCGGAGCCGGTTATAAGATTTTGCTTATATTTACCATGAACTTAACAGAAGTGTCATGATTAAAGCCAAGATTTTATCCATTCTTGCTTCATTGGTTCTTTTTTGCAGCGCCTCTGCTGCCGGAAGCGCGTTGAACAACGATACTTTGCTTGTGCATTACACGGCGATCCGGTGCGACAGTGTGATCCAGGCCAACGCAACAAACCCCGATTTTGCGGTGATGGATGTGCGTACACCGGCTGAATACATCCCGGACCACCTTGCAAAAGCAATTAACAGAAATTTTTACGACCCGAACTTTTCCAACCTGATAAGTTTGCTGCCCCGTCATAAAATGTATGTAATCCACTGTGCATCAGGCGTTAGAAGTGGTAACACGTTCAACCTGATGGTCTCCCAGGGATTTACCAAAGTGGTGAACATGCTGGGCGGAATTGCGGCATGGAAAAATGCCGCGCTTCCAACAACGCAAGGTTTTGCTCCATTGCAAATGGCCGTTTCCGATACGGTGGTTGCAAATGATACCGTGGTCATCGGCAAGGTGGACACCATCCTCCTTACGATAACCAACAGGGCTAATGACACCCTGCGGTTCACAGGTATAACATCACTGGCGGGTACTGAATTCAGCACGGATTTCAACCTGGCAAAAACTCTGGAAGGACCTTTCGATTATACCTTTTTCATCTTTTACACGCCTGTTAATGAAGGGGCCGACTCCATCAGTTTCCTGATCGAAAGCAATGGCGGACCCGTACAGTTCCATATCAGCAGGACAGGCCGGACACCGGCAACCCGGGTTGGGGAAATGACAAGTGACAAATTACAATTGACAATTAAAAACTATCCAAATCCGTTCAGGTCATCAACAACCATTGAGTATGAGCTGGAAAAGCCGGGGGAGGTTGAGATCGCGATCGTTGACCAGGCCGGCCATATAGTTGACAAAATTGCCCTGTGCGGCCAGAAGGGAACTAACCACCTGGTTTGGAATGCCCGGTCGTTGCCGGCTGGGATCTATTTCTGCCGGGTTACTTCAGGGAAACAGGTTGCAATGGGGAAGATGGTGAAACAATAGTCGGCAGTCGGAAGTCGGAAATCACCCTCGCGCGCTGCTAACTTTTGGAAAGGTGAATAATTTTTAAAAAAACTTTAATTCTTTTCCAAGAGGATATGAGAGATCATTTGAAAAATGAATCAGGGATAAAGGAATATCCGGATACTTCTCTTTAAAGTAAAGGAAGCGCCAGAAAATAAAATTCTCAAATAATGCACCTTTATCCTCGCGCAAACCAATGGGTTCAAAATTTCTGACAAAATAGTTTCGTAATCCAAGATCATTAAAATACATTTTAGGAGTTCGTCTGATCTCCTTAGGGATATTCCTGAAAAACGGTCTTACCCTGCTTATGTGAAAGGATTTCATCATATGAAAATTTATACTATTCCTGCAATTCAAAAACAATAATTTATTTTTGCAGGGATAATTTGCATGATGATCGAACGAAAATTACCATCCCGAATTGTTCTGACCCCTATCTGTTAAAAAAAATGTAACGGTGTGCAATCCCCTTCAGTTTATAAATGATTTTCAAAGAATAATAGAAT
This sequence comes from Bacteroidales bacterium, assembly GCA_030681475.1. GTDB lineage: Bacteria > Bacteroidota > Bacteroidia > Bacteroidales > FEN-979 > CAIVAT01. The sequence goes on along the minus strand of JAUXWT010000011.1, from coordinate 168,583 downwards.
AATGATGAAAAGGTTTTTTTTCGTTTTACTGAGTACAGTTGCCGCAGCCAGCCTTTCTGTTTGTACCGTCAGTGCACAGTCAGGCAATGATACTTTAGCCGCCCGCCTGGACAAATTCCTTGACCAGTGGCACCATGATGCTGCAGATGGCAACCACGCAGCCTATATCGGCGCCATGACAAACGACGGGGTGTTCATTGGCACTGATGCCACCGAGTATTGGACTACTGCTGAGTTCGGCGCATGGTGCAAACCATATTTCGACCGGAAAACCACCTGGACATTCAAAACGGTCAGCAGGAATATCTATACCGGTGATGATGATAAGACAGCCTGGTTCGATGAACTGCTTGACACACAGATGGGACTTTGCAGGGGCTCAGGTATCCTGGTTTATAACAACGGCCTGTGGAAGATCGCGCAGTACGTCCTCTCTGCGACAGTCCCCAATGACATCATGAAAAAGGTGACCGCGATGAAGTCGGTGACCGATTCGGCTATGATCCTCAAAGGCATCTTCGATAAATATGGGATGACGGGTACCATGCTGATACTCGATCCGGAAAAAGACCGTTACATCGGTCACAATCCTGCCCTATGGGACAGCGGATACCTGCCGGCTTCCACCTTCAAGATTGCAAATACACTCATCGGACTGGAAACCGGTGTGATCGACGCCGGTTATGTTTTCAAATGGAAGGGTGAAAAACGGCGACTCCCGCAGTGGGAGCGGGATATCACCTTACGGGAGGCGTTCAGGGTATCCTGCGTTCCATGTTACCAGGCATTGGCCCGCAAGATCGGTCCTGAACGCATGAAATCAACCCTGGCCAAAATGGATTATCCCGGCATGGATGTTCATCCCGGAAACATCGACCTCTTCTGGCTCGAGGGAAATTCGAGGATCACCCCGCGGCAACAGGTGGAATTTCTCAGGCGACTTTATGAAGAAAAACTCCCGCTGAAAAGAAGTGTTATGAAGGCCGTGAAGAAGATCATGGTGAATGAAGCGACCCGCGATTACATCTTAAGCGGCAAGACAGGCTGGGCGATCAGGAACGGGAACAACTACGGCTGGTTTGTCGGCTATCTTGAAACAAATGGCAAGGTGTTCTTTTTGGCGACGTTGGTTGAACCAAAAGACCAGAAGCGGGTTAATGATTTTGCCGTAGCAAGGAAGACGGTTACTATGGAGGTGCTGGAGTATTTGGGTATCATAGGTAGTGAGGTAGTGAAATAGCGAAATGGTGAAATAGCGAAAGGGTGAAATAGCGAAAGGGTGAAATGGTGAAATAGCGAAAGGGTGAAATGGTGAAATAGCGAAAGGGTGAAATAGCGAAATGGCGAAATGGTGGAATCGGAGCAGCAATATCAAATAGTTACAGTCGATGAAACAAATTTGTCGGAGCACCCACAGGCCATATGTTTCATCAATCTGAAACATCCGACGTACAGGATTAAAGCTGAGTGGCTGGTGGAAAGGTTCCGGGAAGGTTTAAGGATAAAAATGCTATACGTGGAAGGCCAGAAGCGACCGGTCGGTTTCCTTGAGTATGTCCCCGGAGAAAATTGATGGCTGACCATTACATCTCTGAAACCCGTTTCATGAGTATCCTGAAAAAGGAAAACCTGCTCCTGTAAGGACTTTTACAAAACAATACCTACCTTTGAAAAAAATTAAATACATAAATTATGACCACCATTAATCCCTATCTTACCTTCAATGGAACCTGCGAACAGGCGTTCAATGTTGGCATCCACTGGATGGTAAATTGTGAATTGCAGGAACACAAGGATTACGAAGCAAAAAACAGAAAAGACAGTTAGAATGTATCCCTGTTCAACTGTTCAACTGTTCCTCCTCTTTCTTGCTTTGACCCCCGCGACCTTGTGTTCCCAGACCAAAAACACCGGAATTGTGTCCGGCAAGGTGCTGGATGCACTGAGTCAGAAACCGGTGGAGTACGCTAACATGGTACTGTTGGATACCCTGACTGGAAAGATGGTTACAGGAGTCGTGTCCGACAGCAACGGATTGTTCCTGATGACCGGGGTGCCATTTGGCTCCTATATACTGGAATACAGTTTTATCGGCTACGAAAAACAGCGTTCCAAACCATTTACGATCTCCCGTAAACAGCCGAAGGTTGAACTTGGTTCCCTAAAGCTGGGATCTTCTGCAATTACCATGAATGAGGTTACGATCACAGGCGAAAAAGAGATGATGATCAGCAAGATCGACCGGAAAGTGTTCCATGTTCAGAAGGATCTCCAGGCGCTGACCGGTACGGTTTCGGATGTGTTGCAGACCATCCCTTCAGTATCCGTGGATATCGACGGGAATGTCAGTCTCCGCGGATCGGGGAATATAACAATCCTGGTTAATGGCCGTCCATCAGTGATGACAGGGATGGCCAATCTTGAACAAATGCCCGCATCGCTCGTGGATAAAATTGAAGTCATCACCAATCCATTTGCCAAATACAGGCCCGACGGCACTGGCGGGATCATCAACATTATCCTGAAAAAAGAACGTAAGACAGGGTTTAACTCCATTATCGGGGCAAATGCCGGGAGCAACAGCCGTTATAATACCAACCTGCAATTGAATTACAATACAGGAAAGGTAAACCTCTTCGGAAGTTATGGATACAGGCAGGATTACCGCTACCGGATCAGCGATCTTACTTCAGAAACCATTGATACCACGACGAAACAATCTACATGGTTGGTTCAAAACTCCAATGGCTATGCCCGGCCCCGTTCCCACCTTGCCCAACTGGGTGTCGATTGGACCATCAGCAAGAACGATGCAACAGGCATCACAGGTGTTTATAACTACCGGCAGGTAAAAAGGCACGATACAGCGTTCAACTTTTACCGGGATTCAGAACTGAACCCTGTTGAGCGGTTTACACGCAACCATGACGGAAAGGAGTCTGAATACAGCTATGGGCTTACGGCGTTCTATGAACATGTTTTTAATAAAGAAAAGGAGCATCAGTTGCGGGCCGACTTTGAATACCAGCGTGATCGGGAATATGAGGATGACTACTATACAAACAACTTCAGCATTCCGTCCATCCCTTTTGAATCGGATCACGCCCTGGCCGACAACCTGGATCAGGATATCACCTTTACTGTTGATTACTGCCGGCCGCTGTGGGAGGATGCCAGTCTGGAACTTGGCTATGAAGGCAACATCCAGATCATTGACAAGGATCAGGAAGTTAGCTACTTCGACCTTGAATCAGGTCACTGGATTGTAAATCCGGAAGAAGAAAATAAATTTCATTCGAATCAAACAGTTCATGCCTTGTATGCCACCATGGAATCAACGTGGGAGAAATTCAGCGTAATGGGTGGTCTCCGCGCTGAAGAGACGATAATGAACCTGGATTTTCAAACGCTCGATACCACGGTAAGAAAGGAATATTTTGCCCTTTATCCAACCGTACACTTAAGCTATAAGACCGGAAAAGGTGAATGGCAACTCAATTACAGCAAGCGTGTGAACCGGCCGGATGGCGATGATATGAACCCGGTTCCGGAATACCGCGACCCACGCAATATCCGTGTTGGTAATCCCCGCCTGAAGCCGGAGGACATTCACTCACTTGAATTCGGATACGCGATTAAATTAGGCAAGGTGAACCTCGTTCCAACTTTGTTTTACCGCTATACAGTTAACGGGTTTACAAGGGTAACCACTAACCTGAACGACACTGTATTTGTGACAACGTACGAAAACCTGGCAAAGGATCAATCCGCCGGGCTCGATTTCAGCGGAACTTTGCAAACAGGTAAAATCATCAACCTGAATTTCAGCGCATCGGGCTTTTACAATCAGATCGACGCATCCAATATCGGGTACAGCAGCGCCAAATCCTCCTTTTCGTGGAATGCCAAATTAAATGCTTCCATCAATATCACAAAAACCTCGCTTCTACAGGTAAACGGCCAGTACCGCTCGGAGGTTCTAACTCCGCAAGGGTTCCGCCGGCCGACCTGGGTCGTGAACCTTGGATTCAGACAGGACTTCCTTAACCGAAAACTTTCATTGATTGCAACCGTTTCCGACCTCTTCAACTCACAATCCTTGAAAAACAGCATCAGTACGCCATTGCTAGTCCAGGAATCATTACGCCGACGCGATGCCCGTGTCATCTATTGCGGATTTGTGTTTCATTTCGGAACCAATGGGAAGAAAAGCAAAGAGACAAAGTTCGAGTTCGATACCGGGATAGACAGGAATTGACGGAATTTATACCTTTACACGATAAACCGACCCCTCCCGATCACATGAAATTCAGGCTTTCTTCATCTCTTTCGTTGAATATCTTCTGGTTGGTATGTACAGGGTTGGTACTATTGCGATTTATTTTCCCCCGGTTTTCAACACACGATGTCACGGCGATCCTTTCCTGGGACGTTTTGTCCCATTACCTGTGGCTTCCTGCCTTTTTCATCCATGATGACCTCGGAATGCGAGACTTAGGCTGGATCGAACACATGCTCAGGCATTATCAACCCCTTATTGGTTACTGGCAGGCCATCCTGCCAACCGGGACCGCCGACCAGGTTTTCGCCTCCTCCATGGGTGCGGCGATGATCTATGCCCCTTTCTTCATGTTCGGACACCTGTTTTCCATCATGTTCGGATTTCCGGCTGATGGATTTTCCACCCCGTACCAGATTGTTATCGCCATTTGCGGGCTGTGCTGCAGCGGACTGGGGTTGTGGTTTCTCAGAAAGGTACTGTTGTCATTTTTTACCGAAAAAACAGCAGCCATCGCCATGGTGGTTATAGTATTTGCGACCGGGTATTTTACCTTCGCTTCTTTTAACGGAGCCGCGATTGAAAATATCCTGTTCACAATCTATTTATTGCTTCTTTTTTTAACTGTCAAGTGCCTTCTGCAACCTTCGTATGGCACCGCTGCAGGTATCGGACTTATCGCCGGAATAATTTTTCTTACACGCCCCTCTGAAGCAATTCTGATTCTGCCATGGCTGGTTTTTCTGGCCATCAGACTTTCGGGAAAACATTCCCATCTGACAGCTATTGCGTTAGCCGTTTTCTTTATTACCTCTTCTGTCCAGTTTGTTTACTGGAAGATCTATGCAGGGAGTTATTGTTTCAGTACTGCGACATTCATGCCTGGATCAATGCTGACTTTCATACCATACATCGCACTTGGAACAATCCCAGCAGGATATCTCATTCAATGGCTTGCCACGAAAAGACTGATCTGGCGTATTGCTTTTCTGACGGTTTTCTGCTGTGTAACAGGTTGGAATTTGTTCGGATCAATCCGCGATCAGGTGATGCTTGACCATTATAACTTGTCTCCCGGAAAGATCTTTTACCGGTATGATCACGCGAAGGCGATCCCCGCATCGGAGAGGTACACGGCAAGAACCTACCTGAAAGAGGAAACTGAACTCCTGGATCATCCGGAATGGTTCAGGACACGTCGGATATTCTCATTGACTCCTGCACTTGTAAACCTGAATGATAATCGCCGGTTTTCTCCCGGGATCAATTCACCCTTGGCCAGCTTTTCGGGCAAACCCTGGATTGGGTTGAAAGCCAGGGCCATGGTTTATTGTGATGGTCAGATTGAAGGCAATTCAGGAAATCTTGTGATCACCCTCCTCCGCGACCGGCAGGCATATCAATGGAAATGTACCACTTTCAACGGAACCAACCTGAAAAACGGTCAGTGGAATGAGATCTCGCTCAACTACGTGATCGATGACCCGCAGAAAAATGATACGCTCCAGGCTTACGTCTGGTACACCGGAAACCGGCAGGTTTTCGTCAGTTCACTGTCAGTAACTTTGTTTGAAATCCGGAATGATGAATGATTATATTCAAAACCGGGCGAATTCAAAAATACTCCGGCAGGGGTCATGGATCATTTTCACCCTTGCCGGGTTGTATTACCTCGCCTTTATCATCAGGTCGGGCTTCCTGATCGGCGATGTATCCTGGTTCTCCCTTTTCGACGATGCCATGATCGCGATGCGGTATGCGCGAAACATGGCTGAAGGTCACGGTTTGGTCTGGAATCATGGTGAATACATCGAAGGCTACACTAACTTTTTGTGGACATTGTGGATGGCTGTCATTCATCTCGTTCCGGTTCATGAAAGCAAAACATCCCTGTTGGTTGCACTTTCCGGGGCCATGATCCTGTTGATCAACATCCTGCTGATCAGGAAGATCGCCTTACGATTTACCTCCAACCCGCTTGTCATCCTGGCCTCCATGGCGCTGGTGGCCTTTAATTACGGACTGATCTACTGGACATTGCGCGGCATGGAGGTGGGTATCATCACGCTGTTTCTGAATTGGGTCATCCTGCTATCGCTCCAGCTTTCTAAGAGGTATTCCCATTCGAAATTTGCACTCCTTTTATTTCTGCTTGGACTCATGTTGCTCACCCGCACCGATTGCCTTATCCTGTTTCTGATCGTTGGGAGCTGGGTGAGTTGCACGGTTGAACGAAAATACAGGCTTAATACCATCCTTTTCTTTACAGGGACACTGTTGTTGTTCATGGGAGGTCATACGCTCTTCCGGGTGCTTTACTATCACGATCCGCTTCCCAACACCTACTACCTGAAAGTGAGCGGAACGCCCGCGGTTGTGCGTATCCTGCGCGGGCTGGATGTTTATTTTCAGTGGATGGTCTCATTTTTCATCCCGGTGCTGATCATCCTGCTTGTCGGGGTGATCACTCAGCGTAAGCGGCTTTTCGACATGCGTTATCTGCTGCTTATATCTCCATTTCTCATGATGTCGGCCTATTCGGTGTATGTTGGCGGCGATGCCTGGGAATGGATGCCTTACGCGAACAGATATATCACCATAGCGATTCCGCTGATGCTGCTTTTTACCGTGGTCGTTTTGGAAAAGGTGACCTCCGGCCTGAAATCCATGCGCCTGCTGCTGATCATCACCGCAGCGTTCATCGTGGCCTGGTATGGTTACATTACCTTTTTGCTGCCGTCCTCTGCCTCCGGCCTTGCCGGGTTCTACCCTACCGTCATCTGGTTGTGGGGCAGCCTGAAATATCCGGTTGGGGTATTGGCCGTAATGCTGATCATCATCATGGGTTTACTTTATTTTAAGGCAGATCATGTGAAAAAAGTCCGGATTTTTGCACCCGGCGTGATGCTCACCATTTTGATCGTCCTGTTCCTTTTCCTCGAAGGACTTTCCTACATTCATTGGAGTAAGTACAATGCACTGCATGTGATCGATGACCGCAAGATGGTGACAACCGGACTGAAAATCCAAAGCCTTACCACCCCTGAAACCACTATTGCCGTAGTATGGGGTGGGGCGATACCCTATTTTTCCCACCGGTACACAGTTGACCTGATGGGAAAAATGGACAGGACCATCGCGAGAAGCAACTCCCGCCTGAAAGAGTTTTATCCCGGACATACAAAATGGAACTATGAATTCAGCCTGTTCAGGTATCATCCCGACATTGTTTTACAGCTCTTTTATAAAACCCCAAATGATGACCGGTTGATCAAAGCCTTGGGATATGACCATATCCGGAACGACCTTTTTATCCGGCAGGGGAGCTATGATATGATCCGCCTGCCCTTTGTTGAGTCGAACCCTCAGAAATTCCATGACTTAATTTTCCGGCCATGAACATGAACTTTGCGGTAGTATTGCCGCTGGCAAATGAGGAACACGAATTCCAGCCATTTTTCGGCCACCTGGCAGAGGCGCTGAAGCCTTATCCTGAAGCCCGTGCCTACCTGGTACTGGATCGCGTTTCAAAAGACCGGACGATGGAACTTTGCAGGGTGTTCACGGCTCAACATACACAGTTCATCATCGTTTTTGAACCAGACAACCGCAACGTCGTGGATGCCTATATCCGTGGCTATCGTGAAGCCTTATCACAAGGACATGATTTTATTATTGAGATGGATGCCGGCTATTCGCACGACCCGGCAGCAATCCCGCAATTCCTTAACGCCTTTGCCGATGGGTACGCCTGTGTTTTCGGAAGCAGGTTCATCCGCGGTGGTTCCATGCGCGATGCCTCGCTGAAACGCAGATTCCTGTCAAGGGGCGGTACGGCCCTGGCAAATCTGTTGCTGGGCACCCGATTGCACGACATGACATCGGGTTACCAGGGGTTTACAAAGGAGGTTGTGACCAAGTTCTCAGACCATCCGCTTCGATCAACGGCCCATTTTTATCAGACTGAACTGCGTTACCTTCTCCGGTACTATAACAGCAAGGAAATCCCGATCACCTACAAAACCCCATCTCCTTCGGTACGGGCAGGCGCTGTGCTGAATTCACTGGGAACGCTGTGGTACTATTTTGCCAAACGGGCAACAGGGAAATCAATATCTTTGTGAGATACGCTGCACCTCATGGCCGGATCACTGAATAAATATTTCTCCCACCTCGAACCCATTGTGAAGAACCTGCCTCACAAACCTGGCGTTTACCAGTATTTTGATGAGAAGAACAGGATCATTTATGTCGGGAAGGCCAAAGATCTGAGAAAGCGTGTAAGTTCCTATTTTTCCAAGATCAACTCGATCAGCGGGAAGGTGCAGATGCTGGTGCGCAGGATAACCGATATAAAATATATCGTGGTTGAGACGGAACAGGATGCGTTGCTGCTTGAAAACAACCTGATCAAAAAGTACCAGCCCCATTACAATGTCGCCCTCAAGGATGATAAAACTTTCCCGTGGATCTGCATCAAAAACGAGCCCTTTCCCCGGATTTTTCCAACACGGCACGTGATCCGTGACGGATCCACTTATTTCGGACCCTACGCCAATGTGCGTCTCATGCAAACCCTGCTGGAGCTGAGCCGGCAGTTGTACCCGTTGCGCAATTGTTCGCTGGCCCTGACTGACAGGAACATCAAAGCAAAAAAATTCAAAGTGTGCCTTGAATACCATATCGGAAATTGCAAAGGGCCATGTGGGGGTCATCAAACCGCTGAAGACTACGATGAATCGATTGCGGCGATCAAAGAGATCATCAAAGGCAACATTACCACGGTAGCAAAGCAACTCAGGGTCCTCATGATGGCTTACGCGGCCGGCGAGGAATTTGAAAAGGCACATTTTGTCAAAGAGAAGCTTGTGCTTCTCGACAAGTACCAGAGCAGATCGACCGTGGTAAGTCCAACAATAAACAACGTGGATGTATTTTCCATTGTGAGCTCCGGGTTGCACGCTTACGTTAATTTCATGAAAGTGATGAATGGCGCCATCATCCAGGTTCATACCATCGAAATGATCAAAAAGCTGGATGAAAGTCCCGAAGAACTTCTGGCAATCGCCATTACCGAGATCAGGCAGCGATTTGAAAGCGTTTCCCCCGAGATCATCGTTCCTTTTATATTGGATTATGAGATCCCCGGATTGAATTTCACGGTTCCTAAAATAGGAGATAAAAAAAAGCTGCTCGACTTGTCGGAACGAAATGTGAAATACTATCAGCTCGAAAAAGAGAAGCAGAAGGAACTCGTTGATCCGGAACATAAGTCACGCCGAATCCTCGATACCATGATGAAGGACCTGCGCATGACCGAAGTGCCGGCGCACATCGAGTGTTTTGACAATTCCAACATCCAGGGGGATAGTCCGGTGGCTGCCATGGTCTGTTTTAAGAATGCCCGACCTGACAAAAGCGAATACCGTCATTTCAACATCAACACTGTTGAAGGCTCCAACGATTTTGCCTCCATGGAGGAGATCATTTTCCGACGGTACAAGCGGTTAATGGATGAAGAGAAACCGCTGCCCCAGTTGATCATTGTCGATGGCGGCAAAGGGCAATTGAGCGCCACACTGAAAAGCCTGAACAAGCTCGGCCTTTCGGGAAAAATGACCGTGATCGGGATTGCCAAGAAATTGGAGGAGATCTATTACCCGAATGACTCCCTGCCAATGTATCTTGATAAAAAATCAGAAACCCTGCGGATCATTCAGCAGATGCGCGATGAGGCTCACCGGTTTGGGATCACCCATCACCGCCGCCGCAGGGAGAAGGCAACCATGTCGCCACAGCTTATGGAAATCCAGGGCATAGGATTCAACACCAATCAAAAGCTGCTCTGGAAGTTCAAATCGGTAAAAAATATCAGGATGGCCTCACTGGAAGAACTTCAGGAAACGATCGGGAAAGCAAAAGGATCAATCGTTTACCATTATTTCCAAAAGGAAAAGCAATGACGGGCTACCCACCATCCGGCCAGGCATCCGGCAACATTGGCTATAAAATCATAGATTGAGCCTATCCGGAGGGGAATAACGTAATTTTGCAGCAGTTCCGTTCCGGCGGCAAGGGAGAGACCGATCAACATAGATACCATCACGGCATTTTTTCTGATCGACGGGAATACCGGTTGAAGGATAAAACCCCTGAGTTGCAGAAACACAAACACCCCAAATATAAACAGGTGGACTAATTTATCGGGATGAAAAAGCTGAAGAAAAAGAGGAATTTTGGGAAGCGTCATGCCCGGCAGGGATGTCAGCAAAATGATGAACAATCCCCAGAGTATCGTCCAGAGGTTATATTTCAGGAATGTCAGCAAGGATGAATAGCCGGGATAAGGTATGTCAGCCCCCGATCAGCGCCTGATATTCTGCCGGATCAAGCAAATCGGACATTTCGCCGGCATCAGCCATTTTGATCCTGATAATCCAGCCTTTTTCGTAAGGATCCTGGTTGATGATCTCAGGCGTTGTGGTCAGAGACTCATTGAACTCCAACACCTCCCCGCCAACAGGCATGAACATGTCCGAAACGGTCTTTACAGCCTCAATGGTACCAAAAGACTCATGTTTATCAAGGGTCTCTCCAACCGTTTCCACTTCAATAAAAACGATATCGCCCAATTCGTGCTGGGCATGGTCGGTGATGCCGATTGTAGCGTGATCGCCTTCAACTTTTAGCCATTCATGGTCCTTCGTGTACCTGAGATTTGCTGGAACTTTCATAGGGATTAAGTTTTATTTTGTTCAAAAATACTTCTTTTTTCAAAACCCTCCTCTGGATGGGTACTATTGTCCCAGCGAGAATCGCAAAGCAATTCCACCCTTGGTGTTTGACGTACGATACTGGTTCGACACATATGGGGTATTGATCACTTTATCAAAGTAGAACCTGACATTGAACCTGGGACTGAGATTGTAGTCGGCCGAGAAATTCAGTGACATCACCTGCTGGCCCACTGAGATCTGATTGATATCCTGATCAACACGACGCAACACGGTCTTATTCCTGCGGATGGAAAAATCGAGTTTAAGGTTCAAGTCACTGTTGGTTCTGGTCTTTTTCCCACCGCCCAATACACCTGACAAGTTGAAGTGAATCCCTTTTATACGGTAACCCATGCCAACGATAAATTCATTGCTGGTCACTTCGGTAAGCTGATTGTTTACAAAGCTCAGAGAGATATTGCGAGAGCGACGCATTTCAGCGCTGGCAAGCAAACTGTTAATGAAACCAAAGTCAAATTTAATCAGCGGGTTGAATTGCTCGGTAATGGAAACCACACTTGTTTGCAAATACGGTATGAAATTCCCTGCATCATCAATGACCGATGGCATGCCGTTTACTTCACGGTACAGGATGTTGGAGTTAAAAGAACCGACACTGTAGGTTGATAAATAGGCATGGGTGATCGTCAGGGTACGAAGCCATGTCTTGAATATCTTCAGCTTGGCTAACCCGTCGTAAGTAAGCCGCCAGTTGGGTAACGGGATGCTAGGGAATGAAGTCAGTTTGATCTTTGCAGGATCTTTTCCCGCATAAGCAGCCAGGAAGGCCGATGTAAGTACGTCCTGGCTGGTGGGGCCATACCCTTGCGGGAACCCTGTAGAGTCAATAATGGTTGTTGAATTTGGGTTCAGGCTGGCATATCGTTGAGCGATCTGCAACCGGTACTGCTTCATTTTTTCAAAAACAGGTGACTCCCCTGCCCCGTTATCCGAAACAAAAGCGGTGCTGATAATAAGGTATGAAGTGGAAAAACTTCCCTGGTCAAGCGGGGAATAAGAATTAAACTTTCCAGCAGCATTTGCCTTGAAATACTCCTGGTGAGATTTTGAGTATTGTTTGTTGGCAATCAACTCGATGCGTAAATCCTTGATGGGTTCAAAGCTGACATTAACGCTCAGATTCTCCGTAAATTTGCTCAGGTAGGGATTGTTCAGCAGGGTATCGGAAGTGATCCAGCCACGTGTGGAAGCCGGGTATCGAATATCGTTCTGACTGCCAAAAATAAAGCCAAGCCCGGGGGCATTTTGCCCCCAGTCGTTTCCAATAAGGACAGGTTTGGGTTTGAAACCCGGCAATAAAATACCATTCCCCTGGGTATAGGTAAGTTTGGCCGTTCGTACTCCCATCAGGAATCGGAGTGTTCCCTCGACCAGGATCTTGCCGATATCCGGGCGGTTCTTTTCCACCTTCAGGCTGTCCTTTTTATCCAGGTTTTTTTTCTTAGGGGGCTCAGGTTTTTTTCCGCGGGTATTTGCTGAATTTTGATTTATCTTTTTCAGATAAGGGATTTTATTATAAAGCGTCACCATATTCAAAGAGCTGTTAAGCGATTTTGAATTGGAATTTTCGATGGAATTTCCATATTGCTCCTGGATAGATATGGGAGAGGCAGTCCACCGGTAATTGGCAACGTATCCGGCCTGGACAGAGATAAAATCGAGCGCCGGAATTTTCCCGATCGGAACATCCCAGGTAATATTTACGGCCTGATTATAGTTGTTTTTTGTTCCGAGGGCAAATATTTCATCCCAGACTTTGTCACGATTCGAACGGTCGATCAGTCCGGGAGGTTCGTTTATATACGCCTGCGTATTGGCTACGAAAGATATTCTGAACGACTTTGCCAGATCATATTTAAAATCGAAGGTCCGGCTCCAATCCCATCGTTTGATATAGAATGTCTCCATGGGTACGATGGCCTCGCTTTTATTCCTGAATTGCCGCAGGTTATATTCGCGGTTCATGTCGGTACGGAAGGAGAAAGATTTTGGCAGATAATAGAAATTGAAATCCTTGATCAGCGCAAATGCCTTTGTTCTGCTGAACACCTTTACCCGATTGAACGGGGTAACGTTTTTAGGCATGGCGGCATAATTATAACCAAGCCCACCGGTATATTTTTTCTTCAGATCGTAAGCGATATCGACATCTCGGTGGAAAATTTCGGAATAGGCATAACTCGCGTTGAAATTTTCAATGTCGTAGATCTTTGGTTTAGCGGTTCCTGTCCGCTCTTTCCTGACATTCATCAGGTTGAAATTCTTTGTCTGCGAATACCCTTGTGTCAGCTGCCTGACCGAATCTTTCTGCTTTTTTGAGTCATAGGCGTTGATGACATCAGCCAGATAGAGGTCAGGATTAAGCGGGTCGTATTTCGGACTGATCTGCATCATCGAATAGTCGAAGTGCATGGGGATGCGTATGCCGGCTTTTGCCGGGAAAAATTTACCTAATTCCAGATCCGTATCGAACCCAAATGTTAGCACCGACTCCATTGGTCGTTGGGTCTGTTTTTGTTCAAGGGTTCCAAACCCTGAACTGCTGTATGTGCCTGTAAGTTGTACCCTCCCCAGGTCGGCAAGTTCAACGGCAACCCTGGCTGTTGCAGCAAATCCTCCGTTTTTGTTGAAATCGGAGAGCCTGAGTTCATCAACCCAGATTTCGGCACATTTTGACTGTCCATCATCGTCTGATGCCTGTGCGCTTTTTTTAGGGTTCCGTATTCCGATCATGATGGCGCGTACATCACTGATGGTAGGCGATCCTACCACCGTGATCTTATTTTTTCCGTCAAATTGCGAATAGGGTGTGGCTGTCGTAAACGTTTTACCCTGTTCGCGCATGGCAACCAAACGGTCGTATTTTACCTGCACCAACCTTTCCAGGTCGATGTCGAACTCGTTGCCCGTAGGCCAGATCGCATCCGGATTATCGGCCCGTGTACCCCAGGGCGTAAAATTCAACGGGATTTCATATTCATAGTAATTCTCGGTGAAATCGGAACCGATGCGCATCAGGATCGTAAGGTCACCGGGTTTGAGATTTTGGTTGCGGATCGATTGTTCGGCATGAACAAACATCTTCAGCCTTTTGAACTGGCGGAAATCAAATTCGGTGGTTTTATAGGCAGCGCGTGCATCCCCATCAACCAGGTTGCACACTTTAAATGACATCGATTGTTCGTTGAGTTTCTGATTGTTGGTTGAGCCCCAATTGGTTTCCCGCTGGATTCCGGGAGGTATCACATATGGGATCGGTTGTTTGCTACCGTTCTCTTCGATACTTACGGTTGCAATGTCAAACTGGGTTTGGTTCTGAATGGCTTCAGGGATATATTCACCCGGCGAAAGCAGGCTGTAGTTATATTTCCGCCATTCTCCGCGTGTCAGTTCCAGTGTTGCAAACCGGCAAACGATCGGACGCTGGAAATTCTTGAAGAATATCCGCATGAACCGGATGGAGGTAAAATCATTGATGTTGCCAATGGTCTGATCCGGGGTCCGGATGGGGATTTTAAACTGGTACCAGTTCACACTGCCTCTTTGTCCATTAGCCAGCGGGATGCTGCTTGCACGATACACATTGGTGATGTAGTTCATGCCGGGTTGCATCTGATCGCGTCGTAACTGAACCACATACTGATAGTAACGTTCAGCCTCACTCAGTGTATTGTCTTTGTTAATATCCTCTATGTTGGGCAACGTGGTGGCAATGGTCGGATACCTTTCCGGTGACTGTTCCGTGGTAGGGCTGTTTCCCTCCGGCCCGTTATATTTTTTATAACGGTTCAATACACTGCCGAAGGTGGGATTGTTGTCGTAATCAGTTCCTCTGAAATAATGATAATTATCGGAAGAGGGGTCGGTAGATGCATTTTTATAGGCCCCGGAGGCAACACCGAAGGCGTTTCTGACCCTGGTAACATAGGTTGAATCAAAGAAGGATAATTCATCAGTATCCGACAATCCGTCATAACCCACATCCTGGAAAGGACGCGATGCCGGGGTGTTGTCGAAGGCGTCAACGAGCGCCTGTAACTTCGGGACCCTTCCCCAAATAGTGGTATCAACATCCTTTACCAAAGCCGTTGTTGGCAAACCATGTTCATAGCTTTTACGCCCATCCCTCAGGATATCTTCTGAAACATCGCCCAGGTTAAAATACAACTGCCCGGTGTTCAGGGAGTCGTAAACAAAAGGATCCATCATCCAGAATTCGATATACTGGATGTTCGTCGCATCAAAATCGCTGGTCTCGACCTTGCGCATCACCCCGCCCCAACGGGTTTCCGGAGAAGCCAGGGTCCCATCGGCATTCAATCCCCTTGATACGGCCGAAGGAGTAACATCATAATTGTAAGGTCCGGGCTCCGATGGATAATAAGCAAGGTTGAGCACATCGAGGTTAACCGGTACACCATTCAAGGGTTGCTTGTTTGGAAAGATCTCGGTTTCCCAGATTTGCCGTACATATTGGTTAGACAATTCCTGGTTAGACACATTGGGTGGCAGCAGGTTTGTATTCTTATCATAAAACAATGGATCGACCCTGTACCACGCGAGTTTGGACCGGTTATATCCGTACGATAATCCGGTATTTGCCGCAGCTTCGGGAAACATGCGCGAAGCTGTTTGCCCTTGCGGTGTACTGGCCATAAACCAGTTCCCGATATTTTTCAGGTCGATGGTTGATTTGGCTCCTTCGAAATCATCGATGTAGGTTGTTCCTGACTTTCCGATCGCCTTGGAATGGCCCGGGATGAATTGGGCAAATTCAACATCCACCGCAACAGATGAAGGCGCCTTGGTGGTGATGAGCGGCAAGGCATCGACGAAACGGGTGATCAGCCTCGACTTGGTGCGGTATGACATGTTCATCCCCCATATCGTGTTCGACATCGGTTCATCGCCATAATTCACCTTTTGTGTCAGAGGCCGTTCATTCAGGTTTAAAATAGTCGCCCCGATAACAAAATCCCTGTTTATCTTGTAGTCGATGTGCGCGCCCATCAGCCGCTTGGTCTGAACGTTAAACATCTCATTGCTCTCGAGCGAAATGTTGATCGGCGTACCGGACGCCAGGATCCCGTCATTGATGATACGAACCCTGCCCAGGGTATAATCGACCGTGTAATGAATATTCTCCTGCAAAAGGACCCCACCCGCAGTGACCTTGACAGAACCTGCAGGAACATTCAGTGCGTTGAGGGAAATTTCCGATCCTGCCTGTGATTTATAGAAACCATCCAGCACAAATTTGTTTTTATCCGGATACTGCCGGGCATTTGATTTGGTCATGGAGTACAACGAATCAAAGCAGTATTTATCAGCCAGTTCCATAGAAGCTTTCGGGTTGGCCGGATCAAAAATAGAATCGCGCAGGTCTTTGCCAAAGGGTTCAAGTACCGTAAAGAAGATCCTGCCGTTCGACGACTGGATAGTGCCCCCCTGTGTAGCTGCCTGGTCGATAAAGTCGAACATTCCGTCGCCCGGCGGATTGAATTGCTGGTTGAGGTTATCCAGGTTGAGTATCCTTAAAAGTGGGATTCCCTTGATGCGGCCTTCTGTGATGTAAGCTGTGGGTACGCCATTCGCATTCCCGGAATATAAAATGTTGATGGTAAAATCTGTCGGCTGCACTTGATAAGCGCCCAGTGCATAAACGTTTTTCATCATCAGTTTCCATGTGGGGATCCGGGTGTTCAGCGAAGTGCTCTTCAGCAATTTCACCACCAGGCATTTTGGCGATGTGATCCCCTGGTCGGAAAATTCACCGACCTGATAAACCGCGGTATCCCCCACCACCTGGTACTGGTAGGCAACGGCAAGTGTTTGATCGGAATTAAGGGCTGAATTTACGGAGATGAAACCCAGTTTGGGGTTGTAGGAGAATTCAGTCGGCAGAAGTTTACGCGCACTTTCCACTTTTTCAAAATCCTCACCCGAAACCATAAAAAAGGGAGGACCCTTCAGGTAGTTGGTCACCGCATTGATATTGCGCACCTTGGCCGAATCGGTCGCATTTGACATGAGGACCTGGAAAAGATTGTTCGACTTGTTGGAGGTAAATTTTCTACTTGGATTACCGGTGAACAGGCGGGTATTGTAAGGATTGTACTCACCAAGATCCATGAATGCCACGATGTTCCTGTTTTCGGTAACCGCGGCGCCGATATTGGTCACCCAAACTTCGATCTTCAGTATGTTTACGTTGGAAGTAACGACCGGTAATTTCCTAGTGCCCTCTCTGTAAGTATCCCTGAAATTCTGCCCGATGAAAAAGTGCTTGTTCTCTTCATAATCATCAGCCCTGATCCTGAATTTTTGGGTCTGCGCATTACCCTGAACAACAATATTTTTCGTCTCGCTTTTCTGTTGAGAATAAAGCGCCGTAACGGTAACCCGTCCGAACCTCAATTTGGTTTTGACGCCAAAAAGACTCTCTGTCCCCCTGATCAGGTTTGAGCTTAAAGGCATATTGACATCACCTGCTTCGATCAACTGGATGATATCATCCTCTTTGCCTTCATATTTCAATTTCAATTTATTCTCGAAATCAAAGGTGGCTTCGGTATTGTAATTGATCTTGAATTCAATCTTGTCGCCGATCTTGGCGATCACGTTCATCTGGATCTTCTCGTTGAAGTCAAAGTTGGTCTGCCTGCGTTGCCGGGTGCTGAGCATGGGGTCGTCGCGACGGTTCGACACGATACCGAAGTCGATCTCTGCCGAACCCTGCGGACGTATATCTATGGTATTATTTCCAAAAATTGTTTCGAAAACTTTTCCGGGGATATGGATTTTAGGGATGACACCCTTCGAATTGTCCATGCTTGCCGCTTCTGATCGCTCCTTCCAGTATCTGTCGATCATGGATTTCATATCCTCATCCTGGTACTCCTCGAACGACAGTGTAGTCGGGATCCGGTAAACCGTCTCACCGATCTTGTAGATATAATAATACTGGCGGGTGGTGGGGTCGTATTCGACCTGGGTTTTAACATTGGACGGATTCTTAAGGTAGATCGAATTTTCCTTTCCTGGGCCGGGGATCACGGTCTCATCACCGAATGGATACGGCAGTGAACCGGATTCCCCCTTTTTGAGGCTGTCGGGGGGCGCAATAAAAAGGAACCTCATTCCAAAATTATCAGCAGGTTCTCCGGAAAAAACCGGGATCCGGATGGTAACCAGGATGGCCAGGCAGATAAAAGTGTATAATTCGTGTCTCTTCACTAAGTCTAACAAGGTGATTGTACCTCCGGAACTTTCACGCTATAATACCTTGAGCGCGTGTTTGATCAGTTGTTCCACCGTCAAGCCTGTTCCTTCCGATTCGATGATCTTGACCAATGCCTTATCAGCAATCATCTTCGGGAAGCCCAGAATGATCAATCCTGATAACGCTTCTTCCTTCTTTGTATTGTATGAAATTCCGGATTTTTCGTGGGGGATCAATTCGCGCGAAACCTTATCTTTCAAATCAATGATGATGCGTTGTGCCGTTTTTGCCCCGATGCCTTTGATCCGCTGGAGTAGTGGCGCATCTCCTTCGGCAATGGCCTTCATGACTTCAACCGGCGAGAGTGAAGATAAAATGATGCGCGCCGTGTTGACGCCGACTCCTGAAACACTTATCAACTGCCGAAAAAGCTCCCTTTCCCCAGTATCGGCGAATCCGTATAACAACATGTCATCTTCACGAACCACCAGATGGGTGTACAAGGTACATTTTTCGTTTTCGCGAAGTTGGGTATAAGTGTGAAGGGAAATATTCAGCAAATAGCCGATACCGTTAACCTCGACCACCGCGTAGGCAGGGTTTTTCTCCACCAGATCACCTTTGATATAATCGTACATGTACGCTACTCCTGACTGTAATCAATTACCGGATTCCCGGAAAAAGTGCAAAGGTAAAAAGATCACCGGTTTTTCATAATAATTTGTTACCTCACAAGATTAAAATCCCGCAACGACTGCTCGAGTTCCATCAGGGAGATGGGCTTTGCCAGGATCTTCTTTTCAGCGTCGAGCAAAAACATGGTGGGCGTGGCATAGATGTTGAAATCATCGGCCGACTTACTCCCGAAACCGTTGAGGTCGGAAACATTGATCCAGTTGAGCTTCTGCTCCTTAATAAAATTTATCCAGTCGTTGCGGCTGGTATCGATGGAAACCGCCATCACCTCAAACTGTTTGGGACGCTGGTTGTCGTAAAGCTCCTTAAGCCTGGGTGTCATGGAAACACAATGCGGACAGGTTGTTGCATAAAACATCACCAGGGTATAGGGTGATCTGATTTCAGACAACCTGACCAGTTTCCCTTTGACATCAGGCGCCTCCATTTCTGGGGCAATCTTGCCGAGGGCGATTTTCTTAAAGGTATCAAGCTTTTTCTGCAGGGCCGATTTCCGTTCCTGGTCTTCACAGGAGGATGGATCCTGGAAATTATCGGCAATATAGGTGATCACTTCATCGAAATGGTATTTGTCGAACCCGCCCACAAGATAATCGAGCCAGAACTTATAGATCACCGGGCTCACAGACGCCGCGCCAAGCATGAGGGTGACCGCTTTGATGAATTCAGCTTCCAGTTGTTTCTGAGGCAATCGGTTATTGCTGTAAAGCGATAAGTAAGCGATAGCTTTGTTCACGAAAACCATGCTCCGCAACAGGGCGGTATCTGAAAAATCGACACGGTCAAAATAATGTTGCCTCAACAGGTTGATCCGATCCTCTTTGTCTATGCCGGCCGGAATAAACGGTGTTTGATAGGCCTTCGCCATGCGAACGGCAAAGGAGTTGGGATATAACCCGGCCAATGAATCAAGATAGCGCTGCTGTGATTTCTGGATACCCTCCATTTCCTTCTTCGCCAAAGCATAAAAAGCATCTTTTACCGGGTAGTAGTCAACAACTGGCATCAACAACTGCAATTTTGACTGGTTGATCCGGTCGAGTTTCGAATACGTCAGGTTAATCTTATTTTCAAGCGAAGAGAAGATTTGAAGACTGTCTTCGGGGTAAACGGATGAGGTGGTAAATTTTACATCTTCCTGGTTCCACACCAGGTCAACAAAACCCTCTTTATTCCAGAAAACCCGGTACATTCCCGGCAGGCGGTTAATGATCGTAAAGCTGAAATGACCGCCGGTATCGGTGGTTGTGGAGTCGATGGCCTTCAGTTTCTCCCCGTAAATACTCATCAGGAATATTTTCTTCCCGCCAAAATCCGGCAAAGTTCCATCAATCGTGTTTTGTGCCTGTGAAAGGCCGGAAACAAAAAGTAGAATCAGGATAAAAATATTTCGCATTTGAGAATGATTGAATACCCACCCCCAACCCCTCCCTGCCAGCAGGGAGGGGAGCCCGTTTACTACAGTAAAAACCATAAATCTTGTCATCGGTTTATGAGCAGCGCACCCCTCCCTTTGCAAGGGAGGGGTTGGGGTGGGTAAAATTAGCGACTCTTTAAGGATTTAACCGCCGGTCCCAGTACCTCTTCCAGCTTTTTGAAGAGTTCCTCGCCGCGCAGGTTACGGCCGATGATCTTCTGATCTTTGTCAAGCAGCACATTGGCAGGAATGGAATTAACGCCATACAATTTTCCGGCTGCATTGCCCCAACCCTTCAGATCCGAAACATGGGTCCAGGTCAATTGATCATCTTTGATCGCTTTGATCCATTTCTCACGTTTCTGATCAAACGAACACCCGAGAATATCAAACCCCTTTTTGCTGAATGCCAGATAAGCCTTTACCACATTTGGGTTTTCGGCACGGCATGGGCCGCACCAGGATGCCCAGAAATCAACAAGGAGGATTTTTCCTTTGAATGAAGAGAGACTCACCGCCTTACCCGTGCTGTCGTTCATCTCGAAATCCGGAGCGATCTGACCCACAGCTACCTTTTGAAGGATTTCGATGCGTTTCCGTAAAACCTGCATATAGGGGGATGCGTTCAGGTTGGTATCCAATGCATTCAAGACCTCCTCCATTTCAGGCAGTTCAAACTGCCAACTGTTACGCATCACCAGGTAGGGAGAAACAACCGATTTGTTGTTGATTCTGGCAAAATCCTGAAGCTGCTTTTTCATTTCACCATCCAGCAAAGTTGAGATCGAATCGTACCGTGCCATGCCCAACGTGTCATTGATCTCCTTTGCTTTTTTCCACTCCAGGTAAACTCCATCCATCTGGTGGCTGAGGGCTTCATTCATCGTCAGATATTGTTGGTAGGTGTCATGAGCAACGGATCCTTTAACTGTCGATTTCTCAACACTATCCGGAAATATCTGAACAGTTATTTTGGAATTTTCTACAAATACCGGAAGTAGTATCTCATTTTCCTGCATCGAAATATGCCACATTTCGGGAAGGTCAACTTTTCCGGTAAACGAAAATTCACCCTTTTTAAGATTTGCCGAGTCAACATTTACCCACTTCTCCTGATCATATTTCTGAAGGAAGACCCAACCGGAATCCACCCCTTTTATCTCACCGGTGATCTTGACCTGGTCTTTATTATTCATGCATGATGCAAGGATCGAACTGACAAATAATATAATTGCAAAATTTTTCATATAATCTCCTGTTATGATTTGTTTGGACAAAAGTAACGCTTTTCCGGTAAAAAAATAAATCTCTATTTTTACACGGAAATACTACTGTCATGATGCGAATCTGTTACATTGCCATTGGCCTCCTTCTTTTTCCGGGTGGGCATATTGTAAAAGCACAATCAGGCGAGACTGACCCTGCGGCATTTTTATTTAAACCAGGGAGGGAGTGTTCGTTTGCTATCCCCTCCCCTGAGTCGGTGATACGGCATGCACTTTTGGGCAATGGAGATATCAGGACGGAATTTGACAGAGATCACGTTGATTCCCTCTTCATGCAATATACTTCGGGATCGCTCACTTCACAAGCCTGTATAAAACGATGGAACCGCAAAAACGAACAACTCGCACTGGCCACCGAGCCGTTGGCGGTGATGGCCGACTGGCTTGGCGGGATCAGATACCCGCATGGATCGCTTAATGAGTCCTGGCGTCTTGTCCTTGGCAACCAGATGTATGATAACCTCCCGGAAACTGCTGTTCCAAAAACCTGTGAACATGCCTGGAATGATGCAATTCTTGCTTTGAATAAATTTTCAGCCACCCTTGAATCTTCAGCCGGCGTTGTGATCCGCGCCATGGATACGCGGGGAAAAGGTAAAACGATTGTTGTTTACAATCCGCTCACCATCGACCGGAAAGATGTGGTTGAAGCTGAAATCCATTATCCGGAAGGAGCGCCGAAAGATATAAAGGTCTTTGATTCTTTAAACAATGAGTTGCCTGCCCAGACCCTGGAGCGATCAAAAGAGCGCATCCGTATCCTATTTCTATGTACCATCCCCTCTATGGGACTGGCATGTTTTGATGTCCGGTCAGCAGGTGATGTGAAACCCGCTAAAACGACGCTCACCGCGACTGAAAAAATGCTTGACAATGAATTTTTGAAAATAACAATCAATTCCGCTGGCGACATCTCAAGTATCATTGATAAAAAGCCGGGAAAGGAGTTGCTCTCTGCCCCGATTCGGCTGGAATTTCAAAAGGAACATCCTGTATATTGGCCGGCACGTTACATGGATTGGAAAGACCGTAAAAAACCGCCCATGGAGCATGTCAGGGGACCAGCCAAAATAACCGTTCTCGAAAAAGGCCCGGTACGTGCCACGGTCAAAATCGAACGCAAGGCCATGAATTCGGTCTTTACGCAATACATTCAACTTACTGCGGGTATGGAGAACCTGATCATCCGCAACAACATCCGGTGGCAATCAAGCGGCGTGAGCCTTAAAGCATCATTCCCGCTCACAGCGTCAAACAGCGTGGCAACTTACAACCTTGGATTGGGCGCCAGAGAATGGGAAACCAACAATGAAAATAAATTTGAATTTCCATCCCTTGAATGGATCGATCTGACGGATAAGTCGGGCATTTTTGGGGTGACCATTTCAGAAGATTGTAAATACGGATCCGACAAACCAAACGACAACACCCTGCGGTTAACCCTGCTTTATACCCCTAAGACAAATAACTTCCACGACCAGGCCACACAGGACTGGGGTATCCACGATATCACCTACGGTCTTTACAGCCACAAGGGAGACTGGCGCACCGGCCTGTCTGAATGGCAAGGCAGAAGGCTGAATCAACCGCTTCGGGTTTTCCAGGTTCCGCATCATCCCGGTTTCCTGGGAAAAGGTTTTTCATTTGCAAATGTCTCTGTACCCCAGGTTGACATTCGCGCGATAAAAAAAGCGGAGAATGGTAAAGATGTGGTTATCCGCCTGCAGGAGCTTGTCGGGCATGACATCAACGGCGTGACGGTTACGATGGCCTCTAAAATTGCAAGGGCTTGGGAAATCGACAGCCAGGAGCGACTGGTAGGTGAAGCTGTGATCAGCAATGGGAAATTGATGGTTGATATGAAAAAATATGACACCCGGAGTTTTGCCGTTCAACTTGAGCCGCCGGTTGAAAAACTTGCAGATCTCAACGCTTTCGCCCTGCCGCTGGTCTATGACCAAAACGTGGTATCCGGTGTTGATAGCACGAAGAAAGGACATTTCAATCCACAAGGTATCAGCATACCTGCCCGGATTTTCCCGGAAACCTTGCTGGCAAACGGAGTGCTATTCAATTTGGGGCCGGCAGCATATGGAAAAAACAATGTGCTCACCTGCATGGGACAAAAGATCATCCTGCCCAAAACCGGTAACTTCAATCAAATTTACATCCTGGCAGCGGCGCTTACTGATACATCGGGAACCTTCAAAGCGGGAGGTTCGAAATTCAACTTGCGTATCCAGGCATCCTATGGTAATATCGGACAATCCGATCATCGAATCCGGGATAAATTCGGAAGAATAAAAGGGTTGCAAACAGGATTCATCAATCGGGATGAGGTCGCCTGGTTTGCATCGCCACTCCGCCGGGATACGGTAACCATCACCAATCAATACACCTATATGTTCAAGTATAAACTCGAAGCCGGTCCTGGTAGCGAAACCCTGCAACTTCCGGACAATGAAAGCATTAAAATATTTGCCATCTCTTTGGCTTACAATCCCTTTGATCAGATTCAGCTTGCACAACCGTTGTATGACGATTTTACAGGTCGCCAACCATTATCATTGAACCTGCCTAAAAGTTATGTTGATGAAACCATGGAGCCGGCCGCCAAGATATATGTTTACAAAAACCGCGACCTGGCAGGGCTTCCCGGGCGGGTTACCATGAAGGATTTTGCAGATATCCACCAGCCGAATGGTGTTACATCAAGCTATTATTTTACAGATGCTGATACAACCCTGACGGGGAATGTCCGTGACGGGATGATCGTTCCTGCAATCAACGACGGCATGTTTGACCTCCTGCCGGGCGATTTACTCAACGATAAATGGTCTGACATCGGCGAGGGAAGGATCCTGTTGGACCTGCAGCAGGAGATCGAACTTGACAGCATGCATGTTTTCACCGGGCAAAGTATTAGTCGCGGGGGGCAATCCTTTTCACTTTGGGGAGCAACCGGCGGGAAAAACCTAACCATAAAGAACGACCCCAAGACCTCAGGGTGGGACTTTATTGCAATGGCTCCTCCTGAAGATGTATTCGACAACAGCAAAGTGATGTATTCGATCATCCTCCTTCCCGGGAAACCAAAACAATACCGTTACTTGTTATGGGTGAGCGAAAACACCCCGCATGGCCCTTTCTACTTCAGGGAAGTTGATGTATATGAGAAGCAAAATTGACCGGGTCGTGAATCCCGGAAAATACCATGAGCCCGGATAGTTGAAAATTTTTTCTTTGTTTTTTTTCTTTTAATGCATGTTTAGCATTACCTTTACATGTTTAACATTCCGGTAACCTGATGTCTTTTTTTATTTTCACCCATGAGTAAATCCAATATTCACGAATCCTCAATACTTGATCTGGAGGCCATCATGGTAAGAATTCGCCACTTTTGTGCTTACCAGGAACGATGCAGCCATGAGGTTGACCAGAAACTGATGCAGTGGAAAGTTTCACAGGCGAAAACAAGACAGATCATGCGTCAGTTGAAGGAGGAAGGTTTTATTGATGAGGAGCGATATGCCCGTATCTTTGTACGTAGTAAATTTCATATCAACAAATGGGGACGGATAAAAATCCGTTATGAGCTGAAAGGCCGTAACATTTCGGAAAATCTTGTGAACAAGGCCATGGAGGAGATCGGGGAGGATGATTACATGAGAACGATCCACGAGTTGGTCCTCAAAAAAAAGTTGGAAATAAATTCAGAAAAACATTTGAACATCCGCGAAAAAATCCTCACTTTTGTCACGGGCAAAGGATTTGAATTTGACCTGATCATAAAAGTATTAACGGAACTTAAAATCTGACATGGTATCATTAGACCAGTTGAAAGACCTTCAGACAAGACTTGATGTCTTGAGGAGGTATCTTTGACATTGACAAAAAACTCTCCCTGATAGCAGAAGAAGAGCAACTATCGCACGAACCCGATTTTTGGAACAATCCTAAAACTGCCGAACTGGCATTGCGGTCGATCCGCGATAAAAAACTCTGGACAGATGCGTACCGGAAGGCGGTGTCAAGCCGCGATGACCTGATGATCATGTGGGATTTCTTCATCCAGGGAGAAAGCACAGAGACAGAACTCGAGAAGCATTTTAAGGAAACACTGCACTTTGTCGAAGAGCTTGAATTCCGTAATATGTTAAGTGGCGAGGAGGATAAACTCGGCGTCATCGTGCAGATCAACTCCGGGGCGGGAGGTACTGAATCGCAGGACTGGGCGGAGATGCTCATGCGGATGTACATCCGGTATGCCGAACGGAATAAATTCAAAATCACCGAGGTTGATTATCAGGAAGGCGATGTAGCCGGGATCAAATCGGTAACCCTCGAATTTGACGGAGATTACGCATATGGTTACCTCAAAGGAGAAAATGGCGTTCACCGGCTGGTACGTCTTTCGCCATTCGATTCAAACCACAAGCGTCACACATCCTTTGCATCGGTATATGCTTATCCGATCATTAACGACGATATTGTTATTGATATCAACCCCTCCGACATCAGTTGGGATACCTTCAGGAGCAGCGGCCCCGGCGGACAAAATGTCAACAAAGTTGAAACAGCAGTCAGGCTCAGGCACGAACCATCCGGGATCGTGATTGAATGCCAGGAAACACGTTCACAAGGTCAGAACCGGGAAAAGGCGCTCAAATTACTGAAGTCGCAATTGTATGAGATCGAGCTGCGAAAACAACGCGAAAAGATCAACGTGATCGAAAGTGGCAAAAAAAAGATCGAATGGGGCAGCCAGATCCGCAGCTATGTGCTGCATCCATATAAAATGGTAAAGGACCTGCGTACCGGCTTCGAAACATCAGACACGCAGGCAGTGCTCGACGGAGAACTCACGGAGTTCATCAAATCATACCTGATGGAGTATGGGAACGCTTGATAGATGGTGTAATGTGTGGCCCCCGGCAATGTAAAGACGCACAGCAGTGCGTCTCCCAGAGATACACCAAGGTGCATCTCCTTGTTGAAACCGGCACTGTAAAGACGCACAGCAGTGCGTCTCCTTGAGATACACTAAGGTGCGTCTCCAAAAGATACCATATGCTGAAGATCTATCACAACCCCTCATGCAAAAAATCCCGTGCCGGCCTGAAATATCTGCAGGAATCAGGCAAACCGTTCGAAGTGGTTGAGTACCTCAAAAAAACGTTGATGGAAAAGGAGATCGAAAGGTTGCTGATGAAACTGAATCTTCGACCGGCGGAGATCCTGCGTTCACAGGAAGAATATTATAGAAAAAACGTGAAGGGAAAAAAGTTCGAAGATCATGAATTGATCAGAATTATCATCCAAAATCCAAAACTCCTGAAACGACCAATCGTTGAAAGTCAGTATAAAGCTGTATTAGGTGATCCGGTTGAAAACATCGCACCTTTGATAAAATGATATCCACGAATTCAACATAAAAATTACACCATGAAAACACGTATCGAAAAAGACACCATGGGACCCATAGAGGTTGACATGGACAAATACTGGGGAGCCCAGACACAACGATCGCTCGGCAATTTCAAAATCGGGGAGCCCGGTTCCATGCCCAGAGAGGTGATCCACGGCATGGCCATCCTGAAAAAAGCGGCTGCCATGGTCAATGCCGACCTGGGAGCGCTACCCCCTGACAAGAAGGAGCTGATCGTGAAAGCGTGTGATGAAATACTCATTGGTGAACTGGACGACCAGTTTCCGCTGGTGATCTGGCAAACCGGTTCGGGTACCCAAACCAACATGAATCTCAACGAGGTGATCGCAAACCGCGCTCACGTGCTGAACGGCGGTGTACTTGGCGGTGAAGAAAAATCCTATATCCATCCGAACGATGATGTAAATAAATCGCAATCGTCGAACGACACTTTTCCCGCGGCGATGAGCATTGCAGCATACAAGATGGTCACAGGAGTTACCATTCCGGGGGTTGAGTTTTTGAAGGGAACGCTAGCAAAGAAATCCGAAGAATTCAAGGAGATCGTTAAAACCGGCCGCACCCACCTGATGGATGCAACGCCACTGACCCTTGGCCAGGAATTTTCAGGGTATGTTTCTCAGCTTGAACATGGGTTAAAAGCTCTGAAAAATACGCTTCCCCACCTCTCCGAACTGGCGCTTGGCGGAACCGCCGTTGGCACCGGATTAAACGCGCCAAAAGGGTATGATGTTCTGGTGGCAAAGAAAATCGCCGGTCTTACCGGTCTGCCATTCATTACTGCCGGTAATAAATTTGAGTCGTTGTCGGCACACGATGCAATGGTAGAAACTTCCGGAGCGCTGAAAACACTTGCAGTAAGCCTGATGCATATCGCCTCAAACATACGGTTGCTGGCTTCCGGTCCGCGTTGCGGCATCGGCGAACTGATGCTTCCCGAAAATGAACCCGGCTCCAGTATTATGCCCGGCAAGGTGAATCCGACCCAGCCCGAAGCCATGACCATGGTGTGCGCTCAGGTGCTGGGAAATGATGTCGCCATCAATATCGGCGGAATCAGTGGCCATTTCCAGCTTAATGTGTTCAAACCCATGATGGTCTCTAACCTGCTGATGTCAGCACGTCTGCTCGGTGATGCATGTGTCTCGTTCAACGACAACTGCGCCGTTGGGATCGCACCAAACATGACCGCCATCAATAAAAATCTCGAAAATTCACTCATGCTTGTTACTGCGCTCAATCCCCACATCGGTTATGACAACGCTGCGAAGATCGCCAAAAAAGCCCACAAGGAACATTTGACCCTGCGCGAAGCGGCCATGGAATCGGGACTGATCTCAGAGGAGGATTTCAACCGGGCGGTGGATCCTAGGAAAATGGTTGGGCCGAAGGAGGCGTGACGGGTGACAGGTGACAGGTGACGAATGACAAGTTACAAGCTACAAGTTACAAGTTGGGGTTATTTTGGCTTGTTGTCAATTGAAAATACAAACTCTTTTTTCAGGTTTTTAAGGCGGTACACGAATGCCTTTCGAACCGTATCTTTTCCACGGGTGAGATGTATCGTGTCGGCCGGGAGTATTGAATCGAACATGGCTCCATATAAGGCTGACGGATCTTCGTAGTCATCACTCAGGGCAATGTAATATGCATCAGAGCCTGGCTTCAGATTTCCGCGTAGATTATTGATCCAGTGATATTTATGTATCCGTTCGAGTGTGCCAAGGGCATATACGGGTTTGTTGATTTTCCGGCCTGCATAATAGTCGAAGTTGGCTGCAGGGAACCATCTGAAAGTGAGGATCGGGGATTGACTTTTCATCCTGCCCTGATCTTCGTCCGATTTCGCAAGTGTGGAAAACTTCTCCCCCAATTGTTTCCAGCCAGCCAGGTCGTGCGTAACATCATCAAGTTTCCATCGGCTGAGTGGTACCCATCCGTATCTGATCTGCCCGACAGCGGTAACAATAACAAGTAACATAAAAACCAGGGATATCGCCACAGACCATGGAATGAGCCGGATTCTGGATCCAGGGCGCTTTGATTCCGAGAGATAAGCGGCTGCAATGATGATGAATCCGATGTAACCCGGGCCTGACCAGTGGGGTAGCGTGCTGCGGAAAAGTGAAAATGAGGTGAAAACCAAAACCAGCGGGATGCTGACCCATAAAATGATCCGTTTATACTCCTTTCTGATAAACTGCCTGTTTCGGATGAGCGCTGCAAAGGCCGTTATGATGATCAGAACATTCACCGGGTTGTTGTAAAAAAACTGCCCGGCGATCTCTGTAAAGAAATATTGCGGTTGCAGACCTGATGCCGTGATGCCAACGCGGTTTTCATGATAGGTAAAACTGATGAAATCGTTTTTATAGTTCCATAAAAACACCGGAATGATGAACAGCAAAAATATCAGCACTGCAGCATAGGTCTCTTTAGCCCTGAACCATCTTCGGTTATAAAACAACATGTAAAAAAAGACGCCGGTGACTAAGAAAACCGAATGGTACTTCGACAATATGGCCATTCCGGCGGTGGCGCCGGCCAGCAGAAGCATATACCTGCTTTTCTTCATCAGATCCCGGTCAGGGAGCGATTTCAACAGAAGGTACAGGGTCAGCAACCAGAAAAACACCTGCGGGGCGTCGGGAAGGATAAAAGTCCCGCTAAGTATAAAACCATAAAAAGAGGCTGTAAAGAGCATGGCGGCATACAGGCCGGTAAGTGGTCCCTTGATCTCCCTGCCAATCAGGAAGATCATCCCGGTACTCAGGGTGCCAGATACCACGGCAGCCATCCGGATAAAAAATTCACTGTCGAAGGTAAGGTTCAGTGTAAACAACTGGATCACCAACCCCACCATGGGCGGATGGTCGAAATGGCTCAGCGCCGGGAATTTCGCATAGGTCCAGTAATAGACCTCATCGTTGCCGAGTTCGATAAACCCGGCAATAAATCCACGCACCAGCGTAGATAAAACCAGAAGTATGCAAAGAGCCCAGTATATCTTACGGTTGGAAGGCATTGGTTATTATTGACCTGTTACTGATTTTCAAAGTTAAAAAATCTCGTGACATATAATACGTGACGCGTGACACGTGACGAAAATCCCCCTGTCCCCCTGTCCCCCTGTCCCCCTGTCCCCCTGTCCCCTTGCCCACCTTTTCACCCCTCCAAATACCTCATGATCTTCTTCGTCGCCCCCCGGTGTTCCGCCACATATTGGGTGCAGATCCCCGATAAACGGCTGTGTTCTTTTTGATCCTGAGTGATCTCCTGTACTTTTTTCAACAATTCATCAGTAGTGGTTATGC
The DNA here is from genome assembly GCA_030681475.1 of Bacteroidales bacterium. Lineage (GTDB taxonomy): Bacteria > Bacteroidota > Bacteroidia > Bacteroidales > FEN-979 > CAIVAT01. The sequence goes on along the minus strand of JAUXWT010000011.1, from coordinate 138,123 downwards.
TGAAAGCGCCTCCCAGGGCGATGAGATCACCGGCCTCTCTGAATTTATGATACCGCGGACCGAAAAAAACCGGCACGCCAAAGGTTATTGGTTCCTGGATGTTGTGAATGCCACTGCCGAAACCTCCGCCAATAAAGGCAATGGTTGCATAACGGAAAAGTTGTGAAAGTATCCCGACCGAATCAACGATCAACGCATCTGCCATGCCGGCATTCTCATTATTGAGTTCAGAAAATAACACAACTGGTTGATCCAGGTGTTCGCGGATAAACCTGATACGCCCGGGGGAAGTGTCATGCGGAGCAATAATGAATTTAAGGTTCAGCTCTTTATGGCGGGTCAGGGGAAAAACAACTGTTTCATCGGGTTCCCAACTGCTGCCCATGATGAACACCTGTTTTCCGGCACAAAACTTTTCGATCAGCGGCATGGGGACCGGTTTGGAGGCAATGGAAGCGACACGATCAAAACGGGTATCACCCGTCATCGTAACCTCTGATACCCCTGCTGATCTCAGCAATGCTACGGATTCGCGGTCCTGGGTAAAAAAATGGTTGACATGATACAGATGGCTGCGGGACCATCCGCCATACCATTTAAAAAAGTACTGATTTTTCCGGAACAGGGCAGAGATGAAGAAGAGTGGGATTTTTCGTTCATGAATCGCGTGGAGAAAATTAAACCAGAAATCATACTTGACAAAAAAAACCATCTCCGGCTGTACGATGTCAATAAATTTCCGGGCATTGGCAAGTGTATCAAGAGGAAGATAAAAGATGAAGTCAGCCTGATCATACGTTTTCCGGATCTCATACCCGGAAGGTGAAAAAAAGGTGAGCAGTATTTTTTTTTCGGGCCAACGGTTCCTGAAAGCTTCAATAATGGGTCTCCCCTGTTCAAATTCACCCAGCGAAGAGACATGGAACCATATGATGGGGCTTCGATTGCGGTCAACCTGTTTCAGCGCTGAAACAAGCTTCGCGAACAAGCCCCTCCGGCCATCTACCCATTGGCCTGCCTTGCTGTCAAACTTCGCGGCGATGCCGATAAACAAACCGTAACAACGAACCAGAAAAGTATATATCAACCTCATTTTCGCCTTCTCACCATTTCGCTATTTCACCATTTCGCTATTTCGCTACCTCACTACCTCGCTATCTTAATACAAATAGAACTCCTTCGGCGATCTTCTGTACAGCGGAATGATCCAGAGAACTTTAATGGAATAAAACTGGCTGTTCAATTTTCGCGTATCCTGCTTGCCGGTATCAAAATTTCGTTCGCGGTAAGGAGTAGTCCAGGCCTGCATGAATTCGAGGGAAGCTGAAAAGTTTAACAAACGGGTGTTGCTGAGGTACATGTATCCCAAAGATCCCGAAATTGCGATTCCGCCGTTCAGCCGGTCGTAGCCTTTTTTATAATCGCCGAGCAATTGAGGCGCGGTATTTCCAGGGTTGTGAATCCTGATCTTATCCTGAAGATATCCGGCGCCTGCCATGACCGTAAACCCACAATTTAGGTTTGGCGCAAGCAATGGGATCACTTTTCCGAATTTTCCGATGAAATTAAATCCGCGCTCATAATAAACCATGTCGGCATAATAACCGTTCGCATCGATAATAAAACCTTCGTTTGTCGAGATGTTCCGGAGCAGGGATTCACTGTTTTTCACCGATTGGCCAAACATGTAATTCCCCTCAACGCCAAAGATCCAGTTGTGCTTTGTTTTTAAGAGCAGGCCGCCTCCGATGCAGGAATTGCTCCCAAATTGTTTTGCCAGGTCGCCTCCCGGAAACTGATACCCGTAATTGGCGTAAATGAGGGGAGTAAAAATCGATGAGTCCCTGATATTTACCTGGGCAAACAAAAAGGAACCGGCAATACAAAAGAGGGTAATAAGAGGTAGTTTTTTATGGAGCATCATGGGTCAGTTAAACTGTTAAAACCTGTAAACCAGGCCAAGTGACGGATTCAGGGTGGTAACTACTTTTTTAATCTCATATTCTATTGGCGCTGAATAGACCGGTCTGGTATATTCAATACCTGTCAACGGATCTTTATACTCTTCATAACCGATGAGTTGGGATCCATATTGTCGGGTTTTCCCGGGCCACCCGTTTAAAAAGTTCACGTTGAGTTTTAACGCGAGATGCGATGAAATCGTATAGCCCACACCTGCCGAAATCTGGTAAGCAAATCCAGTGGCTACATTTATGTTTGATTTTCCGGAGGTGACCGGATCCGGAGTATTAAAACTTGCTCCGGATGAAAAGAGTACCCCTCCCAGTACCTTGGCATCTATTTGTAACCGATTGATTCTCTTCATGAATACCGGCCCCGCCATCAGATAGTTATTGGACCATGAGCCGGGATTCACCGAATCAGGTATCCCGTTGGGAAAAACCAGGGTGGCCGCATTTTTCATCGGATTGCGCTGGAAGGTATATTGAAGCGCCAGGCCAAAATATTTTTTCCCCATCCAGTCGAAGGTAATTTGTACCTGCCACCCGCCGGTGGCATATCCCGATTTTTTATTCTGCTTGTCAAACGAAGCGTAACTGCCAAGCGCCACAGAATACCCGGCGGATACTTCCAATCCCTTATTCCTGTCATTGACAGGCGGCTTTGCTTCAGATAAATCCTGAGGATAGGCCACAAAACAACAAGTTGAAAAGAATAGCAAGATTAATATTTTTCTCATATTATCTGGACTGTGAGCATACAAATTTACAGATTTTCCATCATCTTCCTTTTGGAATTAACAGACTATTAAATATATTCGGCCTAAAATCCCCCTGAGCATTAATTCAATGTTTTTGATTTGGGCTAAAGCCCTGATATTGCGCACCTTTCTGACCCCCGGACTTCAGTCCGGGGCAATTCAAAAATATGATCAACCCAATTTCTATATCTTCTCAGCGCCTCTACATCTTTGCGTCTCCGCGCCTCCGCGGTTATAATATTTTTTGTACTTTTGACGGATCATAAATAGCGAAATAGCAAAATTCAATAATCAATCATCCAATATTTTTTTTATGCGAAAAACCTTGTTCTTCCTGTTGTTCCTGCTTGCGGGGTTCAGTTATCACTCTATTTCCTGTACCAATTTTATCTTCACACGCGGGGCTACTGTCGACGGGTCGGTGATGATCACCTATTCGGCCGATTCACACACTTTGTATGGTGAATTATACCATTGGCCTGCCCGTGACTGGCCTGCTGGCTCCATGCTTGATGTTAAAGAGTGGGATACCGGAAAACCTTTGGGTAAAATTCCCCAGGTAAAGCACACCTTCAATGTAATCGGCAATATCAACGAACACCAGGTTGCCATTGGTGAGACCACTTTTGGCGGCCGTGAAGAACTTGCAGAGCAACCGGGGGCAATTATTGACTACGGAAGTCTGATTTTTATCACCCTTCAGCGTGCCAAAACCGCCAGGGAGGCGATCGGCATGTTTGGCGAACTTGTATCTGCCCATGGCTATGCCAGCAGTGGTGAGTCCTTCTCCATCTCTGACGCAAACGAGGCCTGGATCCTCGAGATGATCGGTAAAGGGAAAGTGGAGAAAGGCGCCGTATGGGTGGCCATGCGCATTCCCGACGGATATGTGAGCGGTCATGCCAACCACCCGCGCATCACCCAGTTTCCGATGAATGATCCCGAAAATTGCCTCTACGCACCCGATGCGATCTCTTTTGCCCGTAAAATGGGCTGGTTTTCAGGCGAAGACAGCGAATTTAGTTTTTCCGACACCTACGCACCGCTCGATTTCATGGGCGCCCGTGCCTGTGAAGCCCGGGTATATGCCATGTTCAACCGCATCAATTCGGATATGGTTCAATACCAGGATTATGCCATGGGCCACATCATCAAAGGAAAATACGACTATCCATCGAACCGCATGCCGCTCTGGATCAAACCTGATAAAAAAATAAGTGTTAATGACGTAATGAACCTCATGCGCGACCATTACGAAGGAACCGAAATGGATATGACCAGGGATGTTGGTGCAGGCCCTTTCACTTGTCCTTACCGGTGGCGCCCGATGACCTGGAAAGCCGACAGCATTGGTTATGTTCACGAACGCGCAACCTCTACCCAGCAAACCGGGTATGTGTTTGTAGCCCAGTCACGCAACTGGCTGCCCGACCCGGTTGGCGGAATTCACTGGTTTGGACTTGACGACACATATACCACTGTGTTTTCTCCAATGTACTGCGGCATGACCAAGATTCCCGAAGCTTATAAAGTGGGGAATGGCGACATGCTCACCTTCTCCCCCACCTCCGCTTTCTGGGCATTCAACATGGTCTCGAACTGGGCCTATACCAAATATGATTATATGATTAAGGATATACAGCCCGTTCAGCAGGGGCTTGAAAAGAAATTTGTTTCAGAAGTTGCCGATATTGACAAGAAAGCGGTAGAATTTTTCAAGACAGACAAAGCATCCGCGGTTAAATACATCACCGACTATTCGGTAAAAACGGGTCAGGCCACCGTAAAACGCTGGCAGGAGTTGTTCCAATATCTTTTTGTGAAATACATGGATGGAAACGTTAAAAAGGAGAAAGACGGAAAATTTGAACGCAATCCGTACAATGAGTCCGTCATGCCGTCGCAGCCAGGATACCCGCAATGGTGGCTCAACGAGATCGTTAAGCAACATGGCGGGGTAGTGAAGCAGATCGGGACTTCGGCACACTGAGAATGCAATTGCCTCATAATTCCTTAAAATTCAGCAGTATATGGAAGAACAAAACGATTCATCACGCAAGTACAAGATCTATCTATCCATCTTAGCCATACTCTTTCTGGCGCTGCTCTTCTGGCTTTTCATTCAGCGGTCGCAAATGATGAAACTGGTAAGAGAGAAAGATGCCCAGAAAGTCGAGCTTCAACATGACCTTGATTCCTTAATGACGGAACACAACAATATCAAGCTCTCCTATGGCGCCCTTTCAGATTCACTGAGGGCAAAGGACAGCCTGATTCAGATTAACGCCCAGGAGATTACAAAATTGCTGGCCACCCAGTGGGATTATAATATCATCCGTAAAAAGTTCGAGCGGTTACAGAAGGTGGCCCAGGGATATGTTCATCAAATGGATTCCCTTTATACCGTCAACCGCGAACTGACCGCCGAAAACGACCGCATCCGCCAGGTGGTGAAGACCGAACAAAGCCGGAACCAGAACCTGATGAAGGACAAAGAGGAGCTTAAAGAAAAAATGAACCAGGCTGCTTTTATCAGGGCATACAATGTTACCGCCACCCCGTATAAATTGAGATCGGGAGGAGCCAAAGAGGTGGAAACCGATAAAGCCACCCGCACCGACCGGATCAGGATCTGTTTTACCATCGGGGAGAATTCGCTCGTGGCTACAGGAAAAAGAATTATTTACATCCGTCTGGTCCGCCCCGACAATGTCGTAGTGATCAAGAGCAAATACGACACCTTTGTTTTCAACGGACAAACACTCCCATTCTCATTGCGTGAGGATATTGATTACCAGGGAAAAGCCATGAAGGTTTGCCTGGACTGGAACAAGAAAGACACCGACAAGCCGGCAATGAAGGGCAAATACATTGTCACGGTTTTTGCCGAAGATACGGAAATAGGGACAGGTTCATTCGATTTGAAATAACTCCATTTTTATGCGAATTGGCATATTAACGGCCGGCGGCGATTGTCCCGGTATCAATGCAGCCATCAGGGGCGTTGGAAAAACAGCGATTCTTGAGTATGGAATGGAGGTGATCGGCATCTCATCGGGGTTCCTCGGACTGATCAATGAGGAGTATGTCGAACTGGATGAAACCCTTCTTTCGGGGATCCTTACGCTGGGAGGTACCATCCTGGGAACATCAAGGGAAAACCCGTTCAAGAAAAGCAACACCTTCAATGCCATTGACAAGCCAAAACTGATCAAGAAACATTACCAGGAACTTGGACTGGATGCCCTGGTTTGCATTGGGGGCAACGGAACCCAGCGAACGGCGGCCCAGCTTTCGGAGGTTGGCCTGAACGTGATCGGCATCCCGAAAACCATCGACAACGATGTGTGGGGAACCGATGTCACCTTTGGTTTTGATTCGGCATTGTGGATCGCCACCGAAGCCATCGACCGGCTTCATACCACCGCCAACAGCCACAAACGCATCATGGTGATCGAAGTGATGGGACATCATGCCGGATGGCTTGCCCTCTACTCGGGAATGGCAAGCGGCGGCGATGTGATCCTGCTGCCCGAAATTGATTTCGACATCAACCAGGTTGCCCGGTGCCTGAAAAAACGCGCCATCAATAAAAAACCATATTCCATCGTCGTGGTCGCCGAAGGAATCCCTACGCCCAAAGGTGAAACGGCCGCACGTTATATTTCAAACAGCATCAAGGAACTCACCGGCCTCGAAACCAGGGAGACCATCCTGGGATACATCCAGCGCGGAGGAAGCCCCTCACCGATGGATCGCGTACTTGCCACCCGGTACGGCGCTTCCGCAGTAGAGTTGATCGCCCAAAAGAGGTTCGGAGAGATGGTTGCCCTCAAAGGCAGCGTTGTTACCTCGGTTCCCCTTGCCGAAGTTGGCGGAAAGCTAAGGCTCGTTCCCGAAGATCATCCATTGATCGAAAAAGCCCGTAAGATGGATGTGTGTTTTGGGAAAGAGAAACGTTGATCTTTGCATTTTTTTAAAGATGAAACCCATTGCCGTAACCGGATTACTTCCCGGGGTTTTTAATTCGATCCCGGATCCCATATTTGCATTGGACAGCAAGAAATGTTTTGTGCTGGCCAACCAGGCTTTTTGTGACCTTATAGCAATCCCCCTTCACAATGTTACGGGAATGCCTGTTGATCAGGTTTTCCCAGAAGAGGTCGCCAATCTGTTCATGGTCAAGTCTAAAAGCGCTGCCAACAGTGAAATACAGCTCAAAAACAGCAGTGGGATCATCTGTCCATATCTTGTGTCTGTTCTGTCAGCGAATCTTGAAAACAAGTCCGTTGATGTATATATACTAAAAGATCTCGCCGGGCAAAAACGGGTTGAGGAGTCGCTGCGCGACAGCGAAGCGTTATACAGGACCCTGGTCAATCAACTGCCGAATCCGATCCTGATCCATATCGACGGGAATGTGGTTTTTGCCAATGATCTGATCCTGGAAATAACCGGTTATACGAAAGATGAAATTATAGGGAAAAATGCTGCTGCGTTATTAACCGACCCGGCAGATACTAAAAACAGGGCGGTGTTCAAAAACTTGTCTGCCACTGCCTTTGTTGAAGAGGAAGAATTTGAGATCAGGACAGAGAACAGGAAGGTCGTCATCAAGAATTTCCTGATCAGGAACAGTAAAATCAAATATAAAGGAGAGGATGCCGTGATGACCATTTTGATAGACATCACCGAAAGGAAACATCTTGAGAAATATGTGCTGGGCAGGGTGATCGAGACCGAAGAAAAGGACCGCAAACAATTTGCAGCAGACCTCCATGATGACCTTGGCCCCACCCTGTCAAGCATCAAATTGCACCTGGGCCTGCTTGAATATTCCAAAACACCTGAGAAATTTACCGAAACCCTTGCCATATGTACCGGGCAATTGACAGAAGCCATTGCGAAAATGAGGCTGGTCGCCAACAACCTGATGCCTCGTCTGATTGAAAATTACGGACTTGAAGCTGCCGTAAACTCGTTTGTAAAAACCATGCAGCTTGATGGGGTATTCTCGATAAATTTCATCTCCAACCTGAAGGGCCGGCATTTTCAGAAACAGACGGAGTTGCATTTTTACAGGATCATTTGCGAGTTAATCAACAATACGGTCAAACATGCCGGAGCCACCAACGCCATTGTCAAGTTAAATTATTCAAAAGGAATTTTGACATTGAACTATACCGATAATGGCAAGGGGTATGATATCAATGAAGTAAAGCAAAAATCCGGAGGCATGGGCGTTGGAAACATCATACAGCGCGTAAACCTCATTGATGCAAAAATCCGGTTTGTGAACCGGAAGGGGAAGGTGGAGGTGAAGATCAGGAAGGATATATAAAAAAAGCCGGGATGAGAACCCCGGCCTTATGCTGCTGTTGCAAACTCCTTTATGCCTGTTCTTTGAAAGGTTGCGATTGCGGGTACAGATCATAACGGCAGGTCTGACCAGGTGTAAACTTGCCTGTGAGGATGGCCGGAGCAGTGAATAATTCCGTTTCGCAGGAGAAATGGCTGTGCACCGGTACAAGTACCAGCAAGGCATTTCGAGGACTGAATTACCTGATTATTAGATACTTTTTGCGTTTTTATTTGCGTAAAACGTACATGATGTCCGGCGTATTTCTACGCAAAACGTAAATAAAACCCACGTTGTCATTGCAAAAAATATTTAATTAGTGTATCTTTCGCATGATTTAATACCACAAAAGATTGAACTGATGAAAACAAAAAAAAGGGTTTTTATCGTCGAAGACCATGCAATTTTCAGGGAAGGGCTGAAAAGGGTCATAGCTGAGATTGATGATGTAGAGTTGGTTGGCGAAGCCGAAAACGGGGAGATATTCCTTGAAAAGCTGAAAAAAGTGACGCCGGATATCGTCCTGATGGATATCCAGATGCCGGTGATGGACGGACTTGAAACCACGGATAGGGCGCTGAAATATGATCCGTCCTTAAAAATCCTGGTGATCAGTATGTTTGGAGAAGAGGAGTATGTTTATTCCATGGTGGAAAAAGGGGTTTATGGTTTTATCCTAAAAACATCAGGGATCAAAGATCTTGAAAAGGCGATAAACAGGGTATCTGACGGACAACAATATTATTCGGAAGAGATATTGGGATTGCTGGTCAAGAAGGTACGGCAGATAGATGCCGTTGAGAAAGTCGTATTTACCGATAAGGAGATGGAGGTGCTCCGTTTTTTGTGCAAGGGTTTTTCAAACAGCGAAATTGCGGATAAAATATTCCTCAGCGTGCGTACTGTGGAGGGATACAGGAACAAGTTGCTGCAGAAAACCGGTTCGGCAAATGTGATTAACCTCGTTATTTATGCACTGCGAAATAAAATTGTTATCATGTAAAAAAATCCGTCCCGATACATGGGGACGGATTTTCAACCAACCTGATTGGTTATTCCACTGAACTTCTACTCCTTTGGAGCCTGTAAGCTGGGGAAGAGATCAAAACGGTAGGTCTGGCCCGTTAAAAATTTACCTGTCAACACCGCCGGTTCAGTGAAAAGTTCTGTATCGCAAACATAGTGGTCGCCATATTGATACTTGACAAGTACAGCTATTCTTGTACCAACAGCAGGACCGCGTTCAAAAAATTCGTATCTGTTTGTACTTGGGGTGTACACCTTTGCAGGAGCCACTTGTCTGCCATTTTGATCAAGGATTTTGACCAGCCAAAGATTGCAGAGTTGTTTTTCCAGGGATAAATGAACATTGACCTGATACCGGATCATGGTATTTGTAACCGCCGGTTCATTTTTTTGGACAATACCGCCGGAATAAGCTGAAGATACCGCGGCAAAGATCAGTGCAAGACTGAGAACGGAGAAATTTTTTAATGTTTTCATGGTTTTGGTTTTTTAAAGGTTAATAATTTGTATTTGATGATGTAAAATTACAACTTGGCAGGGGGGGATATCAAGCGGTGAAATGCCCGATTTTAATAAGAATTCAAGCGTGTTGACGTCGCGTAAAATCACGATTTCCCTTGCGCAGAAGTACGCAAAGCATCCATCTGCGCCGGTAGTAACGGCCATGTATTATTCACAGGATATGTTGATGATTTGCCATTATTTCATTATTTTTGATGTTTGTTAATTTGCAACCCATGAAAAATAAAATTATCGCGCCCACAGATTTTACCAAAACCGGAGATCATGCTGTAAAACAGGCTGTTGCCATTGCAAAGAAGACCGGTTCATCCGTAACACTATTCCATGTGGTTGACCATCAGGCAGCTTCAACCGGCGAGAGCGCCGGGAAGTTGCAGGCAGATGCAGAATACTTCAGGCAAAACGAAGGTGTAACCTGTGATGTATTGATCAGAGAGGGAAAAGTCATTGACATGATCCACCTCGCGGCACGCGAGAAGGATTTTGATCTTATGGTGATCGGAACGCATGGCTTTAGCAGCCTCCGGCAAAAACTCTTTGGGGCAGACATTCTGAAACTGGTGGCTAAAGTTCCGATGCCTGTTCTGGTTTTGCAGGAAGGTACTCAGGTGGTTGAATCGTTTACTAAAATCCTGCTTCCGGTTGGGAGTCATGAAAATTTTCAAGCCGCTGTGGAGGCCGTACTTTTTTTCGCCGGTTTATATGATGTTGAAGTTCATCTCTATTCAATTGTTAAACCTGGTTTTGAATGGCCAAAGCAGATGTTGACCAACATCGAAGAAGCTGAACGGATATTTGAAGAGAATGATGTCCGGGTGATAAGAATAAAAGAGGAGCAGGATGATTTTTCGCCCGGATATGCCAGGCAAACACTCAGATTTGCCCGGACTATCGGCGCCGATGCTATTGTGATCATGTCTGCTGCATCACAGGAGTATTATTTTATGGCGAAGGATTATAAAGAGACCATGCTGTTGAACGACGACCACCTGCCGGTGTTGTGTGCAGGTGGCGAGGCAGGCAATTAACCTGACCTAACGCGAGTTATCGATATTTTTGATCAGATTGAAAAAAGAGCATGAAATCATTCAGAACAAACAAGTTAATACTTATACCAACAGATTTTTCGGAAGTGGCAGAAAATGCCATCGTTCATGGACTGGAACTTGCACGGGAACTCCATTATAGCGTTTGTTTGCTGCATGTGTTTAATAATGGTGACGGGGTAAACGGGGTTGACCATGCTGCAGCATTTCAGAACACACAACAGGATTTATTGCAACGCAAGGCAAAGTACGAGCAACAATATGGTGTTAAAACAGAGGCATTGATCAGGAGTGGTAACCTTTTTAAAGTGATCAACGCTGTGGTTGCCGAGCTTAAACCAGCATTTATGGTCATGGGCACCCATGGTAAACAGGGCTTGCAACATCTTTTCGGCAGCCATGCATTAAGGGTGGTGCTCGATTCACCCTGCCCGGTGATCGTCGTTCAGGACCGCTCTTTTAATCAAGGTTACCGGCGGATCTTAATTCCCGTTAACAGTGAAGTGTATCCAATACGTCTGATTGACTGGGCTCTCCTTTTAGGAAAATTATTCAAACCTGAGATCCATCTCTTTCAGGCATTGGAAACAGATACTGATAGAAACAACCGCATAGCAAGAATATCCCATCAGATCGCTGATGCTTTCCTGAAAAAGAAAATTTCATTCACTGCACACGTTGCAGGATCACCCAACGATTTTTCAGAACAAGTAGTCTCCTTTGCAAATACGAACAAGTCAGATCTTGTCATGACCCTGGCTATACCTACCACTGAGGCAATTGGTTATAATTTATCGGAGTGGAATGAACGGCTGATGTTTAATCCTTACAGGATCCCGGTGATGTTTATCGACCGGGCCGATACAACAGCCTGAAGCAAAACAATAATAATCCAGTTCAGGGTTATTATTCCATGATCGGACTTTCATCATCGCATAACCTGGGACAGGGTCCTGAACCGGACTCATCGGTGATATAGATGGTTTTTACTATGTCCGGACTGCCGGTGCCAACCACCATCCTGACCGCCTTCATGTTGTCCATTCCCATATATATCCTGAATCCATGCACACTCGTATCATTATCTGCAATGAGTTTCATGGCATAAAATTGCTGAGCATTGATCGAAAATGCTTTAAATGGAACAACACTGTCGGGGTTCTTCATATATGCATTGAAATAGGTATTTGCCTGTTGGACAGAGATCAGGCGGATTGCTGACGTGTCCACCACCGGGAAATCATGATCCGTCTGGCAAATCGTTTTATAACAGCAATTACTAAGCATAAATACGATGGCAGCTCCAATGATCGCACCCGCTACAAAGGATGACGCGATAATTACGTTTGTTTTCATGATGGTTGATTTACGGGATTAAACAAATTAAAGTTAAATTTGTGTAAATATAGTAATTTTATGTTTATTTGCAATAGAAGAACAGGTTAAATAAGCGGTTAAACATCGTTGAACAATGCAAGAAAGGCCAAAATTCAGGGGACAGGATCCATATACCGCTCATTTCATCATTGCCTTATTTCTGCTTATCGCGCTGTTGATGCCTGGACAGTTGGCCGCCCAAGATGCTCTGCCGGACACCATCGCCTCTTTGTGGATCAAATACAATCATTCGCACGATGACAGCTCCCGGGTCGTTTATTTATCACGGCTGGCATTTTTCTACAATGACTATCTCGAGGATTATGATAAAGCCGACAGCCTGGCCGAAGCAGCAATACGGGTGGCTGAAAAAGCAAATCGTCCTGTGTTGCAGATCATCGCGTATAATAATTACCTTGAATCAACCGACAATGCCATTTATTATACAAAGTGTATTGAATATGCAGGCAAGGCGCTTCTAATCTGCCGGAAATCAAATATCCTTGATCTGCGATGGCGTACATACCGAAATCTTGCCGGGGCATACCTGTCCCGGAATAATTATACAATGGCAATGTCGAGCAGCAAAAGTGCGCAGGGCATGGCGAAAATATTGAAGAATGACACCATGATCGCCGAAAGTTACCTGTATATCGGAGAAAGCCATGAGGTTATAAAGAGAAAGATAGAGGCTTACACATATTATCTCCGGGCGAGAGAAATGGCCGAAATGATCGAAGCCCCTGCTTTACTTATAAAGTGCTATTCCCGGTTGTTCAAATTTTACGATGAAAACAAGCTTTTCAATGATGCCATTGAAAGTAAGCAAAAGGAGTGCGAAATAATCGAAACCATTAAACCGGTCGATTCCGTTGCCCTGTTATGGACACATCTGTATGTTCAGTATATTAAAGTCCGGCAGAAAACAATTGAGCTGGATGAAAACAGTGTTAAGAATATTATTGATTTTTCGATCCGAAAGCGAATAAAAAGACTGAAATTCTGGGAATTCAGCCTTTACCGCCTCTATTTACTTGAGACGGACCAACTGAAGACACTATGCAAATTTTATAAACAATCCTATCCTGATGAATTTGAACGACTCAAGGTAACAAATCCGGATATATATTTCAGGATTATGGCCTACTTCAAAGAACTGGAGAAACTGCCTGATTCAGCCGATTATTATTTTAATAAAGCACAACAGATACTTTCCAGGGATCCAGGGATCGTAAAAATATACCTGTCAAATTTTTATAACAGGTATGGCCAGTTCCTGATGAGGCATGGTCGTAATAAAGAAGCGATAGAAAAATTTTCAAGATCTTATAACATTGGAACAGCGGATGTATTATTTGAAAGGTTTGAATACATCTTAACCGCGGCCACTCACCTTGAAAAGTTATACCAGGAGGTCGGAGATTATAAAAATGCCTGGTACTATGCGGTAGCGAGCATTCGGATAAACGACAGCATCAATTTGAATTCAAAAAAGGATCAGCTTATGAATGAATCACTTAAGCGGGAGAGAGTTCAAAAAGAGAACGCGGCTGAACAAGACAGGCAAAAAATCAGACAAGGCAAAAACCAGCGCAATATTATGACAGGGATTGTTGGTTTTTTTATTATTGTTTCCTTGCTGGTTTACCGGAACTACCGGAACCAGAAGAGATCAAACAAATTGCTTGATGCTGCCAAGAAGCAATCCGATCATCTTCTGCTGAATATCCTGCCGCATGAAACAGCCGAAGAACTTAAGTTAACCGGTAAGGCAAAAGCAAAACGATTTGATGAAGTTACAGTTATGTTCACCGACTTCAAGGATTTTACCCAGGCCAGCGAACTTATGAGCGCCGAAGAACTCGTAGATGAGATCAACGTTTACTTCAGCGAGTTTGATCACATCATCTCACGACATAATATTGAGAAGATCAAGATCATTGGTGATAGTTACATGTGCGCCGGCGGGTTGCCGGTTGTCAATAAAACACATGCATACGATGTAGTTGCCGCAGCGCTGGAATTCCAGAAATTTATGATTGCCATGAAAGTTGAGAGACAAGGCCTTGGAAAATCTTTTTTTGAACTTCGCATCGGTATTCATACCGGACCGGTGGTTGCCGGGATCGTTGGCCTGAAAAAATTTGCCTACGACATATGGGGCGATACCGTTAACACCGCATCACGGATGGAAAATGCCGGAGCGCCAAATAAAGTGAACATCAGCGGGGCAACTTTTGAAAAGGTAAAAGACCGGTTTAGTTGCACCTATCGGGGAAAAGTTCCGGCAAAACACAAAGGAGAGGTTGACATGTATTTTGTTGGCACAGAGAATGTATGATACATGACGATCACTTCCGGCAAATGCGATACATGTCTAATCCGTAAAAATCGGGCTATCCATATCGCAAAATGGGGGACATGGACCCGTTCCCACTGACTGTGTTTTATAAATCTTTTTTACCGCCTCGTCCTGGTTTTTATTGTCAACGCCAACAACAATTCCAACAGTTGCGCCGGTTTCCACTTTTCCGAAAAGGACCATGAACCCAGTGAGCGCCGGAGTTTCAGCCTTGATTGTATTCATGGCATCCAAATGGTTTCTGTCCAGAAAAACCCCTTTGACAGGAGTATCCGGACTATCAGCAGTAGTGAGATAATGTTGAAGCAAATTCTTTGCTTCTTCAACAGAAATCAATTCAATCCCATTGGAAGGATCTGCCTGATCGGTTGCACCGGCAACATTGTTCGTATTCATGACATTAGAATTAATGGTTGGTTTATCATTGATGTAATCATCTGTAATGCAGAGAAGTACGGCCATGTGAATGAAACTCAGACCCAAGCGCCGATCTCTGATTTCAAGAGACAATATTAAGGAAATATAATGCTGAAAGCAAGTTTATTTTTAGTGTTGCTCGTCAACCTGTTTAACTATGCGTATAACAAACGCAAAGTATATCAGCAAAATGCCGAACAGCGCAGCAAAAGCGCCGATCATCTTGATCAGAAAAAGCGCCCACTGAAAGGGGTTGAACAACAGGACAACTCCCAGAGCGATGATCAACAGACCATTGACCAGGTGAAGATTTTTACTGGCAATTGCTCCCTTGATATTCACAATGATTACCAATTGGACAATCCCGATAATGATGGCCCAGATGCCGATCATGATTAAAAACAGCTCGACCGATGCCTGGGGAAATAACAGAAGGGCTATTCCGATGGCAATGGCCATAATGGATTCGACCAGGATCATGGCGCCTGATTTGTCCCGCCTGATATTATTTATTCCGGCCACCAGCATGATCGCCCCGCCTGCAAGCATGACGAATCCGAAATAACGCAGGATCGTTTTAATGGAATCTTCGGAGAACCAGAGGATCAGAAATCCGAACAGCGCAAAAATAAATCCGTTGACTGCTAAAAACCACCAGTTTTTAAAACGTTGTGTTTCCATGACATAATGGGTTAGAGTGTATTAATAATTTCATTAAAATTGTTACCAAAGCGGGGATTTGAATCGCTAAGTTCCGAAAAATTCTGTTTATTAACTATTTTTTCGACGAAACACCCAAAATAATCGGCATAAAATTAAATATTTAGTTGACAAACTAAATTTATAGTTGTATCTTTGTCCCCTGATGTCACCTTGTCACCCTGTTACCTTGTCACCCTGTCACCCTGTCACCATTAAATAAGACCCATGTCAACTAACAAAGCCACCACCCCCTCCCCCCTTCAGCTCACGCGGGCCGAAGAGGAGATCATGCAGATCCTGTGGGAAATAAAAAAAGGGGTGGTTCATGATATTCTGGAAAAGTTCCCGGAGCCGAAACCAGCCTACAATACAGTTTCTACCATTGTCCGCATCCTTGAACAAAAAGGATTCGCCGGGCATAAAGCCTATGGAAGGACCCATGAGTATTTCCCGGTGATCAGCAAGAAGGATTATACCAAATCCTCGTTCAGAGGCTTCATGAACAATTATTTCGACAATTCCTACAAATCGCTGGCATCATTTTTTGCCTCAGGTGAAAATTTGAGTATTAGAGAACTTGAGGAGATCCAGAAGGCCATTGACGAAGAGATCAGGAAAAAAAAGGAGGCTGAACCATGAAAATCCTGTTAATGTATTTATTTGAGTCAACTATTTGTGTTTCGGCGCTTTACAGCATCTATTGGTTTTTTTTGAAACGGGACACTTTTTTCCAGATGAACCGATTTTACCTGCTTTCGATGGTTCTTTTCTCCTTTCTGATCCCACTCATGCCTTTTCACTGGACACCAACAGGTCCTTCAGCTTCCATGCTGATCCTGCTGGAACCGGCGCTGATCACACCAGCCAAAGTGGAACAATCCATGCTGAAGCAGTCCTGGCACAAGAAAGCCTGCCGGCCATCATTGAACATGAACGGGTCCACATCCGGCAGCTCCATAGTTTCGATATGATCCTGATCGAACCGGCATCCATTCTGCAATGGTTCAATCCGATCATCTGGCTGACAAGCCGCGAAATAAAATCCATCCATGAATACCTGGCTGATGAGGGCGTTCTGCAGAACGGCATCAGCCGATCTACATACCAGCAAATGATCCTGAATGAATCCATGGGCATTCAGGTGAATAACCTGACCAATAATTTTAATGTTTCATTGCTTAAAAAACGTATAACCATGATGACAAAACCAAAATCAAAAAAATGGGCGAAAAGCAAGGCGCTGATCGCCCTGCCTGTACTTCTTGGCCTGTTGTTCGTTCTGACGGCCGGCACATATAGTAAATCTGACATGTTAAAGGTTGCTGACGGCCTGGTTTATTCTCCGGTGAAGTTACTTTCAGATTCTGACCCGGTTATCCAGGAAAAAATGAAGAAGGAAAAACAAGCTGAAATCACACAGCAGGATAAAGATAACAAAGTATATAAAACAGTGGAGAAACCACCTTCCTATCCCGGAGGAGAACAGGAAATGATCAAGTTTTTAATGGAGAACATCAAATACCCTGAAGCTGCAATAAAAGACACTGTACAAGGAAAAGTCTTTGTAGCTTTTATTATCAGGGCCGACGGTTCAGTAACCGACGTGAAGATCCTCCGGGGAATCGGAAGCGGATGTGATGAAGAAGCCTGGCGTGTGGTAAAAATGATGCCGAAATGGGAGCCCGGATTGGAAAAGGGTAAACCGGTTAATGTGGAATTCGCCCTCCCGATCAAATTCGCCCTCGAATAGCATAACGAAATAACCCAATTTCGCTATTTCGCTATTTCACTATTTCGCTATTTATTATTCCTGTCCAAAAATTCAATCAACATCTGGTTAAACTCCTCCGGATGGGTCTCCATCGGCATGTGACGTGCATCGGGGATCACTTTGAGTTCAACGGAGGGAACCACTCTTTTCAGTTTCCTTCCGTTGCTCAGCCTGATCGTCCGGTCCTTCCTTCCCCAGATGGCCTGTACAGGCAGCCGGCTTAATCCGCGGGCGTCAAGTTTTTGAATTTCATTGGAATTCGCCAGCATGTTGACAACGGTTTCGGAAGTGCCATCGATCTGCAACGGTTCCCAGTAGCCTCTTACGGTTACGGTGTCGGGCAGAAATCCGTAAGTGCCTTTCAATTCACGCCTGAAGTTATTGAATGAGAGATAGTTGTTCTCAGTATAGGAAAGAAGCAGTCTTTTATAAACCGGATGGTTTACCAATCCGACAACCGTCTGGTTGATATTGCCATTTTTAAGAAAGATCATACCAGCAACGATGGTCAGGCTCTGCGTACGTTCCGGTTTCATCAACGCAACTGCTTCGGCGGTTCCGCCGCCCATGGAGTGTCCGGCAATGTTCCATTTCGTGGTATCGCTATCGTCAATTATATCAAGCAGCTTCCAGATCATCCGGCCACGGTTGCTTTGTGACTGGTTCAGTTTTGCATTGCGCCCGCTATATCCAAATCCGGGCAGATCAATGGCCACCACCATATAACCGGCGTTTGCCAATGTATCATAATTGTTTCTCCAGCAAAATGTAGAGCCGCAGAAACCATGGATCAGCAACACCTTCCCCCGGGGATGTTTCAGATCTTCATTCCATACTCGGTAGTGGATACGAAGCGAATCAATAACAGCAAAACGACTGTTCTCATAGGGTTTCTCCGGTATGTCGGTGTACGGCACCCCTCCCGATACGATCAGGACATTTAGAAAGAGAAACAGCAGAACCGGGTGGCGCATTGATCAGGGTTTGTCATACAAAAGTCGGATTTTTTACGGGATATTTTACATCAACACTTATTTTTTAAATATGGTATCTTTGCACCATGGAAAGGAAGAACAACCCCTATTTGCCGGTCTGGTTTTCCCTGGTACTGATTGGAGGGATCATCCTGGGGATCTTTTTAGCAAACCGGACAGGGAATTTCAGTTTTGTGTCATCTGACAAAGACAGATTAAAGGAGATCCTCAACTACGTTGAAGATAATTACGTAGATACGCTCAGCCGGAAGAAATTGGAGCTCAAAGCGATCACAGGTCTGCTTGAAAAACTAGATCCCCATTCAGTATTTATTTCAACGGATGAGTTTCATGAAGCCAATGATCCGTTGCTTGGAAAGTTTGAAGGGATTGGCGTACAATTCCGGCTGGAAAGCGATACGGTCACCGTGATAAGCCCGGTACCGGGCGGTCCGTCGGAAAAGCTTGGCATTCGCGCCGGCGACCGGATCGTGAAGGTTGACGGGCAAAACATCGCCAGTATCAAGATATCCAACAACGATGTCATGCGGAAACTCAAAGGTCCTAAGGGAACACAGGTACTGGTATCCATTTTCAGAAGAGGGGTAAAAGGGTTGCTCGATTTCAACATCACCCGCGACGTGATTCCCACCTACAGCCTGGACGTTGCCTACATGCCGGAACCCGGGATCGGGTATATCCGCCTGAACAATTTCTCGGCTACAACTTTCGATGAAGTCCACGAGACGCTAAAAACCCTCCGCAAAGATGGACTGAAACAACTTATCCTTGACCTCCGGGGAAATGGCGGTGGTTACCTGCAGGCTGCTATTGATGTGGCTGATGAATTTCTCGGCAATGGCAAACTCATTGTATATACCGAAGGGATGCATCACCGGAAGGAGGTTGCCAGGGCAACATCCAGAGGATTATTTGAAAACGGCGAACTCATCATCCTCGTTGATGAAGGCACTGCCTCGGCGGCTGAAATTGTTTCGGGGGCGATCCAGGATCATGACCGGGGTATGATCCTTGGGCGTCGTTCATTTGGCAAAGGATTGGTGCAGGAACAGTTTGATTTTAAAGACGGTAGTGCACTGAGGCTTACTGTTGCAAGGTATTATACGCCAACCGGCCGTTGTATCCAGAAGTCCTATAAAGATGGCCTGGATACCTATAACAGCGATTATTACCATCGGTTTGTGAACGGGGAATTTGAGCATCCCGATTCGATCAAATTTCCTGATTCCCTGAAATATAAAACGCCGAAAGGGAGAACCGTTTACGGCGGCGGCGGTATCATGCCCGACGTTTTTATCCCCTTGGAGAAGGATTCAGCGCTGCTTTATTATAACCAATGCATCAACAAGGGATTGGTTTACCAGTTTGCATTTGATTATACCGACCGGAACAGGGCACAACTGTTGCGTTTTAAAAACGCAGACCGGTTTATCAAAGGGTTTGTTGTCAATGATGCGACATATAATGATTTTATCAAATATGCCCGTGATAAAGGTGTTCGGCATGAGGGCAACGATCTTTCGAAATCAGACCATTACGTAAAAACCATGCTCAAGGCATATATCGGCCGGAACATATTGGATAACAACGGTTTTTTTCCGATCCTGAACACCATCGACCCCGGATTTTTAAAAGCCATCGAACTCCTGAAAAAAGGCGAAGCAAAATTTTAGTTATATTTGACTTTTGCATTTTGACTTTGCATTTTGCATTTTACTTTTTATTAACCAAGTATTAACCTTTAATTTTTAATATCATGACACACGAACTTCCCCGGTTACCTTACGCACTTGATGCATTGGAACCTTATATTTCGAAACGAACCATCGAATTTCACTATGGCAAGCATCACCAGGCTTATGTAAACAACCTGAATAAACTGATCGTCGGGACCGAATTTGAAAATGCCTCCCTCGACGACATCGTGATGAAAGCCGGCGCCGGAATTTTTAACAACAGCGCCCAGGTTTGGAACCATACATTTTACTGGAACTGCATGAAGCCGCAGGGTGGCGGCGAACCTTCAGGGCCACTGTCAGAAGCCATCGTAAAGAACTTCGGATCCCTGGCCGAATTCAAGGAGAAATTCTCAGCCGCAGCAGCCACTTTATTCGGCTCCGGCTGGGCCTGGCTGATCAAAAAGGATGACGGCAGCCTTGAAATCGTTCAGGAAAGCAATGCCGGCAATCCACTGAAGCATGGCGCAACGCCGCTGCTCACCTGCGATGTGTGGGAGCACGCCTATTACCTCGACAAGCAGAATGTCCGTCCCGATTACATCGCCGATTTCTGGAAGCTGATCGACTGGAACGCGGTAGCGGGAAGGCTCTAAAGATGTCGGGAAAGACTAATCCTGTTTCAGGCTTTTTCGCATCATGAGCACAACGCCGGCCATGGTGATCAATCCTCCGAAAATCTGGACCGGTGTGGGAAAGGTGCCAAAAAGTAAAAATGCGCCCACCAGCACAAACAAGCCTGTGGCGCTTTGAATTATTGCTGCCCTGGAGGCTTCGATAAACCGGAGAGCGGAGTATTGAAATATGGAAGTGAGAAACGGACCGACAAAAGAACCTACCAGAATATTTAAAAATGCCTGTGTGGGGATTTTAAAGGTGTGCCTTTCGGCGATCAAAAATATAAGTGCAAAAAAAAGCAGGAAAATTGCCCTGTTAATTGCCAGCACTACCGGGCTGATTTCACGAATATGCTTTTTAGCGGTAATGGTACGGATGGCATAAAATGATGTGGAAATCAGCATAAGTCCGGAAGCCGCTGTAAAAAAGCTATCGGCGGAAGTTGCCCGCAGACTGATGATAAACGCTCCTGCAAGGGTGAGGATGGCGCCTGCGAAAGCGACTTTGCCAAACCGCTCGCTCAGCAATACGAATCCAAATACGGTAACAAAAAGGTACTCAAGATTTCGGAGAAACGAGGGTATGGCCGGGTTGGGGGAAACGTCAATGGCCGCGTAAAATGATGTGGTTGCGACAATCTCAATCAAACCGATATAGAACAAAGTTCTGTAATCCTTCCGTGTGAACGATTTTATTGAGAAGCCGCCCCTTGGATGAACCGCCATGAGGCTGTTCCAGAAAATGGCGGTAAAAAACCACCAGAAACCAAACTGTGGCAGACTGATTTCGTTCAGGGCTGCTTTACTGAAAAGGTAAACCAGCGATCCGCAAATAGTAGCAATTAGGGCATAAAGGTATCCCCGGTTTGCACTCGTCATCATTGGGGTAATAAATAAAATTCAAAGGTAATTATTATAGGATTATACCCCTCAACTCATGGTTCCCGATTCGTGTGACAATGGTTCTGAAGAAAACTACTCCACCGTCACCGACTTCGCCAGGTTCCTGGGCTGGTCAACGTTGCAGTTGCGCATGACGGCGATGTGGTAGGAGAGTAGCTGCAGGGGGATCGTGGCCAGCATCGGGATCAGCATCTCCTCGGTGTCGGGGATCTCGATGCAGTGGTCGGCAAGTTGTTTTACCGATTCATCGCCTTCCGTAACGATGGCGATTATTTTACCCTTCCGGGCTTTGACCTCTTCGATATTGGTGATCACCTTTTCATAGATTCCTCGGCGGGTGGCAATGAAGACGACCGGCATGTGTTCGTCGATCAGGGCGATGGGTCCGTGTTTCATCTCCGCAGCAGGATATCCTTCGGCATGGATGTATGATATCTCTTTCAGTTTCAGCGCGCCTTCCAGGGCAACCGGAAAATTATATCCACGACCCAGATAAAGGGAGTTCCTCACATCCTTATAGATGGTCGCGATATCCTTGATCTTCTCGTTCAGCTTAAGGATCCTTTCCACTTTGGCAGGAATCGAGTCAAGTTCGATCAGGATCTTCTGGAACCGGGAGTTGGGCAAGGTGCCTTTCTTTTGAGCAAGCAGCAATCCTAAAAGCGTAAGAACGGCCACCTGGGCGGTAAAGGCCTTGGTTGAGGCTACACCTATTTCGGGACCGGCATGGGTATAAACCCCGGCATGGGTGGCCCGTGCAATGGAGGAGCCAACTACGTTGCAAATTCCAAGCACAGTGGCGCCTTTTGACTTTGCCAGGTCAATGGCAGCCAGCGTGTCGGCGGTTTCCCCCGATTGCGAGATGGCGATAACCACATCATCTTCATTCAGGATGGGGTTGCGGTAGCGAAATTCCGATGAATATTCTACCTCGACAGGAATTCGGGCAAGATCTTCTATCAGGTACTCTCCAACAAGACCCGCATGCCACGAAGTTCCACAGGCAATAATGATAATGCGCTTGGCATTCAGTATTTTCTGGAGATAATCACGAATTCCTCCCAGTGTAACGATTCCCAGGTCGACATGAAGACGGCCCCTCATAGAATCGAAGATGGATCGTGGCTGTTCATAAATCTCCTTCAGCATGAAGTGTTCAAAGCCGCCTTTTTCTATTTCATTCAGGCTAAGGGTGAGTTTTTGAATATAAGGAGAGTGGTTTTGATTTTTGATAGTCTTGATTTTCAGCTCTTTGCCGCGTTCGATGATCGCAATCTCCTCATCGTTCAGATAAACCACATTCTCGGTGTATTCAATAAGCGGCGTTGCATCTGAGGCAACAAAAAATTCACCTTGCCCGATCCCGATCACCATGGGGCTTCCCTTTCGGGCGGCAATGATCTTGTCGGGGGAGTTTTTAGCCAGAATGACGATGGCATAGGCGCCCACCACCTGGTTAAGTGCAATGCGAACGGCATCTTCAACGGCAACCCGTTCGTTGATCATGATATCTTCGATCAGATGCACAAGCACTTCTGTGTCGGTTTCGCTTGTAAATTTGAATCCGCGGTTTTTCAACTCACTTCGCAACACCGAATAATTTTCGATAATACCGTTATGTATAAGGGCAATGGTTTTATTCTGCGAAAAATGGGGATGGGCATTGATGGTGCTGGGTTCGCCATGTGTTGCCCATCGTGTGTGTGCCATGCCGATGTTCCCGGCGATATTTTCTCCTTCAACATGCGCTTCAAGGTCGGAAACCTTCCCTTTGCATTTGAATATCCGGATGTCATCACTCAGCAGGCAGATTCCCGCGCTGTCGTAGCCGCGATATTCAAGCCGGTGCAACCCCTTGATCAGGATGGGATAAGCATCGCGGGGACCGATATAGGCAACAATTCCACACATTTCGTTGTTATTGATTCAAAACTGTATAGGTCATTTTCAATTGGAAATGACTGCTGTTATCACCAGGCATCAATGGTTTTGTTCCATGAAGCATGACCCGGTTTGGTGAGGCTGCGCTGGTTATCGGTGAATTCACCATCAGGTAAAGGTCAAATTTAGTGGTATAGGCATTTAGCAATACCTTTTGCATATGTTGTGTCAGGCGGAAGAAATAGGAGCGCTTTTTCTGATCGTAAGTACCGCCGAAATAAGCGGCGCCTTCATTGTCGTCCACCAGGTAACCTACCCGGCCTGCGCTGTCCTGCCGGATCATGATCAATGAAGGAGGAGGCGCCAGGGTGGTGTCAGGATCCAGGTTCTTGAGTTGCAGTATTGCTTCGTTGATTGCAATATTCTTTCCTTTCCCAAAATCTTTCAGATAAGGAAATTTCAATTTGATTTTAACGCCTCCCATTCCCTGCAGGAACAGGTTGTTGGCGCCCCGGGCAGAATCATGGTTAAGGATCTGCTGTTTCAAATCCTCACGGGCATCCAGGTACCCATGGTGGTCAATATGTATGAACCGGGCACAATTCGGATTGAGTAACAAGTCAAAGGATAGTGAATCTCTTTGGGGGTCGTTGCCGTCATGAAAATATACAACCATTTTGGAAAGTCCGCTGTTGATGTTGAATTTCAGCAACGCTCCGTTGTTACTGACAGGGCTTGCCGTTACGTAAACACCTTTGAAAAATTTTATAAAGTCCTGGTTGGTGGCCAATGCATCTATCGGAGCATTCAGGATCTTTTGCCCAAGGTAGTTCGACTTTTTGCTCAGGTTGATGCGAAGGTGTGCAGGAAGTTTTTCACTATACACCAAAACACTGTCAGAGATACGGGGAATAAAATCCTGGTCGGCCACCACAGTTGGATAGGTGGCCAGTCTTTGATTTGAATAACGAAGGCTGTCGTAAGAAAATTCATCGCTGATCTCATAAACTTTCACATTCAGCCTGGAAAGCGTATCTCCGTAATACCCGTTATAAGGCAACATGAGCACCAGGGAGTCGAGCACCGGATTGCTGCCGAAATCAACTCCTTCGGAGGAAAGCCTGACCTGGGAATAAAAACCTGCAGTAGTCCTGCCAAAAACCGGGTCCATCATGGACCCCATGATCAGGGTGAATACTTTATCGGTGCGGACAGAATCCTGTATTACAGAAAACGCCTCAACGGTGATGGTGTCGGTTGATTTTACATTCAGCGTGTCGCTTGGGGGCAGCAGGTCAAACCCGATTTCATACGGATCTTTTTTACAGGAGAAAATGGCCAGGATAAGCAGTATGCCGATCAGCAGGACAACCGGAAGTTTTGACAAGGAAGAGTTCAATCGGTTCGAATTAATGTATTGTTAGCCAACCGTTACAGGGTCGTTTACGATAACCTCTTCATAGAAATCATTGTAGGCATCAACGTAACGATCCATGGTCTGGTATTCAAGGTAGGGCTTATCGAGTTCCTTCAGATAGCTGATGAGTTCGGGGTTGATCTTTGGTGACCCGATGATCACGCCATCAGAAAAATCGATTGCCGCCTTTATGACATTAACGTAGTTCGGCGTTTTATAGTGTTTAAGATCTTTGGCAGAAATGCCTTCAAGTTTAATTTTAGCGCTGAAGTCCTTGTTCATGATCTCCTCAAAATCGTCGTCATATATGGAATAGATGACTTTTGTATCGCTGAACAGCGGGTTATCACAATATGCCTTTTTAATATAGATCGGTATCAGACTTGTCATCCATCCATGGCAATGAACCACATCGGGTCCCCATCCTAATTTTTTAACCGTTTCCAATACCCCCCTTGAGAAAAAGATTGTGCGTTCATCGTTGTCAGTATAGAACTTGTTGTTTTTATCATGCATGGTGTATTTCCGGTGAAAATAATCCTCATTGTCGATGAAATAAATTTGCATGCGCGCTTGCTGAATTGAGGCGACTTTTATGATAAGCGGGTGGTCGGTGTCATCGATGATCAGGTTCATGCCCGACAGGCGAATCACCTCATGAAGCTGATTCCTCCGTTCATTGATATTACCGTAACGGGGCATAAATGTACGGATTTCCCTGCCCTTTTCCTGGATACCTTGCGGAAGGTACCGCCCGATGGTGCCCATCGGACTCTCTTTCAGATATGGTGTGATCTCCTGCGCAACAAACAAAACTTTCGCTTTTTCCATGTTTCTCTCCTCGATTTTATCCCATTTGAAATACGGCTGCAAAGATAGTAAAAAAATTTCAGATAATTTCCAAGCACAAAGTGTAAAATAATGATTTATATCTGATTATATTTTTTTACAGCGTAGATGGAAAAATAAATTCCTTTTGATGTATTACCTTTTGCCACCTTCTCCGATTAAGCATTAAAACAGGTAAAGGGGGTAGACAAACATGAATGTTTAATGGTACAGGAAAGAATGAACCTCAATGGGGAACCTTTTTTCGGTAGTCTGGCCGGACTTCCAAAACATTGTCGGCCTTCCGTAAGCTGTCAACGGAATGATCATGCAGCGGATCCTAGTCAACCATAAAATTTAATGCTATGAAAAAAATTATGTTGTTATCAATGTTAGGCATGGTCCTCTTTTCAGAACTGTCAAATGCTACTGAAATTAAACCATGTATTTGTGCTCCAGCAGGCATATGGATAAAATTACACATAAACCTGCATCGCCCAAAATTTGATTGTGAAAGAGGTTTTGGTATTTGCGCCTTTGTTACCGCTGGATTTGACAAAATAAGCAGTCCTTCCGAAAAGAATTTATGTCTCGTGAGAGGACAGTTAAACGAAAGGAATCAACTTGTGATCGAAATTGATGAGACTACACTTATTAATTATGAAGGGGGCTCATCTGTACCCTATTTCAAGGATAAAACGTCGATTCCTATCATGGATCCTTATACCATACCCGATGCAACGTGCAGGGCATTGGGGGCAAATACTCCATTAACCATTAAACCTGGAAACTATCCCGTTTCATACCAAAATGGAACGTACACAATTGTGTTTCAGTTATAAAAATTCCACCCTTATTCGGGTCAGGTTAGCTCAGGCTGACCTGCCCTTTAAGGGTCATTTCATTCCTGACATTAAAAAAATGTAAAATGAAAACAATTGCATCACTTCTCAAATTGTCTGTCTTGACCCTGTTGATACTAATGTCATCCGGTTGCAAGACCTATATGTATTTTAAATACGGGTTTACACAACCTAAAGAAGAAAATCCGGAAAAACTATTTGCCTTTCTCGAGAAGCGCCATTTCCCATGCAATAACCAATATCTGTTTACAGACTCATCAGCCTACACCAAGGCAATCAGAAACCCATTATTTCGGAAATATCTTTTTAACCATCTTATTTTTAGACGTGACGGAACACTTTTGCAGCGTGATACCACACAGTGTCAGTGGTCTGGGTATGATAAAATCGCATCATTGGATCCCGATTCGACCTATGATGAATGCAACGATTTGAAGTTAAACCAGATCCTGCAGAATATTCAGTCGTTCGGGAAAAATCTATACCAAAATGATGTTTTATCGGAACCTGATTTTACGATCGTCGTAACCTGGGCGAAATTTCTCGGTACTTACAACTCCCGGCTATTTGTGTTATCAGAGGCGGTGAATCTGAATCAAAAGTCGCGGATCAGGCTGATCTGGCTTAACACCGATATGCAGGAAAGCTGGAAATTAACAAAAGACCAGAAATTGACACTGAAATAAAACAGGTTTTTCATACTCACAGCGCCCATGCAAAATATGGATCGTTTCAAACAAATATCCGGTGCAGGTTTTAGGGAAAAAGATGGGATTTGTCGTGGGTTGTGCCTGGTTTTTATCAGTAATCGGGGTTGGACAGGATCTGCTCCTGTCCGATTCCATTATTTTATACTCATTATCTCATCCCGCAGATTCAGACGCAGCACCGGTGAAAATAAGACTGTCGCACGAGGTAGAATATTCACTATCCGCCAACGCCCTGCATGTCTTAAACTGGCGGCATGGAGATAATCCTGACCTTGTATCATTTTTCCACCGTCTGAAGTACATGTCGCTCATTACCAACAATCGCGGGGTTAAAATAAGCAACTCCTTTACTCATGAGTTGGGGATCCAATACTACTTTGACAGTATCTCCCGGTATCAGCCTGATGAAAATATGCTGGATACCCGAATGGAGATTAAAATTGCCAGGAAATTCTGCTTTTCGACCTTATCAAACCTCACAACGCGTTTATTCAACGCTTATCTAAATGTAACAGACCATAACGGAAGTCACGGGAAGATACTCGGTTCCACATTTTTGACTCCCCTGATCTGGACATTTTCAATTGGGTTTGGGATTACTGTTCCAAAATCAGCAACCTTCAGTCTGGGGTTATCTGCCGCCAGGTTTACATGGATTCGCGACAGACGGGTATTCCGGGAACCGGACATTTTTGTGTTTTATGGTGTGCCGCGGGAAAAACGCCATATTTTAGAATATGGGCTCAGTGTGCAGTTGCTGGTTGATAGACAGTTCCTGAAGCGTGTTCACTGGAATTGCAATCTGCTGGTCTTTAAGAATTACAAGAAACCCATTGACCTGGTTATGAAGAACCTGATCGGGATAAGGATCAACAGATTTTTAATGACGACCGTTCAAACCCGCCTGTTTTACGAACGGGATTTAAGCAAAAAAATACAGTTCGAAAACCTGATCACCCTGGGGTTTTATATTGCGCTATGATTTGTGAAAATATTAACAATAATATTGCCGGGAAATTGGTAATTTAAGTAATTTTGTCGCTCCAAAACGTATTTCCCCATGTTTAAAATCGCAGCGCATCCAATCCTTGATATACCGGCCAGTCAACCGGCCGAATTTTTCTTTGAAGGAGAAAAAGTTACGGGTGATACGGGATTCACAATAGCGGCGGCGCTTCACCAGGCTGGCTACCCGGTGCACAGCCACAGCCTGAGAAACCGCGAACGCAGTCTTGAATGTGGTATTGGCAAATGCGGCGCCTGTGAAATGCTGGTCGATGGTGCGATCAAGCGCATCTGCATCACCGGCATCGATGGGGTAAAAGAGGTACGGGAGATACCGCAAAACCATGCCCCCGTTAATATACCTGTTAATAAGAATGTACCGCTGAATATATTTAAAACCACCGTGGCTGTCATCGGGGCTGGGCCTGCTGGACTGGCTGCACGGGAAGAACTCATTAAAAACCAGGTAGCCTGCATCGTGATCGATAACAATGAAAAAACAGGCGGTCAATTCCTCATGCAGACCCACCAGTTTTTCTTTTTTGAAAAGGAGCTGAAATTTGGCGGCATGCGGGGGTTTGATATAGCCACAACACTTGCCGGCGATAACCAAAAAGGTATTTTCTTGAATTCGTCGGTTTGGGACATCCTTGAAGGGGGGCGGATCGCCGTAAAAAACATTCGTACCAACGAGATATGTTTTGTTGATGCAGAATACATGATCGTCGCTACCGGCGCAGTACCCTTTATGCCTGCATTTGAAAACGATGACCTTCCCGGGGTCTATACCGCAGCAGTGGTACAGAAGATGATGAACCAGGAATTTACCTTACTCGGAAAAAACATACTGACCGTGGGTGCCGGTAACATCGGATATCTTACTTCGTACCAGCTCATGCAGGCAGGGGCCAAGGTCAAGACCATTCTTGAAGCCATGCCGGGTGAAGGAGGGTTTCCGGTGCAGGCCAACCGGGTGAGGCGACTGGGTATTCCTATCCTTACTTCCCATATATTGCTGAAGGCCATTCCGAACGAACATCGCGACGGCATTACAGGGGCTGTTATTGCTGAGTGTAAAGATTTCAAACCGATTCCCGGAACAGAAAAGATCATCGATGGCATTGATGCCATTAACATCTGTACCGGACTTGTTCCCGACGACCAACTGCTGATCAAGGGCAATGAGGTGTTCGGACGCCGCTGTTTTGGCGCGGGCGACGCAGTACGTATTGGCGAAGGTACCAGCGCTGTTCTGCGGGGAAGACAGGCAGCTTTTGACGTAATGCAGGAGATGGGTGAGCGGTATGATTATAATGAATATCTCGCCTTGTCGAAGGAGTATATTGATTCTCAGCAACACCCTGTGAAGGTGATCGCGGAACCAGCCACCCCCAACATCGAACGGATGAATGAAAAGGGGTTTGTCCTGATCGACTGTCTTTATGGTTTTGCCTGCAATCCGTGTGCTTTTGTCTGTCCGCATGACGCCATCACGAAATCATCGACCAGTACCGTGCCTGAAGTTGATTTCCAGAAGTGTATCGGTTGCATGGATTGTGTTTATCAGTGCCCGGGACTTGCCATCTTCGGATATAATTTAAAGAAAAGCTGGCTCTTCCTGCCGATAGAATATGAAGTGGCGGAAAAATCGGCCTGTTATCTTGTAGACAATCAGGGAAATAAACTTGGTGAAGGGATCGTGGAGAAGATTCTCCGGAAACCCAACAAGACGAACATTGCCAGGGTACTTTCCCTCACGGTGCAAGGAGAAGAACTCTGCAAAGTTCGCGGTTTCATTGTCAGGGAAAATTACCCTGAGCCCATTCAGTTCAAACCATATATCATGGAACCCCGGGAGACCACCTATGTTTGCCATTGCGATGATGTAACCCTTGATGAGGTAATGGAGACTATTGGCGACCGGAAATTCATTTCGGTGGATGAGGTGAAGCACACCACCCGGCTTGGCATGGGAGCCTGCCGGGGTAAACGCTGCATTAAAAGGCTGAAATCGACACTTTACGGTTCGGGGATCGCTGTTGTAGGTGAACCAACGCCACGCGGGCCGTTGTCGAACCAGGTGTCAATGGGAGAACTCTATCCCCGGCTGGTGCATGAAAATGTAATTCCGTACGTGAACGGACAGAAGCCGAAGAAGATCACCGTGAAATCGCTGGTCGCAGGGGGCGGCATCGGCGGCAGTGCATTGTTCCGTTACCTGGGCGAAGCCGGGATGGATCCGGTTTTGCTGAATTACGGCCGCGGAGCATCCTGGCGTAACATCGCCGGAGGCCGGCCCAACTTCTCCCTGCCGGAATTGTCTGACATTGCCAGGCATAACCACGAAATATTCAAAGAACTCCAGTCCATTCACAACATTGATTACCGCCCGATCTGTTACGTTACGTTTGCCCATGATGAGACCATGTATAAAGCGTTGGTTGAATCGATGTCGTGGTCGGATGCCCGGATGGTTGAACCGGCAGATTTTGTCAGGGAGATCTCCCCGCACATCAACCCCGGTCTCACCACATACCGGTCGGCGCTGATCACCCGCGATTGCTGGCAAGCCACCCCGGGGCGTGTCATCGACCTGATCCGCAGGATAGGGATTGAAAAAGGCGGGAAGGTGGAGGAGGATTGCAAGCTGATTGATGTGAGGAAAGTCAACGGACGTTATTACATCCTGGTTCAGAACCATCAGCGTCAGTTTATTGAATACGAAACAGGAATCTTTATCAATGCCCTTGGCCCTGAAGGGGAGAAGTTTGCCAACCAACTGAACATCGAAACCGGTCTTTTTCCGGTGAAGCACCAGGCCTTTATCACGCGCCGGCTGCCCATGCTTGGCCGGAATGGCATGCCCTTGTCCATGCTCATCGACCGCCGCAGATATAAAGGATTCTCTGCCGTTTATGGTCAACAGTTGGCTGAAACCGGACAGATCATTGGTTGTGCTTCCCCGGCCATTGAATCGATGGAAGCGGATAAAAATCTCAAGATCAACTCTCAGGAGTTTATTGAGATCGTATCGGAGATTTTTACCAACTGGATACCCGGCCTTTCTTCGGTTGGTTTCCAGGCCGTTTGGGCCGGTCATTATGTGGAACCCCGCATGATCATTGACCCGGAGCTCGGGCTCTTCCTTGGTTTGCGTGGCCAGGGCTTCATGTTGGGCCAGTACCTTGCAAAGTTGTATGTCGAAAAAATTACAGGCAAGGCCGTGCCCGGATATTTTGAACGGCTGAAACTGGGTGGCGACGGGCTGTTGGAGAAAGCATTTAAGTGACCCCCACCCCTGCCCCTCCCCCACGGGGGAGGGGATCATCCCCTGACAAACAACGCTTTGATGATATGTGTCGCCATACTGGGGTTTTCCTTCAGTCGGCGGGTCGAGTAACCGAACCACTCCTTCCCGAAGGGTACATACACCCGCATAATGTGTCCCTTTTCAACGATCGATTTCCGCAATTCCGGTGTAACGCCATAGAGCATCTGGAATTCATACATGTTATCGGGAACCCCATATTTTTCTATCAGTTTGTAAGCGCCATCCACCAACGTCCGGTCATGGGTTGCAATAGCGGGATACATCCCCTGCTCAAACATATACTCCAGGTCCTCAAGGAAATGATCATTGATCTCCTGATATTTTTTATATGCGATGGCTGCAGGTTCCACATAAATGCCCTTGCACAATCTGAAGGTCAAAGGTGTTTCGGCGGTATGAAGGTCTTTCATGTTCCTGATATCCTCCAAAGTACGCTTCATATAGGCTTGTAAAACCAATCCTACGTTTTTGGGAAATTCATGGTGTAACCTTCTGAACAGATCAATTTCCAGATCGGTGCATTGGGAGTCTTCCATGTCGACCCTCACGAAATTGCCGCAGGAAGCTGACTTGGCGACTATTTCACGAATATTCCGGTAACAGGCCCCCTGGTCGATCAACAAACCGAAACTGGTAGGTTTGAGAGAATAATTACCGTCAATCTTTTCTTTCTCGAACCGTTCGATGATCGCCAGGTATTCGTTTTTATTTGCCGTTGCCTCATCAAGCCGGGTGATGAATTCACCCAGCAGGTCAACGGTGATTTTAATCTTGTGCGTGTTCAACTCCCGGCATACCCGGATGGCATCGTCAAGTGACTCACCGGCTATATATTTTCGGGAAAAAATCCACACCAGCTTTTTGGGCATCAGCGGGAGCATCTTTGTTATCAATAGGTTGATCATAAGCACATCATATTTGATTGTGACATGTTTTTCGCAAAGATAGAAGTAAATGGTAATTTCTCAGTGAAACCCCGGACAAAATTCAAGGGCAATTCAAATCGGTTTTACAAAAACAAGCAGAATTCTTTCAATAAGCTGATAATATTTTGATCAATGAACATATTCTACTCTTTCTCTTCTTGAGTTTGACTTGGTTTTTCCTTCAACATTTCAATCGTCCTTTTTGCATTTTCCAACCGTATTTTTTTATTCTTCTCCGTCACTTTTTCTTTAATCCATTTTTCAATTCGGTGATGCAAGGGAATAAGCAATGATGCAATCGCAACCATAGCAAGCAACATTAACACAGGTGTGTGATGAGTGACACTTTCCAAGTATGGATGAATAAACAGGTTGATAAATTCAAATACAATCAGCAAACCCAATATTCCAAAAAAAGAGATCCATTTTTCGTTGACGATAATACTTCTGCTGAGAAGGAAAAATAAAACAATGAAAGTGACAATACCGATAGCCATCAATACAAACTCAAGGTCTTGTTTGCGCTGTTCTTCCGCTACTTCTTTATCCGCATCCAGTTCCTGCTGTCGAAGCAATGCACTGAAACTTGCCGCCTCAATAGCTTTTACTTTCTCCATACTGAAAAGAGAATCTTTCACGGTTGCTGCCAAACGGAAGTATTTATTTGAACTGTCCTGCCTGCCCTTTTCATCAAAACTTCTATACAGGTATTCGTAAGTGCGCAATTGCTGCGGGAGATCACTTGATGGAATAGAAAAAGAAAGCGAGCGATGGACATAGTAAATGGAGCTGTCATATTGTTTCATTCCCAGGTATGCCTGTGCAAAATCATTGTTTAGTCAACTGAAGTAAGTAATCCCATCATCCTTCTCTACGGTTGCATTCAGATACAGCATTGATTTCCGTAAAAAAGGCATGGCAAGGTCATAATCTCCTTTGGCAATATAATTTTCAGCGACAGTACTAAGCGGAGCCCAAAGAACAGAGTCATTCTTTAACTCGTAGGCAATATATAATGATTTTTGGGAATATAGCAATCCCGAATCGGGCAAAAAAGCTTCTGCATAGATAGCGCCAATCCAATTATAACCGCCTAACAATTGCCGTTTATCTCTCTTTGCCAAATTAATCGGAATTGCATCCTTCACGTATTTTAGTACTTCTGTATAATTCTTTGTTGCTTCGTAAGCAGCACCTATAATGTAAGTTGCCTGAAGTATTCCATTTGTATCATTCCTTGTTTTACATGCTGATAAAACAGGTAAGGCAATATGCAATGCAGTGGAATAATCGTTTCTGGTGTAAGCCCTGTGTGCCAGGAACAAATGAGCATAATCCACTCCGACATCCTCATTTTGTCTTTTAAAATAAGCAATCAACTCCAGCGATTTTTTAGTAAGCAGGCTGTCGTTCTTATCGAAAGAATGTAAGTAGAGGTCTATGACATCAGTTTTCTCTTCCCAATTACCTGCATGATATTTTTTTGGTTCATCACAATAGGCTATTTTGTTCATGGCTTTTACTATTGCCTTGACCCTCACGCTTTGCCTGTAACTGTTGCACGACAAATGCAGATAAATCGAAAAGACGAGAAGGCTTCTTGATAATTTTCCGTTTCTTCAGAAATTCGCTGAGCGCTTTTTCTTCTTCACGTGTTAAAGGGCCTTGTCCTCCCAAAAAATCATTCTCTAATTCGACCTTATTCATCGTTTTTGATTCTATTTAGAAATACTTGTTGATTAATTTTAATGCTGCTTCGGTCTCAATAATCATTACTCGTCCTCCAAAGTGAGTTGCTCCAAGAGTTTTTTCATAATGCTCAATGAGTTGGGTTTTTGAGAGGAAAGCAACATTTCCGTCATGACAACGTTGAAATGATAGTTTACAGGCGAAAGCAACCAAGTTCCCAAGCACTCCAGAATACATTTTAGGTTTTCCTTTGTTGAAAGAAGCGCTTTCCACCAACTGCATATATACATGATCTGACTTAACTTCCAAACTGATAAGTCCCTGAATGATAGTCGGATTGTTAATTATCGTCAGTTTGTAAACATCTCGTGCAGGTTCTTTGTATTCATTTCGCCAATTGAATAACCATCCTTACTTCTGCTCACCGTTTTAAAATCACTTTGAAGCACAAAAGAAATATCAGTTGCAAAACTATCCCCAGTAACCACATTTTCGATTGAGTTGGTTAATTTGTCAATCTCAAAGTCAAGTCCGAATTCTTTTCGTGGCTTCATGTTGCTAAGTTACAAAAAAAATGGTCATCATTTTTAATTTAGCATTAGGCCGTTTTTTTTCGTTGCATTGGGCATAACTTGTAAATAACCCATAACCATCCCTTCCTTCCGTTTATTTCCTCATTATCCTCCCTGAAGATTGCAGGTTTCTCTTGCAATTTAGGAATAAGCACAGATGGAAATTACACTTTTCTCTGTGGTACTTCGTGTTATCTCTGCGAATCCGGTGTAGTTTCCTTTCACGGTGAACCATTGTGAGATATTTTAAAAAAAACGGATGGGGCTTGATGAGATAAAGTTACAATATTTCTCAATTCCAAATTGTTTTAAGAAATTTGACCTATAATACCGGGTGAATTTCCCTGCAATTTCCTGCCAGTCCGAACGGGGTGTATGAATATCAAAAAAGCCAACTCCCGTAATAGTCAACGGGATGTGCTTTTTAAGATAAACGAACTTAGACGCCGGTGCTCCGATGTTTTTAATAAACCATTCTTCCAAATCCTTAAACACCTTGTATCTACGGGTCTTTTGGACTTCAAAACACTCATGGCTGGGGATTTCTATAACCATTGTTTCGTCAGTGTCAATATCTTCAACTATTATGTAAATGCCTTTATCATGGTTTTATCTTTCAGGACTGATCCTGATCTTGATTGGTGCATTTGTTGGATTTTCTTCTTCTGGCACCATCATCGATTATGATAAAAACGGGTAATGTTTTCAAATGAATTATTCTCGAACGCAGCGGACAGAGTAACCGTACGCCTTGCCGCTGCTGGTCACGAAGTTCATGTTACTTTTGAAGAACAGGTACCATGCACCAGCCATATACATCGACAATGATTCAAAAATTACACCCAACAATTATTGACGAACTATGGCTATCAGCAATACTATTTTCAGTACTTTCCTTATACCCAAACAAGATATTCTTTCTACACGACTGGGTCTATGTCAAGCCATTGGAAGACCTCATCTACAAAAACAATTCAATCAGACCGGAATAATCCCCTTCCTTCATTTTCACATTTGCGCCATTCACTTTGTTATGTACCATTGAATCGTAGATCGGCCTGCGGAGTTCACCCTGAATATTCATATCCGACAGACGGGTCGGGCAACCGAGTGATTTGAAAAATGCTTCAATTCGGTCGATGGACTGGCCGGCAGTGAGCGCCTCGTCGAAAAGCCCGGAACCGAGTTGAGATATCCGGCCAGAGACCTGGTTTTCAAAGCGCCGCATCCATGCCGGATAGATGATCGTCAAAGAAGCGCCATGCGGTACATCGTACAACAACGAAAGGCAATGACCGGCGCTGTGCACGCCCCAGTCGCCGGTTGAACGGCCATACATGGTCATGCCGTTGAGCGCCATGGTGGCGGCGAACATGATCTTTTCACGGTACTTATAATTATCAAGGTCTTCGAGAAGCTTTGGCCCGTATTCCATAGCCTCTTTCACGATGGAGAGCACGAACCGGTCTGTGAGCGTGGTCTCCCCGACGCCGAACCAGGCTTCGAAACAATGGGCGATCAGATCAGCGATACCATACGCTGTATAATCCCTTGGTACGGTGAGGGTAAATTCCGGATCCAGGAAGGAATGTTTCGGGAATGTTAGCGGCGAACCGAATGCCGATTTCTGTCCCAAGGCATGATTTGAAACCACGGCAAATGGATTCATCTCAGTACCTGTTGCCGCCAGGGTGAGTACTGTTACCAGAGGAATTGCCGAAACAGGTTTTACTTTCCCGGTGAAAAAATCCCATGCCGGGTCGGAAGTCGGGATGGCCACAGCGATGATCTTGGATGAGTCGATCACACTTCCACCACCAACCGCAAGGATTACATCAACCCGGCGATCCCTGCCCAAAGCAGCAGCGGCATCAACATCTTCGATCACCGGATTTGATCTGATCCCGCCATATTCGCAAACCTCGAATCCCTGCGATTTCAGATCCTGCATGATCCGGTCGTACAGCCCGCTTTTCTTTACCGATCCTTTTCCGTAAACCAGCAACACACGGTTGCCATATTCCTTCAGGGTTGATCCGAGTGTGGAGAGTATGTTTCTCCCAAAATGAAGGGTCACAGGGTTATATGCGATGAAATTTTCCATAAATGCATTTTAAGCAGTGCATGTATGCTTCAAAAGTACGAAAATCCATCCAGATTTTCCAGCGAACATCGTACCTTTGCAACCTGTAAAACAGATCAATGTACCATTAACCCGAAATGCCGCAAACATGTACGGAACATTCAAAGACCATCTTCAGACACAGCTTGATTCGATCATCTCAGAAGGATTATATAAAAAGGAACGCGTTTTAGTCACGCCGCAGGGCGTCGAAATAAAGACCGATCAAGGTCATAAGGTACTTAACTTCTGTGCCAACAACTATCTTGGATTGTCCAACGACCCGAGGGTGATGGCCGGCGCCAACTACACCTTTTTCCGTTATGGGTTCGGGATGTCATCGGTTCGGTTCATCTGCGGCACGCAGCAGGTTCACAAGGATCTTGAGGCAAAGCTGAGCGAATTCCTTGGCATGGAAGACACCATCCTCTATTCTTCGGCCTTTGATGCCAACGGCGGGGTGTTTGAACCACTGCTCGGCGAACAGGACGCGATCATTTCCGACGAACTCAACCACGCCTCCATCATCGACGGGATACGGCTGTGCAAGGCACAGCGCTTCCGTTATAAGAACAATGACATGGAAGACCTCGAAGAGGTACTCCAGGATGCCCGTCAGGCCAGGTTCAAGCTGATCGTTACGGATGGCGTATTTTCCATGGACGGCATCATAGCAAAGATCGACAAGATCTGCGACCTGGCTGATAAATACAATGCCCTGGTGATGGTTGACGATTCGCATGCCACAGGCTTTGTCGGTAAAACCGGGCGGGGAACCATCGAGCATTGCAATGCCCAGGGAAGGGTTGATATTATCTCCACCACCTTTGGTAAAGCGCTTGGCGGCGCTTCGGGCGGTTGTATTTCGGCGAAAAAAGAGATCGTGGAGATCCTTCGCCAGCGTTCAAGGCCTTATCTCTTCTCGAATACCCTTGCCCCGGCCATCACCGGCGCCACGCTTGAAGTGCTGAATATGCTGTCGGAAACCACCGCGTTGCGGGATAAACTGTTCGAAAACACAACGCTGTTCAGAAAGGGGATGGAAGATTTCGGGTTCCGCATCGTCCCCGGCATACATCCCATCGTTCCCGTATGTTTCGGGCACCTTCCAAACGATGCCAAATTATCACAGGAATTTGCCAATGAATTGCTCGAAGAGGGGATTTATGTCATCGGATTTTACTATCCCGTCGTGCCAAAAGGTAAGTCCCGGATCAGGGTTCAGATCAGTGCGGCACATTCGATGGAACAGATCGGCTTCGCGCTGGATAAGTTCAGGAAGGTGGGGAAAAAACTGGGAGCGATTTAATTTACGAATTTGGATTTTAGATCTGCCCGTTGATTTATCCCGCTATCCTTTTACTTGTATCAGGCTGACTGCTATATCCCAACCGGCACCACCATCTCTACTCTTGTTCCCGGGTTCGGGTTGCCGGGGAACATCTCCGAGAAAATAAGACAGGTCTTCACTGAAAACTTCCTGCCAAGAATATCAAGCCTTTTACGGGTCATTTCCATTCCGAGATGCAAATGTTTTTCGCGTTTTTCAGAAAACATATTCGATCGCTTCATGCCGATCCCGTTGTCTTCGACAATCACCTCCAGAGATCTGTCGTCGTGCCTGTGGAACCTGATCACGATCTCACCCCTGTCTTTCAGGGAGGAGATCCCATGCCAGATGGCATTTTCAACAAAGGGCTGAATGATCATGGAGGGGATCTGCAGCTCCTCCGCATTCACATTTTCAGCCACCTCGATGCTGTAATCAAACCTGTTTTCCATCCGCATCTTCTCGAGATCGAGGTAATTCGTCAGACGGTCGATCTCCTCATCGAGGTTGATGCTGGCGGAGTTGATGGCATTGAGGTTCTGCCTGATCAGCCGGGCGAACTGTGTAAGGTACAGGCCGGCTTCACCCGATTTTTTCTGGAGGAGATAGCTCTGGATCGACCCCAGTGAATTGAAGATAAAATGCGGGTTCATCATCGATTGCAAAGCCTTCTGCTCCAGGGTGATCAGTTGGTGGTCAAGTTCCCTGCGTTTGATCTGGATATTTTTTCTCCGGATAATAACCAGGGGGATCAACCCTATAAATAATAGGGATAAGAACAGGAAGAAAAGCGGGTGTTGCCAGAATGTTGCTTTGATGGTGATACGGTATTCTATTGGATCGCAATGCGGAGAAGCCGGTTTTTCTGCCAAGACCAGGAAAACATAGTTTCCCCGGGGAAGGTTAGAATATACAATTTCATGGGTTGAACCGGTTGTCCATGTGCTGTCAAATCCCTGAAGTTTGTATGAAAAAATTACCGGGGTGGAGGAATAATTTATCGCCCCGAAACTGAATTTGATTTTGTTGGTTCCTGTTAGTACAATCTCAAGCCCTGAAAGATCAGCCTCGTTATCATTGACCTGTACTGACTTGAAATAGGGTATCGGCACCTGGGTCTTGATTTTGCGGGTCATTTCCTCCGGAAGAACTGTCAGTCCGTCTTCAGAAGCAATATATAATGAATCATTATTAATAAGGAGGTCATTGATGTTGTTAAAGTTGACATCTAAAATTTTCAGTCTTACAGGCTCATTCCTGAAGATGTTTAACGGATCATCGCAAATGTAGATATTTGCAAGTGTAGGCATGTATAATGAAGAGTCATGGTATACAATTCTTCTCCTTTCCACCTCAACCGGATAATCAAAAGAATGCGACAGGTTGATCATTTTTTTATTTTTTACCAGGTATATGCTGTCGTCTTCGGTACAGTACAGATCAGCAATATCGCTGATGATGGCATGGTTGCATATCACCTTGCCAAAAATGGGTGACAGTTCATTACAAGGAACCTTCCGTTTTTTGAGAATGATATAATTTTTTGTTACGGCATTAACAATAATTTGATTATGCGCATTATAGAAAATAGTTGCAGTCCCATCCCTAATATTCAATCTGTTAATTATCTTAAATTTCTTTTCAGGAGATAGAATTGTTAACACGTTCGAACCGCTGCACGTAAAAAATTCACTTTCATCTTTATTGGATATAATTGAAGATATTGTTGCAGAAGCAGAATATTCATTTTCATAGTTCACTTTTTTTGTGACTGGATCAATACTCAGGCCTGATAATGCGTGAAAGTCACAAGTTGTAAACAGTAATTGACCAATAATCATGCAATTATTTTTCAATCCTAAAATATTGGAAAAAAAACCTCCATTGCTTTGATAATCCAGGAGATAGAATTCATTGTTCTTCAGCAAATACACCGTTTCTTTATTGGCACACCACACACCATTGCCGGGGTTTGAAGATAATTTATTAATTCCCTGGCTTTTGAACAGGCTTTTATCGTAATGTTTTCCAAGAAAGAAAAAAGGGCTGATCTTAAATACTCCGTCATTAGAACCTATCCAGATATTATGCTCGTGGTCCTGAATTATTGACCTGGCTCGTTTTATTTCAAAATGATAAATGATCTTTTTGTTCATGATACAAAACACACCCTTGTCAATTGTGGCAACCCATAACATTCCATTATCGTCTTCAATGACAGATGATATAGATGTGATTGAATTCAGAGATACTTCCAGGGAATCGATCAGAAATTCATTCCGGAACTCATAAATTTTTACAGATCCTGTCTTATTATTGTCTGAAGTGTAAAAAGCTGTCTGATCATCTGAAAAGAATAAATTATCAAAAGTATATTTATCATATTTACAGGAAAGAACAGATGTATCGGCAAGGCTCCTTATTTTCAGAATGCCACGGTTTGTCCACAACAGGAATTCACCGGTTGCTACCTTTTTTATTTGCCATATCCGCATGTTTTTTCCGGTTGATGTTCTAAATCCTTCTGTATTCGGCCGGTACCTGATAATTCTGTGGCCGGTGTCCAGCGCCATGATTTTAATGTCAATGGCCGGGGAATAAAAATACATCGTCCTGTCTTCATCCTGGAAGAAATTATACGGCACAGGTTTTAAGGAGTCCAAAAAAATGGTGTTCTTTTCATTGAATATTTTATTTTGATAAAAAAAATCAATCTTGCCGGCAGGGCTTCTAAACCAAATCCTTCCAAATGCATCTTCTTTAATCCAATTCACTGAAACATGGCTTAACCCGTCTTTCATTTTGTAATTATTGAACGTGGTGCCATCATACTTGGCAACACCTCCCCGTGTCCCGAACCAGATGAATTTTTTACTGTCCTGGAAAATATAGAAAACTTCGTTCGATGGCAGGCCGTTATTCGTAGTAATTTGCTGGATAAAGGGATTCTGGGCTGAAAGGTTTAAGTCAGCCAGCAGCGCAAGGATCAGAAGTGAGCGAAAGCCCGGTGAAGGAAATGAATCAGGAATCCATAGTTTGCAGTTTGCAGTTTGCAGCATGATAATTTGTTTGGCAGTTTATTTCAGGATGATCAGTTTTGTGTTAACCGGTTGTTTATTTAATGTTTTTATTGCGGCGAAATAGAGTCCGTTCTGCAAACCTGAAATATCAATGACGGATACATGATTATGAATTTGCCTGGTTAACATTTTTTTTCCTTTATCATTCCAGATGGTAAGGCTCCCTTTAATATCCGGTTTTCCTGCAGTCTGATTAGTGTCAGTTTTTAATTTTAATTGCAAATAGGTTGCTGCCTGACTGGCGTAAATGCTGAATTGCTGAGTGGTGTCAAAAATCAATGCGCTTCCCGAAATGGTTGGAAGATTGGCTGTGGGGTTCCGTTTATAGTATACCTCATCATTCCCGTTACGAAAGTCCATCCAGGCAATATGAACCATGGAACCGGATATTGCTATGGAAGTATTTTCAGCATAACCGGAGGCATTTGTCAATTGTACATCAGCCCCCCAGGACAAACCGCCTTCGGTTGAGCCTTTGTAGTATATCTCTTCGCTCCCTGTGCGATCGTCGTACCAAACTACATGTACATTTAACTCGGATGCAGCGATATTGGGATCCTGAGAATCGCCAGGTGCATTGGTTAACCGGGTATCTGTGCCCCAGGTTTTACCTCCGTCTGTTGAACGTTTGTAATAGATCTCGTAGGCGCTACCAATCCTGTTGTCATTCCAGACAACATGCACGGTAGATCCGATCACAGAAATACACGGATTCCAGGATTCGGCATGATCATTTGTCAGCCGGGTTTCAGATCCCCAGGTTCTCCCCTCGTCCAATGAACGTTTGTAGTAGATCTCACCGGTACCATGCCGCTGATCTTCATATACAACATGAACGGCAGGACCGGATGCTGCCACACATGGAAAGCCCGAGTAAGCAATGTTATTTGTCAGCCGGATATCGGGTTCCCAGGTTAATCCTCCATCTGTTGAGCGTTTGTAGTAGTTCTCATAATCCCCGATTTCATTACGGACATCGGTCCAGACAAGATGCAACACGGAACCGGATATTGCAATGGAAGGAAATTCTGAATGCCAGGGAGCAAAAGTAAGCCGGGTATCCTTTCCCCAGGTGGTACCTGCGTCTTCAGAGCGCTTATAGAAAATCTCCTCATTTGTGTCCGCAATACGAATGTCGCACCAAAAAACATGCACGGTTGAACCGGATACGATAATAGTGGGGGCATATGAATTACCGGGGGCATAGGTTAACCGTGTATCGCCCCCCCATATTGATCCTCCATCTGTTGACCGTTTGTAATATATCTCATTGTTCCCATTGCGATCGTCATACCAAACAAAATGAACAGTGTCCCCACTTGCTGCGATATTCCTTGCATTGCTAAAAGATGTCCAGGAAGTGCCGGGATTATTTGTAAGTCTATTATCGGGCTTCCACTGGGCCGGGAGTGGATTTGCCATGAACAATGTAACAATAGCCAAAAATTGAGATATCTTTATTAGAGAAGTATGCCCGGGAAATGCCGGAAATTTCCGATTTGCATTACCCGAGTTAAAGTTCGCAGTCAGCCACATGATAATTTTCCTGCAGGTTATTTTAGTATGATCAGTTTTTTACTGACCGTTTGTTTATTTCCTGTCGAAATGTTCACGAAGTAAAGTCCATTTTGCAGACCGGAAACATCAACCATAGTTCCCATATTCTCGATTTGTCCTCTAAACACCTCATACCCCAGAAGATTTCGTATGCCGAGCAATGCCTTTTCCTGCGGCCAGGTATCAAAATCCAGATGAAGCAGGCCGGATGCCGGGTTCGGCCAAATGCTGGTTCGTAGCCAATTGTTTTTCACTACATCGTTCCCTGTTCCAACCGGGATATTTCCCGTGGGATTGCGCTTGTAATATATCTCCTCCACCCCTCCATCACGCAGGTCTTCCCAGATAACATACACAATGGAATCGGATAATGCAATAAAAGGCATCCCTGCATCCACATTTGCATTGGTCAGGCGTAAATCTTCGCCCCAGGTTACCCCGGCATCTGTTGATTGTTTATAATAGATCTCCCATTCTCCATCACGCGTGTCCTGCCAGACAATATGCAGTAT
Source organism: Bacteroidales bacterium (assembly GCA_030681475.1). GTDB lineage: Bacteria > Bacteroidota > Bacteroidia > Bacteroidales > FEN-979 > CAIVAT01. The sequence continues at coordinate 94,745 of JAUXWT010000011.1, read as the reverse complement.
TGAACCGGATACTGCCATCGTTGGATAACCTGAATTACCATTGTCATTCGTCAGTCGTGTATCAGGACTCCAGGTAGTACCGCCGTCAGTTGACCGGTTGTAATATATCTCATAGGTCAATCCATCACGCATGTCCATCCAAACAACATGCAAAACAGACCCATTGAGTGAAATACACGGATCCCATGAATTGGTTGAGGTATTCGTCAGCCTTATATCAGGTCCCCAGGTGATGCCGTTATCATTTGATTGCTTGTAATAAATCTGACCGTTCCCGTCACGGTTGTCCTCCCATACAATATGCACCAAAGAACCCGATACAACTATCCCCGGGTATCCGGAATAAGAAGGATCATAAGTGAGACGGGTATCGGGGCCCCAGGTTAATCCACCATCTGTTGAACGCTTATAATATATCTCATATCCGAGACCGGTTCCATTACGAAGATCATACCACACAACATGGATAATTAAACCGTCTATTACCAACGCAGGTGATTCGGAATTACTAAAAGAAACCGTCAGCCGTATATCTGCAGTCCAGGTTGATCCCCCGTCTTCTGACCGTTTGTAGTAAATTCCCTGATACAAAGTGCGCCGGTCACACCACATAACATGTACGACTGATCCGGAAACGGCTACTGAAGGATCATATGACCATCCCGCGCTGTCTGTCAGCCTCACATCCGCTTCCCAACTCAGTCCTTTATCTGTTGACCGCTTATAGTATATCTCATAATTCCCGTCACGGTCGTCAGCCCAAACAACATGAATCGTATCACCAGTCGCAGCAATAACCTTTGCATTGGTGTTTCTTGACAGATAAGAGGTGAAAGGATTATTGGTCAACCTCACATCAGGCTCCCACTGTGCCTGGGATAAAGAAGCTGTTAACAATAATGCAATGAACAAAATGATAAACTTCATAACATGATTCTTACTGCGTTTTATTTACGAATAATCAGTTTTTTAATGACGGTTTGTTTCTTGTCTTGTGTTATTTCCACAAAATAAATCCCGTTTGGCAGGTTGGAAATGTCAATGACCGTTTCATCACTCTGAATTTGCCTGCTCAACAATGCTTCCCCAAGAATATTCCGTATGAAAAGAATGGACTGTGGGTTTAAAAAACCATTGAAATGAATATGAATTCTGGTTGATGCGGGATTTGGACTAAGGCTTATCACCTGACCGGAATCATTTAAGACCATGTCATCTGTTCCTGTAGCAAAACCACCCGTTGGATCCCGTTTATAATAAATCTCCTGGTTCCCGTCACGCAAGTCGGTCCAGACAACATGTACAACCGGTCCTGAAACAGCTATTGAAGGATCTTGCGGATCACCCGATGCATAGGTAAGCCGCGTGTCAGCACTCCAGTTCAGACCTTCATCATCAGAACGTTTATAATAAATTTCGCGTAAAATATCCCTGTCGTCGTACCACACAACGTGTACAGCATTTCCTGACACGGCTATCGATGGAGATTGTGAATCCCCGGGGCAATTTGTCAGCCTGGTATTTGCTCCCCAGGTGATACCACCGTCGGCCGAACGGGCATAATATATTTCAGTGTCTCCATCACGATAGTCGCGCCATACAACATGAACGACCGATTCCGATACGGATATGGAAGGACGGTCCTGGACCGTCAGATGATTTGTCAACCGCATATCTGCACCCCAACTCAGCCCGCCATCCGTTGAGTTCTTATAATAAATTTCATCATTGCCGTCACGTTGTTCACGCCAGGCAATATGTAAGAAAGCACCGGAAACTGCTATTGAAGGAGATACAGAGTAAGTCGAGTTAAATGTCAAACGTGTATCGTCTCCCCAGGTTAACCCTCCATTATCAGAACGGATGTAATATATCGCCCAAACACCATCACGATTGTCATGCCATACAATATGCACTGCCAGGCCTGATATAACAACAGAGGAACGTAACGCCCTGACATCAGCATAAGTCAACTGTACTTCTGTTTCCCAGCCAAGTCCCCCATTTGTCGAACGTATACTATATATTTCAGATTTACCGCTGCGCTCGTCAGACCATGTAACAAGCACAAGCGATCCGGATACTGCAATAGATGGGAATGTCGAACTACCTAAAGCATAGGTTAACCGTGTGTCTTCCCCCCAGGTCAGGCCTCTATCTGTTGAACGTTTATAGTATATCTCCTGGTTCCCTTTCCGATCGTCGTACCAGACAGCATGTACTGTGTCGCCACTTGCGGCCACACACCATGCATTATATATAGAAGTCAGAGAAATGCCTGGATCATTGGTAAGTCTTAAATCAGGCTCCCATTGAGCCTGCAAAAAAGTTGCGGCTTGCAACATTAAAAGGAATAATAATATCTTTTTCATGATTGGTTTCTTATTTGATTGTATTTGTGGCTCAAAAGGTTCTTTAAATCTGCTGTGGTTCATTCGATGATCAGTTTTTGAACTGTAAGGCTGTTAACGGTTTTAATCGTGATAAAGTAGATGCCTCGTGCTGCGGAGGAAAGATCGATCTCGTATTCCTTTTCTCCTTTAAATTGGCCTTGCAGGATTATCAAACCATTTAAATCCTGCACATGGACGTCCAGGGTCCCCTTTTCAGTTTCAGGCGGGATGAACCGGAATAATCCTTTTGTTGGATTTGGAAAGACCCGGTAAGCGCTTTCCCTGCGCTCTTCAATCCCGATGGTTGATTTCGCCTGGGTTATCGTGATGATCTGTTCCGGAAGACCGGCAACAGACACATGAATTTGAGCAATACGGGGTTGATAGGTGTCATTTTCAGTATAACCGGCCTCAATCGTCCCGTTTCCAATGCCGGGAGGTGATACGGAACACCAGCCCTGATCGCTGCTTACATTCCATGAAGTATTTGAAGCCACACTGAATGTGGTTGATCCTGCCGGGGTTGCCGGCACGTCCTGGTTGGAAGGCGTAACGCTGAGTACAGGCAACACGGCAGCCTGCAATACAGTGATGGTAACCGCGCTGACACCGATTGCTGTAACGGTTATCGTGGCTGTCCGGGCAATCACGGATGTGTTTTCACCAAAGTTCGCCGTGATCTTTCCGTTCCCGCTTCCGGATGACGTCACCGTACACCATGCTGCATCGCTCACCGCTGACCAGTTTGTGTTGGAAGTCAAGGTAAAAGTTACAGTTCCGGCTGTTAAGGCAACATACTGTATTTCGGGAGTGACCGAAAGCATGGGCACCAGGCATCCTGCAACCTGGAGCGCTTTCTCCAGTACCTCATCCCTTCCCTGTCTGACCCCCTCAGGAGTGATATAAACAAGGCTGTCGGGGACGATCCCGATCCGCTCAGTGCTGTCGCCGTTCGGATAATAAACACCCAAAGAAGTAAACCCGGTTTGAATATCCAGGCTAAGCTGGAACGCGGAAACATTACCATCCGTACCTGCGGTCTGGCTTCCCACGATCACGGAATTCGGCATGGCTCCCAGTATCATGCAGCTATACTCCGCCATGCTTAGTGACTCCTGGTTGCATAAAATTATAACTTTTCCGGAATAGCTATCCGGATTGCCATTATGGCCAAGGGAATCATAATACCAGGAACAGGTTCCGGGATAAACTATACTGGGTTCAGTCAATTTACTGAAACACATCCGGTCAGGGTACAAATATTCTGCGATATCCCAGGCTGTACTGTAAGGATAATTCCGGATATCAAAAATGATAGAGGTCGTATTTTTTAGCGCGTCGTACATAGAAGCAACCTCATTGGACTCTAAATTGTCCATGTTGACATATCCTGCATTGCAACTCCATTTTTTCCATTTGACGTTTCCAAGCGTATCATTTGGATAATAATTGTAAAACCAGTTATCATAAATATTGTAGTATCTTTTTGCCGTTAAAGAATGATCATTCCCCAAACTGTCTTTAATTCCAATCTGCAACTGGGAATTTTGTGCTCCACTCAACAGATTCTTACACATGAATCTTCTGAATACGGATGGGTTGCCTGCGGAGATATAGGGCCGAAGACTGTCTTCCCACTGAGTGGTCGATTTTCCATCAACGGAAACAAGGATGTCGCCTTTGGAAATAGCACTATAACCTGACTTGACAACAATATAATTGCTTTGAGAATATCTTAAGATAATTTTCGGGCAGTAATTGCCATACATATTATACATACTGCTGCTGGTCAATCCTTCAACGTGCGCATCATTGCACCCCGCTGCTATTTTTTTTATCGTTTTAAAAAAAGCAGTGTAATCAGTGGCTGAGGCCAAGGATAATACATTATGGGAAAAGGTACTATCCCATGGGACATCCTGGACATAATTGTACGGGTTGAAATACCTGATGACGTTCCAGTATTTGAAAAGAAGCAGCAACCTGTTGGATTCTGTGGGATAGTTTGTGTAAGCGAAGATGTGAATCATCGGATCATCATAAGGGAAAGCCAGCCAGCCGGTATTATTATTACCATCATTTACCCAGCAGATCGGATGGGGCCTGAAGTTGTTTTTGATCGTATCGAGGATCACTTTTACATCATCCCGGAATACAGGGTCGTTGATCCATCCGAAGTTGAGGTTTCGTTTCAGCTCCGGCGGCAGGGTGTCGGGAGGGGGGGTGGCCGCAAGTGCCATCGGGCCTGCTGCGTTTAACATGGAGGCAAGCGCCTCGTTATAATCGTTGTTGGAAACTGCACTTTTAATCATGGGAAATGTGCTGAGAAGAACACTATCCCAGTTTACCTGGCACGTGGATACTTCTGAATGGTAATATTTGACAAACCCCCAGACTTTGCAGCTGTAAAATAATTTTTCCTTGTAGGTGAGGTTTTGAGTAAGGGCAACTGAGATGGTTGCGAAAAAGAGCAGGCATAGTAATGATCTTTTCATTTTTTCCGGATAATATGTCAACCCTGTTGAGCAGAATGCTGAAAAAACAATTGATTTAAAATCTCTGAAAGATATAACAATTTAGGGGAAAAGTCAAGTTTATTTTGTTTTCACAGTGTATTCAACATAACAACTGCCTGATTGAAAAAACAAAGGTTGTCCCGGGGAACAACCTTTGTTTTTCTGCATTTTCAACAATTAACGAACCTTGTTCAACTTGACAGATTTCCTGCAGGCCCCTTGTGTCAGCACCGCAACGTATACTCCCGCCCCCAGGTTATCTCCAGCTGTAATGATCTCATCCTGAGGTAGCGAAGTGTGTTCATAGACCAACCTGCCCGTCATATCAAATAGTTTTATGGATACCGGTTCTTCACTCGCAGTATTCAAACGAAAGTTGAATGAGGTATTGGATGGATTTGGATAAACCGACAGGTCTGTATTGTTGGCCGGGCCTGTTTCAGCAATGGCATCAACCTCTTTTAAAGGGCCCTTGTGTTTACTGCCCAGGTCGGTTTTCTGGGTCCAGGCATTTGTCACCTGGTTGTATTCCCAGAAATCCTGCTCATAAGAATTGCCCATGTGTCCTGTCCCGATATAACCCCTGGTCCCGATGCTGAACCCTGTTGCATAACGTCTGGCTTTACCCTTGAAGCTGGCTTTTTGTATCCAGGCATTGTTTGCCGGATTATATTCCCAAAAGTCTTTTAGCAGGTTAAAGTTCACATTGTTGGAACCCGTCCCAATATAACCTTTACTGCCAATACCAAACCCTGCTGCACAGTATCTGGCTGCCCCGGCAAAAGGAGCCTTTATAATCCAGATATCATTGACCGGATTGTATTCATAAAAGTCTGTATAATGGATGTATTCTGTGTCGCTCAACCAGGTAGCGCCAGTGCCAAGATAACCCTTGGCGTTGATACTGAATCCTGCTGCTGCAAACCTTGCTGCTCCTGGGAAATCGGCTTTCTGTAACCAGGCATTGACGGTTGGGTCATATTCCCAAAAGTCCTGAAGATGTAAAGGAGGTTCTCCAGGATAAAATACCAGACCGGTTCCGAGATAGCCCTTGTTTCCAATGCTGAAACCCGGAGCATTTTTTCTCGCCAATCCGGGAAAATCAGCTTTCTGCAACCAGGTATTGGTGACGGGGTCATATTCCCAGAAGTCACTAAAAACACCGTAATCGTCTTGTCCAAGACCGATATATCCCTTGTTGCCGATGCTGAGTCCTGTGGCATGGGCCCTTCCCACTCCTCCTAAATCAGCTTTTTGTGTCCATGAATCGGTGGCAGGATTATATTCCCATAGATCCTTTTTAAAGGCCAAAACATTGTTGATATACCCAAGCCCGGTTCCAATATAGCCCATGCTGCCAATGCTGAAGCCAACTGCCCCAAATCTCGCCTCCTGCCAGCTTGGCGCCCCCCGGCCTTCTCCGGAGGAAAGTGTGATCATACAGGCAATCATCATAATGGCCTTTAACGTGTTGAAAATTGTTTTCATAGCGTTTTGTTTTAATTGGTTTTTACTTATTGGTTGGTTAAGAGAATCATAATGCTTTGAGCTTTTTCAGCTCCTCCACGGTGATGGTGGGCGGCATCTCGCCGTTTTTTATTTTTTTAATTGCCAGTCTGGCTGCCTTTTCAGCCTTTTCCTGTGTTTTAAACCCGTCGTTGCCGGGCAGGGCAGGGATGGACGGCTGGTGGATATTCACCCGGCCATCCATATAAATATCATACCCCCAGGTGTTGTTGACCCCGGGGATCAGCTTATAGGTTATTACGGGGGTTTTATTCTTATCTGCCGAAACGGAATCGGCTGCCGCCTGTTTCATTCCGGGTAACTGAACCCGGGATTGAGCCGGTATTTTATTTTCCCCGTAAAGAATGAGCGTAACAACGATGAACAGAATAGATATTTTCCTTGCATCCATAATTGTAGTTTTATGAAATCAGGCAGTAATATTAGCAAACCAACTGGTGCGAAACCGTGCAAATGTATGAACGGCAGATACTGGTGAAGGAAAGGTGGTCAGGAGGGTTTAAATGGGGGAATCCTTATTCCAATGATTTTGAGAAATGTGTTACAGCTTCACGAAAGTCGGACAGTTTACGCCTTGAAATGCTCAGTCGGGTCCCATCGGTTAACACGGCAAAATTCCCCTCGTAGCTTGAATAGCCCTGTAAATAGTTGAGGTTGACGATCGTCGATTTGTGGATCCGGAAAAATGCGGGTTCGCTCAGGATGTGTTCAAATTCACCCAGCGACCGCGCTGCCACGATCTTGTTCATCCCCGTCAGGTGCAGGATGGTGTAGTTGGCGTCGGCCTGGAGGTACATGATGTCGGCTACCCTGATCACCTTGAACCCGAATTGCTCTGCCACGGTGATCTTTGAAATGGTTTCGCCTTCCGAACGGATATGTTCATGAAGGTTGTCAAGCGATTCCCCGTAAATTGTCCTGGCTTCCTCCCTGCTTTGCCTCAGTTCAAGCTGCTGAATGGCTTTGGATGCGGCTTCACGCAGTTCCACGGGACTGACCGGCTTTAAGAGGTAATCGATGGCGCTGGCTTTTAATGCCCGCAAGGCATATTCCTCATAGGCCGTTACGAAAATGACCCCGTAATTCTCCTTCGGGATCGAACGGAGAAAGGCAAAACCATCCTCCTCAGGCATGGAAATATCCAGGAAAATGAAGTCAACATCATTTGAATTGAGCAGGTCACGGCCCTCCGCGGCTGATGCCGCCGCCCCGCAAATAATTATCTCCGGGCAGTGTTCGCTCAGTAAAATGGTTAATGCTTCACGGATTTTCTTCTCGTCATCAATGATGATGGCCTTGTAGGTTTTCATAAGCGGATTATTCGATTCCCCTGATCACGAAGCAACAAATATATACTTTTAAATATACAACATTTTAAGGAATGTATCAAATGTCATTCTTTTTTATTGAATGGTACATCTGAAGGAATGAACGGTCATTCTTCCTGATCCCGTTTGTACCCAATCTGCCTCCGCGGTTCCTGAGGGGGATTCAGGAACTGTTTTAGAGCTTTGAATATCAGTTGAATGTCTTCACTGTTCTTCCCTAATTGCTTTTCAAATTGTTCTAGTTTTAAAAGGATATCTTTTTGAGTTAACAACATTTCACGCATTTTACTGAACACCCTGATAATACGTATATTTGTTTCAATCGCCTTTTTACTCTTTAAAATGCAGGATAGCATTGTAACGCCCTGTTCAGTGAAACAATAGGGAGGATAACGTAATCCAATCAAGTCAGATTTGGAGGACGCAATTTGCGTCCTCCAAATCTGAAACTCTTCAACTGTCAATTCAAACATAAAATCTTCAGGAAACCGTTCAATATTACGTCTTACACCTTCCTTTAACCGTTTCGGTTCCACACCATATAATTCAGCAAGATCACGATCTATCATTACTCTTTGACCTCTGATTTGGTAGATTTTATTGATGATTGTTTCTTCCGGGATCGCCGGTAAAGATTCTTGTTTTTTCATAACTGTATCCTTGACATATACTGTTTCGCCTCAAAAAGATTTTGGCTGATATACATCTGCTTAATCCGTTTTCCAGGGGAAAGGTAATACAGTAAATGAAAAAAAATTTCAACAAGGGGAATGTTCGTGTGCGGTCATGCGTGTTACCTGTGTAAGCAGGAGACATTGTAAACCTTTTTTTTCTTTGAAGTTTGACTTGTACGACAATTCATTATTTAAAACTGTCAAATGTAACTGAATAACAGTGACAGGATGATAAAAATTTTATATTTGCAACAAACCGGGACTCATGAGCAGACTGGAAAAACTGAAAAACAATAAAATTCTATAAAAACTTTAAACATGAACACTATTAAATATATGGATTATATCGGTTCTGTCAGTTTTTCTGCTGAAGATGAAGTTTTCTATGGAAAAATAGAATATATCAACGATTTGATAACCTTTGAATCGGATAATGCGCATGATCTTAAAAAAGCGTTTGAAGAGTCTGTGGATGATTACATCGCTTTCTGTAAGGAAAAGGGGGTAAACCCCGATAAACCATTTAAAGGGAGTTTCAATGTCAGGTTGAAACCCGCCTTACACAAGAAAGCCATTCAGAAAGCAGTTCAGCAAGGGATGTCATTAAATAAATTCATTGAAACGACACTTGAAAAAGAACTGCAGGAGTAAGAATGTGTAATTTGCACACGCATATGATCTACGGCATCGGAACAGACATCATCGAAGTGGCACGCATCGAAAAGGTGATGCAGCGCGACATCGGCTTCAGGGATAAGATCTTTACCCCCGGGGAGATCGAATATTGTGAGACAAAAAGGTACAAGTACCAGAATTATGCCGCGCGGTTTTCGGCCAAGGAGGCTTTTCTGAAAGCGATCGGTACCGGCTGGCGGTTCGGCGTACGGTTCGGCGACATAGACATTTTTCACGATGAGCTGGGAAAGCCCCATATCCGCACCACCGGAATTGCTAAAGAATTAACAGATCGCTTGTCAATTTCAAAAATTCATGTATCTTTATCGCATCTAAAAGAGATGGCGACAGCCATCGTTATCATCGAAACTGAAGGTGCATCTTCCAATGTATTACCCACTGCCCCCACCGACTGAAAAATCCGACAATTCAGCCATTTCGCCATTTCACCATTTTCGCCATTCTGTAGAGACAAGGCAATGCCTTGTCTCTACCATTTATCACAGACAAGGCGATGCCTTGTCTCTACCATTCACCATTATTTTAACCCATGATCAATGTCAAATATCGGATCCTACGACGAACGCGTAAAAAACTTTGACTGGAAAATTGCTGAGAAAGAACTGGATTACAAACCTGGTAACATCATCAACATCGGATGGTATTGTTCCGACCGTATCTGTGAAAAAGGTTACGGCAATAAACCTGCGTTGATCTGGGAAGGATCAACTGGTGTCGAAAAGCGGTTTACCTACAACGACCTTCGGCTCAACAGCAACGCCATCGGGCAGTTTCTGCGCGGCCTGGGCATCAAACCCGAAGATCGTGTATGCCTGTTTATGGATAAGATCCCCGAACTGTACATCGGGTTCCTGGGAATTCTTAAGATGGGCGGGATTGCCCAGCCGCTGTTCTCGGCATTCGGGGATGAATCGCTGTTTGTTCGTTTGGACAATGCGCAAACCACTGCCATCATCACCCAGAAAAAACACGCGCCCAAGGTGAGGAAGATCATGGAAAAGATGCCCTACCTTAAACACCTCATCATCGTTGATGCCGACCCGGCCAAACCGCTGCTCGACCGCGAAGTCGCCTTTGACATGGAAAAGGCTGAAAAACCGGAAAAGTTTGATATCCATCCCACTTATGCAGAATCCCCGTCTGTGTTGCATTACACCTCAGGAACCACAGGACAACCAAAAGGTGTCAAGCATGTTCATTATTCACTGATCTCACAGTACCTGACGTCAAAATGGGTGCTCGACCTGCAGAACAGTGATATCTACTGGTGCACCGCCGACCCGGGATGGGTGACCGGGACATCTTACGGCATCATCGGAGCCTTCAGCAGTGGCGTGACCCAGTGTGTGCTGGATGCCGGCTTTTCCGCCGACAACTGGTACCGGTTCATTGAAAAACACAAGATCAGCATGTGGTATTCAGCGCCAACGGCCATCCGGTCGCTGATGAAAGCCGGAGATGAGGTGATTAAAAAATATGACCTTTCTTCACTTCGTCACCTTGCCTCAGTTGGAGAACCGCTGAACAGTGAAGCTGTACTCTGGTCGGAAAAAGTTTTTGGAAAGCCATTTCTCGATACCTACTGGCAGACTGAGACCGGGTCGATAATGATCACCAACTTCCCGGGGATGAAAATAAAACCCGGATCTATGGGCAAGCCTTTCCCCGGAATTACCGCCACCGTGATCCACCCCGAAACCTTCGAACCATTTAACGAAACCGGAAAGATCGGACTGATTGCCATAAAGCCGGGCTGGCCTGCAATGATGCGGACTTACTGGCGCAACGAAGAGACCTATCAGAAGAAATTTAAAAATGGCTGGTACCTGCCGGGCGACCGTTCCAGCATCGACAACGAAGGCTATTTCTGGTTTGTCGGTCGCGACGATGATGTGATCAACACGGGAGGCCACCTGGTAAGTCCGTTTGAGGTAGAATCAGCATTGCTCGAACATCCTGCGGTGGCCGAATCGGCCGTGGTTGCAAAACCGGACTTTGTAAACATGGAGGTCGTTAAGGCCTTTGTGACGCTGAAACCCGGATTTACAGGCAGCAAGGATCTCGACCTCGAGATCATGAATTTTGTCCGTAAGAAATTGTCGCCCCTGGCCATGCCGCAGGAGATCGAATTCATTGATACCCTTCCCAAGACCCGCAGCGGAAAAATAATGCGGCGAATCCTGCACGCGAAGGAATGGGGAGAGGAGATCGGGGATACATCAACACTGGAAGATGATTAACAGAAAAGAAATAGCGAAATAGCGAGGTTCTTTAAGATTTCAACACTATAAATTAATAACACTAAAGAAAAGGAGAAAAACCCATGGACGAAATGCAAGAGATCATCAAAACTTACGTGATCAAAGAATATGTGGAGGACGACACAGAATTAACCTACGATTCGCCGCTGATCTCGGGTGGCATCGTTGACAGCTTTTCAATGGTATCGTTGAAACGGTTTCTGGAAAACAAGTACAACATTGCCATCCCCGATGATAAGGCAACCCCGGAAGCCTTCGACTCGGTGAACAAGATATGTGCTTTAGTAAGGGAATATGTAAAATAAGGAGGTGAACATGGCTTATACGGAAAAAACACGCGGGATCTATACCGAGATCCTGGCCGGACTGCAGAGCGCCGGTTTATTCAAACAGGAACGTTATATTCACTCAGCCCAGGATGCCGACATCGAAGTTGAATTCCCGGCAGGGGCCCCCTTAAAAAAGGTCATAAACATCTGTGCAAACAACTATTTAGGATTGTCGAGCCATCCGGAAGTCGTGAAGGCTGCCCATGAAGGACTTGATTCGCATGGTTATGGCATGTCATCGGTGCGCTTTATCTGCGGAACGCAGGACATTCACCGCACACTCGAGCAGATGGTCACCAAGTTCCTTGGAACGGAAGATACCATCCTGTTTCCTTCCTGTATGGATGCCAATGCCGGCGTATTCGAAGCAGTGCTGACCAAAGACGACGTGATGATCTCCGACCGGCTGGTGCATGCCTCCATCATTGATGGAATCCGTCTCTGCAGCGCCATGCATGATACATACAAACACTCCGACATGGAGCATCTGGAGGAGAAGCTGCAATTGCACGACCTCAAGCGCCTGAAGATGGTAATCACCGATGGTGTCTTCTCCATGGATGGCGATACCGCAAAACTGGATAAAATGGTGGAATTATGCGAAAAGTACGGCGCGTTGCTGTTTGTTGACGATTCCCATTCCAGTGGTTTCATCGGGAAGACCGGCCGCGGAACCCATGAGCAATACGGGGTAATGGGAAAAATCGACATCATCACCACCACTTTTGGAAAAGGATTGGGTGGCGCATCAGGAGGTTGTGTTTCCGGGCGTAAGGAACTGGTCGAGATGTGCCGTCAAAAGGCCCGTCCGTACCTCTTCTCCAACACCATTGCACCTCCGGTGGTGGCCGGTGTGATCAAGGTGCTTGAAATCCTTTCCGCCTCCACCGACCGCCGCGACAAGCTGGAAAAGAACACTGAATTCTGGCGTAAAGGGTTGACCGAAGCCGGTCTGATCATCAAGGCAGGTGACACGCCGATCGTGCCGGTGATGCTTTTCAATGCAAAACTGGCGCAGGATGTTTCACGCGACCTGTATGAAGAGGGCATCTATGCCATAGGATTTTTCTTCCCGGTTGTTCCTCAGGGACAGGCGCGTATCCGTACGCAGATCTCAGCCGGGCATGAGATCCATCACCTCGAAAAAGCGCTCGATGCCTTCAGAAAGGTTGGCAAGAAATATGATATCCTGGGAAAATCAAAGCAGGAGATCATTGAGCGGTATGGGATGTAAGATGGAAATGCAAAGTGCAAATAGTAAATTGCAAATTGCAAATCAGAAATGATATTGGATGGCGCAAAGTATGCGTAAATTGCTTGCCGCGGAAGATTGGGTAATTACGCCTTTAATATCTCTGTAGTACATTCCGGTGGCATCCTTGTCGGCATAATATGCGCTGGTCAACTCCAGTTCAGTCATGATCTGAAATTTTCCGGAAATAAAAATCACGCGGGGTGATACACGATATGCGCATTTGATATCAGCGCCCCGGTTCGTTGTCGAATAATCAAGGATATCAGCGGATGTTCCCATATTCTGTGTATATCCGGCAAACAGGCCAGCCTGGATCTTTTTTCCATTTGTATTCAGTTCTGTCCAGGCTGAAAATGTATTGAAAGGGGTATAATCCTTTTGCCATATCGCAGGATCATTAATTTTGCTGACGGCATATCCACCCAACATGGTAATGTCAAAAATATTCTGACCATAGGCAGCATAAAGTTTATAGGTAATGGTTTTGCATTTATACTTCATGAAAAAGATGGAATAAAACCCTCCGAGTTGTTCGTCAACTTTATATTTAGCTGTTGTTGTTTTGGTAACAGCCGGAATGACATGGGGATTATTCAGTGTGTCATAAACTACGTACGAAGGTGAAACTACTGTTGTTGTGGTAACATCACTGTATATGCGTGGTGCAACGATTTTATATCCGCCGCCAAGTCCGATAAGAAACTCCTTTTTAGTTGAATCATTTTTAAATCCATAAGAGAACTGCAGATCCAGATCGGGGATAGAACTGTTTCTCAGTGAAACGGAAGATCCGCCGGGACTAACGAAATCCCTTTGCGAACAGGCTGCGAACATCAACTTGAAATCACCCAGTTTTTGAGTTAAACGCATTTGGGGATTTCTGGCAAAAGCCTGAAAAGGGGCGCCTGTATTAAATGAGACCACTCCCGGAAAACATTCGGGGTTAAACATCGGATGCCAGTATTGTCCGAATAAAAGCTCTGTTTTAGGCCAGTTGAGTTTTACAAATCCATGACGAAGCCTGAAACCGTTTACATCTACAAATGCAGCATTTTCATTGCCAAAAAAATCGGCCTCAACAACACCGGATACTTTTGCCTTGAACACATCGGGACCGGTTACGTTCATCGTCAACCTTGTTTGTATGGACAAAAAATTAAAATTTGATTTTGCGTTTAAATCCTTGCCATTGGCGTCCCGGTCAATTTTCATGGGGTACAAAAGGAAATGACCTTCCCGGATCGAAACTGTTTGACGTGAATCCCAAAAGAAGTCATTTTTAATAAATCCAGAGAAATTAACACTGAACTTAGTGTCCTTTTCTTGCGTAAAACCCAATACAGGTATAAGAACAGCGAACAGAATTGTGATATTTCTTTTCATTTTTTCCAGTTTAATTAAATGTTACACGATTAGCATTCAACGCCATGAAGAAAACGACGTTTACTTACTAAAATCTTTTGTTGAATTATCTTTTTGTGTCAGCAATGAAATTACGACCAGGGTAATGATTGCCAATGGAATGGAAATAATTCCCGGATTATCCAGTGGAATGGGCGCATCTTTGGGAACTAACCCATATTTATCATACATGGTAGGTGAAAACAGTATAATGCCGATGGAAGAAAAAATCCCGACGACAATTGACCAGGAAATCCCTTTTGCCGTTGTTTTCTTCCAGAACAGGAGGAATAAAATTGCCGGCAGATTGGCGGATGCTGCCACTGCGAATGCGAGTCCGACAAGGAACGACACATTCATGCCTTTAAATAAAATACCCAGAATAATTGCAAATACACCTACGCTGAAGGCTGCGATCTTTCCGGCTTTAACCTTCTCCTTGTCCGTCATTTCAACCTTGAGGTACATGTCAATGAAGTCATGGGCAATTGCCCCTGATGATGCTACAATAAGTCCACTGACCGTTCCAAGCACAGTTGCAAACGCAATTGCTGAAATAATAGAGAATATGCCAACTCCAAAGGATTTTGCCAGCAGTGGTCCCGACATGTTGCTGCTTTCGACATCCAAAACACCATTGATCATGGCGCCAAGCCCCATATACAGGGTCAGCACATAAAAAAATCCGATGGCTGCGATCGCAACAATGGTTGATTTTCTGGCGGCCCGCTGACTTGGAACGGTATAATATCTGATCAAGATATGTGGTAATGCAGATGTTCCCAAAAACAGCGCGAGCATTAAAGATAAGAAGTTCATTTTATCCCAGAATGTTGCACCCGCTGCCTTCGATAGTTTGTACAGGAGTCCGGGCTTCATCACATCCGTGCCTTTGGTGACATTCTGGTACCATACTGTTACACGATCATCCCCATTACTGAATGCTTTTTTCGTAAAGCGTACGATTTCACTTGATTCGATTGTTTTTATAAATTCAAACGGACCAACCGGACCTGTTTGGTCAACCTCTTTACCATCAACAATTATTTTACTCAGGTGTCCTACCTGATAGAATTTCTTTTCTGATTTTGGGGCGCCGTTATACGTTTTACTGCCGTCAGGGTGGTCGGTGGTGAATAGCATTTCATCAAGCACGGCGCTTTCTCCGTCCTTATTTAACTTATACCAACAGATGGAACCGTTTTTCTCCAGTTGAACAAAGACCAGCTTGCCGACAACTTTCGTTGCCTTTAAAAGATAGTCCGGATCAGGTATGCTGACAATTGTATCGTTAGCAACAACCGCCTCTAACTTTGCGTACTTATGATAGTTTTCATCCGGCGTTAATTTTAATCCGTTGTTTAATATATATATGGTAAGTACGGTAGAAAAAATAACCAGCAGAGCGCCTTTAATAAACTGAACATAGGTGGTAGAAGTCATCCCGGCAGTGGCAACGATAAATATCACGATGGCGCCGACGATTAAAACACCTATCCAGTGTGGCAGCCCGAGAAGGGGAACAACAAGGTCGCCGGCCCCGACCATCTGGGGTATAAGGTAAAATATCGAGACAACCAGCGTGCTGAATGATGCTGCAAGTTTTATTGACTTGGCATTGAACCGGGAATCCAGTGCATCAGCAAAGGTATATTTGCCAAGTTTCTTTAAAGGTTCTGCAACAAGGAATAAGGCCACCACCCAACCGGCAAGATATCCGATCGAATAAAGGAATCCGTCGTAACCGGAATAGGCGATCATGCCGCATATTCCCAGGAAAGAGGCTGCCGACAGGTAATCGCCCGCAAATGCTATACCGTTAACAGCCCAGTGAATGTTACCGCCTGCTGCATAATAGCTTGCGGCAGACTTGGTTTTTCTGGCGAAATAAAAGGATAATCCCAGCACCAAACCAACAATAAACAGAAAAATTATTATAGCTAAATTTGAAACTTCGTAGATCATGATCAGTTGGTGTTAGTATTAGTTTTTGTTCATTTTGTTTTCCATCCTTGTGCAGAAATAGTTGTAGATAAATCCCATAACTATTGCAAGTATGATCAGTCCGAATCCATAGATGATGGCAATGTTTTGCCCGCCAATAACCTCTAAACCCATTAATTCGGGCTTGGTTAAACCGATCAGAACAAAACCTGAATAAACCAATGTGTATGCAATAAATAGGATCACGCCTAACTTCGCTTTTTTTGGTGCAGCATTGTCGTTTCCGATAGTCGTTGCTGGTTTGTGGATCATGTTTCCTCCTTTGTTTATGATTTATTTGTAAAAAATCGTCTTAATTTCGGATGAATAAACCTGTTAAAATATTCACAACAATCTGTTTTTCAATAAAATAAAAATTTTATTGTGTGCTGATTATCAGCGCATAAAGTTATTAATAAGTATCAACCTAACAAATAAAAGTGAAAAAAAATACAGATCAGCCGTGAAAGGTCATAAAATAGATCGCTTAAAATCAATATTAAGCCTGTTCTGAAAATCTGACACCAGTGATAAGGTCTTTTTCAGCACGGTTTCCTCAACCTCCGGCAACTCATTAAGGTCAATTAAATTATTGATCTCGCCCGATGATTCCAACCGGGCTACCTGGTGTTTATATCTCAACATCATCAGAAAATCATATCCGAACGAGACATCACGGCAGGTTGCAAGCGGGATCACCTGCAGCGCATACAAAGCCTGGATCCGCCCAATGGTATTGGCGGCAGGAATTTTATGGAATATTGCATAGATGCGTGCAAACATGATATAAGGGGTAACCGCGTTTTTCAGATCAAACAACTCCTTGTTGTCTCTTTTTTCCGTATGAATAGCTCCGGTTATCCCCATAGATGGTTTAAAAGACAGCACACTCTCCGCCAGGTTGTAAAAGAAGGATGACCTGCCATCAGAGACTATATCGATATGGCTGCGCAGTTCATTAATAATGTGAGCGCTGCCAAAAACCGGACGCAGGTCGAAAAAAATAGAAACATCCATGAGATTTTTGGGTTCGGGGGTTGATATCCATTGGGAAAAATAATTTTTCCAGGTTTGCAGCGGCTTGCACCAAAGCGGATTTTTGGCCATGATCCTGCCCTTGCAATATCTGAATCCAACCGCGTTAAGCTGATCGCATACAATTTCCCCCAGATTGTTGAACCAGGCCTGAACCTGGTCTGCCTCAATATCGGGAACATCCTGATATACGATGGCATTGTCCTGGTCGGTGACCAGCGTTTGCTCCATCCTCCCCTCGCTGCCCATGGCTATAAATGCAAACTCAACCGGGGGTTCTCCGATCTCCGCCATGGCCATGGCGATAAGCTTTCCGGTAATACGACCCGAAATGGAAGCGATGCTTTTGCCAATAATGACCGGATTAACGGTTTGCCCGATCATTAATGACAAATAGCTTAAAAACCGTTGATACAGGATTGAAAGCTCTCCAACAGACTGAGCGCTGTCAATTTCATTTTCGATAAATGAAAAGGAGTTAAACATGGAATGAGAAATATCACGCTTATGGATCATTCCTGCAATTGATCCTGTCGCGTGTCTGGCCACAAGATGCGATATCCCGACAGTCTGCATGGTTGTTATCGCCTTGCTCAAAGTATCGCTCGTATTCACAAAAACCAGTGGTGCGCTCATGATTTCATAAACCGGGCGTTTGGGATCCGAGCCTGAAAGTAAAATCCTTTCAACAATGTCGCCGGCCGTGACAATCCCAACCTTTGCGCCATCCCTGTTTGAGACCAGGACCACGTCGGTGTGGTTATTTTTCATGATTTTAATGATGCCGGCAGCAGATATGTCCATCTGGACTTCATTGAACGGAACAATGAAGGAATCAACAGAATTATGCAAAAGCAATGAATGTACCTGCAACTGAGTAATAAACTCGTTTTTTTCCTGAATTTCAGTGGTCCTTTTCGTAATATCTTCGATTATACCATCGCACAACAACTGCTGTGACTCATCCTTTTTTATGACCATGGATGCTGAGACGACACGAACACCACCGTCTCTGCGCTTAAGACGTATAGTAACATTATTGATTCTTCCATCGGCCAAAAGCCGGGTCCGGTATTTTTTCTTCTCGGCAGAATCAAAGAAAAAATCGAGTATGCTGTAGTTCGAAAGTTCCTTTGCATCGGCAAAGCCGAGTATGCTTACCATCGCCTTGCTTGAATAAATGATCTTACCCTTTGAATCAAGTAAAAACCTGATAAACCCCAGCCCTGAAAGTTCCAGAATCTGCAGGATATCTTCGATGGTCCCATACGATGTTTGGTGGACTGAGGCATCCTTTATAGTGATCAGTTTGCCTTTCTTGCCGGAAAAAAACATGGAGCTGATCGTTACTATTGTGTCGAGTGTGCTTCCGTTTTTTAATGACAGGATTAACTCATATTGTCCGTCAGGCAGGTTTCTGTGCTTGAAGATCCTTAAGGTTTCCGGGTTGTTTTTGTCACTGATCAGTTTGGAAAAAGGGTGGCTGTTTAACTCATTTTCGTCGAATCCTGTAAGTTCAAGCGCCTTATTGTTCGAAAAAATCATTTTATGGTCAAGCATCATGATCAGCCCCTCGGTGGTTGCATCAACAAGCGTTTTATATTTTTCGCGTGAAATGCGCAACTGAGATTCAGCGCTTTTCCTTTTTCGCTCGATCCTGATGCTGTGATAGGTGATATAGGTAAGCAACAAGGCGATGATAAGCGATATACCCAATGATATGACCAGCAGTCGCTGCGTCAACGATACGATCTCCTTTTTGACGTCCTCCACATAGATACCTGTACCTATTATCCAGCCCCATGGCTTAAATGCGGCGACATAGGATAGTTTGGGAACAATGTGTGCCGGATCATCCTTCCATTGCCACATGTATTCTACATATCCATGGCCGTTCTTATTACAAACACTCACCATCTCAACAAAGAGTTTTTTGCCATGAGGGTCGGTGAAGTCCTGCAGACTTTTCCCGTTCAGGTCGCTGCGGTAAGGATGCATGATCATGTTGGGTTTCAGGTCGGTGATCCAGAAATAATCCTTGTTTTCAGTGCCGTATCTCAGGTATTGAATTCTTGAAATAGCTGTATTCTGGGCCTCTTCACGTGTCATCAGCCCGTTTCGTTCATCAGTTTCGTATTTGTCCAGGATGCTTGCAGCCGATCGTGTAAGTTCTTCAATCATCTGGCGTTTTCCCAACATGATATTTTCCTTGAACCTTGGAATGATAATCAGGAAAATGGTCAGGAAAAAAAGTAAAATAGTCAGGAATGTCGGAAGTATGATATGAAGGAAGAATTTACCTTTGCCCACGCTGTCGCTGGTCCCGACAAAGGGCAATTTGAATGGCTCTTCGGTGGCAGCTTCCAGATTGATCGGGAGCGAAGTAAATAGCTGAAAAAATACCTTTGAGGTAACTGCCGCGTCAACGTACGCATCATGCAACCCTGATATCTGCAGGTCGGAAAGACGGCCAAAAAAGCATATTTTATATAATTCGTCAAGGGCAGGGAACCTGTATCCGTTTCCATCATCCGCCGGGATTTTGCAGAAGATTCTTCCAAGTTTCATGGTACAGAACTTTCTCTTACCGGCAAAAGGGTTATGAATGTGTAACCGTCTCAGTTCCGATTCAATGACCGGCAAATCAAAATCGATGTTGTGTGCAATCAGATAATCACATTGCTCAAGGGCAGTCAAAAAATCATTCCATACAACAGTGGGTTTTTCTCCTTTTTGTAGCAGGGTAGCATCCTCGATCCCATGGATCTGCGTTGAAGAAGGCGGAACAGGTTGTTCCTGCAATATATAACGGTTATGTGATTCGATCAGTTTACCGTCTGCATCGAAGAGTAACCAGGCAACCTGGATCACTCTTGGATGAGTTTCCGGGTCGGTATCTTCCAATTGCTCTTTTGGCAGCAGTCCTGTAGTTTCAGTATCAAGAACCAGGAATTTTCCTTTCGAGCCCGGCGATGATTCAAAATCCAGATTTACATTTGAACGGGATGACAGTTCCATTTTAATAAAGGTATTTACTTCGTAAAAATACTCTTTCCAGATATTTCGACAACAAAAATATTGTGTCCTTTGCGCTTATTATTTTTCATCATCGAAACAACTTCGGCTTTACCGGGAATAATGTTCCTTAGGACGGATAATTTATCAGGTTAGTCAAAATTATTTTTTCCTTGTCAACCTTTGTTTTATTTTTGGTAATGATGAGGAATTGCAGACCAGCCTGTCGTTGTCCGATACTTTTTACGGTTACGTTATTTCACTTGTTATTGGTGTTGTTCCCTTTATTGTCCATTGCCGGAAGTACCGGAATCCTGCCTGATTCGGCAGATCTGTCAAGGAAAAACATCGTGGCCATACGTGCAACGACCGCCCCAAAGATCGACGGCAACTCCAATGATCTGGTCTGGAGAACCGCACCGGTTGCAGACGACTTTATTGAATACGGTCCAAGGAATGGCACCCTGCCGGCTTTGCGTACCGAGATCCGTTTCGCGTACGATGACATGGCGCTCTATATTCTTGCGGTCATGTTCGACCCTCACCCCGACAGCATTTGCAAGGAGCTTGGCCGTCGTGACCAGATTGAGGCACTGAACACCGATTATATCTCTTTCGACATCCTTCCTTATAACGACGGACTCAACATGTATGAGTTCAAGGTGAGTCCGGCAAACTTGCAAAACGATTGCAAATACACTGCCATCGGACAGGATGTTACCTGGGATGCCGTATGGGAAAGCGCCACGGTCATCAACGATTCGGCATGGATCACGGAGCTGAAGATCCCCTATTCAGCCTTAAGGTTCCCGAAAGTCGGAGAACAGATTTGGGGGATCAATATGTGGCGGAACATTCACCGTTTCCACGAATATTCCACCTGGTCGTGGGTGGATAACAAATCGCAGGATATATTCCGGTATTATGGCACACTCACCGGTATTGGTGCAATAAAACCCCCGCTAAGGCTCTCATTCTCGCCATACATTTCCGGATATCTTGAAAAGGGCCCGGAGAGTAAAAACTGGTCATATTTTTTCCGCAGGGGCCTTGATCTCCGCTATGGGATCAATGAGAGTTACACCCTTGACATGATGCTGATTCCCGATTTCGGGCAGGTACAATCTGATGACCAGGTGCTCAACCTCTCCCCTTTCGAGATCCGCTATGATGAAAAACGGCAGTTCTTTACCGAAGCCACGGAGCTTTTCGACAAATGCGAGATCTTTTACAGCCGAAGGGTGGGAAGCCTTCCCAAATACAGTAACGCAGTGTATGACAGCCTCAGGCAAAACGAGAAGGTGTCCAAAAATCCTGACCAGACCAGGATCATCAATGCCACGAAAATCTCAGGAAGGAACTTGAGGGGACTGGGTATCGGGTTGTTCAACGGCATGACCATCAATACGTGGGCCAACCTGCAGGATACCATCACCGGAGAATCGCGCAGGATCAGGACACAACCATTTACGAATTACAATGTACTGGTCTTCGACCAAAACCTGAAGAACAACTCTTATGTAACCCTGATCAACACAAATTACTGGACTCCGGACGACGGTTATTCCGCCAATGTTTCGGGAGCGGAAACCAGTATTAAGAACCGGAAAGGCAATTTCCAGGTTTTCGGCCGGTTTAACCTGAGCCAGAAATACCTGAATGGAATCAATCCCGATTTTGGGCACCAGTACACCATTTCAATTTCAAAGCCGGGCGGTAAATTCCAATATCAGTTGCTCAGGCAGGAGACCGGCGCCACATACGACCCGAACGACATGGGATTCATCTCCTACAACAATGAGGCCACCAACCGGCTAAGGCTTTCATGGTATGATTATGACCCCAAAGGAAAGATCGTTAATACACAAACCGACCTGGTGGCACGCTATATTACGCTGCACCAGCCCTACGACTTTAAAACGCTCGATTTCAGCCTGAATAACTCAATCGTGTTTGTAAAATACTGGATCAACGTGCTTTATGCTGCAATCCAACCACTCGGTTTTTACGACTTCTATGAACCCAGGATATGGGGCCGCGTTTATAAAATGCCGTTTAACTTTTCCGGGGAGTGGCGTTTCGCCTCCAACGACCGGAAACCTATCCGGTATCATCACAATTTCGGGTTTATGAATAGTCCGGAAAACAACAATTTCATTTATTTTATTGGTTTCACACCGCGTGTAAGATTCAGTGATCGTTTTTCGGCAACACTTGACATGCAGTTTGAAAAGGAGTTGAACAATTACGGATGGGTCCGCACAAGTTATGATTCACTGATGGATCCGACCATTTTTTTTGGACGTCGTGACATTACCACGATCAACAACATCCTGAACATAAGGTATATTTTTAACACGAAGGCTTCGCTCACCTTGCGGGCGCGGCACTATTGGTCGCAGGCAAAGTACCTTTCATTCTACACGTTGGAGAAGAACGGATCGCTAAACTCTTCGGATTTTATCGGAGGCCGGGATATCAACTTCAATGCATTTACCATTGATCTGCAGTTCGTATGGTATTTTGCCCCGGGAAGTGAAATGAGCGTTGTGTGGAAGAATGCCATAAATACCACCGGCAGCATGCTTGTTTACAATTATTTTACCGATATCGGCAACACGCTCAACTCACCCCAGTCCAACAGTTTTTCTGTCAGGATACTATATTACCTCGATTACCTTAACATCAGAAAAGCTTTTTCAAAAAAGCAGAAGAGCAGCAACATTTGACAGGTTTTACCTATCTTAGTCGCCCGAAAATCCACAAAATGAAACACCTCATTAAATCAATAACCCTTCTGTCATTTGTCATTTGTCACTTGTCAATTGTCACTGCTTATGGGCAGTCCCCGGTCAAACCCTATGATGAAAACCAGGATGTGAGGGCCGACTTGAAGAAGGCCACTACACTTGCCGAAAAAGAGAACAAGCACGTGCTTGTTCAGATGGGAGGAAACTGGTGTCCGTGGTGTATCAGATTTCACAAGATGGCCGGTGAAGCGCAGCCCATTGACTCGCTTTTGAAGGCCGATTACGTTTATGTGCTGGCCAATGTCCCTCAGGATAAGAAAAAGAGAGATTACCAGCTTTTCCGCGATTACGGATACCCCAACCGGTTCGGGTACCCTGTTTTCCTGATCCTCGACGGGCAAGGCAAGCTACTGCACATCCAGGATTCGGGCATCCTTGAGCATTGCGTCGCCAAGGGCTATGATACCACCAAAGTTGTCACCTTCCTGAAAATGTGGAATGTGAAGGCGATAGATCCGGACACCTACCAGGTTCCAAAAAGTTTACACTGATCCCGGAATTTTGTATCCGATCTTTTCTCTGGGTTCGTTTTCCTCCCTGATCATCTCTTTGATGGCCTGGAAAACCAGCAGGAATTTCTTATCGTATTTTTTCTCAAGAGAGTCAAGGCGACTTATCAGATTTTTATTTGCATCGATCAATTGGCGGAGGTTGATAAAGGCCCGCATGATGGCTATGTTTACAATAATTGCCCGTTTCGACCGTAAAATACTGGAAAGCATTGCCACTCCCTGTTCGGTGAATGCAAGTGGAAGAGTTGGATAATGCCTGATTTTTTCCGGGAACTTATCACAAATTGTGATAAGTCCTTCCCATTCTGCTTTTGTCAACCGGAACATAAAATCATGGGGAAATCACTCCTCTGCGACAGAATGATATTTTTGCATAATCCTTTTAATTGTTTAATCGGAAAAACCATCAAAAGGTAATACATCATAAAAAAAATTAACCCTAACTTTGCTGCTTGAAATTAATTCATATCCCGTATAAACTAAATTGACAGTAATGATCAGAAACAGAATTTTTACACTCGGTACCATTGTAATAACCATCATTTTCATGACCTCCTGCGGAATGACGCCGCATCCCAACGAAAAAATCATCATAGGAATATGGAGACCGGTCAAGGTCGAAAAAGTAGTTGACTCATCGGCGTTGCAGGCAGCAGCTTCCATGTCGGATAATTCGGGCCGGCAGCAGGTAAAGGAAGGCAGACAGGACGGCGAAGGTGCAGTATCCCGAAAAGATGCTGCCCTCGACAGGCTGATACAGAATGAAATGCGGGCCACCATGGAAATTTTTCCAAATAAGACCGCCGTTAAAAACTTCCCCGGAAAACCGCTGAACGCAACCTGGAAGATGAAGGGCAAGGGAAGCCGAATCGTTGCCAAAAATATTGAAAATAAAATGAAGTTCGTGATCGAGATCCTTGAGATCAGCAAGGAACAAATTATTGTCATCGAACATGTTCCTGTTGGGGATATTAAGATAACCTACGAGCGGCAACTATAAGCTCTAATTATCTGAAAATCAGGATGCGGGCAATCTGCATCCTTTTTTTTTGCTTTAATATTTGGAATAGGTCTAATTTAATTTATGTTTGTGTCCTAAACTTATAACTTTTAAATCATGAATGTCTTTATTAAAACTACACCGATCCATTATCCTTCAGCACATTGAATTGGAATGTTTCGGGATCTGCCACTGTGCCTGCCATCAGTTATAATGACAACAGGACGATCCCCAATTATTCAGGATTTAACAGTCTGCCTGCAACAATCACAAAATCAGCCGGTGCGACCATTTCGCTGGGCTCAGCAGTAACCAACGCCGATTCAATTTATGTAATTGTTACTGATTACGACAACCACATGATTTTGAAACGATTAGGCGGTAACGCAAGTGAATGTGTGATCGGATCTGCTGAACTATCAGCGTTCACTGCCGGTCAGGGAATGGTACAGGTTGCTCCCTGGAGCTACAAGTCGGAAGATTTCAGCAGCAAGAAATTCTATTTCGTAGTTGAATCGGTGTTTACAAAACAGGGAATTACCATCAACTGATTTACGATTTGACGATTGGCGAGTTTCGATTGAATTTATTGATTGACGATTGACGATTGATGCTGACAATCGTCAATCGCTTAATCGTCAATTTATTCGTAAATCAAAAATCGTCCAATCGTAAATTCTTCCTTCTAATGTTACATTATTTAAACTCGTCCTTTGGCGGGTTTTTTTTTGTCATTTTAATTTGTAATTTTGATTCCATTCTGAGAGATCACTTCGATGTAAATTATATCTATCTGCCATAATACAGTTTATTAATAATTAACCTCTTACACTCAAACGCCATGAATTTCGAATTTACAGAAGAACAGATCATGATCCAGCAATCCGCCAGGGATTATGCCCAGCGCGAACTGATCAAAGACGTTTTGGAACGCGATGCCAAAGCTGAATTTCCGACACAACATGTTAAAGCGCTTGCAGACCTTGGGTTCCTGGGGATGCTGGTCGATACAAAGTACGATGGAGGAGGCATGGATACTGTTTCCTACGTCCTCGCTATGGAGGAGATTTCGAAGATCGACAGTTCCGTCTCCGTGATCATGTCGGTTAATAATTCATTGGTTTGCTATGGAATTGAAGCTTTTGCCACGGAAGAACAAAAAGAAAAGTGGCTGAAACCGCTGGCCCGGGGCGAAAAAATCGGGGCATTCCTCCTTTCCGAGCCCGAAGCCGGATCTGATGCCACCTCTCAGCGCACCACGGCCATTGACAAAGGTGATCACTACCTCGTAAATGGCGTGAAAAACTGGATTACCAGTGCGGATTCCGCATCCACTTACCTGCTCATCGCGCAAACCAACCCTGAAAAAGGGCATAAAGGGATCAATGTGTTGCTGGTTGACCGCCATGCGCCGGGAATAACCCTCGGACCTCATGAAGACAAAATGGGAATGCGAAGCAGCGATACCCATTCGGTGATGTTCACCGATGTAATCGTTCCTAAGGAAAACCGTATCGGTGAAGACGGGTTCGGATTCAAGTTTGCCATGAAAACATTAGAGGGAGGTCGCATCGGCATTGCCGCACAGGCGCTCGGCATCGCACAGGGAGCCTTTGAGCGCGCCCTCCAATATGCAAAGGACCGGAAAGCCTTTGGCACCGAGCTGATAAACCACCAGGATATCGCCTTCAAACTGGCAAAAATGCACACCCGGATCGAGGCTGCCCGCTATTTTTGCCTGAAAGCGGCCTGGCTTAAAGATCAGGGAAAACCATATGGCATCGCCAGCGCGATGGCCAAGTACGATGCCGCCGAAACAGCCATGTACGTCACCACCGAAGCTGTTCAGATACACGGAGGGTATGGCTATGTGAAAGAATATCATGTAGAGCGCCTGATGAGAGAAGCCAAACTGACCCAGATCTATGAAGGCACCAGTGAAATCCAGCTGATGATCATCTCCAGGGCGATATCGACTGCATAAACGATTTGAAAATCTGGAGATTTGAAGATTTGAAAATGAATACATCTGAAGTCTATAAACCCAATAATCATATTCGCATCGTTACCGCCACATCTCTGTTCGACGGTCACGATGCATCGATCAACATCATGCGCCGGATATTGCAGGCCAGCGGGGCTGAAGTGATCCACCTCGGCCACAACCGTTCGGTTCAGGAGGTGGTCGATTGCGCCATCCAGGAAGATGTCCAGGCAATTGCCCTGACCTCCTACCAGGGCGGACACAATGAGTATTTTAAATACATGTTCGACCTGCTTCATGAAAGGGGTTGCGGTCATATCCGGATCTTTGGCGGAGGCGGGGGCGTTATTTTACCCCAGGAAATCGCCGAACTGCAAGAATATGGCATCACACGTATCTATTCTCCCGACGACGGGCGAGAGATGTCTCTCCAGGGAATGATCAACGATTTACTCATGAAATGCGATTTCCCGGTTGGTGACCAGGAAAAATTCGACCTGAAAAAAGTCTATAAAAGGGATGTTAAGGAGATTGCCGGGTTGATCTCCGCTGCCGAAAACTTTCCGGAAAAGGGGAAATCGTTTTTAGAAAAGATCGCAAAGGAGGCTGCTGAGAAAAAGATTCCCGTCCTTGGAATTACCGGGACAGGCGGATCCGGAAAATCTTCACTGGTTGATGAAATCGTTCGCAGGTTTCTGGCCGACCTCCGGGATAAAACCCTGGCCATCATTTCCATTGACCCGACCAAACGCAAAACCGGGGGAGCGTTGCTGGGCGACCGCATTCGCATGAATGCGATCTTCAACCCGAGGGTGTACATGCGTTCTCTTGCTACACGACAGTCGAACCTGGCCCTGTCGAAATATGTGAAAGATGCAATCAATGTTGTAAAAGTTGCCGGGTTTGACCTGGTGATCGTTGAAACTTCAGGGATCGGACAATCCGATACCGAAATTGTCGATCACAGCGATGTGACACTCTATGTGATGACACCGGAATATGGCGCCGCCAGTCAGCTTGAAAAGATCGACATGCTAGATTTTGCCGATCTGGTGGCGATCAATAAATTCGACAAGCGAGGCGCCCTGGATGCCCAGCGTGATGTAAAAAAACAGTATCAGCGCAATCATAAATATTTCGACAAACCCGCGGAGGAGATGCCGGTCTTCGGCACGGTTGCATCGCAGTTCAACGATCCGGGGGTAAATGAACTCTACAAGGCGCTGATCCAAAAGATCAGCACAAAGACGGGAATAGCCTTCCCAAGCAGTTTTGACGCCAATGTTGAATTGAAGGAGAAGATCTTTATCATACCGCCGTCACGAACACGTTACCTGGCTGAGATTGCAGAAACTGTGCGTAATTACAATCACTGGACGACAACACAGGCCAAAACAGCACAGCAACTTTACTGCATTGCACAAACCATTGAAGTATTACGGGCGGGTTCCCACCACGACGAATCAGGCAAACCCGACGGAGAACAGACCTGCAACAAGACCGGTATGCTGCTTGAGTTGGATCTGCTTTTTGAAAAAAACCTCAAACTGCTTGATCCCAACAACCACGACATCCTTAAAAACTGGAACGATAAAGTAAAATCCTATCGGGATGACTACTATACTTACAAGGTCCGAAACAAGGAGATAAAGGTGGAAACACATACCGAATCCCTTTCAAGGATGAAGATCCCCAAGATCGCAATGCCGCGTTACGAGGGGTGGGGCGACATCCTGAAATGGAATCTCCGGGAAAACGTTCCAGGCGAATTTCCTTATGCCGCAGGGGTATTCCCGTTCAAGCGCGAAAGTGAGGATCCTACCCGGATGTTTGCCGGCGAGGGCGGGCCAGAACGCACCAATAAGCGTTTCCATTATGTCTCTTTGGGAATGCCTTTCGTCAGATTGTCAACAGCTTATGATTCGGTGACCCTCTATGGCTTCGATCCAGATATGAGACCTGATATATATGGTAAAATCGGTAACGCCGGGGTCTCCATCGCCTGCCTTGATGACGCAAAAAAACTCTATTCCGGTTTTGATCTTGTCAACCCGAATACCTCCGTATCGATGACCATCAACGGCCCGGCGCCAACCATGGTAGGCTATTTCATGAATGCCGCCATTGACCAGCAATGTGAAAAATATATCCGGCAACATGACATGGTTGAGGAGGTGGAGAAAAAAATCGCGGCCATTTATAAAAAGGCAGGAACGCAGCGGCCCCGCTATCAGGGAGATTTGCCCAAAGGCAATAACGGACTGGGTTTGATGTTGCTTGGGGTTACCGGCGACCAGGTTTTGCCTCCGGCGGTTTATGAAATTATAAAGAAAGAGGCGCTGAGCCAGGTTCGGGGAACCGTGCAGGCCGACATCCTGAAGGAAGACCAGGCACAGAATACCTGCATTTTCTCCATCGACTTTGCCCTGAAAATGATGGGTGACATTCAGCAGTTTTTCAACGACAACCATGTCCGCAATTTCTATTCTGTCTCCATCTCCGGATATCACATTGCCGAGGCTGGCGCCAATCCTATTTCGCAGCTTGCATTTACCCTCGCTAATGGGTTTACCTACGTGGAATATTATGTTTCACGGGGGATGGATGTCAATAAATTTGCGCCAAACCTGTCGTTTTTCTTTTCAAACGGTGTTGATCCTGAATATTCGGTTATCGGCCGCGTGGCCAGGCTGATCTGGGCCAAAGCCATGAAATTCAAATACAAGGCTGATGCACGGTCCCAGATGTTGAAATACCATATTCAAACCTCCGGCAGGTCATTGCATGCGCAGGAGATCGACTTCAACGACATCCGTACCACCCTGCAGGCGCTCTATGCCATTTATGACAATTGCAACTCACTGCACACCAATGCCTACGATGAAGCGATCACAACCCCTACCGAGGAATCGGTTCGCAGGGCCATGGCCATCCAGATGATCATCAACAATGAGCTGGGACTGGCTAAAAATCAAAACCCGTTGCAGGGCGCCTTCATCATCGAAGAGTTGACCGATTTGGTTGAAGAAGCGGTCATGCTTGAGTTTGAACGAATTTCTGAACGTGGGGGCGTGCTGGGCGCCATGGAGACGATGTACCAGCGCAGCAGGATACAGGAAGAGAGCCTCTATTATGAAACCCTCAAGCATACCGGGGAGCTCCCGATCATCGGGGTGAATACTTTCCTGTCAAGCAAAGGATCTCCGACCGTACTCCCCGGTGAAGTCATCCGGGCCACCGAGGAGGAAAAACAATACCAGATCAACATGCTGCAAAATCTTCACAAAACAAATGCTGAAAGATCTGCCGCTATGATTGAAAACCTGAAGAGGGCGGCGACAGGAAATTATAATATCTTTGAAAGCCTGATGGAGGCCTCCAAATACTGTTCCATCGGCCAGATCACCGATGCCTTGTTCGAGGTTGGAGGTCAGTACCGCCGCAGTATGTAAATTAATAAATATCAGACGTATGACCTTGTTCAATATTCTGGTTGTCAATCCCAAGGATTACCTCACACAGATTTCTGTTTACCTGAATCACAAGCTCCTGTACATGATCAGCCGGAAACATCCAGCGGAGGAGCTCTCCACTTTTAATTCCATTTACGATCAGGTTCAGTTTCGGAAGGAATGTATCATCAGGGAACTCAAAAACAATGAATTCGACCTGGATGAACTTAAAATCGTTATTTCGCGCGGAGGCTTGATCAAACCCTTACAGTCAGGTGTTTATGAGGTGAATGACCTGTTGAAAAAGGATCTGTTGAACAGCCCGGTAGGAGATGATATCATCAACATCGCCGGTCTGCTCGCCGATGCGATCGCAACTGAAGTACCCGGCGCCAGGGCGATGATTGCCGACCCCACGGTGGTTGACGAATTTCACGACCTGGCCCGGATCACCGGTTCGCCGGAAATCCAGCGCAAGTCAATTTTCCATGCCCTGAACCAAAAGGCTGTTGCCAAAATGCATGCAGAAACCCACAAACGGAACTACGATGAGATGAATCTTATCGTGGCGCACATTGGTAACGGAACAACCGTTGGCGCTCATCGCAAGGGACGCGTGATCGATGTAAACCAGGGATTTGAAGGTGATGGGCCTTTTTCGATGGTGCGGAGCGGGTCATTACCCATGGGTGATGTCGTAAAGTTGTGTTTCAGCGGAAAAAAAACATTTGACGAAATGGTTTGTCTGCTTACCCATTGTGCCGGGGTGAATGCTTACCTGGGAACAAGGGATATCACTGAAATAGAAGACCGCATCAACAATGGCGATACCCATGCCAAACTGATCATGGAGGCCATGGCGTACCAGGTATCCAAATGCATCGGCGAGATGTTTGCCGTACTCAAGGGGGAGGCTGATGCCATCCTCATCACCGGAGATGTTGCCCACAGCCAGTTTGTGGTACGCAACATCATTGAACATGTTGAAAAATTTGCCCCGATCTTCCTCTATCCTGGCGACAATGAACTTCAGGCCATGGCAGGCAATGCATTGCGTGTGCTAAGGGGGGAGATGGTGGTGCAGGAGTATGTCTGAAAGGAATTCAAAAATCAAAAATCAAAAATCGAGACCATTTAGATTTGGTGTCTATACTAATTTTGCATCTTACATTTAACATTTAACATTTTACATTTAGCATTTTGAATTTTACCTAAAAAAACACCATGAATTTATACCCGATAAATACCGGCAACCTTAAACTCGATGGCGGAGCCATGTTCGGCGTGGTGCCCAAGGTGATCTGGGGAAAATCCTACTCCAGTGATGAAAATAATCTCTGTAATTGGTCCATGCGTTGTTTACTGCTCGTTGACGGCGACCGCAGGATCCTGATCGATTGCGGGATTGGCGATAAGCAACCGGATAGGTTCATGGCGAATTATCACCTCAACGGGGAGGACACGCTTGAAAAATCGCTGGCTGTACTTGGATTGACTGTGGATGATATCACTGACGTACTCCTGACACATCTCCATTTTGACCACTGTGGGGGCGCTGTTCGCTGGAACAAGGACAAGACGGACTATGAGGTTACCTTTAAAAATGCTACCTATTGGACCAGCCGTCAGCAATGGGAATGGGCCACCAACCCCAACAACCGCGAAAAGGCATCTTTCCTGAAAGAAAACATCCTCCCCATCACGGAGAAAGGCAGGTTGGAGCTGATCGAAGGTGACTCGGAACTCTTCCCAGGTGTATCGGTCCGGATATTCAACGGGCATACTGACGGACAGGTGATCCCTTTCATCAAGTACAATGGCACGACCATTGTTTTTATGGCCGACCTGCTTCCTTCGGCTGCCCATATCCCCCTGCCCTGGGTGATGAGCTACGATACCCGCCCCCTGATCACCCTGAAAGAGAAAGAGGCCTTTATGGCCGAAGCCGCGCAAAATGGCTATATCCTGTTCCTCGAACATGATCTTTACCGGGAATGTGTAACGGTGGAAGCTACGGAGAAGGGGATAAGGCTAAAGGAGAGTTTTGCGCTGGAAACCGTCTGAAAGGTTCACTAATTTCGTATATTCCCTTTCAAAACGCAACCGGCTGACTGGCAACCCGTGCGCAGGTAAAAAAATATGACAACCGGTATCGAGTAATTTTTTCCAGCTGCGGACTATCGCAGGCGGGTCGTCACCCCAGGCAGGATAAATCGAAACAGGCATGCCGGCCAACAAGTCACCTGCAATAGCGATCTCGTTCTCAACCACCACAGATGAGGAACCGGCTGAGTGGCCGGGGGTGTGAAGGATATAGGCATTAAAACCAAAAGACGAAAGGTCATAACGCTCCCTGAAAACAATATCCGCATTCACCCCAGACACATGAAACCATTGCGGGACATGCTCCGCACCAAGATTGTAAAGAAGCCGTGACCAGGCGATGGTTCCATGAGGGATCGGACTGTCGCCGCTTTCGAGGAATTCTTTCTCCGTTTCATGCACGATGAATACCGCGGAGAACCTTTCTTTTATCCTGGCCGCATTGCCTGCATGGTCGAAATGGGTGTGCGTCATGATGACGGCATCGGGCTTTCCTGTCCGGTCAAGCCGTTTCAATAGCCTGGTTCCGTCGCCCGACCACCCGGTGTCGACCAGGAGCCTTAACGATCTGCCTGCAACTGAAAAAACATTCGACCTTCCGAAGAGAATACGGGTAATTTCATATCCCCCGGAGGTGACCCAGGTTTTCATGGCGTGTCACTGTTGGAGAACAAAGGTAAAAAATAAGCCCTTAATCAAGGGACAAGTGACAAGGGACAGGTCATGATATACTTGTCCTGTTTTCCGCACTTTTTGAAAAGGCGCTCTGAAATTCCTGATTTTATTGATGTCGGTTTCGAAAACGGGTGTCCCGATCAAATATTTGTGCATTAATTTTAAAGAAAATGGCCTGCACCATCCTTCACTGATGCTATTATCAGTGATTGTTGCACAATAGCGTAGTGTTTTGTTACACGAAGTTAAAAGAAGGTCGCATGAAGTTACACGAAGAAAATTAAGAGGATATGGCATTTGAAAAACGGATTGAAAAGATATGTTTTATAACCTTCGTGGAGCTTCGTGAACTCTTCGTGGAACTTCGTGAAAGAAACTGAAAAACATTTTATTGCGATACGGTCTCATTAAGGTGTCCCATCGCAGAATACAGGACATTCTTCACGTATAAGAATGCGGAAAACAGGAAATGGCCAGATCAATTTACTAAAACCGTGCAATGAGGTTAAAGAACCATTCCGGAAAGATGCCGAGCCATAAGATGCCAAGGGTTACAATAAAAAGCACCAGGCGCCCAGCCGGGGATATTGCCGGGAATTTTACATCATTGGGTGGGGAGAAAAGGATCGTAACGACACGAAGGTAATAGTACAATCCGATCACACTGTTTATGATCAGGGAAATGACAAGGACGAGCAGGCCTGCGTTTAACCCCTCAAGGATGACGTAAAACTTTGCCAGGAATCCTGAAGTAATAGGTATGCCCGCCAGCGAAAGCATGGTTAAGGTCAGAACAATGGCTACCCACGGGCGTTTCCAGAACAGACCGGTGTAAGACTTTAGCTTTTCCGCTTCATTGTCACGGTCAGAGAGAAGGGTGATGACGCCAAATGCCCCGATGGTGGTTATGATATAGGAGGCAATATAAAAAACAGCGGCATCGATCCCCCCTTTGGTTCCGATGAGCAGGGTGATCACCAAATATCCCATGTTGGAGATGGAGGAGTACGCCAATATCCTTTTTAAATTTTGCTGCCTGATCGCCAGAAGGTTTCCGATAAACATCGAGAGGATGGATACGACCGTGATCAGCAAAATAAAATTATGATTCCGGAATCCTTCAATTGCATAGAAAAACCGCAATAAAACAGCTATAACCGCCCCTTTCGACACGGTGGCAATAAAGGTCGCTACCGGAACCGGCGCCCCGTGATATACATCCGGGGTCCACATGTGAAAAGGTACCAATGCCAGTTTAAACCCGATTCCAACCACCATCATGCTGAACCCCGTGAGCAGCAACGGCGATGAAAAACCGGAAGATTGCAATGCCATGACAATTTTTGTGAACTCCAGCGAACCCGTGTCCACATAGATCAAACCCATACCGAACAATAAAAAGCCCGAAGCGCCCGAAGCCAGGATAAGGTACTTCACCGCAGCCTCAATGGAATTATCGCGTGACCTCCGGTAGGCGATGAGCACGTAAAGAGAAATGCTGAGCATTTCAAGGCCAAGGAACAGGGTCACAAAATTGCTGGCTGCAGCCAGCACGAGGGCTCCCAGAGCGCTGGTATAGAGAATGATAAAATACTCCTCCTTTTCACTCTCCTGGTAAACCAGGTATCCATCCGACAATATGGTTATCAGCAGGCACGCAAGGATGATGATCACAAAAAACAGGATGGTGAAGCCGTCAAAAATAAATAATTGTCCTGTCGCGTGCGGAATCACCGGTAACAGGAAGAAAATTGAGAGGAATGCAAGGATGAAGCCGGAAAGGGAGAGACCATAGATAACTTTATAGCTCCTGATGACCGCCACCACCAGCATCATCAGAACAGGTGCGCCCGCAATGATCATCAAAGGAGTCAGGCATATGAAATCTTCCCTTACCATAGTTTGCACTTTAAATATTTTGCACTCGCTCCGTCTGTGTTGATTTCGTCACACCAAATGGACGCTTCTCCGGTTGGTTTACCGGTATTTTGTGATCTTGTCTGCTCGATGGAGTTCAGCGATTTTAATACCGAAGGTTTTGCAGTGTCAATAACCTGTTGTGGTAACATTCCGAGATAAACCAGGGTGATCACAAGCGATGCCGAGATGATTTTTTCCCTGACCGAAAGATCTGAGATATTCCAGGTGGTTTTCTCCTTTCCAAGGAAGACCTTTTGAACGATCCGCAGCGAATAGATCGTCGCGGCCACCAGGCCGGCGCATGCCAGGCAGGTCATGAGGATACTGGCCTGAAACGTTCCCGCCAGGATCAGAAATTCGGCAATGAAATTTCCCAAGCCCGGCAACCCAAGCGAGGCCATGGCAAAGATAATCCCTGTGGCTCCCATCACCGGAACCTGCTTCCATAAACCACCCATCCTGTCCATGTCCCTGGTATGGATGCGCTCATAGAGTTGCCCAACCAGGATGAACAGCGCGCCTGTACTCAAGGCATGTGCGATCATCTGAACAACCACACCCTGCATGGCAATTTCGTTGAAGGCATATACCCCCAGGATGACAAAACCCATGTGGCTTACGCTGGTATAGGCAACCAGCCTCTTGAGGTCGGTTTGTGCAAAGGCCAGTTTTGCGCCATAAAGGATCCCGATCACCCCCAGGATCATCCCTGCCGGGGCAAAGGTGACCGAGGCTTCCGGGAACAGAGGCAACACAAAGCGGATCAGTCCGTAAGCCCCTGTTTTTAACAAGAGTCCGGCCAGGATCACACTACCGGCGGTAGGCGCCTCCGTATGTGCGTCGGGCAGCCAGTTGTGAAACGGTACTACCGGCAACTTGACAAGAAAAGCAGCGAGGAACCCGGACATCAGAATGAATGCAACCGTCGGCGCCATGGTGGTGCCAAGCAGTTGTATATAGTCGAAGGTGTAAATTCCGGTACTCCTGCCATGGATGAAGTAAAGGGCGATGATCGATAAAAACATGAGCAGTCCGCTCGCCTGGGTGTATATGAAGAATTTGTAGGAGGCATAGATGCGGTTTTCATGGCCCCAGATGCTGATCAGGAAATACATGGGCACCAGCATCAGTTCCCAGAAAAAATAGAACAGGAACAGATCCATGGAAAGAAAAACCCCACTGATCCCCGACAGGATCCATAATATATTGAAATGAAAGAAACCTGTTTTTTCGTGTATTTCTTTCCATGAGATTAAAACCGAAACCAGTCCAATGAACATGGTCAGCGCCAAAAGAAGCATGCTCAGCCCGTCAATTGCCAGGTGCAGGCTGATGCCGAAGGTTGGTATCCAGTCAACCCTGTAGTCGATCCACCAGGAATTGTTGCCTGCGGCCGATTGACCATTGTATATTGCGATCAGTAAAATCAGGTCAAGGGAAAGCGCAACCAATGAAATGACACGCGGAAGGAGGTCGCTCCATTTTCCGGTGATCCAGGCGAGGGCGCCACCAGCCAATAAGATCAGTATCAGGAACAGCAGTATCATAGGTTCATCAGAATTGAAAGGATGAATACAATGCCCAGGGCCAGGCCCATCACATACCATCTTAATTTACCGTTTTGGGTAAGGTTGAGCGCCCGGTTAAAGATGATCACGACGGAAGCAATGGCCGTATTGAATATATCGGTGAAGTCGTTTTTATCAATTTCCGCCAGCCACACGATTGGCTTCACAAACAGGGTATCATAAACCCGGTCAAAACCCCAACCATCGCAAAAGAACCTGCTGATGCGGCTGTGGTTAATTGCATCTGCAAGCGCCGGTCGTTTCAGGTAGATCAGGTATGCCAGGCAGATACCGGCTAAGGAGATCACGGTGGCCACCGCCTGAAATAATAGTTCAGGGATGGTTTCATTGGCCATGACCACCCCCGGCAGTACGGCGCTCATAAAACCGGAGAATAGCTGCAGATGACCCATGGAATGGGGTAATTCAATAAATCCGGCTACCAGTGAAAATGCGGCAAGAATAACCATGGGGATAACCATAAACCTGCCGGGCAACTTCGTGGGTTCTGTCCCGGTTTTTCCAAAGAAGACGATAAAGACCAGTCTGAAGGTGTAGAGCGACGTCAGAAAAGCGCCGGTTATTCCGGCCAGCCACAGCCATGGACCGCCATTTCCTGCCGACCAGGCATACCATAATATCTGGTCTTTGCTGTAAAAACCGGCCGTGACCAACGGCAGGGCTGCCAGCGATGCAGCGCCGATCAGGAATGTCCAGAATACTCCCGGGATTTTTTTTCTCAGTCCGCCCATTTTAAAAATATCATGTTCTTCATTCAATACGACGATTATGACTCCCGCAGCAAGAAATAACAAGGCTTTGAAGAAGGCATGGACCATGAAATGAAAAATTCCCGCCGACCATGCCCCTACGCCAAGCGCCAGGAACATATACCCGATCTGGCTGACGGTCGAATAGGCCAGCGCCCGTTTTAAGTCATGTTGTGTAAGCGCGCTGAACCCGGCAAGCAGCAGCGTTAATGCCCCGATGACCGCCACAGTTGCCTGTACGGCCGGGGCCAGCGAAAAGAGAACATGCGTACGGGCAATGAGATAAACCCCTGCGGTCACCATCGTCGCCGCATGGATCAGCGCACTTACGGGCGAAGGGCCGGCCATGGCATCGGGGAGCCAGGTTTGTAAAGGTAACTGGGCCGATTTACCCAGTGCGCCACCCAGTAACAGCAGCGCTGCCCAGGTGGCAAGGGACGACCCCGGTTCCCAGTTCAGCGTTGCCTGTTGCATCAGTTCGTTGATATTCAGCGTATGCAAATGGAGAAAAAGAAGGAAGAGTCCGATGATCATGGCTGTATCACCAATACGTGTAATGATAAAAGCTTTCCGGGCAGCATAACCATTGGCAGGCTCCCGGTACCAGAACCCGATCAGCAGATAGCTGCAAAGCCCGACACCTTCCCATCCAAGGTAGAGCAGCAACAGGTTGTCGGCCAGCACAAGGATAAGCATGGAAAATACAAATAGGTTCATGTATGAAAAGAAGCGAGAATACCCCTCGTCATCTGCCATGAATTCAACAGAATAAACATGGATCAGGAATCCAATGAAAGTAATGACAAAAATAAATACCAGTGATAGTGCATCAAGCCGTAAAGCGATGGATGCTGTCAATCCCCCGGTGTTGATCCATTGCCATAAGGTGGCAACGACCACACCCCCCGGGGATGATGAGGTTAAAAATGAAATCCCAAGAATAATGGTAAGCAAGGCGGATATCCCGGCCGATCCTGCCCCTATCCAGGGAATGATATGCCGCGGCAACCGGCCTCCGAAAACCGACAGGATCAGGAAACCCAGCAGTGGAAAGATCACAATAAGAGCCAATATCGCTGTCATCAGGGTATCAATTAATCTCTTTAAGTTTGTTCAGGCCATCCACATCAAGCGACTTGAAATGATGATACATCTGCAGGATCAGCGCCAACCCCACCGAAACTTCGGCTGAGGTTACCGCAAGAATAAAAATGAACATGACCTGGCCGTCAACCTGTGCCCAGTGTGCTCCAGCGATCACGAAAACCAGGCCGGCGCTGTTGAACATAACTTCGATCGCCATCAGCATGAAGATGATATTCCTCCTTACCAACAGGCCGACCAGTCCCATCAGAAAAAGCAATCCTGCAAACAATAGTTGAATTTCGACCGGGATAGTTACCATTTTTTCATTTTTCTGTTCTTTTTTATCCCTCTGTGTTGCCAGGCTGTTCGATCTCTTCTTGTTTCAAAAAACGATGCAGGACCTTTTTCTTCTGCTTCCCCAGATGATACGCGCCAACAATCCCTGCAAGCAACAACATGCCGGCTATTTCCACCCCCAGCACGTAGGTCGAGAACAACGATATCCCAACCTCCTTTGGTTCGATGATCCTGCCCGGAATATTTTGATGGCTCATCTTGTTCAGCATGAAAACAAAATTGACCAGCAGGATCAGGGCAAGAAGAGATGGCAGGATCCACATTCCGGGTTTAAGCCACCTGCTCTCCTTTTCGCTTTCCATGCCCACATTCAGCATCATGATCACAAATATGAATAGCACCATAACAGCGCCGGCATAGATGATGATCTCCATGGCGGCGATAAATGGCGCTCCAAGGATATAGAAGATCACAGAAATGGCAAGCAGCGAAACAATCAGGAACAGCAGTGCATGGATCGCGTTCCTGCCCGAGATGGCCAATCCGGTGGAGATCAGTGCAACTGCCGCAGCGATGTAAAAGAAGGTATTCATAGGATCATGGCATTATACTTTTAATATCTACCGGCGGATGTTCGTTCCCGCCTTCCCCTTTACCTTTAACACCCATATCCACACCGGCATTTCTGTAAAAATTATATTCCGGGTATTTACCGGTACCGCTGATCAACAGATGTTCTTTTTCGTAAACCATGTTCTGCCTGTTATATTCCGACAACTCAAAATCGGGGATCAACTGGATGGCATAGGTTGGACATGCCTCCTCGCACAACCCGCAGAAGATGCATCGCGAAAAATTGATCCTGAAGGTTTCCGGATACCGTCTTCCGTCTTTATCTTCGGTTGCCTGCAAAGAGATGCAGTCAACCGGACAGGCGGCTGCGCATAAATAGCAAGCCACGCAGCGTTCTTCCCCGTCAGGGTCGCGGCTGAGGATGATCCTGCCACGGTATCGCGGCGGCAGATATGGTTTTTCTTCGGGGTACAAAATTGTTTCCCGCTTGTGGAAAGCGTGGAGAAACGTGTACCATAAACTTCTTAATATACTGAACATGTTATTGCAGATAAATTAATACGGCTCCCGTAACCAGAATGTTGATCAGGGTCAGGGGCAACAGGATTTTCCATCCTAAACTCATCAACTGATCATATCGTGGCCGTGGCAATGATGCCCTGAGCAGGATGAAAAAACAGATAAATACGCCGGTCTTTAAAAAGAACCATACCACCGGCGGTAAAAAGGCGGGTCCAAGCCATCCACCGAAAAACAGGATCGTAATGAGGCACGATACCAGGGTTACCCCCATGTACTCGCCTACGAAAAACATTCCGAATTTCATGCCAGAATATTCCGAATGAAAACCGGCCACCAGCTCCCCTTCCGCTTCGGGTATATCGAATGGAACCCGGTGTGTTTCGGCTATCCCCGCGATCAGGAAGATCACAAATCCTACAAATTGGGGAAAGATAAACCAACCATGGCGTTGTGCCTCAACGATCCCGGTCAGGTTAAAACTGTCGGCCATCATCACCACGCCCATCAGCGAAAGTCCCATGAACACTTCATAGGTGAGCATTTGCGCGGAGGCACGCATGGCGCCAAGCAACGAATATTTATTGTTCGAAGCCCACCCGCCAAGCACGATACTATAGACGCCCAGCGATGAATTTCCGAGAAAAAACAGCAGGGCAATATTTGAATCAAAAACATTAAAGCCTGGCGCAAAGGGAACGACCGCAAACGTGAGCAGAAGTGTGGCCACCAGAATCCCGGGAGCGATGACAAACACAGCTTTGTCAGAAAAGGGTGGTATCCAGTCCTCTTTAAAAAAGATCTTGACCATATCGGCGATGACCTGTCCAAGTCCGAACGGACCCACCCGGTTGGGGCCATAGCGATCCTGCCATAATGCAAGCAACCTCCGCTCAACATAGATGAGCCCGGCCGCGATGTTCAACACGATCAGCAAAACCCCTGCTATGATAAGAAGTTCATGCATAAATTTACTTTTTACTATTCTTAACCCTTCCCGATTCCGGCAATTTCAGGAATGGCATCCCCGGCAAACCGGTTGACAATCCGGCAACACCGGCAGGAATGTTATCATCTATTTTCAACTTTACCTGGAGTGAACTCCGTGTCAGTGTCAGGTCGATCATTTCATGTTCTTTAACGCCGGCTTCTTCAGCATCCCTGCGGTTCATGATAATAAAGGGTTCCGGGATTCTTTCTGCAACGGCAGGGCCCTGTGAACTCAGCTCTTCGGAACCAAAAATCTGATATGCCGGCACGATCTCCCATTCTCCTGCTTCCGGTGTGAAAGCACCGGTAACCGGAGCGAAGAATAAGATGTGCTTTGTGGCCGCAGTTTCAAGCAGCCTGAAACCGGGATCACCCCCTTTCATGGAACCATTGGGTTCATCAAGGTAGAAATTCATCGCATTATTTGAGTTCCAACCCGGAGTCCAGTAATTAGTAACGAGCGATGAGGGAGGCGTCTCGTTGGCTCCTTCCATGCTGAAGGCCAGCGGGGAGTCGGGATCAACCGGCGATTTAGGTTCACTTACGCTGAATTGCGCATTCATGGCTGTTCTGCCACTGAACCGCATGGTTTGCCGCTTTATTTTTTCATTCAGGATTCTGAAATCGGCCCCGGGCATATGTCCTTTGATCTTTGCAAAAGCCGGGATGCTGTCTGACATGGCTTGTGCGACATGATCAAAGTTTTCCCAGGATGCTGATTCATGGTTTCCGCTGAAGATCATCAACTCTTTTAATTGACGCCAGCTTTCGATCACAGTTCCCTCCGCGGGAAAAACCCTGTAAAATCGCTGCGCCCGTCCTTCATTATTGACAAGAGTGCCTTCGGATTCAGCGAAAGTGCCAACGGGCAAAAGGATATCTGATTTCAGGGTTGTGCCGGTGATCAAATGATCAAGTACAATGACATTTTTACACCTTTCAAGGAGATCATCAATCAACGACTGATCCGCCCTGCGGTACAGGTCATTTTCAAGAATGACCAGGGTGTCGCAGGTACTGTCGGCTGGCAAACCTGCCAAATCTTCGAACGGTTTCCCATCCATCATTCCCAAGCCCATGCTGTTACATTCGGGGAACACAATGCTGAGCGCGCCTTCTTTCCCGTGGAGAAACAGGGCCATGGCAATATTGGCAGCAGCATGTACCATGTCTTCGGAGCCGCCATGGGTCCCGGTGATGACCATCGGATTTTTCGCCTCTTTCAAAGCATTTGCAATGTGTTGTGCCATGGACAGTTGTTCTTTCGACAACCCTTTCACGCCCGGGGCTCCGTCGTTGATCAGGGCGGCAACCGCAAATCCAACCCTTGCGATGTCGGAATATGCTGCCCGGTAAGTCTTTTCAGCAATCTCGTCCAGTTTTGCGCTGAAAGGATTGGCCATGATTATGGGGCTTTTTACATCCTGTGCCTTTAATCGAACTGCATAATCATTCCATGGCGGTATTCCTGAATTACCGGCCACTTCAATTCCCTTGTTCCGGGCTGCCTGCCTTACGGCAAGGGCTGCCATCGGAGCCGTGTTGGTCAGGTCCTCGCCGAGGATCAGAATGGCATCCGCTTTTTCAATCTCCTTCAATGAAGGAGAATGGATTGCCTCATGTTGCAGGATATCAATGGCCGTTTTTGCCAATGTATGTTCTGTTCGTGAAACGCCTGCAAAGAAATTTTCCTTTCCCACCAATTTCTGCAATGCAAAATTCGCTTCCAGGGAAGCTCTGGGGGAACCAATACCGGCAATTTTCTTCGATCCGGATAACGCCTCTGCGCATGCAGATGCAATCATGTCAGGAGTTGCTTCAACAGGATTTGAATTTTTCGATGTGCGTATCTGTGCTTCACCGATCCTGTTTTCAACATTAACGAACTGATAACCGAACCTTCCGCGGTCGCAGAGAAAATACCCGTTCACCGCTCCGTTATACCGGCTCATGATGCGACGAAGTTTGCCGTATCTTTCTCCGGCAATGGTATTGCAACCGATACTGCAATGAACACACACTGAGGGCGTATTGGAAAGATCCCATTTGCGGGTGTAATGTTCTTTAAGGGTCTTGTCGGTAAATACACCGGTAGGGCATACTTCGACAAGGTTCCCGCTGAATTCACTTTCGAGTATTCCATCTTCACCCCTGCCAAAGTAGAGATGATCATGTGAGCCGAAAACAGCCAGGTCCTTGCCGCCGGTATAATCGTCATAAAATCGCACACACCGGTAACACTGGATACACCGGTTCATCTCATGGCTGATAAACGGACCGAGGTATTGGTTGAAGTGGGTCCGCTTCTTAAAATCAAAACGCCTGTAGTTATGGCCGGTCATCACCAACATATCCTGCAGGTGACATTCGCCCCCCTCGTCGCATACCGGACAATCGTGCGGGTGATTGATCATCAGGCTTTCGAGGATGGCCGCCCTGAACATCTTTGCATCGGGGTCATTCACCGAAACGATCAGTCCTTCATTCACCGGTTCCATACATGACATGATGATCCGGCCTTTCTGATCGCAGGGATCACGGAATTTCTTTACGGCACAAAGGCGGCATGCTCCAACGGAACCCATGGCGCCATGATAGCAGAAGTGAGGCACATCGATACCGAGCGCCAGACAGGTTTCGAGTAGATTCTTGCCTGGCTTTACATCATAATATGTTCCGTCGATCTGAATTTTAACCATCATGACCTCCAGGGACAGTGTTTTTCATTTATATGTTGCATAAAATCATCGTGAAAATATTTAAGCCCGCTTTGCAGCGGTTCCATGGCTCCCGGCGCATGGGCACAAAAGGTGTGACCGGGCCCGCAATACCATGTGTGAAATTTCAAAGTTTCGATGTCTTTTTCCTTCCCGGTACCATTTTCTATTGACTCGAGAATTTTTTCGACCCACGGTAATCCTTCGCGGCACGGCGTACACCATCCGCAACTCTCTTTGGCAAAGAATTTTTCAAGATTATGAAGAAAAGCAACCGGGCATGTTTTATCATCAAGGATGATGAGCGTGCCGGTTCCCAACCGGCTTCCCACCGGAACAAGCGATGCAAAATCAAGCGGGATATCCATATGTTCTTCAATAA
This sequence comes from Bacteroidales bacterium, assembly GCA_030681475.1. Lineage (GTDB taxonomy): Bacteria > Bacteroidota > Bacteroidia > Bacteroidales > FEN-979 > CAIVAT01. The sequence goes on along the minus strand of JAUXWT010000011.1, from coordinate 50,974 downwards.
TGAAATCGGTTGAAGCTCCGCCGGGCAGTGCACCCCTGAATTTATAACCATCCATCATCCCGCCGGCATGCTGTTCAATGATCTCCCGCATGGTGGCGCCCAGCGGCAACTCCCAAATGCCGGGATTTTTCACCCTGCCGCTGACCCCGTACAACTTCGTACCCCCTTCGCCTGTCAGACTGATGCTCCGGAACCAATCGGCGCCGTTCTCAATGATATGAGGAACACAGGATAACGTTTCAACATTGTTGACAACAGTCGGTTTTCCAAACAAACCGCTGATCGCCGGAAAAGGAGGTTTGTCCCTCGGTGTCGCCCGCTTGCCTTCGAGCGAATTGATCAAACCGGTCTCTTCTCCGCAAATATACCGGCCGGCGCTAGTATGCAGATAAAGTTCAAGATCATACCCCGATCCCAGGATGTTCTTTCCAAGAAAACCTGCTTCATAAGCCTCCGCGATGGCTTTCCGCAGAACGGTTTCCGATTTTTTATAGGCCCACCTCAGAAAAATATATGATTTATCTGCCTGGATGGCATAGGAGGAGATGATCATCCCGGCGATCAACTGGTGGGGATTCTCCTCCATCAGCATGCGATCCTTGAAAGTTCCGGGCTCCATCTCATCCGCATTGCAGATGAGATATCTTGATGGTTCACGCTCCTTATCCGTCGTTACAAACGACCATTTTTTACCGGCGGAAAAGCCGCCCCCGCCCCGTCCCAGTAAATTGGAGGCAACCACCACATCAATCACTTCAGCCGGCGACATTCCCTTCAGAACCTTGCGAACAGGCTCATACCCACCATCCTGAACGAAATTTTTCAGGTTCAGTTGTGATCCGTCGGGTTTGATATGTTTTGTTAACGGTTTCTCCATGCCGGGTTATTCATACTTTTCAAAAATCTGATCAATGTTTTCGATGGTGATCATGTTAAACAAGTCATTGTCGATCATCATGGCAGGCGCCTGGTCGCAGTTTCCGAGACAGGTAATCGGAAGCAGGGTAAACCTGTTATCGGCGGTAGTCTCCCCGAAATGAATCCCCAGTTTCGCCGAAATATGTTTGTAAACAGGTTCATAGCCCATGATCATGCAACTGATGCTGTCGCAGATCAGGATCACATGCCGGCCGACCGGTTTACGGTAAATCCGGGTATAGAACGTGGCAACGCCATCCACTTTTTCGGACGAAATATCCAGCAGATCAGCAATATCCCTCACAGCATCATCCGCAACCCATCCACGGTGAGCCTGAACGATCTTCAACGCATCGAGACAGGCAACCCCCGGATAGGGATAATGCTTCACCTCTTCTTCTATTTCTTTTTTTTCCTGTTCGGTCAACATCTTATCATTTTATCTGTCCAGATCTGCCAAAACAAAATCCATGGCGCCCAATATAGAGAGCAGATCGGGTATGGTATATCCTTTACTGATCAGCGGGATCATTTGCATATGCGGAAACGACGGGGTACGAATTCTCGACCTGTAGGCAGATGTACTGCCATCGCTCACCAGATAATAACCATTGCTGCCTTTGGCGCCTTCGATCGGAACCATGGCTTCACCTGCCGGGATCACCGGCCCCCATGAAACGGCAAGAAAATGGGTGATGAGTGTCTCAATATCTTTCATGGTCTTGTCCTTCCGAGGCGGCACCGCAAGCGGATGATCCGATTTATAGAGTCCGGCCGGCATGTTGTCAATGCACTGCTGAATGATGCGGAGGCTCTGACGCATCTCCTCCATCCGCACCAGGGCACGGTCATAGCAATCGCCATTCTTTCCAAGCGGAATCTCAAAATCAAACTGGTCAATCCCTGAATATGGCCTTTTTTTGCGGTAATCAAAATTATATCCTGTGGCACGCAGGCCGGCGCCGGTAATTCCCCATTCAATGGCCTCTTCGGTGGTATATACGCCGATTCCGACTGTTCTTGCCTTAAAAATGCTGTTCCTGATCACCACCTTTTCATACTCTCTGAGCCGTTTCGGAAGGTAGTTCACAAAATCCTGCATCTGTTTTTGCCAGCCATCGGGCAGGTCGTGGGCAACGCCGCCGATCCTGAACCATGACGGGTGCATGCGTCCGCCGGTGATCGCTGATACGATATCGAAAGCGCGTTCCCTGTCGTTGAAAGTAAAGAAGACCGGCGAAAGTTGTCCCAAATCCTGGGCGAAGGTGCCAAGCCAAACGAGGTGACTCTGGATGCGGAAAAGCTCGCACAACATGATGCGGATCATCTTTGCACGATCAGGAATCTCAATGCCGGCCAGTTTTTCAACCGGCAGAAGATAGGCAAGGTTGTTCAGCACACCCCCAAGATAATCGATGCGGTCGGTATATGGAATAAAAGTGTGCCACGATTGACGTTCCCCCATCTTCTCCGCTCCACGGTGGTGAAATCCAATGTCGGGTACTACATCGACGATATCCTCGCCATCGAGTTGCAGAACAAGCCTTAAGAGCCCATGGGTCCCGGGGTGCTGCGGGCCAAGGTTAAGAAACATGAAATCGGTGTCTTCACTTTGTCGCTCCAACCCCCAGTCCTCAGGATTAAATTTAAGGTCAGCATCTGCGATCTGTCGCATCTGGTCATCCAGGACGAATGGTTCGGACTCCGTTGCACGGGAATAGTGATCTTTGCGCAACGGATGCCCTTTCCATGAGCGGGGCATGAGGATCCGGCGCAGATAAGGATGTCCGGTAAAGGTAATGCCGAACATATCGTAAACTTCACATTCATACCAATTCGCGCTTGGCCATATCCCTGTGATACTGGGCAACGACGGGTATGCACCGGTAAGTGCAACCTTCAAACGGATGTCGTGATTCCTTTCTAAGGAGGTGAGATGATAAACAACCGTGAAATCGGCGACAGGCTGTCCCTCCCGCTTTGTCCTTTTCCGTTCGTCGATCCCGCAAAGGTCATAAAGCATTTTATAGGGATTGGTCACCTCATACTTAAGGTATTCCAATATTTTATTGAGGTTCTCTGATTTTACCCAAAAGGTGGGCGTACCATCAATGGTAACCTGTTCGGCCAGGATGGCCGGATAGCCGAATTTGTCTTTCAGCAAGGTTGCTATTGACAGAATTTCATTCATTTTCTACTCTTAATTCATGAGATCAGATTTCATTCATCGGCCTGATCGTTCCCATACCGCTTCGTTCATCCATCTTTTTATCCCGTTGGCCGGGCTGATGCTGCCTGGTCATGATCCCCTGCGGACCGATGGCCCAACTGAGCGGCCGCTTTTCCCGGCCTATCGATTCTCGCAGGAGCAACAACCCCTCCAGGAATGCATCGGGACGGGGCGGACAACCGGATACATATACATCAACCGGAAGGATCTTATCAACCCCCTGCACAACGCTGTATATGTCGTACATTCCGCCTGAATTGGCACATGATCCCATCGAGATGACCCACCGCGGCGCCATCATCTGTTCGTGTAATCTTTTAATTACGGGGGCCATTTTTATGAATACGGTACCTGCGATCACCATGAGGTCGGCTTCACGGGGCGTGCCCCGGATGACCTCTCCGCCAAACCGGGCAATGTCATACCGGCTGGTAAATGTGGTGGCCATTTCAACGAAACAGCACGAAAGCCCGAATGCAAAAGGCCAGATGGCATTCTTCCTCCCCCAGGCAACCATGTCGTCAAGCCTTGTAAGCAGAACAGATCTTTGAATCTCCTCATCGATCAACGCCTCTGTGCTGCGCGTATTGATTTCATCCGGACGATGGACAGAATATTTCATTTTGATTTCTTTTTGTACCTGAGAATTTTTTTTCCGTCAGGACCATAATTCAGGGCGCCAATGCCCAATTCATAAATGAGCACGGCAACCAGGATCAGGATAAAAACAAGTATACCAAGATATCCCGGCAGCCCGAGTTCACGGAAAGAGATAGCCCAGGCAATGACAAATGCGGCGTCAAGGTCAAAAATGACGAAAAACATGGCAATCAGATAGAAATGAGAAGAAAATCGCAGCCGTGCACTTCCCGTGGCAGGAATGCCTGACTCATATGGCTCGTTGGTGGTCTTTTCGTGGTGCCGCTCACCCAGAAAATACGACAGCCCGATCATGATGCAAACGATTGCAATTGCCAAGGCGGCATAGAGTAAAAATGGCCAGAAAGTGATCGTTTGCTGAAGTAAGATCATGCCCGGTGTAAATTATTTCCTTATTGCGCTGAGATAAAGATGATTTTATTATTTAGACTCAATATAAAAGGTAAAAGTAAAAAGAATTTGGAATAATTGCTCATTGAAATGAATTATTTGAAAAAAAACTTGACTATTATTAAATCCTGAATTTTAATTATCACCTGTGAACGAGTACAGTTAAGGCATCCTGAAATAAAGCCGGGGAATTTTGGAAATTTGACTACTTTTACCATGGCATTTTATCCTGCAACATGTTCAATCGACTTATTTCCTTTGCACGATCTGATAAAAAAAGGGCGTTACTCAGGTACTACTTGTATGAGTTGAGGGGGGATCTGTACATGTTGATGAATAGAATTTTTCCCGGCATACCGTTCACCTCCCGCCGGAGCAAAGGAAAGATCAACCTGGCCGGGCAGGCAGGCCGGATGTACGGCTCGCACAGGAGTGGATGGAGTTTTGCCGTCAACAGTTTACGTGATTTGCATCACCCCGGCGGCATTCTGGTGGATGCTTTCATCGACAGAACCTTTGCGGCTGATGCCATCCGTAAAGCCTCTTATTCTAAACCCTGGATCGGGTTCATCCATGTCCCTCCGCACGTCCCGGCATGGCTGAATTCAGTTCAGACCAATGAAGCGATCTTTTCCAGCGCGGAATGGAATCAAAGCCTGCCATTTTGCCGCGGGCTTTTTACACTTTCGGAATACCATAAAAAATATCTCGAAGCAAAGTTTGATTTTCCGGTGGAGAACCTCGTCCATCCAACGGCAATTCCTGATCTGACATGGAGCGCCGATCGCTTTTTGTCAAACGGGGATAAGAAAATCATTCAATCAGGGTGGTGGCTCAGGCGAGTCACTTCAATATACGTGCTGAATGTGAAGGGCTACCGCAAGGTCGTTCTGATGAAACCGGAGGCGAATGCAGAACAGCATCTGAACCTGGAACTCGAACACCTGAAGCGACGTGAACAGGTTGGAAAACGGGAAATCGGCAGTGTAGAGCAAACAGGATTCCTTTCAGACAGGAAGTTTGATCAGTTGCTGTCGCAGAACATCGTTTTCCTCGATCTGTTCGATGCAAGCGCCAACAATACGGTCATTGAATGTATCGTGCGCAACACACCTCTTTTGGTTAACCCCATTGAGCCGGTCATTGAGTATCTTGGCGCCGGTTACCCATTATATTTCAATTCGCTGGATGAAGCCGGCAGGAAAGCGGAAGATCTGGATCTTATATGTGAAGCACATCGTTACCTGACAGAGTTGCCGGTTAAGAAGAAACTCACAGGTGAATATTTCAGGCAGAGTTTTGAGAATTCACAAATTTACAGGAGCCTTGGAAACTGATCAATATTTACCTGATGAAAAAAGAGAAGGAGAAATCATAACAAGATATCAATACAAACGTAAATGATCAGTATCGGGTTACCGGCATTTAAACCGCCCTTCCTTCAGGAGGCGATCAGGAGTGTTCTGGATCAGACCCATAGCGATTTTGAATTGATCATTGCCAACAGCGGAACCAACGAGGAGATCCGATCAATTGTAAGCGAATTCAGCGATACCAGGATCCGTTATGTCGAGGGGGAGCCGCTGCCCATCGTCGAGAATTGGAATAAGGTCTTGTCGCTGGCCACAGGCGACTTTTTTATCCTGTTCGCAGATGACGACCTGTATGATCCCACCTTCCTGGAGGAGATGATCAAACTGCCTAACGGTTTTCCGCATTGTGCTATCTTTCATTGCAGGGTTAAAGAGATTGATTCGGACGGGAACCTGATCCGGGTGTCGCCACCCTGCCCCTTGTTCGAGACAGGGTTGGAATTTATCCTGAACCGTGTGAAGGGAAACCGACTTCAGTTCGCGCCTGATTTCATGTGCAGGACTATTCAACTCCGTGAGGCCGGGGGATTTATGGAACTGCCCCTGGCATGGGGAACGGATGACCTTACCTGGTTTACCCTGGCATTGAAAGGCGGGATCGCTTACTGCCCGAAGCCACTGGTTTCGTGGCGAAAGTCAGGGCAACAGGTCTCTGTCACCGGGGATTTTGTTTTGCGTCTTGATGCCGTTCATCTGTACCGCGAATGGATCCGCCGTCTGTTGCTGCGACACCGGCCGGTATCAGCGGTTGAATCAAATCTGTTGAAGGAAATTGAATCTGTATATAAGAAAGGTGTAAATGACCAGAAGAATTACCTCATCCGGGTCCATTCCCAAAACAGTTCATCTCGCGGACATCTTCGGTTTTTTCTAAAAAATTACCGGAAATATGACCTGGATAAACTGTGGTTTGCATATACCCTCGTCAGAAAAATGATAACCCGGGCATGAACAGCGCTATATCCATCATCACTGTTGTCCTGAACGACCGGGCCGGCTTCGAAAAAACTGCCCGCAGCATCGTCGGACAGGACTACCTTGACCTGGATTGGATCGTTATTGACGGGGGATCAACCGATGGGACGACCGATGCGATCAAAAGCGTTTCCGACAGGATCAGTTACCTGGTCAGTGAGCGGGATAACGGTCTTTACCATGCCATGAACAAAGGACTGGAACATGCGAAAGGCGAATGGGTGAATTTCATGAATTCCGGGGATATTTTTGCAGATGATACAACGGTTTCACGTGTGATGACTGCCGACCTTTCGGGTATAGATTTGGTTTACGGGGATACCCTGGCAGCTTATCACCATGGACCTGTGTTGAAAAAGGCCGGTTCGGCGGATGAACTTGACAAAGGAATGGTCCTATGCCATCAATCCGTTTTTGTCAGGACTGCCGTGGCGAAAAGAGCAGGATTTGACCTGAACTACCGGATCGGCGCCGATTATGACCAGTTGTTGAAGCTCCGTATGCAAGGATGCTTTTTCCGGCAGGTATCCTTCCCGATAGCGATCATCAATGCACAAGGGACCTCAAACCGGAAAATGGCAAGGTCGGCACGGGAACATTTCACCATCGTGCAAAAATACAGGCGGCTGACAATCCCGGAAAAATTGTACCATGCTGGTTTTATTGCCTGGTGCAGCCTGGTTTCACTGGGGTACATGTTGTTGCCGGAAAAAGTCATGCACTCGATTGCTCGGGTAAAATAAACGGACATGAAGATACTGATCGTGAACACGTATGATATTCGGGGAGGCGCAGCCAGGGCTACGTGGAGGCTTTTTGAAGGTTTGCGAAGGCAGAACCTTGAGGTGAAGATGCTGGTACAGGAAAAAAAATCGGACGACGAGGATGTGGTGGTAGTCAAATCGCCGGTATCGGGGTTGCTGAATCCCCTCAGGCCCTATCTTGATTTCGCGATCCCACTTTTACAGACACGCAAACGGGTTCTCTTTTCTTCTTCCATGATCCCCGACAGGCTGGTCGAAGAGATTACCCGGATCAATCCCGATGTGGTACATCTGAACTGGATCACCGGCGGGTTTGTCAGGATCGAGTCGCTGGCAAAAATCCCCTATCCGTTGGTATGGACGCTGCATGACATGTGGGCCTTTACCGGAGGATGCCATTATGCCTCCAACTGTGACCGGTATCTGCAATCATGCGGCTGCTGTCCGCTGCTGAACTCGAAACGTGAAAAAGATCTGAGCAACGGGGTGTTCCTGCGTAAGGAAAAAACCTATGCCGCTATCCAAAACCTGACGATAACAACGCCAAGCAGGTGGCTCGGAAAATGCGTGAATGTGAGTCCGTTGCTTGGGAGCAAAAAGGTGGCCGTCATTCCCAACGGGCTGGACACGTCATTGTACCGGCCGGGCGACAAGCAGAAAATACGCAATGATCTCGGGCTCCCCGCTGATAAAAAGCTGATCTTGTTCGGCGCTATCCGTGGTATTAAAAATACCATCAAGGGATTTGACCTCCTTGAAAAAGCGCTGCATGAAGTTGATCATGACCGTTATGAACTGCTCATTTTCGGCTCCAATGAATCCGCCTTGAAAAAGCCATTGAAAGTGAAGACGCGGTTCTTTGGAACCATCACTGATGAGGAAAAACTTGTCAGGCTTTACAATGCCGCCGATGTGGTGGCCGTCCCCTCATATCAGGAGGTGTTTGGCCAGGCAGCCAGCGAGGCGATGTCGTGCGGAACGCCGGTGGTGGCATTTGCCCAAACCGGACTGCTTGACATTGTGAAACACAGGGAAACAGGGTACCTTGCAACACCATTTGATCCGGTTGACCTGGCCCGGGGTATCGACTGGGTTACCGAAGATGAAATCCGGTACCAGGCGCTTTGCAGCGCTTCGAGGACCCGCGCTGTTGACCATTTCTCCATTGATGTAGTGGCCGGACAATGGGTATCATTGTATAAAGAAGTCATGCATGCAGAAAGGCCCTGAAATATCCATCGTCACCCCCTCTCTGAACCAGGCCGGATTTGTTGAAAGGACATTGGTGAGTGTGCTTGAGCAGCAGGTGGATGTTCCGGTCGAACACATCGTGATCGACGGGGGATCGACTGATGGCTCCCTCGAAATCCTGGAAAAACATGCCGGTAACTTACGGTATATTTCAGAACCGGATATGGGCATGCCCGACGCCCTGAACAAAGGAGTGACCATGGCAAAAGGGGAGATCATCGGGTGGCTGAACTCCGATGACATGCTCCTGCCAGGGGCTTTGCAGAAAGTCGTCGATTTCTTCGCCCTTCATCCGGATTGTTTGTGGCTCTATGGCAATTGCAGGATCATTGATGAACAGGATCGGGAGATCAGGAAATGGATCACCGCGTATAAAAAAAGATTGTCGGGGAAATACAGCTTTGAAAGGCTGCTGACCGAAAATTTCATATCGCAGCCGGCCGTCTTCATCAGACGCAAGGCTATGGATGCAGTCGGACAGATCGATATCGCCTTGCCCACCGCCATGGATTATGATCTGTGGCTCAGGCTGGCAAAACTTGGTCATCCGGGGTATATCAACGATGATCTCGCCTGTTTCAGGGTTCACCGTGAATCGATCAGCTCCAGGAATTACAGGAAACAATTTAAAGAACAGTACCGGATCCATGCAAGGTATGATCAAAACCGATGGAGGTTATTGAAACACCGTGTAAAGATCCATCTGATTGTTTTTATCTATGGACTTCTTGAAGCCGGTCATTCCCTTTTCAAACCCGGGAGATGACCATACGTCACTCATGCTGATTCCGGCGGATAAGCGACAATTGTTCCGCGATCAACCCGAGCAGAAACAGCAAAATTCCCATGATCACACCCAACAACGATCCAATGCTGAGCCCCCTGCCTTCGATCAGTAAAGGAATCCCCCACAAGCCGGTAAGGAACAGACACAGCAGCGCCAACGGCAGGAATATCTTCATCGGGTTGAAGAGGATCACGATGTGAAGAATTTCCATGATCGTTTGAAAGGCAGTCTGAAACCCGATGGTGCTCTGCCCTGTTGTCCGTTCTTTAATGCCGATCGGTTCTTCAAGCACCACATGGCGGTTGTTTATGAATACCAGGGTGATCACATCGCTGAACGACATGGTATCGGTCGTGAGGTGCAGGTATTTTTTTGCAAGATCGGCACGGTAGATCTTCATGCCTGAGTTGAGATCGTGAACCGGAACCGTCATCATAATCCTGGCGATCAGGCGGATGATCCCTTTGCCAAATCCCCTGAAATGGGAAGACGATTTCAGACCTTTCCGGGAACCCACCACCATGTCGGCATCATTTTCCAGCAGGAAACGTCTCAGTCTGTCGATATCTTCGATGTAATGCTGGCCATCGGCATCGAAAGTGATGAGGTATTCGGTCTGGCACTCCCTGATACCCGATTTTATGGCGGCGCCATAGCCCTTGTTCAGCTTATGATGCACAACTGTCAGTATGGTTTCCTGCTCCAGGCTCTTCAGAAATTCTTTGGTTGAGTCGCTTGAACCGTCATTGACAAGAATGATCTGCCAATTGTTTTCCCGGCAATGGCCAATCAATTCGGGCAGGAAAATCCTGAGGTTCTCAACCTCGTTGAATGATGGGATGATAACCGTAAGCTGGACTTCAGTATCCATGGGATTATAATTGGGTTCAGATATTGTAATACCTTATCAGGGTGATATAAATTGAATATAGCAACGTAAACACGCAAAAGCCGGTGATGAGAAGATATAAGTACTTGTTGAAAAGCTGTTCTTTTTCCAATATCTCCTCATAAATGGCAGGTTTCACCTTAACCTTCGCGGCTTTGTACTCTTTTCGGCGCAAGCTGAACAACACGTTTAGCGCCGGATTGAGATATTTGTTGTAAAAAAGCATGAAAAAGAGGGGGGCCATCGGGATGAAGTATCTGCCCTGAACACCAAACACCCGGTCGCGCCCGGGGCGTGTGGCGTATATATACATGGCGGTCTCGACGATGACGAATGTTATGACCAGGAGGAGGAGGAGCAGTGTTTTCTTAGAAATCCCGAGCGTGACATTTTTGTCGTAAAAAACCAGCGCCGAAAACAAGATCAGGAGCAGGTAGGAAGAGGTCAGCACATTGGGCAGATGAACATCGATCCATCCGAGTACACCAACGAAACTCCTGATAATATACGATCGGTAATGAACGAAGCCACTTTTCACAATGAGTTTCAAATACCCCGGGATGTCAGCTTTAATAAGTTTGATCTGATCTTCGGGCCTGATCACAGGCAGGTCTGCCCTGTAGGCGGATAGTTCCTCCGGACTGACCTGTTCAGTGGTGGCATTGCCGGAAAAATAGCCAACCATGGCCGTCCATCCCATAAAGATAGACCCCGCGATGACAACCACCCCGATCGCAATCATGATATACTTGTACAGATATCCGAATTTTCTCCGGGGAATAAAAAAGAAAAGCAACCCCAGGATAAAATAGGGTGGTTTGCACAGGAGTAAAAGGAGTACAAGAAAGGCCATTACGGCAAGGTCTTTAAAGCTCAGGTTCCTTTCGCAGGCAAAGGCATAATGGAAAAATACGGCGATGGTAAAGAACGAAAGGCTGATGGTAAAACTATCGTAGGATAGGGATCCGAGCAGAAACAATGTTTTGGGCATCAGGGCGAGCAGGAGGAAAGTCCATTTGAATTGCGGAATGATCCGGATGGCATAAAACAGGATGATAACAGAAATGAGCATGTTAAACAATCTTCCGAGATACATCATCACCAGGGGAGAGGCACCCAGTACCTTCGCGATAAATACCCCCAGCGCCTGCGGCAAATATGGAACTGTGTACGACGGAGGAGATATGGGCGCTCTTTTTTCAGGTTCAAGTTTAACGCCAAGGTGTTTGGTGATTTCTTCGACGGTGGTCTTTTTTCCGGCTAAAAAATGAAGATCACCGAATGCCGAATCGAGTTTCAGGATTGAAACAGGTCCTGTTTTATTTTTATTAAACAGGTTGAATTCAGCTATTTCGTTGACTTTTAAAAAATGGCTTCCTTCATCGGGAACCTGCAACGGGGGGGTGATAAAGGCAAATACGGTTGAAACCGGTATGGCAATGGCCAAAAAGACCCATTCGGGAAGGATTCTGATCCTCGCCAATGTTGTCCTGAACCAGGTAAACCAGACGATAAGCCCCGACAGGCAAACGCCAAGGAAATAGAGAAAGATCTTCATCAGCCAGAACTGATCCTGATCAGTTCCGTAAGTCCTTATCATGAGACTTCCCTTGTATTTCCGTGTAATGTTTTTAATGGAGGACGGCAGGTCATCCCCGATGACCCTGGATACATAAAGGGGTCCGATTGAGTCAGATGGGTTCAACAATGGGGAGATTGTATTCGCCTGCGTTCCATCGTTCGAAAACAGGCAAAGATAAACACGGTTACCTTTTCCGATAAAAACGGATTTGCTGAACCGGAAAGAGGTTAAGGCTCCCTCCTTGATATCGACCGAAGAAAAACGCTCCTGATAAAGCGTCCGGTAATTTGTATCAAGCAACATGAGGGTGTTGTCATTTGAATTGTATCTACCCCCATGGGAAAATACCAGATCCACGCCACTCACATATTTTCTTCTCACCGTGAATTCCTGCGTGAGGATCTCGCCCTTGAACAGCCCTTCCAGCACGCTTGCATCACGTGTCTCCGTTGACCGCGCAGGTGTTGTCGTGGGTGGGTTGATGCGGACCACCGAAATGATTACTACCGAAAGAAGCAGTACAAGAACTCCGATTATTGTACGGGTGGTTTGGTTCATTATTTTCACAACAGCTTAAAATCCAGACCTGGATATTGAAAAAGGTACCATAATATGATGATTTTTCATGTCCAGATTCCTGCAAAATTGGTAAAAATATTCATTAAAATTAAAAAAAACTTCCATTTCATGTATTACCTTTTGACCCCAAACCCGATTAAGCATTAAATTGAGTACTTTTGTTCACGGAGTTATTAACTTAAATTCATTCATCATGGCAACTGGAGTTAACAAGGTAATTTTGATCGGTAATCTGGGACGGGATCCGGAGGTTCAGAATTTTGAGAACGGTGTAAAAAAGGCAACTTTCACGATGGCGACAACCGAAGCCTACAAAGGCAAGGATGGCGAAAAAACCACACATACCGAGTGGCATAACATCGTAATGTGGAGAGGACTTGCCGACGTGGCCGAACGTTTCCTCAAAAAGGGAAACACTGTCTATATCGAGGGGCGGATCAGAAAGCGCGAGTACGAAGACAAGGAGGGCCAGAAAAAGTACATGTACGAAATCCTGGGCGATTCCATGCAAATGCTTGGAGGTCCGCGCAGGGATGAAAATAACGGGGGGCCCCAGTCTTCAGAAACACCGAAAGATGATGTTCCGATAGAGAATACACCGGAGGATGATCTGCCATTTTAAAAAAGCAGCGAAAATGCGAGATAGCGAGGTAGCGAAATTTCGCCACTTCGCTACCTCGCTACCTCGCTATTTCAAAACTTCTATAAATTTTTTTCTCCTATTCACTCTTCTAATGCTGCTGTTTTCTTCCTGCAGCGACAGCTACACCCCAAAACCCAGAGGTTATTTCCGTATCGACCTGCCTGAACGCACCTACCGGGTGTTTGATCCTGCATTTCCATATACATTTGAATACCCGTCGTATGCAGATTTTACCGCCGACGACAGTAAAATGGCCGAGCCTTATTGGATCAATATCCGGTATAAACCGTTTAAAGCAACGCTGCACATCAGTTACAAAATTATCGAAGGAAACCTTCCTGAATATCTGGATGATGCACACACCCTGGTTAACAAGCACATCCCCAAGGCAAATGCCATTACGCAACGGGAGTTTATCGATCCCGTACACCGGGTATTTGGATTAGCCTACGACATAAGGGGTTCAGACGCCGCCTCGCCATACCAGTTTTACCTGACCGACAGTGTTACAAATTTCATCAGGGGGGCCCTTTACTTCAACAGTATCCCCAACAATGATTCGCTGGCTCCGGTCATTGAATTTTTAAAGAAAGACATGGAGCACATGATCAACACCTTTCGCTGGAAAAAGCCCGGCTTGTAAAATCAACAAAGATCAGGATCAGAAGCCAAATAACTCCGAAGGGGTGACATGATTATAGCATTATGGATTATCAACGATAAACCAAACCCCGAAGGGGTGAAATAAAAGAAGCTATGGCAGGAACATATTCTCAAATCTACATTCAGGTTGTATTTGCCGTACAAGGCAGGGACAACTTATTACAACAACCATGGCGTGAAGAAATCTTTAAATACATGTCCGGGATCATTAAAGGAAAAAATCAAAAACCGATTATTGTAAATGGTGTTTCAAATCACGTCCATTTGTTAATAGGATTAAGGCCTTCCATGGCATTGTCCGATTTAGTCAGGGATGTAAAGAACAACACGTCCAATTTTATCAACGATAAAAAAATTGTGCGGGGTAAATTTTCCTGGCAGGAGGGTTTTGGGTCGTTTTCCTATGCACATTCCCAGATCGGTCTTGTGTATCAGTACATCTTGCATCAGGAAGAGCATCACCGGAAGAAAACATTTAGGGAGGAATACATAGAGTTCCTGAAAAAATTTGAAATGAAGAATAATGTCACCCCTTCGGGGTTTATGAAATTACTACCCCGTTTCGTGCTATAATCATGTCAGCCCTTCGGGCTAAATGACCCCAAACGGGGATTATGATTTTTGCAAGATAGCCGTAAAACCCTGGTTCATGATCATTCAAAAACTTTTAAGAGCTTATATCCTTTTTAATACAGAAATAGGATTAATTAAACATCGAAAAAACTTTCCAGCACATCAAAATAAAATTTAGCCAAGATATTGCAACCGGAATATTTTCAAGGATATTTGGTACCTTTGTCCATTCAAATAAACAGTCATCATCCTTCAATGTAAAATACCGTGATCGAAACCATCAAATTCGGAACACTAAAGTGGTCACACATTGTCAGGCCAACCGAAGATGACCTTCTGGCATTGCAGGAACGGTATCATTTCCACCCACTCGACCTCGAAGATTGCCGGTCGGAGGTGATCCTGCGGCCCAAGATCGATATTTATGATGATTATCATTTTATCATCCTCCATTTCCCCGATTTCGGAGTTACCGAACAATTTGTGGAGATCAGGGAAATAAAGTTCTTCTGGGGCAAAGACTACCTGATCAGCCTGGCAAAATCGCAATGGATGCTTAAAGACCTGTTTCACCGCGAGAAGATTAAATCGCCTGCCTCAGAACGCATGCAGGTCGGCAGCAGCGATGCCCTGTTATATGAAATCCTTGAACACCTGATGAAGGATACGCAACGATTGGTAGAGCGGGTGGATAAGGATGTGGATGATTGCGGAAAATCACTCTTTTTGAGAAAAGCCGAGTCAACCATCGAGAAGATATCCATCACCCGGAAGAACGTGATCCTGCTGAATACCATGTTCAAGCCGCAGATGGTCTTGTTCAATAAATTGCAAAGCGGGGCGATCAAGGGATTTGCCGAAAACATGGAAGATTACTGGGGCAACATCATGGACTACTACCAGAAGATCTGGGACATGGTTGAGGATGACGGGGAGTTGATCAAAGGATATTCCATGACCTTTGATTCTTTGCAGGTGAACAAAACCAACGAGGTGATAAAAATCCTGACCCTGATATCCTCGGTACTCCTGCCCCTTACCTTTATTGCCAGCCTGTATGGAATGAACATCAAGCTTCCGATACAGGATCATCCCTATTCGTTTGTGATCCTCTCCGGAGTTATGTTTGGCATAGCCCTGGTGATGTTCATCTATTTTAAATTGAAGAAATGGATGTGACCGGCATCACGATTCATCACGGTTCATGACATCGATCTGCCGCTGGATACCCTCTTCATGAACCGACTCGAGTAATTTCAGGATAAATTCACGGCTCAGCCCCATTTTAATACCTGCTTCAATGCGATCCCGGGTAAGTTGCCTCCACCTTTTTAACTGGAGGATGGTGATGCTGTTGACTTTTTTATAGGCGCCGATCTCCTCCACCACCTTCATCCGGCGTGCAAGGATATCGATAAGTTCCTCATCAAGTTTATCAATTTCTGACCTCAATTCCTCCAGTTTTTGAGAGAATTCACCGTTGACCGATTCCCGTCTGAGGATCAGGTTCGCAAGGTTTTCACGCAACCGGGCCGGCGTGATCTGCTGATTTTTATCTGTGAGCGCTACGGAGGGATCGAAGTGCGTTTCGATCATCAGCCCGTTCATCTCCAGGTCGAGGGCTTTTTGCATCGTTTCGGGAATCAGATCCCTTTTCCCGCAGATATGGCTCGGATCAACAATGATGGGCAACTCCGGACAAAGCCGTTTGAGTTCAATGGGGATCTCCCACATGGGTGCATTCCGGTATGGTGAACGGTTGAAGAACGAAAAACCCCGGTGAACGGCGATCAACTTATGTATGCCCATCCTGTTCAACCTTTCGATGGCGCCCATCCAAGTCTTCAGGTCGGGGTTGAGCGGATTTTTGATCATCACAGGAATATCACGGCCTTCGATGGCCTCCCCGATCTCCTGGATCGTAAAGGGATTGACCACCGTGCGGGCGCCGATCCACAGGATGTCGATGCCATGATCCAACGCCTGCTGAACATGCCTGGGATTGGCAACTTCGACGGTAACCAGCAATCCGGTCTCTTCCTTAACTCTTTGCAGCCATTTAAGTCCTTTCGTTCCTACGCCCTCAAAAGCGCCGGGTTGCGTGCGGGGTTTCCATATCCCCGCGCGGAATATCTTCACCTGCGGTATCGAAGCAACGCCGCAGGCAGTTTCCATGACCTGCTCCTCACTCTCCGCGCTGCACGGGCCGGCAATGACCAGGGGGTGTACCGCAACCGGCAACCATTCTTCGAGGGGGGTGATATGGAGGGGGGTGGTCATTGGGGGCAAAGGTAAGGATAAAAGAAATTTAAACCGCAGAGACGCGGAGACGCAGAGGATTTACAATCAATACTTTATTATGCCGTTTGCAGTTACCTTACTATCTCCAGGCAACCAACATTTTTATATTCAGGAAGTTCTGATTATCAAGCAAGGTTTCGGGTAGTGTCAGATTGCCTGACATTCCTCTCTTCAACAGCAGTTCATTTCCTGAAAATCAATTTCCACAGGTTTGAAATTACCTTAACCGCAGAAACGACCATGCCGATGATCAGGATAATGGGAACGAGCCAGTCGAGCCAGGCCAGGCCATGAAAATGGGTAAAATCAAAAGGATAAATGTAATACAGCGCCATCATGGTCACAAAACCGGCCGCTTCAATAATGCTGCGCGAAATATAACGGATAGCCGGAAACCCCAGCAGAAGCATCAGCGCATTCCCGCCGATTTGAATGAAGATATTGACATTCAGTATCCACAAGACCACCATGTAATTATCTTTGATGAACCCGATGTTCCATTCCGGGATTTTATTGACGATCCACAAAAAGATCAGGTTAAAGATGATGGCGCCGATGTATTCGCCACGCCTCGATTTACATGCTTTTTCCTTGTTCCAGCGGGTGTGTCTGCAGGAGTCGGTTTTTTGAGCCCAGGAGGGCATGTTTTCACTGTGATGATTGTTCATAATGCAATAAATTTTATCCTTTGACGCCGGTATGGTGGTGAAGTTACAGAAACAAGCCTGATAATCACGGAATTTGAAAAGTTAAAACCACTTAGGCACTGAGGGCGTTCAGGATCACGAAAATTGGCTAGAGAGAAATAGATGTGGGTATTCGATTATTCATGCTTTCGTTGAAAAGCAATACAATTAATAACCGCGGAGACGCAGAGACGCAGAGGATTTATTAACAATGCCTGATGACGGAATTTGAATTACGAAATATAATGGCCAAAAATCAGGTTCCTATATCCTTGCTGTATAAGGGATACGAGTTATCAAGAGAACTTAAAATTGATATTCTTGTTGAAAATGAAATAATCCTTGAATTAAAATCCGCTGAAATAATGCATCCTGTTTACGAAGCTCAAATAATTTCCTATCTGAAGTTAACCAATAAGAAACTTGGATTTCTGGTTAATTTTAATGTTGGTGTCTTGAAAAATGGGTTCAAACGGTATGTTAATAATTTTTAATCTCTGCGTCTCCGCGCCTCTGCGGTGAAAAATTCTATATCAAAGGTGCCACCGAAATCCTAATATAATCAATCCAACATATCAAATAACGAATTAGTCCATATTACTAAGTGTTTCTCAGTGCTCTTAGTACCTTAGTGGTTTAAAATTCCATACATTTCAGTAACTTTGCCGTTCAATAATTTTTAAAATGGAACATTTACGAAGAAATAAAATCGTCGATCTGCTGCAATCGAAGGAATACGGGAGTGAAGTGCTGGTCAAGGGCTGGGTGCGGACAAAAAGGGGGAATAAGAACATCAACTTCATTGCCCTCAACGATGGCTCGGTGATCCACCATATCCAGGTTGTTGCCGAGGTGGCCAATTTTCCCGAGGATGTATTAAAACTCATTACCACAGGTAGTTGCATCGCAGTGACGGGCATCCTGGTCGCATCGATGGGCGAAGGTCAGAGCGTTGAGATCCAGGCCAGGAATATCGAGGTATATGGAACGGCCGACCCGGAGACCTACCCGCTGCAAAAGAAGGGTCACTCGCTCGAATTCCTTCGCGAGATCGCCCATCTGAGGCCTCGTACCAACACTTTTGGCGCCGTATTGCGCATCCGGCACGCCATGGCCTTTGCCATTCATAAATATTACAACGACAACGGATTTTATTATATCCATGCGCCGATCATCACCGGTTCTGATGCCGAGGGTGCGGGAGCGATGTTCCGCGTAACGACCCTGGATGACAAAAATCCACCCCTCATGCCCGACGGCCATGTTGACTACAGTCAGGATTTTTTCGGAAAAGAGACCAAACTCACAGTGAGTGGTCAGCTTGAGGGTGAACTTGGCGCACTGGCGCTGTCGCTGGTCTATACTTTTGGCCCCACATTCAGGGCTGAAAACTCAAATACCCCCCGCCACCTGGCCGAGTTCTGGATGATCGAACCCGAGATGGCCTTTTACGACATCAACGACAACATGGACCTCGCGGAGGACTTTTTAAAATACCTCATGCAGTATGCCCTCGATCATTGCTACGATGACCTGGAGTTTCTGAATAAGATGTATGACAATGAACTGCTTGACCGGTTAAAACAGGTCATCAGCACAAAATTCGAACGGCTTACCTATACCGAAGCCGTCGATATCCTCATGGCTTCAGGACAGACCTGGGAATTTCCGGTGAGCTGGGGAACTGACCTCCAGGCTGAACATGAACGCTACCTGGTGGAGAAACATTTTGGCAAGCCGGTCATCCTCACCGGTTATCCGAAGGATATCAAGGCATTTTACATGAAGATGAACGAAGACGGCAGAACGGTTCGTGCCATGGATGTACTTTTCCCGAAGATCGGCGAGATCATCGGCGGAAGCCAGCGTGAAGAGAACCTGGATGCCTTGCTCAAGCGGATTCATGAGATGAATATCCCGGAGAAGGATATGTGGTGGTACCTTGAAACCCGGAAATTCGGCACCGCGCCGCATGCCGGGTTCGGACTTGGTTTTGAACGGCTAATCCTTTTTGTGACCGGGATGTCGAACATCCGTGATGTGATCCCCTTTCCAAGAACACCGAAGAATGCGGAGTTTTAGGAAAAAAGAAGTTTTGCTCGGGAAAAAATTGTAATTTAGCGATTAAGATATCGCAATATGGATAAGTGTTGGGTGCTGAAACCACCGGGTAATCCCGAAAAAAGCAAGGAATTGTCGAAGGAGCTGGGTATTGATCCGGCTCTGGCCAACCTGTTGGTACAGCGCGGGATCTCCACCTTCGGGGAGGCAAAGACTTTTTTCAGGCCAAAGCTTGATGATCTTTTTGATCCATTCCTGATGAAGGACATGGACAAAGCGATCGAACGGATTACCAGCGCCATTGAAAACAGGGAAAAAATACTTGTTTACGGCGATTATGATGTTGACGGAACCTCGGCAGTATCACTGGTATATACCTTTCTGGACAGTTTTCACAAGGAGATCGACTTTTACATCCCCGACCGTTACGACGAAGGGTATGGTATCTCGCTGAAGGGGATTGATTTTGCCGCCGAAACCAATGTCAAACTGATCATCGCCCTCGATTGCGGCATTAAAGCTGTTAAAAAAATTGAATATGCTTCATCCAGGGGCATTGATTTCATAATTTGCGACCATCACCGGCCGGGTGCTGAAATTCCTGCTGCAGTGGCTGTACTTGACCCCAAACGAAGCGACTGTCCATATCCGTATAAGGAATTGTCGGGTTGCGGCATCGGTTTCAAACTGATCCAGGCATATACGCAAAAGAATAACCTGCCATTTGCAAATCTCAATCAATACCTCGACCTGGTTGCGATCAGCATCGCCTCCGATATTGTTGACATTACAGGTGAGAACCGGATACTGGCCTATTTCGGGCTAAAACTGATCAACACCCGTCCGCGACCGGGATTGGAAGCGTTGCTCCGTTATTCGGCCATGATGAAAAATGATGATGGAATGGGCGGGTGCGTTTTCATCCGTGAACTGACCATCACAGACCTCGTATTTATGATCGGGCCGCGGATCAATGCCGCCGGCCGGATCGAAAGCGGAAAAAATTCAGTCAGGCTGCTCATTACCAAAGACCTGGAAGACGCCAAACGTGTGGCAGTCCAGATCAATGCACACAACACGGAACGGAAAACGCTGGATACCCTTGCCACCCAGCAGGCCATCGGAATGATTGGCGCCAGTGACCGCTTATTGTCGGCAAGATCGACTGTGGTCTATCACCCCGACTGGCACAAGGGGGTGATCGGCATCGTGGCATCACGACTCACCGAAACTTACTACCGCCCAACGGTCGTGCTTACACTGTCAAACGGTCTGATTACCGGATCGGCGCGCAGTGTCAGGGATTTTGACATCTATGAAGCGGTGGATACCTGCAGCGACCTGCTCGAACACTTTGGCGGCCATAAATTTGCCGCCGGGCTCTCGCTTAAACCTGAAAATCTTGAAGCATTCAGCGCCCGGTTCGAGGCTACGGTTCAGGAACGGTTGCAGGGAATCGAACTGTTTCCGGTTCTGGAGATTGATGCCGCGCTTCCGCTGAACATCATCAATTCACGGTTTAACAGTGTTCTGAAACAATTTGCCCCCTTTGGCCCGGGAAACATGGCGCCGTTGTTCATGACCAAAGGAGTCATGGATGCCGGCGGATCAAGGATTGTGGGCAAAAATCACCTGAAACTCTCCGTGGTCCACCCCGATGTTGCAGGCGGGCCGTTTTCAGCCATCGCTTTTCAGCAGGGCGAACAGTACGGCCTGATCGAAAAACAGATTCCGTTCAACATCTGCTATCACATTGAGGAAAACGAATGGAATGGTTCAGTGAACCTCCAGCTCAATGTCAAGGACATAAAATTCTCTGATTAGACGGGCCCATTTCCCAACTCGATTTCCCTGAGGTTCAACCTGCGCAGTTTAGGTGCAAAACGGCTGGTAAATCCCACGATCCCCAGTGTCATGATACCTCCGAATATTACGGAAGGGATCAATCCCATCAACTTTGCCGCAACACCCGACTCAAAAGAGCCGATCTCATTTGACGAGCCTATGAAAATAGCATTGACCGAGGCCACTCGGCCGCGCATTTCGTCGGGAGTAAGCAGTTGCATGGCGGTGGCCCGGATGATGACACTGACGACATGCGTTGAAGCAGGGTCTCCCCTGCCACAAAGGCCGGGACCGGACGATTTTTTACAATTGCAAGCAAGACCAATGCACATAGTAAAAAAAAGAGTACGCTCATATAAGCGATGCGAACACCGAAAAAACCATAGATCAATCCACCGGGCGCCGGACCCGAGATGGCGGCCACATGCCACATGGTGCTGTTCCAGGTTGATGCATTGGTATAGAGGTGCCTGGGAATAAGCTGCGACATCAGCGCAATGATGGAGGGATAGAGAAACGCCCGCGAAACTCCCGAGATCATCACCACGAGATAGATAGGAAACACGCCAAAAACAGCAATGATCCCCAGCGACCTGACCGAAAACAGAAAAAGCAGCGTAGTACCCACCAGAAAGAGCAATGTAAACCAAACTATGATGCGTTTCCGGTTGTAACGGTCGGCAACATGGCCCGCGTAAAGGGCAGTGGCCATATTCGGCAAAGCTACTATTCTTCTTCCTTTTCCTGATCTTCGTAAGCCTTAAGCAACTTGTCCTGGATATCGCCCGGAACCTGGGCATATTCGGCATATTTCATGTTATAGGTTGCACGTCCGCTGGTGATGGAACTCAGCGCCGTAGAATAACGGTTCATCTCCGCCAGGGGTACTTTGGCCATGATCTTCTGGTAACTGCCTTCACTGTCCATGCCCATGATCACGGCACGGCGACCCTGCAGGTCGGTCATGACTTCACCCATTTTGTCTTCGGGAACGATCACCTCAACGTCATAGATCGGTTCCAGGATTTTCGGGCCGGCGTTCTTAAAAGCTTCGCGGAAAGCATTCCGTCCGGCCAGCTTGAACGAGATTTCATTGGAGTCAACGGGATGCATCTTGCCGTCATAAACGTTAAAAACGATGTCGCGGGCATAAGAACCGGTCAAAGGTCCCTCTTCCATCTTTTCCATCACCCCTTTCAGGATGGCCGGCAGGAAACGCGCATCAATGGCGCCGCCCACAATGCAGGTGTTCATCTGCAGTTTTCCACCCCATTCGAGGTCGATCACATCGCGGCCGCGGATCGGGAATTCGGATTGATCGGCC
This sequence comes from Bacteroidales bacterium, assembly GCA_030681475.1. Lineage (GTDB taxonomy): Bacteria > Bacteroidota > Bacteroidia > Bacteroidales > FEN-979 > CAIVAT01. Next base: position 28,480 of record JAUXWT010000011.1, on the reverse strand, counting down.
ATCCCTTCACGATAGGGCTGGATCATCATGTGCACCTCGCCAAACTGGCCCGAACCTCCCGATTGCTTTTTATGACGATAGGTGGCTTTTGCCGATTTGGTGATGGTTTCACGGTAGGGAATCCGGGGGGCGTAAAACTCCATGGGGATCTTTTCGAGGTTCTCCACGTGCCATTTGGCCAGGTTAAGGTGAAGTTCTCCCTGCCCCTGCAGGATCATCTGTTTCAGCTCGCGCGAATATCCCATGATCAGTGTCGGATCCATCTTGGCCAATTCGTTCAGAATCCCGTTGATCTTCTCATCATCAGTAGTACTCTTTGCCCGCACAGCCGCCCTGAACTTGGGATCAGGATAAGTGATCGGTTCGATTACATCGTCAGGGTTTTTCAGGGAATTCAACGTATTGTTGGTAAAAGAATTTTTCAGTTTGATGGTGGCGCCGATATCTCCGGCGACCATTTTTTCGACCTTTTCACGGTTCTTCCCATTGATCACGAAAAGCTGCGACAGGCGTTCTTTCGACTGACGAACCGGATTGACCATATCCATGGCTTCAGTGATCCCGCCCGCGTAAACCTTGAAATAGGAGATCTCCCCGAGATGCTGCTCAATGGAAGTTTTGAATATAAAAGCTGAAGCGGGATCGGTCGTTTTACACGTCATGAGTTTGCCATCCCTTGTTTTAACGCCTGGCATTTCGTTCGGTGCGGGAACACTGCCGGTGATGAATTCAAGAAGACGTTCAACACCCATATTCTGCCTGGCACAGGTGCACAGCACCGGGAATATGGTACGGTTGATCAACCCTGTTTTCAGTGCCTGAAGCATCTGTTCTTCGGTAAGGGCTCCTTTGTCGAAGAAAATCTCCATCAAAGCTTCATCTTTTGAGGCCAGCTCCTCCATCAGGGCGGCATACATCTCTTCGGCCTTATCTTTTTCTCCGGCGGGGATATCGGTGATTTCAGGTTTTCCGCCACCGGATGGGTATTTTAACTGCTTCATCTTCAGCAGGTCAATGAGGGTGTTGAATCCCGAACCTGCATTCACCGGATATTGCATTAAAACAACATTGTTTCCGAACTGCGCCTTCATCTGACGAAGGGTCTCCTCGAAGTTTGCATTCTCCTGATCAAGATGGTTCATCACGAACATCACCGGCGTGTTGGCACGTGAAGCATACCTCCAGGTGATCTCCGTACCCACTTCAACGCCATTCTGCCCGTTCACCGCCATCACCGCCGTGTCGGCTACACGAAGCGCCGAGATCACCTCGCCGCAAAAATCGTCAAAACCGGGTGTGTCGATGATATTGACCTTCATATTGTCATGCAAGGTATAAAGTATCGTTGCCGAAACAGAGTTCTGGCGCTCCAGTTCAATAGGACGATAGTCGGATACCGTGTTCTTGTCTTCCACTGATCCCCTGCGGCTTATTACACCTCCTTCAAACAGCATAGCTTCGGCTAAAGTCGTTTTCCCTGATTTGGCGCCCCCGATAAGCGCGATGTTACGGATTTCGTTGGTTTGATATACCTTCATGGCAGCTAAGTGATTATATAAGTGACTGAAAATTATTAGTTTCGTGAAAGGACGACAAAATTAGAAATTTTTATGGAAATAACAAAGCCATCCTCTCAAATGCTTTTCACCTGTTTCCTGATCTTTTCCCACCGGTCGGACGGCATTTTTGACCCCATGAATTCAATGACGTTGCCGGCTAACAAAGCGCCCAGTTCGCCGCATTTCTGTAGAGGCATTCCTCCGGAAAGTCCATACAGAAATCCCGCCGCGTAAAGGTCGCCCGCACCCGTGGTGTCGATGGGCTCAACCTTGATCACACCTATGGCATGCTGCTCCTCTCCCGATTTCACCAGCGAACCGCTGCTCCCGGTTTTTACGACCGCTATTTTGGTCCGTTTGCTCAATTCGTGCAATGCCGATTCAGGTTCCAGTCCGGTGAGCGCCCTGGCCTCATCCTCATTGGCAAAAACGATATCTACATATTTCGTGATGACCGATAACAGGAAATCCCTGTTGGCCTCCACCACATTGTAGCTGGCCATGTCGATGGAGACGATAAGTCCATGCTCCTTAGCCATTTCAACAGCCCGAAGGATCAGTGCATGGTTCTGCACCAGGTATCCCTCAATATGAAAATATGCATACCCGCTGAACAGGTTTAATTTTGCATTTTGCCCTTTGCTATCTGCATTTTGCAATTCATCATCCGAAATTGATGATTCCAGATGCTCTGCAGCCAATTCAATAGCTGCCCCGAGAAAAGTTGCGAACGTCCGTTCCGAATCAGGTGTTACCAAAGCGACAGCCCGTCCCGTCTCCTGTTGACTGTGGATCAGGTGAGGGTCAACCCCCGCCTGGATAAGATCACGAACGAAAAACCCACCCAGTTCATCCTCCCCAACCACACCAATATAACCGGCTTGAGCTCCCAGCATGGCTAAAGCGTGAATGGTGTTGGCGGCAGATCCGCCTGCCGAATGGCTTTTCTGATAATCTTTCAAAGCTGAAAGCACGGTGTTGCTTCGCTCAATGTCAACCAGTTGCATACTCCCCTTGGGCAACGACAAAAGTTCAAGGATGTTGTCGTTTTCAACCGGGATCATAATGTCAACCAGGGCGTTGCCCATTCCGAGGATTTTCTTCATAAGTTAAAAGTTAAATGCTAAATGTAAAATGTAAGATGCAAGATGTAAAATGTAAAATGTAAGATGTAAGATGTAAGATGTAAGATGCAAGATGCAAGATGCAAGATGCAAAATTACGATATTATTTTTTCAGGGGACAGGGTCACGTGTCACGTTCTCCCATCTAACAATAAACACCGGATTCTCACGTTTTTATTAAGTCTAAATTCGTTTCCGTATGTCGTTAAAATATTCTATTTTTATCCTCGCGTTTTTGTTTTCTGCGGTTTCAGGATGTACGCAGAATCAACCTTATGGTAAAACCCGGCAAAGTATGAAATTCAAACAACTCACGCCCGAAGAACAACGGGTGATCGTTTATAAAGGGACAGAAGCCCCATATTCCGGGAAATACGAGAAATTCAATGAAACAGGCACCTATTTGTGTAAAAGATGTGGCGCCCCTTTGTATCGTTCAACGGATAAATTCGATGCCCATTGCGGATGGCCCTCCTTTGATGACGAAATTCAGGGAGCAGTTAAAAGAATCACCGATGCCGACGGCATGCGCACCGAGATCGTATGTGTAAATTGTGATGCCCATCTCGGACATGTTTTTCTGGGTGAAGGCTATACGGGGAAAAATACACGCCATTGCGTGAACTCTGTCTCCCTCGATTTCCTTCCGGCGGGTCAATCGGCCATGACCGATACGGCCATCTTCGCCGGCGGATGTTTCTGGGGCGTGGAGTATTACATGAAAAAGATCAACGGTGTGATTTCGACTTCGGTGGGATACACCGGGGGGAAGTCCGACAACCCCACCTACGAACAGGTTTGTGCAGGGACTACCGGTCATTATGAGGCCATAGAAGTGGTTTTTAATCCGGGTCAGACCTCATTTGAGGAGGTGGCCAGGATGTTCTTCGAGACCCACGATCCTACCCAATGGAACCACCAGGGCCCCGATTGGGGCGAGCAGTATCGTTCGGCCGTTTTCTTCCGGAATGAGGAGCAGAAAGCAACCGCACAAAAACTGATAGACCAGCTTAAAGAAAATGATTTTCAGGTCGTAACGGAACTGATTCCTGCAAAAAAATTCTGGAAAGCCGAAGACTACCACCAGGATTATTATAACCACAAAGGAACAACACCCTACTGCCACGGGTACGTGAAACGGTTCTGAATAGGTAACACGTTACCCTGTTACCCTGTCACCCTGTTACCCTGTCACCCTGTCACCTGTAAAACCCCTCAACTAATTTCGGCTCCATCGGTTCAATCCGTTCAAAATTGCCCCAATGGAAGTTTTTCCGTCTGCCGTTCGGATCCCAGGAATAGACATTGAGGAACATTTTCCCAAAGCTCAGATGACCTGAATCATAATATTTGGCATAGGCTACTTGTTCGCCGGTCTTGATGTCGTTTCCGATGAATGAAAACTTCATATGCAGCAAGGTTTCTTTTTTCAGAGCATCCACCAGTGCATGACGCAGCGGTGCAAGCTCGTGATCGTCGAGGTCCAGGTCATAGTATAGTATTTTTTCAAGATCAGGCAACTCCTCTTCGAGGCGGAATATCCTTATCCGTGTATTATGCTCAATCGTCCAGGCCTCAAACTTGCTCTTCAGGTCAATGATGTCGCGCCCTTTGTTACCCACCCGCAACGAAAGGACATAATGATCATTGCGGTGGCGGATGTAGACTCTGTTCGTTGTAAAAACATCCCGCGGCCGCTTTATGACGAAATAGACAAGGAATCCTGAAAATATGGCGGTAAAAAACAGGGAGATGGTCGACTGGATCATCACGATCTGCCTGCCAATCTGGGTTATCGGGTGAATGTCGCCGAACCCGATGGTATGGAACGAAACAATGCTGAAATAGATCGACTTTTCGAAATTGATCTTATGCAGTTCGTACGCTGATCGTGTATGGCTGTATGGCGTAGCGTATGGCGTCATTTCAATGCTGCCCGTTTTATAATAGATCCAGGCAAAGCCCATAATGAATACAACGTAGATACACAGTGATATCATTATGAACGTCGTTACTTCGCGGGTTTTGAATCGAAAGAACATAATTTTCGGTGATACGGTGATACGGTGATACGGTGACAGGGTAACAGGGTGACAGGGTAACAAAGTAACAAAAAAAAATCGACTTATGTCTTTTAATTACTCCAACAATTATGATTTCGTTAATCCCCCTGTCCCCCTGTCCCCCTGTCCCCCTGTCACCCTGTCACCCTGTCACCCAGTCGCCAAACTAAATAATCCCCCCACCATAAATTGTATCTCAAAAAACTTTCGTACCTTTGCACCCCCTTAAAAAAACCTAAGATTATGTCATTAAACAACCTCAGAAATATAGGAATAGCGGCACATATCGATGCCGGAAAGACCACTGTTACCGAACGTATCCTGTTTTTTTCCGGCACCAGCCGCAAGATGGGTGAAGTACACGACGGGCAGGCCACCATGGACTTCATGAAGCAGGAACAGGAACGCGGGATTACCATCGCATCCGCGGCAATCACCTGTGTATGGAAAGGCCACCAGATAAACCTTATCGACACCCCCGGTCACGTTGATTTCACCATCGAAGTTGAGCGTTCGTTGCGCGTGATCGATGGCATGGTGGCGGTATTCTGCGCTGTTGGCGGTGTTGAGCCCCAAAGTGAAACAGTGTGGAATCAGGCCGATCGCTACCGGGTACCCCGTTTTGCCTTCATCAACAAGATGGACCGCACCGGCGCCGACTTCGCAGCCGTGGTTGCCCAGATGAACAAATACCTCGATGCCAATGCCGTACCATTTCACCTTCCCATGGGGGCCGAAGAAAATTTTAAGGGGATTATTGATATCATTCACCGTAAGGCATACATCTTCAAGGAGATGGAGCAAATTGAAACCGGGATTCCTGACGAATACAAGCAGAAAACCGAAGAAGCGCGTGCCTGGGCTGTTGAAAAACTGGCAGAATTCAACGACCAGATCATGGAGTTGTTCATGGAGGACAAGGAGGTCTCATCCGAACTGATTAAAAAGGCGCTGCGTGAATCCACCTTAAAACTGCTCATCACACCGGTATTCTGCGGCGCTGCCTACAAAAACAAAGGTGTTCAGATGCTGCTAGATTCGGTGGTTGACTACCTTCCCTCTCCTGTAGATGTTGGCGCAGTAACCGGTTCCGACCTTGACGATCCGGAAAAGGTCCATACATGCCATCCTTCACCAAAAGAACCATTTTCAGCCCTGGCCTTCAAATTGATCCACGACCCTTTCGTCGGCCAGCAAACCTTCACACGGATCTTTTCAGGCACACTGAAAAGCGGAATGCAGGTCTATAATTCCACCAAGGGAAAGCATGAGCGGGTTGGCCGCATTTTCAGGATACATGCCAAAGACCGCGAGGAGATCACGGAGGCAGGTCCCGGCGATATCGTTGCCCTCATCGGCATGAAAATAACCAAAACCGGCGACACCCTGTGCAGCGACGAACATCGCCTGCTGCTTGAGAACATTCATGTTCCGCCCAGCGTCATTGAGCTCAAGATCAACCCGGCGAAACGTGCCGACCAGTCGAAACTGGGCGAAGCGCTCCATAAACTGGCCATGGAAGACCCCTCGTTCAACGTCCGTTTTGACGATGAAACCGAGGAGACGATCATTTCCGGCATGGGAGAATTGCACCTTGAGATCATCGTGGACCGCATAAGGACTGAATTCAAGATCGAAGCCATCGTGGGAGAACCCGCTGTAGCTTTCCGTGAAACGATCACCAGCGAAGTGGAGTCGAACTACAAACACTCCAAGCAAACAGGCGGCAAGGGACAGTTTGCCCATATTGTGATGCGCATGGAACCCAACGAAGGAAACGGTTATGAATTCATCGAAAAGATCAAGGGTGGCAACATCCCGGCCGAATACATCCCATCGGTGAACAAAGGTATTATGAAAACCATTGAGCGCGGCGTGATGGCCGGGTATCCGGTCGTAGATGTGAAAGTGGTGCTGCTCGACGGCAGCTTCCACCCGGTCGACAGCTCCGATATGGCCTTCCAGACCTGTGCCTCCATCGGGTTTAAACAGGGATTCATGAAAGCAGACCCTGTGCTGCTCGAACCCATGATGAAGGTGGAGGTCAACACCCCCGATGAATATATCGGCGATGTGGTGGGCAATCTCAACCGCCGCCGCGGAAAAATTGAAGCCATGCGCCGTTACCGTAAAGGTTCCCAAAAAGTCAATGCCTTTGTGCCCCTGATGGAGATGTTTGGCTATGCAACCCAACTGCGCAACATCTCAAGCGGACGCGCCAACTATTCCATGGAGTTCTTCAAATATACCCCACTGCCAAAATTGCTGCAGGAAGAGGTGTTGAAAAAGATCGCCGACGAAAAGAGGGCGGCTAAGTAGCATGGAACCAAAAAGACTATTCCGTTCACAAACAGATCGCGTTTTGGGAGGCGTTTGCGGGGGCCTGGGCAAATTCTTCACCATCGACCCGGTACTCATCCGCGTGCTTTGGGCCGTTTCATTTTTAGTGGGGGGCATTGGCCTGCTCGCTTATATCATCGCATGGATCATCATACCGGGGGAGCCGGGAGCATGAAGGGAAAAAACGATTTACGCCTTCGTCCGTTTCCAACGCTTCTTTGTCTTTGAAAAAATCCTTTTTACCAGGGTCTTCTTCTCCGCCTTCTCCTTATCATCAGAATAATACCCGTATCCGTAACCGTAGCCATACCCGTAGCCATACCCGTAACCGGTACCGTAACCGTAACCGTACGATCCCTGCTCCAGGTCAAAATCATTCAAAACAACAGCTAAATGCGGCGTATTGTGCGCCTCCACATCACGGATCACCGAGGCGAAGATCTTCTTGTGGGTAACTCCCTGCCGCACCACAAAGAGGTTGGCGTCGGAATGTTTCATCAGCAGAATGGCATCGGTGACCAGCGCCACCGGAGGGGTGTCAATAATGATGTACTCATAGATCTCCTTCAACCTGGTGAACAGCTCCGCGCATTGTTCAGAAGCGATAAGTTCTGCCGGGTTTGGCGGAACCGGTCCGGCCATGATGATGTCGAGATTTTCGACGCCCGAAAACTGGATCGCTTCCCCGAGGCTGTTCTTGTTGATCAGGTATGAACTGATCCCGACCTGGTTGGTGAGCTTGAAATCTTCGAAAATCTTGGGTTTGCGGAGGTCAAATCCCATGAGGAGGGTCTTTTTGCCGTAAAGGGCGAAAATGGAGGCCAGATTCACCGAAACGTAGGTCTTACCCGCTCCCACCATGTCGGAGGTGATCAGGATCGTTTGCTGGTCCTTTCGCTGCAACAGGTAATTGATGTTGGTGCGAACCGTCCGGAAAGCCTCCGTACTGGTTGAGTTTGGCGAATCGATCACCACCCTGCTCCCCTTCCGGCTGTGAAGCAGATTGCCCAGGAAGGGCACTTTCGTGATCTTTTCAATATCCTCGCGGGTTTGAATCGTTTTATTGAAATAGTCCCTCCCGAAGATGTACAGGATGGGGATCATGATCCCCAGGATCAGGGCAATGAGATAATTCTGGTTCTTGTTGGGGAAAACACGCTTGACCCCCGCGTTGGGCGCCCTGTCGATGATCTCGTTGTCGGGGGTGTTGGCCGCACGGGTGATCAGCGCTTCAGACCGCTTCTGCAAAAGATAAGTATAGGAGGCATCGATCAACTTGAATTTGCGTTCGATCCCGAACAACACCCGCTGGGTTTCAGGAAGTTTGTCGATCAGGGTCGTGATCTCCACCATCCTCTTCCCCACTTCATTCAGCATGGTCTCGTTCGAATTCAAGGCGTTGCATGTGTTTTCATAGAGCGCCTTCTTGGTGGTCTCGATCTGATTGTCGAGCGCCACCATGTTCGGACTCTTCTCCTTCGAATACAGGGAGCTTTCCGATCGCTTCATGTAAAGTTCGGTCAACTGGGCGGTGAGACCGTTCAGCGTATAGTTATCAACCCCGATGGAAGCGGGAACGATCATTTCATCGAGTTTCTGGTTGCTCTCGATATATTTTTTCATGTTTTTCAGGTAGCTGTTCTTCACCATCAGGATGGCTTTCTCGTCCTGCAACTGCATCATTTTGTCAAACACCTGCTGCGACTGGGCGTTCAGGTTCATCACCTTCCTGCTTGCCCTGAAATTCATGAGGCCGCGTTCCGACATGTTCAGTGAATCGGTAATTCCCGTGAGCTCCTGGTCAATGAAATCGATGGTAAGAGTGGCAACGATGTTCTTCCGCTCGAGGCCGCTTGTAATATATTCACTGGTGAGCCGGTTGATAAAATCGATCGTTTTGCCGGCATGGGTACTCTTCATTTTCACCTCGACTACCGATGCGTCCTTTTTGACGGGCGCCACCGTGTACGACCTGAATTCATCCGTCAGTCCGCCATAATCGCGGAATATGAAGACAAAAGATTTTTGGTAATCCCGCTCCTCATCGAAATTGCCGGTCAGCGCCACCTTGAACCTGAAACTGTTCTGCTGCACAACCTGGTTAAACGAGTATGTTGCGCTTAAACTGACATGATCGGTGCGGTTATTTACAAAGGCCTTCGCGGCAAAATCGTAAAACAAAACATCCTCTGCATCCGCCTCAAGGGTGTACTGGGTCGGAGATATGATGGTGAGGTTGAACTTCATGTTCACCGGCTGCGGATAAGTGGTGTCCATGATCACCTTGAAAGGCGCTTCGTTAAACAACTCCGTCGAGGTATAAAACGGGTTCCCGTTATAAAAACGCTTGAATGCATCCACCGGGTTCTGCCGGTAGAACTCCCGGTATAAAAATTTGTCCTTGCTGAAATAGGTAACCTCGTACCCCGATTTCTGAATGGTACGATTCACCAGCTTGTATGATGAGAAGCGTTCTATTTCATTCTGCAGGTCCTGCATGTTGTTGAACATGCCGATCCCGAGCATGTCCTGCGGGTTGATCTTGTTTTCCTTATAATCCTTAATGAGTACGGTCGACCTTACTTCATACACCGGCCTGGCATATTTGTTGAAAAAGAAACTGAGCAGCAGCGCCGCGACAATGGTGATCGCGAAAAGATACCAGTAGTGGTAGCATTTGTATAAAAATTCCTCATAATTGAAGGTCGGTTCCTGCGGATGGTCGAAATCCCTGAGATGCTCGTTCATGCAAACTGTTATGGTTTAAAATAATTGATCAGCAAAAGCGCTGTGGTCACCGACGATAGCACGATGGCCCACGGGAAGGTGGATCCCAGTCCCCAGCGCTTGTAACCCAGCGGGGAAACATAAACAATGTCGTTCGGCTGGAGGTAATAAAATTCGGAACCGAGGATCTTTTCGCTGGTCAGATCCAGATAATGAACCTGTGAACCACCCTTGACCTGGCGGATCAGCGCCACCCTGCCCCGGTTTGCAAACTCCGTCATATCTCCCCCCAGTGATATCGCTTCAAAGATGTTCATGTCGTCCTTGTAAATCGTGAATGCCCCCGGCCGTATTACCTCTCCCAACAGGGTTATCCTGAAGTTGACCGTTTTCACAACCACGGTAGTCTCTTTCAGGTACTCGCCGATCTTCTCCTGTAAAATCTCTTTGATCTGATCAACAGTCTGATCCCTGACATATATTTTGCCGACGATCGGAAAATCAATGTTGCCGTCATCGCCCACGCTGTAGCTGTTCAGGTATATCGAGGCGTCGCTGACAAAATCGTTGTAGGAGCTCGTTCCGGATTGCTTGTTGAAAAAGAAGAAGGCCTTCTGATCCAGGGCAAAAACACGGATATAGAGGTTGTCCCTGACCTGTATTCTGTAATCGGAATTGTGCCTGTTGGCATGAAAAAACGCCGTATCTTTCTCCTGTTGCTTCTGAAGATATTTTATTTTTTTCTGCGGTACGCAGGAAGAAAACAGAACAGTAAATAAAATAAAGACCAGCGCAGGCTTAATGCCCGGCGCAAGTGATTTTTTCATGGAGCCACCGAATTGAACAGGACAAAAATACATTTTTTTTCTTCATTGAGCCAATATATTACACCCACCCCACATTGTTTGCATTGCCTTCATTGTCTGCATTGTTTGCATTGTTTTCATTATTTTATCAACGCATCACCTTTACGCTGATTATTGAGTATATTTGCTACTCATATTTTCTTTTGGGATTATAACCCATACCCCGGATAAGTCACCCTCGGGCTGTGACCGAAAGGGCGAAGCATTTAGCCGATATACCTGATAAACTGATAGCAGGATAAGTTTTAAGTTTTAAGTTTTAAGTTTTAAGTTTTAAGGGGGATGTATAGGTCGTTTGAGGAGTTGGAGGTTTGGAAAAGGGCGTGTAAATTGGCTGTTGAGATATATTTTGCCTTGAAAGACTGCAGAGATTATGGTTTAAAAGACCAGATGACCAGGGCGGCTGTTTCGGTCGCGTCAAATATTGCTGAAGGCGCTGAACGTAACTCAGTAAAAGAATTTACTCACTTCATGCATATTGCAAAAGGATCAGCAGCCGAATTACGCACCCAATTATATATTGCCGAAAAGATAGAATTGCTCACTCCGGCAATCACCCGACCAATAATAACCGAAACTAAAGAAATTTCCTCCATGCTCCAAGGGTTAATTAAAAGTATTAAGCGATGAATCAATCTAACAACTTCATTTTCCCGGATAACCCCATCCCATAAACTCACTTAAAACTTAATCACTTAAAACTTAAAACTTAATCACTTAAAACTTAATCACTTAAAACTTAAAACTTAATCACTTAAAACTTAATCACTTAAAACTTAAAACTTAATCACTTAAAACTTAAAACTTAATCACTTAAAACTTAAAACTTGCCTCCTCCTCCTGAAATAAAAAATTCACGCGTACTGATCACCGGCGGCGCAGGCTTCATCGGGTCGAACCTTTGTGAAGACCTGCTGAAGCATGACAACGAAGTGGTTTGTCTCGACAACTTTTCGACCGGCAGGTTGGAGAACATCAGCGAATTCATCGATCACAAAAGGTTCAGGCTCATCACCGGAGATATACGGAACCCCGATGATTGCCGGAAAGCCGCTGAAGGCATGGACATCATCCTGCAACAGGCTGCGCTGGGTTCGGTTCCCCGTTCCATAAACGATCCGGCAACCACCAATGCGGTGAATATCGGCGGATTCCTGAATATGCTGGTGGCCTCCCGTGATGCAAAAGTCAAGCGATTCGTTTATGCCGCAAGCTCCTCCACCTACGGCGATTCCGAAACCCTTCCCAAGGTGGAAGAGATCATCGGTAAACCCCTTTCACCCTATGCCGTGACAAAGTATGTGAATGAGTTGTATGCCCACGTTTTCGCCCTGAACTACGGACTGGAGACCATCGGGCTGCGCTACTTCAACGTTTTCGGCCGCCGGCAGGATCCCAACGGCGCCTATGCCGCGGTGATCCCGAAATTCACCATGCTGCTGATGGCGCACCGGCCGCCCGAAATACACGGCGACGGTACCCATTCCCGCGACTTCACCTACATTGATAACGTGATCAGGATGAACCACCTCGCTGCAACCACCACCAACCCCGAAGCCATCAACCAGGTGTTCAACACCGCCGCCGGGGAACGGAATGACCTGAACCAGATGGCCTCCCTGCTGGTAAAATACCTGTCGGCGTTCGATCCGGAGATCCGGAACGTTCCCGTCACCCACGGTCCCGACCGTAAAGGCGACATCCCCCACTCCCTCGCCTCGATCGAAAAAGCAGCCAGGATCCTCGGATACCAGCCGGAATATGACTTTGAAAAAGGATTGAAACTGGCCGTGGAGTGGTACCGGAAGAACCTGAAGCAATGATACAATTATAACCTTTGAACCGCAAACCGGCGATTGATATTGTTTTGTATATTTGTAAATGAATTGCATTTATTGCTGAGAAGCTGCTTGATAAATAATAAACTCTGAATGATTAAAAATGAAGACTGGTGGTTTTTTAGATGAGCAGATGAAAAAAAGGATCATTCTTGCCCTTGAGGGTTCGGGAGTTCATAAAGTAATTTTATTTGGCTCTCATGCTACCGGCCGGGCAGTTAAAGACAGTGATATTGATCTGTTGGTCGTAACTGATGAGGGATATATTCCCCAAAGTTTTTCTGAAAAAATGAAAATCAAAGTCCGCATTGCTAAAGCGCTCTCTTTTATCCGCGAAGCTTATCCATTAGACCTAATTGTACACACCAGGCCAATGTACCAGCAGTTTATAAATTTGAAAAGCGCCTTTAACAGAGAGATCGATACAAACGGGATCATACTCTATGAAAAAAATGACTGAGGCATGGTTATATGCCGCACAAGATGATCTTTCAGCAGCCAATCAATTATCCTCAACTGATCTTATGCCCGCTCCGCTCGAAGAACGCCTTGACCTCATGCGATCCCTGATGTGGGATTACAATATTGCCCCGGAACAATGCCTGGAGGTGCTGGAAGGCAAACGCGAAAAGGCGGGGCATTATACCGAAGCGACCTTGTTCCGGAAGTTGCTGGAATCATTTTCATGGTTTACAATTCTTAAAATAATCCCTCCGGAAAGAATTTTACAATTGCTTACTGATAAAACCATACAATCGTTGAGATTCAAATCCCTGACCACGCGTTATGAATTTATCCGTTCCAGATTACAAGAGTCTTTATCTGCTTCAGGATAAAGCGCTTGAAGTGCTCGAAAACCATTTAAGCCCTTTTTACCTCACCGGAGGTACAGCTTTGGGTCGTTATTACCTTGACCACCGGTTCAGTGATGATCTTGATTTTTTTGTCAACCGCGACCCGGGGTTTAAAAAAACGGTCAACCTGATCTATAAACACCTGGTCGTCAATCTTCCCGTAGATACCAAATCAACTGTGGATACGGAGGAATTTGTAAGAATCTGGGTTGGTGATAAAGTAAAGATGAAACTGGAATTTGTCAATGATACCGGCGAACATTGGGGGCCGGTTTTATTCTGTAATGAGGTTCCCCTCGATAATCCCGGAAATATTCTTGCCAATAAACTTGGCGCGATGCTGAGCAGGGATGAAGCGAAGGATGTTTTTGACATTGTTACACTCTCTGAAAGTTATTCATTTAACTGGAGAACAATATACGAACGGGCAACCCTCAAACAACTTATGAATGAAGAAGATGTACTTATGCGTCTGACCACATTCCCGGTCGAATGGCTTTCCGGTCAACTTTGGCTTAAAAACCCGGTTGACCAACCAGCGTTTCAAGAAAAACTCAATCGCATTTCCAGTGATTTCCTGCTGGCCGGGGACAACTCGCTTGGCGCTGGAAAGATCCCGATCGAAGAAGCCAGGCCGGCGATCAGGAAAAGAATTTACGAATGAACAAGACTTACGAATAACGAATGAAATGACGATTTTGGAATGTTGATTTACGAATGAAGCAAGCCGGCGTAAAGTGATCTTCGGGGTTTGTGAATCCGCTTGCCCGTTCCCTGTTAGAATCATGTCAGCCCTTCGGGCTTAGTGACGCTGGTTGAAAAATGATTATTTCCGAAAGATAAATTTCAAGAATAATCCCGAAAGGGGTGTCATGATTATTAAAGACGCAGGATCGATGACCCATAAACCCCGATATGTTTGTTTCCCGTGATCTCTGTGGTTCTCTGTGCCTCCTCCGTGGTACTCTGTGTAATAAAATATTGTTACACAGAGGTTCACAGAGTAGTCACAGCGGTTCACAGATTAGTTCGCAGCGTTGTATGTTTAATTTTCGGACACCTGATGTTCTATCACTTTATCCGGCAAACTGAATAAAATACCGTAAATTTGTTCAGTATAATAACATTAAATGATTAAAAGTATAATAAATCAGCAAAGAGAAGAGCGGGATATGCTGCTGAATCAAAATTACATCCAACGCATGGATGATGATTCGATTGCCGGCTTTCTTGCTACATCGCTTATAAAACTTATAACCGGTCCGCGTAGGGCAGGGAAATCTGTTCTGGCGCTTCAAATACTTAAAGAACAGAATTTTGCTTATCTCAATTTTGATGATGATTTGCTTTTAACCCATTTCGATGAGGATGCAGTTATTCAATCTCTCAATGAGATATACAGCGGATTTAACTTCTTACTTCTCGATGAGATACAAAATCTTTCAAAATGGGAGTTGTGGGTAAATAAATTGTTTCGCAGAGGGGTCAATCTCGTTGTTACCGGTTCAAATGCCAACCTTCTTTCTCATGAGTTGGCATCGTCGCTCACCGGGCGATACTTACAAATCTCTGTTTTTCCATTCAGTTTTGCCGAGGTAATCCGATTTCAAAAAGTTGCTTTTACCAGCCAAACTGAACTTACCCCACCCGAATTGGGAAACATTCTGAGCAAATTGAACACCTACATGCTTGACGGGGGCTTTCCCGAAACAGTATTACATCCGGTAATTTTAAAAAACTACCTCTCCTCGCTGTTTGATTCCATTCTACTTAAAGATGTTCTCAAACGATTTCAAATCAGGCAAACGCAACAACTGTATGATTTGTCGAATTATTTACTGGCAAACTACACAAATCCATATTCTTCCAATCAACTAAAAGCACATTTGAATTTTAACAGTGTGGCAACTGTACAAAAATTTATGGGTTATCTGGAAGAACCATTTCTGTTTTTCAGTTTAACCCGCTACGACACTAAAATAAAAACACAGCAAAAATCACCAAAAAAAACGTATGTAATTGACAATGGTTTTATCAGGGCACGTTCGTTTGAGTTATCACCTAATTTTGGACGACTACTCGAAAACCTTGTTTTTATAGAATTGTTGCGACGAAATTATCAACCCGGATTGGAATTGTTCTATTATCGCAGTCGAAACGGTAAAGAAGTTGATTTCGTGCTAAGGCAAGGACACATTGTTAAGCAATTAATTCAAGTATGCTACGACATCTCTACTTCGAAAACCTGTAAGCGTGAAACAGAATCATTAACAGGCGCCTCTGCCGAATTGAACTGTAAAAACCTGTTAATCATTACATGGGATAAAGAAGAAGTAATTGAGAAAGACGATCTGAAAATTCAATTGACTCCAGCCTATAAATGGCTGATTGAGTAGGTTTTCCTAAGGGCAGTAAATAAGCAACGCATCCTGGTCAACTAAGAGTATAGCGATTGAACAAGATTTAACAAGGAATGACGAATGAACAAGATTGACGAATGACGAATGAAATGACGATTTTGGAATTTTGATTTATGAATGAAGCAAGCCGGCGTGAAGTAATCTTAGCATCTGTTTATACGAAGCATTTCCATATTCGATTAATATTTGACAGGCATGAAAAATAATGCCACCCCTTCGGGGTTTGTGCATCTGCTTACCCGTTCCCTGTTAGAATCATGTCAGCCCTTCGGGCTTAGTGACGCTGGTTGGAAAATGATTAATGCCGAAAGAAAAATTTCAAGAATAACCCCGAAAGGGGTGTCATGATTATTAAAGACGCAGGATCGATGACCCATAAACCCCGAAATATTTTTTTCAGTATAATAACATTAAACTCCATGAAGTTCAACCTGTCCAAATCTTACAATGGCCACTGAACCTAAAATACTTGAACCCATTATGAATTTCGTATATTTGTAAAAAAAGAGCTAATGTCTTTAAAACTTTATCTTGACAACTGCTGTTTTAACAGACCTTTTGACGATCAAACGCATATTCGAATACGCATTGAAACGGAGGCCAAATTACATATTCAGTTTAAAATAGTCCAAAAAGAGTTTCTTTTAGCATGGTCTTATATTCTGGACTATGAAAATTCAATGAATCCTTTTATTGATCGGCAGACGATCATTGAGAACTGGAAAAACAGATCTTTCAAACAAGTCATTGAAAATTCAACATTGCTAAATAATGCAAAACAGATTGAAAATCTTGGTGTCAGAGCAAAAGATGCTTTACATATAGCTTGTGCTATCGATGCAAATTGTGACTATTTTATTACAACTGATGATCAAATTCTAAAAAAAATGAACGGTTGCAAATTAATTAAAGCTTGTAACCCGATTGAAATAATTAATTTAACAGAAGCATGATCCATGTTGACCGAAACTGAAATTAGAAGAAAAGGGTTTCAAGCACTTTTTGAGGCTCTGGGTGATTTGGGTGTTGAGAAATTTATCAGTCTACTCATACGTGATCCTTTTGATTACACAAAATGGAATCAGGATTTGTGGCGGGAAAAAACGATTGAGCAGATAAGTAAAGAGGCTATGGCGTACCAAAGCATGATTAAAGAAAAATAGCAGGCTTTCAATCGACAAGGGTTTCACAAAGTGTTGTGTGAACATAATATCTCGCAGAGTTGCGCAGAGTTATACGCAGAGTTGCGCGGAAAAAACGATTTGATCTCAACGATAATAAAGTCGCTCACCAATAATCGATGCGATATCCCACATCCAATTGAATCCCTTTATAAACCAGCGGCAAACCCATATAATCTCTGTGGTTCTCTGTGTCTTCTCCGTGGTTCTCTGTGTTATAAAATATTGTTACACAGAGGTTCACAGAGTAGTCACAGAGGTTCACAGCGTAAAATCTGATCGTTTGACATTTGAAGCAACATAAAAATTTATCAGCATGCTTTGCCAGGAAAAGCAAAAAAGGGAATCCGTATCCGGACTCCCCTTTGCATGGTGAAGATAACCCTCGTTAGAGGATTACAGATAGTCGGCCGGTGTGGCCGGGATAGTCGGACGCTTTGGCGATGACCGCCACGCCCTTCAGGTTGTCAATGACAACAGTGGCGGTGAAGTCGAAGTTGCCGGTAACAGGATCCTGCACACAGTTGCCCTTTTCGATTTCGACACCCTTGTTGTCGAGGATCTGAACGGTGACCTCGGTAATAGCAAAGAAATCAAATGCCACAACATGAATCTTGTTGCCCGGTTTTCCATCGTAATCGCCGGTATTGATCTCAACTACAACCGGCGGCCTCAGGTAATCGGTCATGGCGACAATGTATGCCGATAAGCCATTGCGTGCCTTCGCAGTATAGGCCACCAGCATATCCGGATCCTGCAGGATGTTCTGCGCGTAAAGTGAAGCAAGCTTGAAATTCTCGCGCACTTTTCGTTGTTTTTCAGTCGGCTCCTTTTTCGGCTTGTTTAGCGGGATGGTCATCACGCTCTTCCCCCTGCGGTTGCGAAGCACCACCTGGTTCCCGAAAATGCCACTGTAGTTTTTGGTTAATTCTTGTTCTGTTGACATAGTTTTAAGTATTAAAGTGTGAATAAATGTGATCCTGGCCAGAATCGGTTGATTTGTACAAATGTTTTTAAGTTTTAAGTGATTAAGTTTTAAGTGATTAAGTTTTAAGTGTTTTCATTAAGCCATATAATTTGCTCTGCATTGTTTGCATTGCTTACTTTTTGTTTCTAAGGTATATCTGAATTTCATCCACTTTCCGCAAAATTTCCAACGTGTTGTCGTTGTTGTCGTTCCGTAATAATTCCATGTCTTTGCGGTTGTCGGTTTTATGCATGATCACGTCCTGTTTAAGGTTGGTCAGGTCCACGTTGATCTCCGCGATGCAGATCTCGAGGTGGATCCATATGGTCACGAATCCCATGATGAAGCCGGCGACGGTGACCGTTTGCGAAAATTTCACGCCGGACATGTTTAACCGGGAGTTCATAACATACGCTCCTTCCGTTCCCTGTTGTCCTCCAGGCAGTGCAGAATATCGGTCACGGAATAGAAAATCTTCCTTTTGATTTTGCTGTATGGAAGCGCCCCCGACATCCGGTAACGGTCGAGCGACCGTTTGGAGATTTTGAGTTTCCTGCACACATCCGCGGCATCGAGCCAGGGCAGGCTGTTTGCCTGTATTTCATCCAGGCGTAGTTCAAGTTGTTTCACCAGCCGGTAGATTTCGGCATTGGTCGTTTGACTGACATTTGTTGTTTTCATGGTTTTGAGTTTTTAATAAGTGATTATAAAGGTTAATCGGGTTGATCATCAAAAGGTAATACACGAAAAAAAAATTGTCGTCTTTTGTCATCATTTGTCTGTTTCTGGCAGCGTTTTGCACCCCTGCCGAAAAAGATGAAAATGATATCAGGTCATAAAATGGCCTAATATATCTATCGACAGGAGAAACAGCAAAAAGGTTGCGTCCCCCGAAAAAAATATTTTACAAATCCGGTGTTGTCATTTCATTCGTCTTTGTCTAAGCCTTGTTTCGTCTTCCATGCGACATGTATGCGAGGTTGTTTCGTCTTCCTTTAAGGAGTGTTTAATCTATGTTTAATCTGGCGCCCCCCCTCGGGAGGTTGATTTACCCTTAACACTTAAAACTTAATCACTTAAAACTTAACACTTAAAACTTAACACTTAATACTTGATTTTCACCTCCATCTCCTACCTGTTCTTCCTCCCGCTGATCGTGGCAGCGTATTACATTTTCCCGGATCGTTTCAGATGGCTTTGGCTGGTGTTGGCGAGTGTGGCATATTATTTATCATTCATCCCGATTTTTTTCGCCCTGATCGGGGTGCTTGTGATCGGCAACTATTTTGGCGGGAGGTGGTTGTTCAGTGTCAATGATCGAGGGCACGGGAAGCAGGGATTGACCATCATTGTTTTAATAAACATCCTGGTCCTTGCTTTTTTCAAGTATTTCAACTTCTTCTTTCCTGACCTTAAAGTTAATCTGTATTTTGTTGATTGGTTTTACCGTGTAGACCCGGTAACCAGGATGATCATTCCATTGGGATTGTCTTACCTGGTATTTACCGTGATCAGCTATCATGTGGAGATTAAAAGGAAGAACATATTGCCTGAGCGGCATTTCGGATATTTCTCATTGTACTTGTTGTTTTTCCCACGTATTGCGCAGGGTCCAATAGAGCGCCCCCAAAAATTGTTACCCCAGCTCCGTGAAACTCATGCCTTTGATTACGATCTTGTTACCGGTGGCCTGAAGCTGATGCTTTGGGGATATTTCAAGAAGCTGGTTGTGGCCGACCGGCTGGCAATTTATGTAAATGCAGTATATAACAACAGCGAACATCACAATGGAACTACACTGATTATTGCAACCATATTTTTTGCTTTCCAGATCTACGCCGATTTCTCAGGATACACCGATATCGCGTTGGGATCGGCCCAACTTTTCGGGATCAGGCTGACTGAAAATTTCAGACGTCCCTATTTTGCCACATCGGTAAGTGATTTCTGGAACCGCTGGCACATTACATTCTCCACATGGCTCAGGGATTACGTGTTTCTCCCCCTGGCCTGGTTCTTCTCAAAGAGGATGAAAAAGAATCAATATCTTTTTATTGCCACCGAAAAATGGATCTACCTTTTTTCAATCATGATCACCTTTGCCATTTGCGGATTATGGCATGGAGAAGGATGGACATACCTGGTGTGGGGACTTTTATTTGGCATATATCTTACCTATTCAAACTGGACGCAGAAATTGAACAGAAACATCAGGAAACGTTTTCAAATCCGAAAAACCACACCTTCGTACATTTTGTATAAAATCATCCTGACTTTTATACTGGTATCGTTCAGTTGGATCTTTTTCAGATCGAATACATTAAACGAAGCCCTTGATGTGATCAAAAAGATTTTCCTGACCCATGGCATGCCATTTTATGAATCACCCGGGAATCTGGTATACGCCATATTTGGAATACTGATGTTGATAACCCTTGATCTTAAAAGGGAATTTTTTAATGCCCGGATTTCACTCCTGTACAATAAATACTCAGCAATCAGGATCGGCACCATTGTTTCGATGGTTATGCTCATCCTGCTTATCGGAGTTTTCGACGGTGGACAGTTTATTTATTTTCAATATTAGCAGCTAAATTGATGATACCCGCCTCATCCTCCTCTCAACAAATAAAGAGGTTTCTTATACGGTTTTTCCTGATTGTATTTATTATTTTTCTATGTGACCTGGGATTTGGGAGATTATTGAAGTTCTTTTACTTCCGTCAGTCATCCGGTTTATTATTCAGGACCACCTATGCCATTGACAGCACCAAAGCCGACATTCTTGTTTTCGGGTCCTCCAGGGCAAATCATCATTATGTTCCGGAGATTTTTGAGGACAGTCTTAATGGCACTTTTTACAATACCGGCAGGGACGGAAACTTTATTTTATACAATTATGCCATTTTTAAAACCATCATACAACGCTATCAACCCAAGTTGATCATCATGGATATTAATCCTGAAGAGCTTGAATTTAATGCAAACACCTACGAAAGGTTATCTTCTTTATTGCCTTATTCTCGTGATCACAAAGAGATCAGAAGCATAACAGCGCTTAGATCGCCTTGGGAAAAGATCAAACTCTTCTCTTCTGTCTATCCCTATAACTCATTGTTATTAACAATCGCAGTTGGAAACCTTGAATATAATAGGAATAGAAAACCAGATATCAAGGGGTATGTTCCCGTTTTCAGAAAAATGAAAAATGAAAAGGTTGATACAATTCAGGTTGAATATGGATTTCCTGACAGGAATAAAATCAATGCGCTCTCACAAATTATTAATATTTGCAAGCAACAAAAAATTCAATTATTATTCGTCCGGTCTCCCGTATATTCGATCATTCATGACAAATATTTTAACAATATCATTTCAGATTTGTGTAGTGAATATAAGGTCAATTATTTCGATTTGTCAAATCAGGAAATATTTATTACTAGCCCTGCTTGGTATGTCGACAGGAACCATTTGAATGATGAGGGGGCAAGGGTGTTTTCAAATTTGGTGGTAAATTGTATAAAGGGAACCGGGAGCTGAATATGGTTTTTCCTGTTCTTGAATTTGTCAATTTTAGACTACAAACGTAAAGTTATCTCTAAAAACTAAATGTTAATTAACACTTGTGTATCTACATATTATGTATAATATAAATTGCGTGCTTTTGAAATAAAAACGACAAAATGCGCAATAAAAAATCTCGTGGTCTTTTTGATGATTAATTTCGGTTTGAAACTATTCGCTCCCTATTCCCTAAATGCTTACCCCTGAGGCAAATACCACACATCCCATAAATACATCGACAAGAGAAACAGCAGAATGGCTGGTTCGCCCATAAAAAATAAATTGAAATCGGTGATTTCATTCATCCCTGGTTCGACGTTGTTTCATCTCTGTTTCATCTTCCATGCTTGGTTGGTTCATCTTTCATTCGATGTTGTTTCATCTATTCCCACCCCCGGCCGCTCCCCTTTCCAGGGAAGTGAATCTTAAACCTTAATCACTTAAAATTCACATACCAACAATCAAACATATGAACTCGAAGAACTTTTTTGTAACTGGTGGAGCTGGATTTATTGGATCTAATGTTGTTAAGCTTTTACTTGAAAAAAAATGCAATGTCACGATTTATGATAATCTTTCGACAGGGTATCTTGAAAACATTAAAGATATTTCAAAAGTGTCTTTTATCGAAGGAGATATACTTGATAAAGAAAAATTAATCAGTACTTCTAAGGAACAAGATGTTGTCTTGCATCTAGCTGCTAATATTGGAAATGTAAAATCGCTAAATGACCCTTGGTTTGATAGTTCAATAAATATTATAGGTACATTAAATGTCCTTGACGCCTGCAAAAAAAATAAGATAAATAAACTTGTTTATTCCTCATCCGCAGCGATTTTTGGAGAACTAATGTATCAACCAATTGACGAAAAACATCCTATTGAACCAGACTCACCTTATGGTGTTAGTAAATTAGCTGCCGAAAAGCATTGTCTTTGGTTTGGGAGACACTTCAATATTAAGACAGTTGCTCTCAGATATTTTAATGTTTATGGAGTGAACCAAAGGTACGATTCATATGGAAATGTCATCCCGATATGGGCTAATTTAATATTAAGAGGGGATCCCATTATTATTTATGATGATGGTGAACAAACAAGGGATTTTATCAATGTAGAAGATGTCGCACTAGCAAATTACTTGGCAGCAACAAATGAAAACGTACAAGGACCTTATAATTTGGGAAGTGGAAGTTCAGTAACTATCAATCAGTTAGCTGATATGATGATCGAAGTATTTAATTCCAACACGCAAAAAATCTATACCGCAAAAAGGCTTGGAGAAATCAGACATTGCAAAGCAGATGTCAAAAAAGCATCAACAGATTTTGGTTTTCGGAATACTATTGGATTAAAAGAAGGCCTGTATAATTATTATAAATGGTTAAAAAGACAGTAAATTTATTAGTATTATTATTTCAGATCCTAAATATATTTAATCAATAATTTATAAACCACTAATATATTATTAATGTCATTAAAACAAAAAGCAGTTAGTGGTTTCCTGTGGAGTTTTATAGATTCTTTTACTAATTATG
This sequence comes from Bacteroidales bacterium, assembly GCA_030681475.1. Taxonomy (GTDB): domain Bacteria; phylum Bacteroidota; class Bacteroidia; order Bacteroidales; family FEN-979; genus CAIVAT01. The sequence goes on along the minus strand of JAUXWT010000011.1, from coordinate 5,439 downwards.
GGTTACAATTCGTTTTTGGGATTATTCTAGCTCGTTTACTTACTCCAAATGATTATGGGCTTATCGGTATTATTACAATTTTCATAACGATTTCTCAATCCTTTATTGATAGTGGATTCAGGCAAGCGTTGTTAAGAAAGCAAGATTGTACACAAGCAGATTATTCGACAGTCTTTTTTTTTAATCTGGCAGTAAGTCTGTTATTTTATATTATATTATACATTTTTGCACCAAATATTGGAACTTATTTTAATGAACCGGTATTAAAGCTATTGTTAAGAGTATTAGGAATTAATTTAATTCTTTATGCATTAATAGCAATACAACTTACTATACTAGTTAAGAATATTAATTTCAAGCATCAAACTAAGATCTCTATTGTTGCAACAATAATTTCAGGTATTACGGGTATTACTTTTGCCTATTATGGATATGGGGTGTGGAGTTTAATCATAAAAATGATACTGAGTGTATTTATCACTTTTATTTTGCTTTGGATATATAATAAGTGGCGTCCTTCGATGATTTTTAGCAAAAAGGCATTCCATGAAATGTTCTCATTTGGTTCCAAATTACTTCTCAGCGGATTACTCTATAGAGCTACTCAAAATATCTATTATCTCGTTATCGGAAAATATTTTACTGCGACTCAATTAGGTTATTACACAAGAGCAGAACAGTTTAGCAACTTACCTTCAGCTAATCTGACTTCAGTAATTGAACGAGTTAGTTATCCCGTATTAGCTTCATTGCAACATGATATACCTAAACTACAAGAAACATTTAAAAGCATAGTGAAAAGTACAATGCTAATTTCTTTTACAATAATGATAGGAATGGCCGCAATTGCTAAACCTTTGATTTTAGTACTAATTGGTGAAAAATGGTTGCCGTCTTCACTCTATTTGCAGCTACTTTGCATTGCTGGAATATTTTATCCGCTGAATGCACTCAATTTAAATTTGCTTAATGTTTTCGGGCGTTCAGATTTATTCCTTCGCCTTGAATTAATAAAAACATCATTAACAATTCCGATTATAATCATTGGTGTCTTTTATGGAATTATACCGATGTTGCTGAGCATCATCATCTTTAATTATTTTGGCGTTGTTTTGAATAGCTATTATACAAAACGATATATACGATATTCTACTTTGAATCAAATTAAAGATATTTTTCCTACTTTTCTTATTGCTTTTGTCATGGGCTTTTTGATGTATTTGGTGGGATTCTTTGTCAATGCAAAACCAATTATAATTTTATCGTTACAAGTTGTTTCGGGGATGTTTTCCTTTGTTATTCTTGTAGAAGGATTTAAACCGAAGGGTTACTCTCAATTAAAAGAAACAATAAGATCAAAGTTTTCTAAATAAAATAACGATTCGTTTTTGTAACTAAACAATTTTTTATATGAGAAAATATGTTCATAATCGGGAGACGCACAATCTAAATGCTCCAAAGGAAATTGTGCCTTTCATTATGGAATTATTTAACCCCAAAAGTGTAATAGATGTTGGTTGTGGGCTTGGTTCTTGGCTTCACGTTTTTAGAGAAAACGGTGTAAAAACTATTTTTGGTATTGATGGACCGCACCTTGAAAATAGTCTTCTGTATATTGAAGATAATTTAATATTAAGACAGGATTTAGAATCGGAAATAACAATTAACAAAAAGTTTGACCTCGCAATTTCGCTTGAAGTTGCCGAACATTTAGGTGAAAATTCCTCTGATATTTTTATTAAATCATTGACCAGACTAAGTGACAAAATTATCTTTTCTGCGGCAATCCCAAATCAAATCGGAGGACAAAATCATTTAAATGAACAATGGCCAGATTACTGGCAACAGAAATTTAACAATTTGGGTTTTTCATGTAAAGATGTGTTTAGAGAGAAGTTTTGGGGCAACACAAAAATTGAATGGTGGTATCAACAAAACATATTTTTAGCATTTAAATCAGATAAAGCTTCATTCAATTCTGATAACACAAATATACGCAGTTATATTCACCCTGATTTATACAAGTCCGCAATTTTAAAAATAGAAAATTTGCATGCAGGTAAAATAGAGTTTAATATTGCTCTAAATATTTTTACTAAATCCATATTCTATAGTTTACGAGTGCTTTTAAAAACAATCCTTAAAACCTATAAATAATGGATCTTAAAGAACAGCCGCTCGTTTCTATTATCATCCCATGCTATAATGCGGAGAAATATATTTTCGAATCTGTGAACAGTGCGGTAAATCAAACATATGGAAATATAGAAATAATAGTAGTTGATGATGGCTCAAATGATAATAGCCTGAATGAGATAAAAAAATTTGGCGATAAAATAACAGTAATTTCAATACGCAATGGCGGACAAAGCGCTGCAGAGAATGTTGGTTTAAAAACTGCTCAGGGAACTTATGTTAAGTTCTTTGATTCAGATGATATATTACATCCAGAAGCAATAGAAACTCAGGTAAAGCAGTCAGAATTATTCGATTTTAACGATAAAAAAATAGTATTTGGATATAAGACAGATATTGATGAAAAGGGGAACCCATTATCATTAAATGTTCCTAACAATTTTCCTGAAACAACAGGGTCGGTTGAATTAACATATTTATTAATCACTGGTTTAATAACAGGAACACCACTTCATAAAAAATATTTATTGGATGAAGTTGGCGGTTGGGATCCTCTTTGTCCTATCATGGGTAATGATTTTGACCTAATTATCCGACTTTGGGGTGCAGGTGTCGAATTTCACTATTATAAAACACATGTGTATTTTTATCGGGAATATAATTCTGTATACAGATCAGCAAATGTAGGATGGACAGCAAAAGACCCAGATTTGTTACTCTATTTATATAATAAATGGGAAAGGATTATTATGAATCGATGTAAATTTTCTACGGATGAAATAAAGCAAATTTTAGCACAAAAGCATATTGATACAGGTCGTAAATTAGCTAATTGTAAAAGGAATGATCATGCAAGTATTCATTTCATGTTTGCTAGGAAAATACTTGAGAAAAAAACTTTAAAATTAGATAATCACTTAAAAATTAATAATAAAAGAAGTGTTATTGGATCAATCTATCTATTTTTTGGAAAGCACTTCAGGTACACATTTGCTGAGAATTCTTTTAGTTTATTGAAAGTGATTAGACGATTTTCAAAAAGGTGTATGTTTTATAATCTTCAAATCTTCTAATAATTAGATTTTCAATTATGTTTAACCCATTAGTTTCTATAGTAATCCCAGTTCACAATGGTTCAAACTATTTAAGAGAATCAATACAAAGTGCTATTAATCAAACTTATAAAAATATTGAAATAATTGTTGTTAATGATGGGTCAAATGATAATGGAGATACTGCGCAAGTAGCCAGATCATTTGGAAATACGATAAAATATTATGAGAAGCCAAACGGCGGGATTTCCTCTGCTTTTAACTTTGGTATTCACCAAATGAAGGGCGATTATTTTTCCTGGTTAAGTCATGATGATATCTACTGTGATAACAAGATTGAATCTCAGATTCAACATTTATCAAGCTTAGACAATAAAGAAGTTATACTTTTCTCTGACCATGAAATTATAGATGAGCATTCAAGTGTTATTTCTTCCTCAACAATAAGAATTAAAGGAACTCAACCGTTCTTTGAAATTTATAACAGTCAACTATTGATCGCTCTGAAACGGCCCTTTATTAATGGAAATACTGTTTTAATACCTAAAACTGCTTTTGATAATGTTGGATTGTTTGATGAGAGGCTAAAAGTGACCCAAGATTTCGAAATGTGGTTTAGATTAGTCTCGAAATATCCGTTATATTATATAAATAAATCATTGATCAAGTATCGGACTCACAGCAACCAGGGCAGTAAACCGAATCCATCATTTATAATTGAATCCTTGAGCACTAAGATTGATTTGTTATCGAGAATTACTGATGCAGAATTACTAATTTACACTAAATCTCCAATTATAGAAAATTCATACTTTCAACTCCTGATTTACTGTTTTTATAAAGGAGGAGACAATAACCAATACCCTTTAACGCATTATTATAATAGGCTCAAATTATCTACTACTAAAATTATTAAAAGTAAGTATTTACTGTTAGCATTCTTCATGAAGATCTTCGTTAGTGTTAATTATAGACTTCGTAAACCGATAACAATTATATTGTATAAAATTATAAAGTCTCCCTTGCTGGATTTTATTTAATCAATAATCCTTCCTAATCCTAAATTTCATCTTTCCAGTATATTACACCTATTATTGATTTAAATTACTAATGGATAAGTTATTTATTGGACCTCTGCCCCCTCCAATTGGTGGAGTTGCAAATCACGTTTTAAGATACTCAATATCTCAAAATATTCCAGTATTTAATGAAAAGAATAAATATACCTATGGAGATTTTAAGAAATTGTTTTGCCTTACTAAAACAAAAATATACGTACATACAACAAGTTGGAAAATTCTTGTTCCTCTTTTACTAAAGCTATACTTAAATAATAAAGGCTGCAAATTTTACTTTATTAATCATAATTTTGAAATCACATATTCGAAACCTTTGTCCTACAAGGCATGGTTAATTTTTTGGGGTTTAAAAGTATTCATTCGTAAATGCAATGTAATTTTCGTTGTTAATCGCTCTTTAATCAAAAAGATGCAGCCTATTTATGGTAACTTAATGTATCACTATTATAATCCATTTAAACCACCGATCTTAGACTCCGAATTAATGATAATCAATGGTTATGGTAGTGAGATTCATGAATTTATCAATGATAGAAGACCATTATTATCATCCGGGGCCTGGCATTTATCTTTTACAAATGGTGTAGATTTATATGGATTAGATTTACTACTGGAATTAATAAATCGGTTGAAAATTAATTATCCTGAAATTGGTTTAATTTTCGGATTAGCTGACTCCAGTTTCAATAAAGGATATTTTCATAAATGTAATGAGTATATAGTAGAATCTGGCATTCAAAATAACGTAATGTTTTTAAAGGAACAACAAGAACTCTGGCCCTTAATAAAAAGATCACATCTGTTTATCCGTGCAACAGCAACCGATGGAGATCCATTAAGTATTCAGGAAGCTTTATTTTTTAATACACCTGTTTTGGCAAGTGATTGTACGATCCGGGATTCAAAAGTACATTTATTTCATTCCAGAGATATTGAATCATTAGTATTTAATTCTGAAAATATTTTAATACAAACGATTAAATAACATTCAATTTTAGATTTAGGTAATTATAAGTTTTTCAATGGTAACATCAGTAGCGTTGCGTTAAGGATAAGATAAATGTTTCAAAACGCACTATTGACGGGGTTTTACAACGATTTTATGATGGCGGCGATTTCAATTCAATTTTGAGATTTTTGAAACGCAACTTGCTGATTTACAATACTGATAA
>JAUXWT010000004.1 GCA_030681475.1 Bacteroidales bacterium | reverse complement strand
CTATCCAACTGAGCTACGGGACCATCATTGAATATCAATTATTTATGTTTGTATATGAACTGGTTTAAAGGTCATGTGCCCCAAAATGTGCCCCAAAATGTTAAAACATCAATGTTATCAGTGATTACAGTGATATGATCTCTGTAAAGTTTACTTTTCATTGATTGTTTCAGTGATTTGAAATTATTCATCACTCGATTTTTAGAATATTAAGGCAAACCCTAAACTTAAAAAATGTTCAAACTAATCATTCAGGTTGCAAAAGTAACTATTTTTTTTTGCTATCAGCGGTTATTTGAAAACTTTTGAATGCCTGAACTCATTGATATTTCCATCGTTTATGAATGTAAGATTGGGTTGGATTTCATTGGCTGACCTACGGCAATAACGACGGCGATGTATTTGTAATAACCAGGGCTGAAAAGTTGACTGATTTTTAACATTCCCGCCTGGTGAGGCAAAATTAGTATTATCTATCGCGATAAAGGCAAGGACAACCTGGGAGCGCCGATCCGTGAGCTGGTCACTGATCCGGAAATTGTCGAGTTTCTTCGCATCAACCGGTTGAATTTTCAATGGATTGATCTTATCGGCAGTCTGGAAATATTTGCAAACGGATGGGTGGAATTTATCCTGAACAAGGGAAAAGACAAGATCAACAAGGTTTTTGTGAAAGACCCGGCTTATTGCCGCAATGCAAAGATGGATATTGACCATCCGTCCCGTATTCCTTACCTTTTCTTTTCTGCTCAGTGGGATCTATCTCCGAATGAAGCCGACGGGTCATTGGTTAAAATTCCGATGTATGATCCGTTTAAATATGATGGTAAACGATACCAGGACCCGCAGTTTGCATATCCGGTTTTTTACCGGTCGTTCAATAAATCCTACTACCATCTTTCAGTCTGGAACGGAATCCGCCAAAGTGGGTGGCTCGGCATTGCCAACAAGGTGCCCCAGCTCAAGCAGGCCATCATGAAAAACCAGATGACCATCAAGTATCACATTGAGATACCCGATGATTATTTCATGAACCGGTATCCTTCTCCGGATTACACCCGCGAACAGCGTGAGTCGGCAAGAACGAAGGTGCTTTCGGAAATGAACGATTTTCTGTCAGATGTCGAGAATACCGGGAAAGCCTTTCTCACATTCACTTTCTTCAACAAGTTCAAAGGTGAGTACCTGGCAGGATGGAAAATTAACGTCATCGATAATAAGCTGAAAGACGATGCTTATCTGCCAGATTCTCAGGCTGCAAATTCGGAAATCCTCTTTGCAATCGGGGTTGACCCCTGCCTGGTGGGTTCCGGGCTTCCCGGGGGGAACCTGGGAGCAGGAAGCGGATCGGACAAACGGGAAGCTTTCTGGCAACTCAATGCCGAGATGGGCATTTACCGGCAAATCAGTTTGGAACCATTGTATTTTATCCGGGATTTCAACAAATGGTCGCCTGACATCGAGTTTGATTATGTAACGGTTGACACCTCCCAGACCATGCAGGACCATCCAACAAAGATTGATAAACGCATAGACAAGAACATCGCATGACAAGACTCATTGATAATCTTTCACAGGTTTTGACTGCTGCCTCCATCAATGTAAGCAACTCAATCGAAAATTGGTTCCCGTATATTGATGAAGCCCAGGAAACTTTTATCAAACCGGTGCTTGGCAATGTACTTTATAATCAGCTACAAGACCTGATGGCCCTTGATCCGGTTCCTCCGGATGATGGAACTACCACGGAAAATCTGGCTGAACTACTCGCTATGCTCCGCAAACCTCTGGCACTTTATGCTTTGTGGCTTGGCGCTGATGAATTCGGTGTGAGCATTTCATCCCAGGGCATTCAGGTCATCGAAACGCCTACCCATAAGACTGCTCCCCAGTACCGGGTTCAGAACCTGAAGGAGAACTGGATAAGACGGGCCAACACGGCGCTGGACCTTGTTCTTAAATTCCTGGATGAACACAAGGAAGATTACCCCGGATACGAGCCTCAGGACGCAGACCTGTTTATCCGTGGTACCCTTGAGTTCAACAGTGAGGTGGATATACGCGAGAGCAGACGGGTTTTCGTAAGCCTCAAACCGATCATCCGCTCTGTCGAAAAAAAGTATATACGACCGACACTTTCGGCGGAATTGTTCGATGAGCTTAAAAATGCCTGGAAATCCGATGATGATTTGACAACCCCACAGTTGGTTCTGCTGGACTTGATCCGCCCGGCATTGGCTCATCTTACCATGGCCAGGGCACTGCTGGAAATCTCTATTGACATTCTCGATTGGGGCATTTTCGATACTGCCGGCAACACGTTTGCCAATGTCTCTTCTAAACAGGCATCCAACAAAGACCGAATCTCCATCATGGCTGAAGCCAATCAGAGGGATGGAGAATCCGAATTGAAAGCCCTGCAGCAGTATCTTGATGAAACCGCCAGTGAAGATGCTTACCCGACCTATTTTCATTCGACCCGGTACGTCGGAAAAGCAATAGCAGAAACACGCAGCGAATTCATAAACAAATCCGATAACTCATTTTTCCTCGCATGAAGCCACTTGATTTTATCCTCCAGGATGTCTTTGACATCATCAAAATCATTGCCATTCCGGTCATCGGGTTTTTCCTGCACCAGTTTTACATGAGTGTGATTGCCCTGAAAAAATCTGTCGATAAGCTCATCGTCCAGATGCAATGCAGGGAAACCTACTGCACCGAAAAGCACAAAGAAATTGGCGAACACCTGTGCCGCCATGATACCGGGATTGATGAAATGAAGGCAACCCTGGGCGATCATGGTGAGAGAATTTCCAAAGTCGAAGGTCAACTTTTAAAATAGAAAATTATGAAAGAGAGAATTTTTAAGAATTGGAAAACCACCCTGACCGGCATCTTGATGCTGGCCGGTGGTTTATCGCTGGTCGTAATCGGCAAGGCAACATTGAGTGAATACGTGGTATTTGCCCCGGTTTGCTTTGCCCTGATCTTTGTCAAAGACCCATCATTTAAAAAGTAGTATGGCAAAACTCGAATTATTTGCCCCGAAGATCCTTCGATTTGAAGGCGGGTTTGTCAATGATCCCAAAGACAAGGGAGGCGCTACAAATATGGGTGTAACCCTTGCTACCTGGCGAATGGTAGGTTATGATAAAGACGGTGATGGCGACATTGACGCTGAAGATATCAAGCTGCTTTCCAAAGCAGATGCGGTGAAAGTCCTGAGATTGAATTACTGGAACCGGTGGAAAGGTGACCAGGTTACCAATCAAAGCATTGCGGAAATTCTGGTTGACTGGGTCTGGGGCAGCGGAAAATGGGGCATTGTCATTCCGCAACGATTGTTGAAGGTTCCCGATGACGGGATCGTAGGAACCGCTACTCTGTTTTCCGTCAACAACGTCAACCAGCGCGGGCTACATGCTGCCATATTCCAGGCAAGGAAGGTCTTTATTGAAGAACTGGTAAAAAATCATCCGGACCAGCTCAAATTTTTCAATGGATGGATGAACCGATTGAACAATTTTAAATTCATCGCATGATAAAACCGGGTTTTCTGATTCTGCTCCTGGCCGCCTTCATGTCCGGCTGTATTACTGAAAAAAGATGTTCTGAAAGATATCCTGTTGCAGAGCGATCGACTGTTTTTGTTCAGCACGATACCATCACTTCCGTGAAAGATTCCCTGATCCCCTTACCGGCAGACAGTGGGTTGATCAAAGCGCTGTTGGAATGTCAGGACGGGAAAGTTGTTGTAAAACAGATTTTAGAAGTGAAGCCTGGAAGCCGGGTTGTTCCTTTCTTTTCGGTTCAGAATAATGTTCTGACCACCGGCGCCAAGATCGACAGCAGTTCGATCTACTTTGCCTGGAAAGAAACTCACATCAGGGAATCCAGGATTGAATCCAGGACGATTGAAACGACTGTATACAGGGTTTCGGGTTTTCAGAACTTCCTGATCTGGTCCGGATGGATTGCCTGGGCGGTCATTGTCATGTTGGTTGCAATAAAACTGATCCGTTTCTATCTCAAAAGAAAATTGCTGCCATGAATAAGGTTGAAATAGATGGTAAAATATATTTCATGCCTTCCGACTGGAATGAACTGACAAAAAAACAAATTTTGTTTGTCAGCCGCCAGTTTCAAGGGCAACTAACCATGATGGATTTTAAGCTCAGGGTGCTTTTAAAAATCCTTACGATCCGGCAGAAAGTAATGAAGCGCATTGACCATGAGGATATTTATTTCCTATGCGAAAGCCTCGATTTCCTATTCAAGGAGGTCTCCCTGACAAAAAATCTTCTCCCTGTTTTACGAACCGGCAGAAGAAAATACTTTGGTCCGGCAGATGCCATGATGAACTGCACCTTCGGCGAATTCACCATTGCCAATTCCCTGCTCGATTCATTTTCAAAAACCAAGGAGCAGAAATACCTCGATGAAATGGTTGCAGTTTTTTACCGGCCAAAGAAATGGTTCTGGTTCATCCGGAAGGCCTATTCCGACAATCAGGATCCCCGGAAAAAGCTTGTCAACCGATCGCTGAAACGCCGTTGCCGAAGAATTGCCGGACTGGATTATGAAGTCAAGTACTCCATATTCCTATTCTTTTCCGGTGTTTTGAATTCATTGCCACAGTTGTATCCTTATGTTTACGAGCAACAAGATGGCATCGGGAGTGAAGATAACGGCTGGGCTTCGCTTATCATTTCCCTTGCCGATGGCAAGACCGATGATAGAAGCCTCGAAACGGTAATGAATTCAAACCTTTACAACGTGTTCATCGGGTTAAACAAGAAAGCAAAAGAGTATCACGAGTATATGCACAAGATCGATTCCTATGACCGACATTAACAGCTACGTTGAGTATTTCCGTACCATTGCCAGGGAGCACAAAGAAATCAATGATTTCTACCTGATGGATATCAATGAACCGCTTGCTGCCCTGCGATCAAACATTAAATACCCTGCACTAATCATGACCAGTCTTTCCGGGAATTTTGAAGCTTCAAACCTGGATAATATCCTGGATTCAATCAATGCAGGGTTCCTGATCATCGGCCACCTCGATCAAATTGATGATTTTTCCGGTGAGTTAGTGCTTCTGTCAAAAATGAAGCAGATCGGGACAGATATCATTGCCAGAATGCTGAATGATTATCTCAAATGCGAACTACTTACCGTGAAAGCCATTCCGGGCTTCAATATCAATTCTGTAAGCTATGAAATGCTTGGGCCTGTGTTTGATAATGATTATGGGATGATGTATTCATTCAAATTTCTGGATTGTCTTGATTTTGATTTTGATGTTTCGAAATGGGTTAACGCATGATATTTAATTTAAAACAAAATTTAAAAATTTCTACCAATGCAAAGCCCCCCAACCAAACTTTCCGAACGTGAAATAGCCGAAGCCTGGGCTAAAATCACCATTATCAAATGGAAGAAGAAACTTGCTTCCAATAAAATCGGTGACACTGGTAATCTCCTGAAAAGTTTCAAATACAATGTCCTTGCATCGGCACAGGGAAATGTGCTGAAAATCACCCTGCTTTTTGAGTATTACGGTCGCTTTGTCGATATGGGAGTCGGCAGGGGTGTCAAGATCGGGGATGTGAAAGAATCTGCGACATCACGCCGACTTTCCGGGAAAATGCTTGGAAACCGGAGACGACCAAAGAAATGGTATTCCAAAACATTTCATGCCGAAGTCATGAAGCTCAGCGAAATCTTCGCCAAAGAGTATAGCCATAGAGGTGTGATCGCTATCACCGAGAATGTATCTGATAAATCAATTACCAATGGCTAAAAACGAAACGTCCACCGCCACCGTCATTTTCAACGGGGAAAAAGCCAATGCCACCCTCAAACAATTAGAGGCAGAAGCACGGAAACTAAACGCAGAACTGCGCCAATTGAATGTCAATTCAAAGGAATTTGGCGAAAAGGAAAGAGAGTTTCAGAAAGTAAATGGCAGGCTAAAAGACCTCAGGGGAGAGATAAACCAAACGGGCGGTGCCTTTTCTAAACTAGCCGACCAGGCCAACAAGTACCAGCAGGTCCTTCAGATGATCACCGTGGGAGTTATAGGGTTCGGCGCTGCCGTGGTCGGTATTATCAAAGGCAATGCGAAACTGGAGGATTCGCTGGCCGATATTCGTAAAACCACCAAACTGACGGTTGATGAAGTAAAGAAACTGAATACAGAACTGGGTAAGATCGACACCCGAACTTCCCGGAGCGACCTTCGTGAAATGGCTGTGGTTGCCGGGCAACTTGGGATCGCTCAGAAAGATATCCTTCCGTTTGTCGATTCGATTGATAAATTAAATGTCGCTCTTGGCGCTGAAATACAAGGCGGAGCCAGCGAAGTCGCAACCCAGATGGGAACCCTCCGGAATGTCCTTACAGACATGAAGACTTCAGCGGTTTCCGACGATATGCTCCGGTTGGGTAATGCAATCAATGTGCTGGGAGCCGACGGATTCGCCACGGCGCCGGTACTGGTCGATCTTTCAAACAGAATTGGCGGCGTAGGTATGTCGCTAGGCTTATCTTCTGCTGAAGTGATGGGCATTTCTGCCACCCTCCAGGAGCTTGCAGTTTCCACCGAAAGGGGCGGCACGGCAATGACGAAGATCCTCATGAAGATGACATACAACACCGCCGACTTCGCTAAGGTGGCCGGAATTCCATTGAAAGACTTTACCACACTGGTAAATACCGATCTCTATGGCGCTTTCGTTAAAGTTGTCGAAGGTTCCAAAAGAGGTGGTGAGGGTGCAACAATATTAGGAACATTGATCCGGGAGCTGGAAATTTCCGGTGCCGGTGCCTCCGAAGTCTTTGCCAAATTGGGCAACAATACCGACATGCTCCAACAGAAAGTTCTCCTTGCTGGAAAATCCTTACAAGGTACCGATGAGATTCTAAGGCAGTTCAACGACAAGAATACAACCCTGGGCGCCACGCTGGATAAACTGGGGAAAGAGTTTTATCGGCTGATCACCTTGCCGGGTGTGACGGAGTTTCTCAAATCAATGGTCGGCGCAGTGGTAAACCTGGTGGCATGGCTGAAGGCACTGCCCGAATGGATCGACAAATACCGTATCGCTCTTATCGCACTCACCGGTGCCATTGGGGTTTACATTGCAGCTCAGACAAGATCAATCCAGGTTGCAATTTTGAACAACCTGACTTTAAAGGAAGGCATCCTTCTGAAAATGAAAGATGCCGTGGTTCTAGAATACCTGATCGTCAAAGAGCAGTTGCTTGCCATTTGGAAAGGAAACGGCACGATCGCCACCAAGCTGGCAACCACTGCCCAATGGCTCTGGAACGCAGCCATGGCCGCTAACCCAATTGGACTGGTCATTGCAGCCATTACTGCTTTGGTTGCCGGGATCAAGACATACGAAACGTACAATAGTCAGGCTATTGCCCTGGAGAAATTAAAAGCTTCAACCACTGTTTTACTGGCCGAGGCCAATAAAAAGCTTGAAGATGCCTACGAAAAAGTTGCCGGTACCGTTAGAAACCTGAACCTGCTCTCAGTCCAGGAGAAAAAGGACCTTCAGGAAAAAATCGACCTGACCATAAAACAGGCAGAAGCAGAACTGCTTTTGATGCAGACAAAACAGAAGTCAATTGGTGAAGCAGCAGCAAAACCGACAATCCTGCAAAGAGTTTGGAATACGGTAAAAGGTGCCGCCAGCCCGGGCGGAGCTGCAATGGCCGTTGCAGATAATGCCATTGATGCCCAGGATAACCGGGTCGAGGCAACAAAACCCTATGATGAAGGAAATAAAAAGCTTCAGGATAAAATCTCTCAATTCAAGGATGCGAAGCAATCACTGAGCGATGTGCTCAATGCGGAAACCATCGGGGATAAAATCGTCGGTGAATCGCTCGATAACCTGGAAGCAAAACTTTCAAAATACCAGATTGCCCTGAAAGCATCCGTGGCCGGTTCAGAGGATTTTATCCGGGTTCAGGGCAAGATCAAGGATTTGAATAAAAAGATTCAGTCGTTCGATAAATCAGATCCATCCACCGGATCTCCGGCGGAAGCTGAATCTAAGGCAAAAAAACAGGCCGATTACCTTCTCGATATTAAGAAGCAACTGGCCCAGGCCAGAGCGGCTGTCACCGAAGGAGAAATGGACAGGGAACTGGCCATCGAGGAAGAGAAACTGGGTGAACGTCTCGACAAAATCAAGGGTAATTCAGCCGATGAAGTAGAACTCAGGCGAGTTCTTACAGATCAGCTTATTGAAAAGCAAGACGAGATACGAGCCAAATATGCTGAAAAGGAAATTCAGTCCCAGTACAAAATCGACAAGGAAAAAGCGGATGCAAAAATGGCATCCATGGATAAGGATTCTGATGAGTACTTGCAGGCAGTCCTTGATTCGCTTCAATTGGAAATGGAATATACGCTGTCGGTTACCAAGGCAACCGAGCAGCAGAAACAAGCCATCAAGGAGACATTCGCACAGAAAGGTGCAAATGTAGTCTCAAAGCATGTTGATAATGATGACAAGAACCTTTTCGATTACCAGGAGCAGTTAAAGAGTCTGCGCCTGAAGTCTGATATCGACCTGGCGGAAAAACAGGTCAAAATTCGCCTTGAGGTTGATGCGAAGTACCGGAAGATTCTTGAAGATAACATCAAGGATGAAGCCCGGACTGCCGAAATTAAAAAGCAAATGGCAGAAGAGGTTGCTGCCAAACAAATTCAGCTTTCAAAGGAGACCGCATTACAGGTCGCTGACAATGCTATTTCTCTGGCTAAAGGGGCTGTAGATGCACTTGGCTCAATCTTCTCCATGCAAAACGATTCTGAAAACCAGCAGTTAAAGCAGGATGAAGATGCAAACAATAAGAAAAAAGCAAATTTAAAGGCGCAGCTTGATGCCAAGCTCATTTCAAAATCGCAATATGATTCCATGGTTGGCAAAATGGATACCGACCTGGATAAGAAAAAGAAAAAAATAGAACATGACCAAGCTGTCCGTGCCAAGGAAATGGCCCTGTTCAATGCGATTATCAGTGTCGCTCAAGCCGTGGCATCAGCGCTGTCCGGAGGCCCGGTGATCGGCATTGTCATGAGCGTGATCACTGCTGCCCTGGGGGCAGTCCAGATCGGTTACATCTTGAGCCAGAAAGTACCGGAAGCAGCCAAAGGCCGCTATTCGGTGATTGGTCAGGATGACAATAAACTCTATAAAGATGTTCCGCTAGTCAGTTCTCCTCAGACCGGTTTATATTCAACTCCCACTTTGATTAGTGAGACCGGCCAGGAGATTGTCATTGATCCCAAAACCACAAAGAACCTAATGGTAAACTACCCCCATGTAATTGATGCGATCAATTTTGCAAGGGTTCCACAAAGGGCCGTTGGCCGGTATGTTGATACACCGGTTGCGCCTCCGGCAGGAATCCCCAATGTCGTTGATCCAGAGTTCATGGCCAGCATCAACAAACTGAATTCATTGATTGAAGGCGGTATCCCTGCTTTCATTTCATTCGAACACTTAAGGGAGACAACCAACCGTGTCAACCAAATTGAGGCTGAAGTATCCAAATAAATGTAACTCCTTATGCTGTCCATCCAGATTGCCGACCAATCCCTTGACCTTTCCGATGATTTTTCGGTTTCATTGAACCTCAAATCTCCGATCTTCAACGATGTTGGCGATTATTCCTTTCCTTTTAAAGTACCTTCAACGCCAAGGAATATGTCAATCCTGGGATGGAAAAACCGGTTGGCGTCGAAACGGAGTATTTATGAAACTTATGAAGGCAGTATCCGCTGGAACGGGATGGTCCTTTACACCGGTCAGATAAAGATCAAAACAGCAAATAACAAATCATTTGAAGGCACCCTTTACATAAACAAAGGAAACTTCAACTATGAGATCAAAGACCTTCTTTTAAACCGGGTGGATTTGGGCATGAAAAGTTTTCCAAATGATCAGGATGCTGTCAATTACTTCAACTGGTCGTTGACCCATTTTTATCCGGAGGTTGATTTTTCAGTGCCGGAGATCGGCAACCTTGACTTTTTTGATCCGCAGGCAACCAATCCCGAGTTGATGGCTTACAACCATATTTTCCCGGATGGCTGGCTGCACAAAACCACCTCTGACGGTCAAAGCAGAACCATCCTGATCCCTTTTCTTTACCTGAAATATGTCCTGAATAAACTGGCAGAGAACTTCGGCTATCGGTTGCAAGATGAATTCTTTACTTCCAGCATCGAGCTTTCCCGCCTGGTAATTTACCATTCGGTAAACCTGAGCGAAGTTATATTCGGGCTGCAGCAACTATTCTACTGCCGCCTGGTGCCCAGTGTGAAGGTGAGTGAATTCATATCAGGACTGGAGAAGTGGTTCAATTGCAGCTTTCATGTGGATTCCAAGCAACGGGTTGTAAGGATAGTGAGCAACAAAGAAGTGTTGCTTCGCTCAGAAGTTGTTGAGTTTTCCAAGAATATTCTTTCCATCACGCAAGAGATTCCGGAGCAGGTCACCGGCTTTCGGTTTCTGCTTGGTCCCGATGGCGGGGATAAGGTCTACCAGGAGCAGCTGGATTCGGAAAAAGGGATTACAGAAATGATCAAAGGTGCTGTGGGAAGTTTTGCGGAAATTCCGCCGTATCCTTTCACCTGGCTTGGGGATATCTATTATATCGTCGATACAAACACCTGGTGGCAGTTGGGAGTCAATGGCATTTCATTTCTCATTGAGTGGCAGCAATTGCCAAACGGGCCATCACTGACCGACAAGTTTTTCTATAAATGGGGGGATGATAAAAACAAATACGAAACGATTTTCTCTTCACTTTCCGATAAATACATCGTGGTCAATTGCGGTAACCTTGGAGCAGACAATCAGAAAATCACCCCTCGTTTGTTTTGGGTAGGAATGGCCGGAGGTTGGGGAACCCCGGTTCGGCTCAGAGGTTTTGCAAACAACAGCAATTTTTCTCTCCGGTACACCGGTGGCAATGGCTTGTTCAATCTTTACTGGAAAGACTGGGTAAACTGGATCATGGATGACCGCAAGAGTGTGAAGATCGAAAAACAGATGGATTTCATTGAACTAAAATCGATTGATTTCACAAAGCGTTACCGCATAAATGGGATCAATTACCTGATCAGTGAAATTACCGTCACCCTGAACAAATCCTCGATCAAATCTGCTCAGCTTAAGTGCTTCTCGGCACCCTGATACTGTCCTTTATTTCCCTGTGATCTCATGGTACTATTGCACCATGATTGACATCACCCAAACGCCCGATCTCATATCCTTTGCCGGAAATCCTGTGTTATTTGAAGCGTGCTCAGATAATTACATGGTCACCCTTGGCGATCGGGCTTACTTTGAATTGGTGGTGTCCGGTATCGATACCACCACCGGTCATTCCTTTCATATTCAGTTTGCAGGAAAAACCCTGGTTTTTCAATCAGCGGGTTTCACAGGTTTTGACGGATTGCTTTTTGAAATTGCGTATCTCGGTCAGACATTCAATGACTTCGCTGGTAATATCTATCAGTGTTTTCAAGAAAATTACGACATCCAGAGATATTTCAATGTAACGCTGGACCCTCCAGGGGCGAGCCAGCGGAAAATAAAACTTGCTGCAAAGCAGTCCGGAGCCGTTGGCACCGTTGTGCTGTCAAATAATGGGGTTACAGGAGTTACTCAGGGGGTTAACACTCCAGGAACGGATGATCAGTACAGGGATTACTTTGGCCTCCTTTGCCTGATCCGCGATACGCTTGGCAACCCGATCGGGGAGGATATCAAACCCGCTGATTTCGTTGGCAGTGCAAGGTTCGATATATCGGATTACATCAGGGCAAAGTTTGCATCCTGGGATATGCAACGTTTTGAATTTCCTGAGCTGACTGGTAACGCAAAAGCTCATGGCTGGGATTACCTTCTTAAATACCGGGTTTCCTTTGCTGAAAGCATTGCAGGCAATGTCAAAGGGCTGCAATCGACTGGGTGGAATTATGCAATTGCAGGAGGCCTTAACCATGAACTGCTGACTTCGCTCAATGAAAAGTACCTGGAATATTTTTCCATTCCAGCCAACAAACTTGGGTTCCTTTCATGGCTTCCTACCACAAAATATTCCCGCTCCGGAGTGATGGAAAAACTGTTCTTTCTATTCCAGGACAACCCTTCGTCAGTTCACTATCGTCTTGTTGTGATCATCAATTTCACCGATGGAACTCATAAGGTAGTCAACGCTACCGAACAGGTGGCATTTACTGCCTTTTCGGTAATGGAATTCAAGGTTGGGTTTGATCACCTTGACCTGGTGAATGCCCAGTACGGAAAAACTGTTCAGTCGTGGGAGGTGTTTTTAATGGATAGCAACGATGATTTCCTTTCAGAACGCCGGATATTCATTAATGATGAGCGGTTTTTTGAGAACGAGAAGGTGTTCTTTTACAGGAACTCTTTTTCAGCCTATGATACTTTCAGGTTTACCGGAAAGTCGGATATCAACCTGGAATACGAGCGCTTAATCGGATCAACCGCGAGGGAAGAAAAGGATACCTTTTTTAATGCCCCATCCAAACAGTTCAGCGCCAAAGAAACTGAAAACTGCAAAGCAAATTCAGGATGGATTTCACTTGCAGAAAAGAATTGCCTCAGGGAACTTCTTTTATCCACCGAAGCTTACGAACAGATTGGCAAAGAACTGTTCCAGATCATAGTCAAATCGACAAAAGTGACCCCATTCCTCAAGGGTGGAGAATATCTCTATAACCTCGAAATTGAATATGAGCGGTCTTATCAGAACGCTTTCTTCTCGGTTCACATCCCTGAAAGTTCAGCCAATACGATTTTGCTTCCTGAGCCTCTTACCTGGGATAACATGGAGGTCAGTTTTGACGATATGGAAATAACATTTGATCAGATAGAATTTTAATTATGGCAAGACAAGAGATCAATCTCGGCATTGTACCGGGTGATAAAAGGGGAGACAAGCTCAGGGTAGGTGGTAGGAAAATCAACGAAAACTTCACAGAGCTTTACAATAATCAGACTTCCGGCCAGTCTTCGCCTGTCATTGCAGCAAAGCATGTGATCACCGAAGATGAAAGCAACCGGCTGACGGATATCAATATAATCATTCCTGCACCGGGCGCAGGGAAGTTCATTGATTTGATCTCTTTGATTGCCAGGGTCACCCCGGCATTGCCGCCAACGGGTGGGTTGCAGATTTACCCAAGTCAGACGTTGAACGTGACAACGGACGGCGACACCGAAACGCAGGATTGGGGCTATTTTCCGGCACTATTTCTGATGTCATCGGCTGAGACAATTCAGCGCATGACACCGGTATTCTCGACGATCCTCTTTGAAAATACGCCTGTTTATGTTTGCCTTTCCGGTGGAGAAAACCCCAAATCAGGATGTTCAAAAATTGAGCTTTTCTATTTGTACCGGATTATTGACCCGGCAGCTTCAGGAACCCCCGGCGGTGGCAATGCCGTGATTCAGGTCGTTCAGTCTATTGTCAACCAAAGTGAGATTACTATTCAGCACAACCTTCAGAAATATCCCACGGTGGTAGTTGTCGACACCACCGGACGTGAACTCATAACAGAAATAACGCATGAATCGACCGATCAGATGGTGATCCGGCTCAATCCTGCGGCCAGCGGAAAGATAATTTACAGTTAACCATTTC
The DNA here is from genome assembly GCA_030681475.1 of Bacteroidales bacterium. Classification (GTDB taxonomy): domain Bacteria; phylum Bacteroidota; class Bacteroidia; order Bacteroidales; family FEN-979; genus CAIVAT01. The sequence continues at coordinate 39,423 of JAUXWT010000004.1, read as the reverse complement.
TATAAACACTTAAACATCAAATCATGGCAAAAAAAGTGTTGGTCGCGCTCGACCTGAACAAAAACGAATTGCAGAATGCTGTAATTCAAAATCTGGCATCGGCTCCGTCAAGTCCGATCAAAGGCCAGAAGTATTTCGATACGACGGACAATTATGAAAAGTACTGGAATGGTACGATCTGGGTGAAATCTGCTGATCCCACCGCGATTGACCACAATTCCCTGCTCAACAGGGGAACCAATACCCATGGGGCCATTGATACCCACATTGCATCGACGTCAAATCCCCACGCCACGACCAAGTCACAGGTTGGTCTTTCAAACGTGGACGACATCAAACAGATGCCGCTGGCGTATTTGGATACCGATGCAGCTCTGACTGCAAATTCCGATGTCAAAGTGGCCAGCCAGAAAGCCACCAAGACCTATGTAGACGGTCAGGTTGCTGCGATTCAGGGGCAGATCACTGCAGGCATGGTTTACAAAGGCACCTTTGATGGCAGTCAGACTATTGTCGCCCAGGGAATCACCAACATTCAAAAAGGATGGTTCTGGAAAGTTACAGTGGCCGGTACCGTTTCGGGGGTGAACACTCCTTCAGGCACCGGGGTAAGTGTAGGTGACATGGTCATTGCCAACATCACTAAAAGCGCCACCATCACTGCTGCCGACTTCGACGGCGTTGACAACACGGAATCTTCTGACCTGGTCCGTTTGGCAGGTGCCCAGACGCTCACTTCCAAAACCATTGATGCTGATTCCAACACGATCAGCAACCTTGAAACCGACAATTTCAAGGCCGGTGTCATTGATACTGATGGTGCCCTGACAGCCAACAGTGATGCAAAGCTGGCTACCCAGAAGGCAACCAAAACGTATGTTGATGGCAAAATCACCACACGTACCAAAAAATACGTGGGTGCAATTACTGCCTTGGCAACCCAGATCATTACCGCAGCTACTCACGGAGGTGGCACCGATGTTATCGTTGCTGTTTACGAAACAATTGCGACGATCCGTTACGTGGTCGAAGTGGATGTTGTTGTAAATGCTGCCGGTGATGTTACCTGGACTTCCGCAACAGCCATCACTGGACAAATCGTAATCATCGGTTAACCTGGCAAACTTAAAAAGTCCTTATGCCTTCATTTAAGACAAACCTGGATTTACAACAAAATCAACTGCTCAATGCTGTCCTGCAAAATCAACCGGATTTACCACAAAATCCGGTTGAAGGGCAGTTGTATTACAATGATGGAAAGCACACAGCATATCTGTATAATGGGAGTTGGTGGATGCCTTGGGGAGAATATTCGGCAGGCCCGTCCCCGACGGTCAAACAGTATTTGTTGAATATTCTTAACCCGTCCATAAAATTATCGGGGGTTTTCGTTCGATTGTTTGAGAATCAGGATGTGGTAAGAATCGATTCTCATTTCAGTACTTCCGAAACTGTTGATTTTATTGTTGAGTGCCGACAGTCAGTAAATGACCCGGGCTTTTCATTGACCGACAGGCCTATTCAGGCAGTCTTTGCTGGAACAGAAACGACTGCTTTTGCAAATTCATATCTCCCGGCTGACTACTGGCTTTATCTTGGGATTATTCAAAAGGATGCTATAATTATTGTTCCTGCAGAAGGCGATCCGGTGGTTACACCTAAAGAAGAGGAGCCAGCAGTTCCCCCTGGTGAAACAGAGCCACCTGCTGCGGTTGATGGGGAGATACTTGGTTTGTTAACGATAACGATCACCTGCGTAACCAGGTGATCGTTATTGATACATCTACCCTGGCACCTAACTGAAAAACGGGTGATCCTTTAGTTTCTGAGCTGTCTCCATCTTTGTCACTCTGATATATCTCAAAAATGATTCAGTGGTATGGTGACCGGTAATTTGCATTATGTCACGCATTGGAATGCCTGCCAGATAAGCATTTGTTGCAAAAGACCTTCTGGCAGTGTGGGTCCTGATCACCAGCCATTTTTTCAGATCCCCTTTGCTGATTTTTTCATCATGCGCTTTTTGCCCAATCAGTTTCAATGCTCCATTTGTTTGCCTGATATGAGGTACCTGGAGAGTTCCATATCTCTTAAGAATTTCCCAAACCAATGGTTTAATGGGCATAATTACAGGTTCATCGGTTTTTTGCGTACGTACATATAAATTTCCTTCGTGTATATGTTCGTTGGAAACTTTTGACCAGTCCGAATGACGAAGCCCTGTATAGCAGTTGATTACAAAAATGTCCCGGATGTTTCTGTGAGCGGGCAGATCAAGGGGCATTTCATATAGTGCCTTGATTTCATTTTCATTCAGGTACACAGTATCCACATTTTCCGAAATAATCTTGAAATCCCGCTTACAGTGCTCCTGGTTTTTGGTCAGTTTATCTTCAACGGCTTCATTCATCAGCCGTTTCAATTTCTTGATATATGAACCAATGGAGTTTGGTTTTAAACCAATTTCCTTTAAATGGTCAGTGAACTGGATATAGAAATCTTTTCCTATGGTGTCAAAATCGACCCTGAATTCCTTTTTGGTTTGGAAAGATTCCAGTTGCTTCTTGAGACTCGAATACTGTTGTAAATGACCCGGACTGATTTTGTTTATATATCTTTGCTGAAAAACTGCAAAGAAAGATAAAAGAGAAACTCTGGAGGCATCAACAGCTTTGCTTCTGCCGGTAAATACTTTAAACTCATTAACCATTTCTGCCGATTTCACTTTGACTTCCTCTTTTGACAGTTTAATGCCTTTTGGAAAAAGTTCATCGTATTTATCGAGAAAAAAATTGGCAGTTTCCCGTAAACGAGTGTTGACCTCGCTATAGTCCTTCGCCGGTTTTGCCTTCTGGGCCTGCTGGTCCCAATCGTTTTTAGGAACATGCAGGCCGGTTGAAAGTCTTAAGCGTGCATGATTAAAAGTAAATGAAAGAAGTAAAAGAGATTTTTCATTCTTTTCCTTGTCTGGATAGAAGATTATTGAAGCCATATCTTTGGGGGTATAATTTGTCAGTGCAAAGATACGGAACTGTCAATATAACTGACAAACTTGTCAGTAAAAGTTATAAACAGGCTGTAACACCATGTAACAATTATGAACAACTATTCACTGTTTAAAGGCTTTTCAGAGATATGTGCCTGATTATCAAAAGTAGCTTCCTTACCCTTGTAGGATTGCCATTCGGGATAACCAACTAAGGATGCATGATGCCCGGCCGGAGTGGCATCTGTTGCAGTAAAACCATTGGTGGAATTGAATTTATAATAGGCCAGCAGGTGCTGATAATCCGTGTGGTTGCTTGTAATGTCCTTATACATGAACTCCCTGACGGCACTGTCGCTGAGCGCTTTGTCCCAAATTGAGAATTCATCAATAAATCCATCGTAGAAATTGTTGGTACCTGTTCCGCCGCTTCCGATCCTGAACTTTTTTATCCCGTTCATCTTACGATACCTCGACCCCTGATTAAACCAAAGTTGACCGTTAAGATAGATCTTCATCCGGCCTGTACCTGCATCTTTCGTAAAAGCCCAATGATTCCACTTCCCGCGGTATTTCGAAGGATCGCTTACAGACTGGTTGATCCGGTCGTACCCGGTGGAATCACGACCCGCATCCCAATACACTTTTCCGTTGCTCCATGGCAGGTGTACGTTTAAAACCCTGCTTCCCGCACTGTCGATTCCTTCAAAGATCGAATTATCCTGCGGCTGAAGCAGCGGATCTCCGTATTGCCAGAATGCAACCGTTACCATGCTGTTTAGCGACGAAAAAACAGACTCAGGAACCTCGATAAAATCCATATCCCAGAATCCCTGAAAAGGTAGTATTTAAACCAATACCAAGCTGTTGTTCATAACTGATGTCAATAAGGATGTTCGATGCCCCATCCCATTCAAACGGATAGGTAAAAGGGATCACCTGCCAACCTCAGAAAATTTAAACCGCACCCCTGTGATATTCCCTGCCACAAGGCCTGCCATGGTAAGTTCTGAGGCAGTAAATATGAGTTGAGCCTTGGAGGTTGCGGTTAAAGATACTCAAAAGTTTAATTACCTCTCATTGGGAAATGCTGCTATTTTTGTACTTTTAAACAAAATTTAAAATCCCATGGATCCCTACGTTCAAATTTTCGAAAACAACAAAGCCTGGGTGCAATCCAAGCTTGCGGTTGATAAACAGTTTTTTAGGAATCTGGCAAAGGATCAGAAGCCACATTATCTCTATATCGGGTGTTCCGACAGCCGGGTACCGGCCAATGTAATGATGGGGCTTGATGAAGGCGAAGTGTTTGTGCACCGTAATGTGGCCAATCTGGTCGTTGGGGCCGACAACAATATCAATGCAGTGATCCAGTTTGGCGTTGAATTCCTGAAGATTCAGCACATCATCGTTTGCGGCCATTATGATTGCGGGGGGGTGAAGGCCGCTATGCATCCTACCGACATGGGGCAACTGAACAGTTGGCTTCAGCACATACGAGATGTTTACCGTATTCACCAGAAGGAATTGGATGGCATTGAGGATTCACACCGGAAATATGACCGCCTTGTCGAGTTGAATGTGATTGAACAGTGCGTGAATATTGCCAAGATAGACCATGTCCAGCGAAAATGGTTCAAAACCGGTTATCCGAAAATACATGCATGGGTTTACGATCTTCACAACGGTCTGCTTAAAGAACTGGATATGAACCTGGAGGCCTATTTCTCCAGTATCCGAAAGATTTATGATCTGAACATTCCTGATGAGTAAGCGCTAAGCTTCAACGGATGTTTCGATTCAGTCTGATGCAAGTTTTCTCAGGGACAATTTCATACCGATAAAAGGATTAGAGATAGTTATTTTCAAAGGTACTCCCTTCGCATAATTATTATAATCGATGATAACAGGATCGGCGATGGTTGATTTTGCTGCGGTTGTGTACAGTGTATCGCCCGAGGAGGAAAAGGTCTGCCAGATTTTATATTTTCCGGCTGTGCCTGAAACAACCATGCGGTTGGTACCTTTCTGACGAAATACCTTTCCTGTATTCAAAGAATCCATCCCGACCAGCATCCTGAAATCTGTTTCAAGAATTTTTACCAGGGCCTGCTTATTCAACGATTCAAAGCAGGAGATTACTGTAAAACTGTCGGTTTTCATCTCCATATCGAAAAATGTCATCCCCACCTCATTCATAAAGACAATCCTATACACAGCAGGGCAATCTCCCCTCCCTGTTTGGGGAGGGGTCGGGGGTGGGGTATTCCCGGAGAAGGGAGGGGTTTCCATCCGCTTAATTACTAAAAGCCCTGTAATATGGTGTTTCTTTAAATGGAGTGATGCCTTAAAAAGATGGATGGTGGCCGGCGGATGGTATTTCGTGACGGGTAACCCGCGACGTGTCAAGTGTAACGTGTCACGTGTCACGTGTAACGGTTTAATGGAAACACAACCAACGGCCAGAAGGAAAAGGATGCTAATGCAACACAAACATCTCATCGGCAATTGGTTTGTTAAGTTTCTTGGATGAAAACTCGAGCTTTGTGAAATCGCCGGCCGGTTCGTTCATGTCCAGCCTGTTGATAGTATAATCTTTGCGGTCAAACCAGATAACGATTTCTGACAACGACTCCTTCAGTCTTGGTGAAAGTGTTTGCAGTTTTACCACCCAGGATGTCGGATTCTCAAAAAAGGTGGCCATGAAATTCTTATCGTCGTTGAGCAAAGTTCCCTGGATGCTGCCCAGGATAACGCGGTTGATTTCTAAAAAAACAGGGTTTGACTGTATATTGAAATGGTTCACTTTATTCTCATCCCGGATGGATATCTGGTCATTCTTAATGACGATTGTATAAGAAAAGGGGTGGATATATTCCCATCGGAGCATTTTTTCTTTCTTCAGATAGAATTTTCCCCTGGATATGATCTTTTCCTTGATCATGCTCATCTCTTTTTCCTGTAAAAAGTCACATGAAATTGTACCTGTATTGTCTGCCACGTCCTTCACACGGCGCTTAAACGATTCAATTGATGCTTCATCCATCGGCCTGTTCTGCGCTGCTGACTGGCCGGGTAGCCATGATATCAGCACAACAATAATAAAATATTTTGGGATAAAACGTCTTCCTGATCTCCTGAAACCTGATCGGATCAACCCGGAAACAACCTGTATTACCAATGAGGTTCTATATTGCATAGGCCGGTAATTTCAGCAGTTTATCTAAAAGTATGATATTGTATCCTGCATCCCGTATCTCTGACAGGAGACCATCCAAATGATGTTCGGTAAACTCAGTGTGATCGTGCAACAGGATGATCGCTCCCGGTTGCAACTGCCTTAATATTTTATTTTTTGTTTTCACCGGATCCAACTTCAGTGTATCCAATGAACGGATATTCCAGCAGATTACCTGCATGGGAAATTTTTTCAACGTGATGCTGACCAGTGGATTGATGACGCCGAAAGGCGGACGGAAAAACAGTGGTGATTTCCCGGTAATTTTGCTGATGAGGCTGTCTGTCTTTACCAATTCCTGCCTCATTCTTTTGACTGAAAAAAGATCAAACAAGTTGGAATGGGAGAAAGAATGGTTTCCTATCAGATGTCCTTCTTCACTCATTTGCTTCAGCAGGTGCTCATTCCCTGCAATGTTTTTACCTATGCAGAAAAAGGCAGCGCTTGCTCCATGTTTCTTAAGCGCCTTAAGGATCAGGGGAGTTTTTACCGGATCTGGCCCGTCGTCGAACGTGATGGAAACTGAATTTTCATCCGTCTTACTGCTGCATAATACCGGGTGGTAAAAATTGGTACATGGAAAGAAAGCCATGGCAATTACGATCCCGAAATAAATGCCAAACAATATGATGTAGAACAGGGTGGCATGAGTTTGAATAAATCCCGTGGTTGTTTTGCCGAATAAAAGACCCAATATATTCAACATCAGCAACATGATGAAAAACAACAGGTTAAATCGGTGAAATGTGATCATGATGGGCGGCTTAACAAAATAAACGCATGGTTGTTTTCACGGAAATGGTTGTAAATGAGCACATGCTCAAGTCCTGCAGATTGGTTTTTTTTAACACCGGCCGGCTCCTGTCCGGATAACCGTTGAACCTTTATCGCTTCCGGAACCGATTGTTTTTTTAATACCATCGCAGCAAGCCATGTGGCAAAAGCCGAAGCAGTGTGGTATTCACCGCATAAATGCTTGAAATAAGCAAGCGGGATGCCCGTCAGATCCTTTTTAGCAAGGTGATGGTAAATCCTGTCGGTTCGTGGATCTCCATTCAATCCAAGGATGACAAGGCCGATATCGCTGACATTCAGTCCGGCAGCAGATAGAAATTCATGTAACCGCTCACTCAACTTCAGAACCGACGCCGGTTTAAGAAAGGTCGTCACGGCGCTTAACCTGGCATAAGTATGATTGGATTTTTTGTTGTCCAGGAAAAAAAATGCAGCTCCTTCACCGGCGATTGTCCCACGTTGCAGGTCATCCAGCAAGTGAATCGTCTCAACGGGTTTTTGCTTCCAAAAACCCAGCCGGGAAGTAATGGTAAATGAGTTGGCGGTTAATTCATCGGAGCCGCCAACAAGCACATTCGTTAATTCTCCCATCTTCATCTGCGTAATGGCGTCGATGAGTGCGCTTTCAAATGATATTCCGCGGTGAACATAGGTGAAATTATAACCATGACATCCGAGGAGCAAGGCGATCTGACCCGCTACCGTGTTGTGGGTGCTCTGGATAAACGAAGTGGGTGTAAGGAACTCCTCGTCGTTTTTGATCATTGAGGTGAGGAACTTCTCGGTATCCTCAAGACATCCCAAACCGGTTCCTGTGATGATCGCATCGGGTATGATCTTTCTCATGTTACCTGCTTCAGGGCTGCTACCGGCATCACTCAAACACAATTTCGATGCAGCTACACCCATTTTAATGATCCTGCCCATCCTGCGGATCATTTCTGCAGGAATGAAGTCCTTGTATACCGGTTCGATACACTTCAGCCGGTTACTCTCACAAGAAATAGGATCACCCAGAAAATTGTTGTTTTCAAACGTTTTCTGCGGTGAAACATTTCCCAAACCGTTTATATAGATAGAAGAATCACTCATTTGTCACTTGTCACTTGTCATTTGTCACTTGTCATTTGTCACTTCCCATCCCTGCCAATATAACTGTCGAATTATTCCCCCCGAATCCAAACGAATTAGATAACACATTTTTAATTTCAACATTATTCGTCAATTTATTGATTGGTTGTATTTGTAGTTCCTTCATCGGAGTCGTAAAACCCAGGTTGGGAAAGATCACCTGGTTTTGAATAGCCAGTACCGATATCACCGCTTCCACAGCCCCTGCCGCGCCAAGCGTATGGCCGGTAAAACCTTTCGTAGAACTGAATGGAGGTACATGATCCCCAAAGATCCTTTCTATGGCTACTCCCTCTGAAAGGTCATTGTTTTGGGTGCCTGTGCCATGAACGTTGATGTAATCGATCTCACCCGGCTGAAGGCCGCTCATCTTCAAGGCTTTGGACATGGCAAGGTATGCTCCGGCGCCATCTGGGGAGGATGCTGTTTGATGAAAAGCATCATTGGCATTGCCATAGCCTGAAACTTCTGCAAGGATTTTCTTCTGTTCTTTTAAAACTACGTCTTCCGATTCAAGGACCAAAAAGGCAGCGCCCTCACCCAGCGTAAGACCGGCGCGGTTTTCATCAAACGGATGGCATCCAGTTTTATCCAGGATCATCAGGGTGTTGAATCCATTAAGGGTGAATTTGGTTACCGAATCTGCACCCCCCACAACCACTCGGTCCAACTGCCCTGTTTTGATCAGGTTCGCACCGAGCATAAGCGCATTAACCGACGATGAACAAGCAGTGCTGATCGTGGTGACAAAGTCGCTGATACCGAGACTGACTGCGATGCGTTCGGTACTGTCTCCGCAATCATGGTTCACGATATTGATCAACCTGCCCTTTCCGGGATCGGCGAGAAAGGATGCATAAAAATCTTCACTTCGTTCCATCCCGCCAACTGTAGTTGCAGAGACCAGCCCGGTTTTATATTGTTGCACATCGTGGATCCCTGCAGATACCATCGCTTCCCTGGCCGCTTTCATCCCAAGCAAGGCAGTGCGGGTGAAGCTCCTGTTACCTCCATGTCCCGATTCTTCCAGTAATGATTCCGTGCTCAACTTCACTTCGGCCATCGGAATAACGCCTTTGTGTACGGTTTTGAAAAGAGTAATTTCTCCAATCCCCGATTGCTCGGCCAGGAGCGAGTGCAGGGTTTCGTTAACATTGTTTCCAATGGCACAGATGATGCCGATGCCGGTTATAAAGACGCGTTTTGGCATTAAGTTCAGGTATCAATTTCCGTGCAAAAATAACAGAAAAATGTCACTATTCCAGCAATTCTGGTCTCCGAGCTTTTGTGCGTTCCAGAGATTGTTCATGTTTCCATTTTGCAATCTCCTTGTCATTGCCCGAAAGGAGAATGTCGGGAACCTGTATGCCACGGAAATCGTAAGGGCGGGTATAAACCGGAGGAGATAAAAGATTGTCCTGGAAAGAGTCAGAAAGCGCTGATGTTTCATCGTTCAGAACACCCGGGATAATGCGCACAATGGCATCTGTCAGGATCATGGCCGCGAGCTCACCGCCAGACATTACATAATCGCCAATTGAGATTTCGCGTGTGATGAAGTGAGTCCGGATGCGTTCGTCAATTCCCTTATAATGACCACAAAGAATCAGCAGATTGTGTTTGACCGATAGCTGGTTGGCAATGCGTTGGGTAAGCAGTTCCCCGTCAGGACTGAGGTAGATGATCTCGTCATAGGTCGTTTTGGATTTTAATTCTTCGATACATTTTACCACCGGTTCTACCATCATGACCATTCCGGCTCCGCCTCCATACGGGTAATCATCAACCGTTTTATGTTTATTTTCAGACCAGTCACGGATATTATGGAGATGAATGACCGCATGTCCCTTGGCCTGTGCCCGTTTTAAAATGGAATGGCTGAAAGGACCGTTAAACATCTCAGGAAACAAGGTCAAAATATCAATCTGCATTTTCATAATTTCACAATTCGGTTACCTTGCCATTTCTAGAAAAGGAGTTCATCCACCTTATTTCGATCGATGGTGAGTTGCCTCTTTAAGTCGCCCGGGGTAGTCAGAATCCGCTCTCCGCGTATCCTTTTGTGAAAAAGCAGGGTTCCGGTTTGTCCTTCAATGCTGCCGTAATTCTCTAAAAGATGAACTTCTACAAGGGTTTCCAGGGGCGCTCCTTCATTTTTCCTGATAAAGCACATGGCGCGTGAAATACTATCATCTCCGATCACCGTCACGGCATAAACGCCGTTGGGCGGTACCAGTTTACTGTCCTCCTCAACACTCAGCGTGTAGCCCGGAAAGCCGATCTCTTCCAATGTTGCGCTGCTTTTATGCAACAATCCCATCATGATATACTGATGATCAAGATAAGCGTTCGCCTTTTGAATATCGCCGTCCTGAATGGCTTTTCTGATTTTTGCCGAACTTACGGATTCGTTTTGGATGTCCTGCTCGGGGATCTCTACCACTTCAAATCCATTTTTACTGCCAAGGTTTCGAAGCTCCATGCTATCACCTTCCCGGTTGTACCCGAAATGATGATTAAACCCGACGATGATCACCTTTGCATGAAGCTTGTTCAGAAGGATATTCTTCACAAAATCAATGGATGTCATCCTGGAAAAGTCGAGTGTAAATTCAACGATGATCAGGTTGTCGAGCCCTGATTTTTGAAGTAAATGGATCTTCTCCCGCTGTGAATTGATCAGAAACAGCTCTTTTCCGGCAGTATCAGGGTATAATACTTTTCTGGGATGCGGATGGAAGGTGATTACAACGGTTTCCCCGCCAATTTCGGTTGCATGTTTTTTAAGCCGTTGCAGAATGACTTTGTGTCCGATATGAACACCGTCGAATGACCCTGTGGTTACAACCGCATTACGGATTTCATCAACATGATCAAAATCATAAAAAATTTTCACTTAGTTCCTGCTACTTAAATCGTTCATCATTCTTTTTTGCGAAAAAGGCGACCTTTTCCAGCGATGTGATCATGTCATATTCCTCAAGGTAAACGAATGGAGATACATTCAAAGGTTTAGGCGTAAAATTCAGGATGCCTTTTATCCCTGCATCCACCATGGCTTCAGCGATATCCGGGGCCTGTTCGGCAGGAACTGCAATGATACCAATGGAGATATTATGTTGTTTGATGATATCGCTCATATGGCTGATGTGATGACACGCCACCCCATCATAGACCCTGTTTATTTTTTCGGGATTGACATCAAACGCGGCAATGATCGCCAGTTTTGATCGTTTACCTTTGAAGTAGCTGATGATCGCCTTCCCTAAATTGCCCAGTCCGACTACGGCGACACGCTGTCCGCGGTCAGAATCAATGATTTTCCCTATCAGCTCAATGAGTTCCTTGATGTCATATCCTTTGCGCAGGTTCCCTGAATACCCGATCAGCATCAGATCGCGTCGCACCTGAACAGGGGTAATATGAAGCATCTGGGCGATTTCATGTGAGAAGACATAGGTCTTCTCTTTTGAAAGGATCATTAACAATGCACGGCGGTACTGGCTTAACCGCTCGACAGTTTTATGTGGTAAATTTTTTATAAACATGGCTTGTCAATTGGAAGACTGATGTTAAAAATATGACAGTGGCAGGAATTATGCTTACTTCGACTGTCCCATTGTAATTGCAAATCAATTTTTTAATGAAGGAGAGTCCAAGTCCGCTTCCTGATATATCTTTAGTTTTATCGCTCTTTATCAACATAAAATCGTCAAATATTTTTTCAATTTCAGCCAGATTCACGCCAATCCCCGTATCTGACAACATGTTCATCCTCGAAAAAGAATATTCAGTGTTGACAAATTGATATTTCACGCCAAATTTAAGCAGAAAAGACGATATTATTACATCACCTGTTAGTTTTTAACAGTAAATTTTCAATTTCTTCATTCCTATTCTCTCATCAGATACCTTTATCAACAAAACGATCGGCTTAGATCCACCATTCCCATAAGGACGGATGCTCCGTCCCATAATCTTCTTTTAGAAAAAGTGAGGGGTAAAGGGGAATAAAAATTGAGGTTAGTGGGAGGGAAGAAGGTTAACTAAATATGATCCTGAACCCATTGCCATGGATATTGGCAATTTCGATGGTTGGATCGGACTTAAGGCATTTGCGTAGTCGGGCAATGAAGACATCCATGCTTCGGCCATTGAAGTAATTGTCATTTCCCCATATTTTTTCCAGGGCATCTTTTCTCAGCAATATCCCATCCTTGGCAGTGCACAACATTTTGAGCAGGTTCGCCTCCTTTGGCGAAAGTTGTTGTGTGATTTTATCGTGCGCCAAGGTGCGCAGGTTGTAATTAAACAAAAATTTCCCGACTTTCATTTCATTGACGAATGAATCATTCTCCGATCGCTGAATTTTACGTTTAAGGATCGCGTGTAATTTAAAAAGCAATACCTCCGAGTCAAATGGCTTGGTAACGTAATCATCGGCACCCGTTTTAAACCCTTCGAGGATGTCTTCTTTCAATGATTTGGCTGTCAAAAAGATAAATGGTGTCTCCTGATTCGTCTTTCTGATCTCCCTGGCCAGCGTAAAGCCATCCATTTCAGGCATCATCACATCCAGTATGCAGATATCAAACATTTCTGACCTGAATGCAGCTAAGCCTTGTCTGCCGTCGGCTTTCAAGGTTACATTATAATCATTCAACTCGAGATATGACTTCATGATGGATCCAAAATTAGGATCATCTTCGACCAGTAATATTTTTATTTTTTGATTCATCAACTCCTCCATTCTATATATTTAACTCAATTGTCCTTGTTCCTGCTGTGGAACACCAGGTAAACTGATCTCAAACCTGCTGCCTTTACCCAATTCACTTTGTATGCGAATGTTGCCATGATGAGCCAGAACGATGGCTTTAACATAACTAAGCCCAAGTCCGAATCCTTTGATGTTGTGAATATTGCCGGATGTTACTCTGAAAAACTTGTCAAATACCTTCCGCTGGGCTTCCTGGCTCATGCCAACACCTTTATCCTGAATGCCAAAGGTGTAACTCCCTGACCTGTTGAAAGAAAACACTTCTATTTCAGGCCTGATGATCGAGTATTTATTTGCGTTATCCAGTAAATTCAACAGTACATTACGCATATGGTCAACGTCGGCATATGCCACTGAATGTCCGGCATCAAGCCTGGTGGTGATAAAACCTTCCCGTTGTTCAATTTGCAACCGGTAATGCTCGACAGTCTTCTCAATCAGATGATTCATGTCTGTTAACTCCGGGCGGAGTTTAAAATCACGGCTGTCCAGGAGCGCCATCTGAAGTACTTGCTCCACACGGGTATTCATGCGGTTATTCTCCTCCTTGATAATTCGTGTGAAATTTTTTATCGTTTCAGGTTCAGAGATAACCTTGGAATTAGTGATAGAATCGGCTGCAATTGAGATGGTTGCAATTGGTGTTTTAAACTCATGGGTCATGTTGTTGATAAAATCAGTCTTAATGTCTGATATTTTCTTCTGACGGATCATGACAATTATACTGCCCCCCGAAGAAAGCATTATAACCAATGTGAACAGAATGGAACCAATAAATAACCATGAAAGCGATCTTAATACCTGAGATTTCTGGCCCGGAAAAAAAACAAGCAACATATCAGGTTTCTGAAACAGGTCATTCGGGAAGAGCGAAATCCGGTGCCCGGATTTTTCGTAATCACATTGAAAATCGGCCGACCGGATAGGGATATGGTTGCTGTCGCTGGAAGGTGAGAATACGGCAAATTCAAAAGGAAGGTCAATTCCTTTATCTTTAAATGATTTGCTGAGTGCGGCCTGTAGACTTTTTTTGTTGATACGTTGTTGGATCGGTGCAGGTTTGGTTTCAAGTGCAATGGCCATCTGTTTGATCACCTCCTGGATCTTTCGCGCCTTGTTATCTAGTTTCTGTATGTTGGTTTCCCTTTTCTTTTGTTTGTTCCGGTTTTCCTGTCGCCGACGCTGAAAAGGGACATTTTGTGAGAATTGCGGTACCCTGTACCGGAGAAATCGGGGACCTGAAATAGTTGGTGTTTCAATGAGGATTTCACCTGCATCAAAATTTTCAGGTCCAATGGGTTGACCCTCGAATTCGAATCGGGAATGAGGAGAATTCAGGTTTACCATCGAGTCAAGCCGGGCCAGTTGGTCATCCCATTCAAAATTCATCACTTCCTGTTCCACGAACTGCAACTCGCTGAAAAATCCATCCAACTGCACGTTGACCGAATCCTGCCCATGCTGAACGGGAAATACATTATACTGATAGGAATAGTGAATAACACCGCCAGGTTGGCGATCGCGTGGTGGAGTTGCCGTAGGTCGGGATGGAGGTGTCGAAATATTTTTTGTCACAGGTAACTCGTTCATCAGGAGCAGCGAATCAAGCCTGTTTTTAACGGAAGTGTTTGTATCCCTGGTGAAAGCCTGAACAATTCGCATGATACTGTCACCTTCATAGTTCCGGCTGATGAACGACATATTTTCACGCGCTTCAATTTTGCTCACTACACTGCCAAGCGCATCGTTGACACTGCGTGCAAACTGTGCCTCTTTGACCTGGATAGCGTTTCGGATCCAAAAGAATTGTACCGCAATGACACCAATCAACGAAATACAGATGCCCGCGATCAGAATGTATAATATTCTTTTGTTCATATTGCAAAATTAAGGAAAGGAAATGGCCAACGTACAAGATTAACTTATCATTAACCAAATTTAACGTTTTATTAACATTCTCAGCCACTTATCCGGCTTAGATTTGCACTGTAAACTTTAACCAGAAAACCGATGAAAACATCTTCCTTCAACCTGAAAAATTTCTTAGTTCTAATGACAGTGATGATTCTCGCCATCTTTATCACCAGACCGGCCATTTCGCAGGATAATCCCAAAAAGGAATCCAATAAAAAAATCATACTGAAAATCATCAGTGACGACAATGGAACAAAGACAGTTATTGATACGACAATGGAATTTAATGATGATGCCAATATGGATTCAGTACGCAGGGAAATACGAAAGGTTTTCAGGGTTGGCAAAGATGGCAGGCGTCATCAATTAAAATTTCGTAACATGCCCAGGGCCTTTGATTATGATTTTGATGTTTCGTCGTCCTCAGACTGTCTGAAGGATTTGGACGAATTAAAGGAAATCGAGTGGGAAGGAATGAATATGCGGTCAGGTAATGAAGGTCGGACTTTAAGTGATGTTCTGGGTGATATCCCGATGGACAGGGTGACAGGATATTCGATCAGGGAACGAAAAAATGGCAGACGTATTATTATTGACCTTAATAATACACCGGTATTTGAAAGACAAAAAAAGATCATTGTAATCCGCGAGCCGGGAAAAATTAAGCGTCACAGGAATTACCAGGTAACACCTCCACCTCCACAGCCTTCTGAAAAATAGAAAACTAAGCCGGGATTGATTGCAATAATTTCCGACCTTTGCACTCATGCCGCTATATCTCGCTTCACTCAATTCGGGCAGCAATGGAAATTGCTATTATATTGGCAATGAACACGAAGCTGTACTTATTGATGCAGGTATCTCCTGCAGGGAAACTGAACGGAGAATGCTCCGGCTCGGGTTATCGATCAGGAAAGTAAAAGCGATATTCATCACTCACGAGCATACCGATCATACCCGTGGTACGGAAGTCCTTTCACGAAAATATAGTATCCCGGTTTATATTACCGGCACTACCCATAAACACAGCCGTTTAAAACTGGTTCCTCATCTTGTGAATCCCTATATGTCGGGAATTCCGGTTGACATAGGGAGCCTCCGTATATTTCCATTTCCCAAACGTCATGATGCATCTGAACCCCATAGCTTTACTGTTAGCACAAACGGAACAACAGCCGGCGTTTTCACCGATATAGGTTCGGTTTGTGAACAAGTCGGATATCATCTTAGCCTTTGCCATGCAGTTTTTCTGGAATCAAATTACGATGAAAAAATGCTTGAAAGAGGCCGTTATCCTCTTTATCTGAAACGACGTATCAGGGGTGATGAAGGACACCTGTCGAACTACCAGGCGCTTGAACTCTTCACCACGCACCGGGCGCCATTCATGGAATTGCTGGTGCTCTCACATCTTTCGGCCGAGAACAACCACCCTCAACTGGTACATGATCTGTTTGCCCGGCATGCAAACGGGACTAAAATCATCGTTGCTTCACGGTATGAGGAGTCGGAAGTTTTTTGTATCCGATGACCTGGTTATGGCGACATAAAAAAAAGCTGCTCCGGTTTACAGGAACAGCTTTCTTGAGTATTGGCAGCAATTTTAGTATCTCTTTCGAGGAGTGTAGCTAGTGTGGAGTAATTCGTGTGATTTATGACCCAGTGGATGTTCGAGAAATTCTTTATATATCTCTACAATTTCGGGATTTTCATGGGATTTGCGAATGGGCATGCCCATATCTTCCTGATAAATTGCAGCTTTTCGCTTAGTCCTTATTTCCTTATTGGTAGGGATCGGCTGGCCACCACCGCCAAGGCAACCACCCGGGCAAGCCATTACTTCAATGAAATGGTAATTTGCCTTGCCATCCCTTACGTTTTGCATGATGGTTTTCGCGTGAGCAAGTCCATTTGCCACAGCACACTTTAATTCAACACCTTCCAGGAAACCCCATTCGGGTTTTACTTTCTCAATTTTAATGGTGGCTTCACGAACTTCACCTTCTGTTCCCCGGACAGGTAAAATGTTCAGCCCTTCAAATGGAACTTCACGACCGGTAACGATTTCGTATGCCGTGCGCAAGGCAGCTTCCATTACACCGCCGGTAGAGCCGAATATTACTCCAGCTCCGGTGGATGAGCCCATGAAACTGTCAAATTTCTCTTCAGGCAATGCTTCAAAATCCAGACCTACCTGTTTGATCATGATCCCAAGCTCACGGGTTGTCAAAACAAAATCGACATCTTTGTACCCACTTGAACGCATTTCGGGGCGGTTTGCCTCGAATTTTTTCGCTGTACAAGGCATAATTGACACTGAGACCACATTCTTCGGATCAAGTTTCCTTTTTTGTGCGTAATAAGTCTTTGCCAGCGCACCAAACATTTGTTGCGGGGATTTACAGGTTGAAAGATTGGGCAGGTAATCAGGAAAAGTATGTTCAATAAACTTGATCCAACCCGGTGAACAGGAGGTGAACATTGGTAAAGAGACAGTCGGGTCTTTGTCAACCAGCGCCTTTTTTAAACGGGTGAGCAATTCGTGTCCCTCTTCGATAATGGTCAGGTCGGCAGTAAAGTCGGTATCCAGCACTGAATCGAAGCCCAGTCGTCTGAGCGCGGCCACCATTTTACCCGTGACGATTCTTCCTGTAGCCATTCCAAGCGATTCGCCGAGTGCAACACGAACTGCAGGAGCAGTTTGTACAACCACATGTTTGCCAGGGTCATAAATAGCATCCCATACCTGGTCGATGTAATTTCGTTCGATCAAAGCGCCTGTCGGACAGCGGTTCACGCATTGTCCGCAATTGGTGCAAACCACTTCAAATAATGAATGTTCAAAAAAGGTGGATATTTTCATTTTATTACCCTTGTGAGCAACGCCAAGGGCGCTGACACTTTGTAATTCTTCGCAGGTACGCACGCAGCGTTGACAACGGATACAGCGGCTGTCATCTTTGATGATTGCCGTATTGAACATGTCAATCGTATATTTTTTATCGGGCACCAGGTCGAGAAACAGGTGATCGCCCGTAAGCATTTGTGATGCCAGTCCCTGGAGTTCGCAAAGTCCGTTTTTATAGCACTTGGTGCAATCGGCATTATGTTCTGAAAGGAGAAGCTCAACAATATGCTTACGCGCCATGCGTACTTTCATGCTGTTGGTGAGGATGACCATTCCTTCGGCGACAGGTGTCGCACAGGAAGCAGGGAGGTTTTTGGAATTCTCCTGTTCTACGACACAAACACGGCAATTCCCGGCTACACAAAGATCCTCGTGATAACATAGAGAAGGAATGTGGATGTTGAGGCTACTGGCAGCTTCAAGGATCGTAGCGCCCTCATCAACGCCCACATGGATACCGTCTATAGTGAGATTTATTTTTTTGGTCATGACTTGTTGTTATAAATCAGGTTAATACTTGTTTAGTAAATCATCTCTTCCTTGAAGTTATTGACAATGGAGGAAAATGAATTGGCAACCGATTGACCAAGGCCGCATTTAGCAGTAATTTTCATACTTTCGCTCAGTTTCATGAGTTGGTCAAGGTAAACCGCTTTCTTTTCGCCTTTTTTTACGGCAACAATTCCTTTAAGCAGTTGCTGGCATCCAACGCGGCAGGGTGTGCATTGTCCGCAAGATTCTTCTTCAAAGAACTCAAGATAATTGTGCAACACATTGTACATGGATCGTGAGCTGTTAAAGATCATCATGGAACCTCCGGTAGGAACGCCTTCAAAGCCAATGACAGTATCATTGAATTTTTTTCGTGGAACGCAGAAACCTGAAGCTCCTCCAACCTGAACTGCTTTTGTGTCGCCATCTCCGAATTCGTCTACGAACCGGTCAAGGGGCATTCCGAGTTCAAGTTCATAAATACCGGGAATAGGAGTATCGCCGGAGACAGAGAAAACTTTTGAACCACGTGAGTCGCTGGTGCCGAGCTTTTTATATTGATCGGGACCGAGACGCATAATCATGACAACATTCACAAAGGTTTCCACATTGTTGATCACGGTTGGTTTTTTCATAAACCCACTGGTGGTAGGGTATGGGGGCTTGTTACGGGGTTCACCGCGTCCGCCTTCCATCGATTCGAACAAGGCGCTCTCCTCGCCGCAAATATAGGCGCCTGATCCCATTTTTATTTCGATGGTAAAGTCAAGACCAAGTTCTTTTATGTGTTCATGATACGATTCCAGTTCTTTCTTCAGTTCCGGAACCATGAATTTGTATTCACCACGAAGGTAAATGTAACCTTTTGCGGCGCCGATCACGCGTCCACAAATAGCCATTCCTGAAAATACTTTTCGCGGAACGCGATAAAGGATTTCACGGTCTTTGAAAGTACCAGGTTCGCCTTCATCGGCATTGCACACGACAAATTTTTCATCGCCGGGAGCCTCTGCCGCATACTTCCATTTCATGGCTGTAGGGAAACCTGCACCGCCACGGCCACGAAGCCCTGACTCCAAAAGATCTGTAAGGATATCCTCATTGGTCCGCTCCAGTGAGGTGGCTAAAACCTTATATTTTTCGTTTGAATATTCCCCGAAGATTAAATCAACTCGTTTTAGGGTTTGTTCTGACATGACTGTTTCTCCTAAATATATACTGTTATTTATTCATGTATTCACTGATGATATCATGCACCTTTTCGACAGTTAGACCGCTATAAGGCGTATCGTTGATCAGCATAGCCGGACCTTCGTGACACCATCCCAGACAGTTTGTCTCAAGAAGTGTAAACTTTTTATTCGGTGTGGTTTCTCCAACTTTGATCTTCAGCATGTCCTCCATGGTCTGAATGATCGTTCTTTTACCATGCATGTCGCAGGTAATTGTTTTACAAACCCTTATGACATACTCCCCACGCGGTATCGTATCCAGGAACGAATAAAATGTTGCCGTTCCGTAAACCTGGGCTGCGGAAAGATCAAGTTCATTGGCTATTTCGGTCATATCCTGGTCGGAAATGTAATTCTTTAAAGCTACAACTCCCTGGAGTATTGGCATTAAACTCGTTCTGCTCCTGCCGTGAATCTCAACCAATTCATTGATGTAATTGCTTTCGGTTGGTACCATTGTGATTGATATTTAGTGATTTATTTTTTTACGCTGGTGTCAATTCAGAATGCAAAATTACAATTTCTTTGTTAATAAACTAACAGTAGAATAAAAAATCAAGAATAAACCTGATATTTAAACCCGGTCTAAATAACTGAAATTGTGAAAATATCGATTAATAGTTTGATGATCAAAATTATAATAAACATGCAGAATGTCAATTTTTTGTTTTACATCCCACAATCTATTGTTTATTATTTCACAAAGATTTATTAATTTTACTGAATTACAATATCGGGCCATGAAACATATAAATTATCGGAAATTGATGCAATGGGTTCTCGTCCTGATTGCACTCCATTCAATTGGCTTTGGTCTGGCGCTGATCATTTTACCAATTAACATCATCGAATTATTCGGATTTCAACTCTACGAAAAGTTTTTCGCTGTACAGGGTGGCATGTTTCACCTGATCATCAGCGTTGCCTATATTATGGCCGCCTTGAAACCGGAAGATTCAGGAAGACTCATCTTCTTGTCCTGTTTTACAAAATTTTCAGCCGCCATTTTTCTTTTTTCCTATTTTGCCTTTGAAAAACAGATTTTCATGGTATTCATTGCCGGGGCGGGAGATCTTTTGATGGGACTGGCGATACTCATTACATACATACTATTTAGGAAATTTGAAACCCTTTCTGTTGAAAAGACAACCGCATGAGCGCGACACTTCCATCCATAATTGTTACCGGGGCATCGGGATTTATTGGCAGATATTTTCTTGATTATATCAAAGAGCAATATACCGTGTTTGCCATTGCCCGAAGAACCGCGAAGGAGGCAAATATTTCAGATCATCCTAATATTCACTGGATTCAATGGGACATTTCCAATCCAACACAGATACACGAGGTTACCCTAAACATTCAACGGAGAGGAGGAGCAGATTTTCTGTTGCACCTTGCTGCATATTATGATTTTAACTTTAATGACGATGTGGCCTATCACCGGACGAACATTGAAGGCACGAAGAATATGATTGAGGTTGCGCGGGTATTAAAGGTAAAACGGTTCCTCTTTTCAAGTTCTCTTGCCGCTTGCAATTTTCCGCGTTCCGGCGAAACGATTTGTGAGAAAACGCCGGCAGATGCAAATTACGCTTATGCAAATACTAAAAAGGCCGGAGAAGCCATGTTGCTGGAATTATCTAAAGATGTCCCGGCAACAGTGATCCGATTTGCGGCTGTTTTCAGTGATTGGTGCGAATATCCTCCCTTATATAAGTTTCTTGGCACCTGGCTGTCAAAAGGGTATGATTCCCGCATACTGGGTGGTAAAGGTAATTCAGCAGTTCCATACATTCATATTCACGACGTCGTCAGACAGATTTTAACAATATTGCAAAACAGCCATGTCCTGCCTTCCTATGATGTGTATGCTGCCAGTCCTGACGGGAGTACCTCTCACCGGGATCTTTTTAGCATCGCAACAAAAGATTTCTTCGGTTTACCTGTGAAGCCCATTTTCCTACCCCGTGTGTTGGCTTACCCCGGTATTGCTTTGAGGATTCTGTTGGGTAAACTCAAAATCACACCTCCTCCGTTTGAGCGTTTCTGGATGCTGAAGTATATAGACCTTAAACTTGATACCGATTCATCTTATACACGAAGCGCTTTAGGATGGGAACCACTTAACAGACTTCATATAAACCGCAGACTGCTTTTCCTCCTTGCCCGGATGAAAAGCAGCCCGATGGAATGGCATATGAGGAACGAAGCTGCTTTAAAACACATTTCTGTCAGAACAAATCTTTTAATATACGAGATACTCACCACCGAAAAGGAACGGCTCCTGTCAACCATTAATGCCAGTGTTTTTTCGTCAAGGAATAGTGAAGCGCTATCCCATTATCAGCAGATGGAGCAACCGGAATTAAACCTGGTACTCCATACATTATACAATGTGGTGGCTTCTACCATCTTAAATACAAACCGGAGCTTGTTGATAAGTTATATAGATGATATTGCCTTTCCCCGATTTGATGAAGGTTTTACGGCGGCAGAGATTTCAGCATTGCTGTCCCTCTATAGTGAGCACATAACTGCAAACCTCCAGAAATCTGAAGTCCACCAATTTACAAGGCAGGATTTGTACGATTATATCAGCATTCCGATACAACTTGCCCAGGATGAGATAGAGGAAAAATATGAAAGTTACGTCAGGGCGGTAAGGTACACCTCTGCTAAAAAAATGGTAAAGATCAGGATGGATGGAATTGATGTTTCTGTTGAAGCGGATTTGTCAATCCTTGATGCAGCCCGTTCACAAAATATTCATATACCTACCCTGTGTTATCACAAAGATTTAATGATCGCCGGGAATTGCCGGGTGTGCCTCGTCGAACTTGAAAACACCAAACAATTGATCGCCTCCTGTGCTACCCCGGTCGAGGAGGGAATGGTGATTCATACAAGCAGCCTTAAGGTAAGAACGGCAAGGAGGGCAATGTTGGAATTGTTGCTCTCTGAACATTTTACCGATTGCACAAATTGTTATAAAAACGGGAAATGCGAACTTCAGAACCTTGCCTCCGAATTCAAGATTATCAATCCAACCTACCTCAATTTACATAAAGAGGAAAAAGCTACACTTGATATTATTTCGCCTGCCCTTGTCAAGGATGATCGCAAATGCATACGTTGCCAGCGTTGCGTGAGGACTTGTTCTCAAATTCAGGGGGTAAGTGCGGTGTGGGTTGCCCACAAAGGTGGCGAAATGAAAATCTCCACCTATTTGGGAAAGTCCCTGTATGAAGTATTTTGTACCAATTGCGGACAGTGCATCGACAGATGTCCAACAGGTGCCCTTGTTGAAAAGAACTACATTGAAGAAGTATGGAATGCGATCTGGAGTAAAGAGAAGCATGTCATTGTACAAACCGCACCTGCAGTAAGAGTTGCCATTGGTGAGGATCTCGGAATTGAACCCGGTAAACGAGTCACCGGAAAATTGGTTACGGCATTGCGAAGGTTGGGCTTTGACACGGTACTGGATACTGCATTTTCCGCTGATGTAACCACAATTGAAGAGGGTGATGAGTTTCTGGATCGGTTGCGCCGGCGTTATCTCTTAAACGATCAATCAGTTTCATTGCCGATAATCACCTCCTGTTCTCCGGCCTGGATCAAATTTATGGAACATGCATTTCCGGATTCCCTGGAACATCTGTCAACATGTAAATCACCACAGCAGATGTTCGGAGTTTTGGCCAAAACCTATTATGCAAAAACGTGTGGTTTGAAACCTGAGAATATTGTCACAGTTTCAATTATGCCCTGTACCGCAAAGAAATTTGAGGCCGACCGCCCCGAAATGCGTTCCAGCGGATATAAGGACATCGATTATGTGTTGACTACAAGGGAATTAGCAATTATGATCATCCAGGCAGGAATCGATTTCAGGTCACTGCCCAATGATCATTATGATACACTGATGGGCAAGGCTTCCGGCGCAGGTGTCATATACGGAGCAACCGGGGGTGTGATGGAATCTGTATTGAGGACCGTCCACGAAAAAGTTACCGGAAGGGATGTCCCGTTTGAGAACCTCGTGATACAACCTGTTCGAGGAATGGCTGGGATCAAGGAAATTAAACTTAAACTTAAAGATTGCCTTGAGCAATGGTCGTTTTTAAACGGCGTTGAGCTGCATCTTGCAGTCGCGCACGGATTGGCAAATGCAAGATTCCTCATAGAGGATGTCAGGAATAAGCCGTCTCAATTACATTTTGTTGAGGTCATGGCCTGTCTGGGCGGTTGCCTGGGTGGTGGGGGACAACCAATTCCCACGAATCCTGAAATCAGGTTGAAAAGGGTTCAGGCACTGTATGCGGAAGAGATGGGAATGGAGATCAGGAAGGCACATGAAAACCCTGAAGTGATTAGTATCTATAAGGATTTTTTAAATGAACTTGAAGGTAATAAAGCTGAAGAATTATTGCATACACATTATACCAAAAGAAAATCATACTAACCAGGCGAATTTTCAAGCATATATTGTTTCGTTCTGGAACGAATAAAATGTTCGGCCTCCTTTAGTATTCTGGGATATTGTTTTTCAATTTCGCATGTAAAATTTCTGCTGAATACGCGGTCCTCCACAATCTCCACCGCGAAGATACGGAGTCTCGCCGGCAAATCGAATCCAAGTTCCTTTCCGAGACGGATTGCCTGGATAAAACTGACGTCATGGAGGTTGGAAAGATGCAATGTTTCCAGAAAATCAGATAGATCCATGTGATAGACGTCTCCCGCCTTACCGTCTGTTGTTTTAATGGCATCAAGAAAAAGAACTTCCTGGTATCCCTGAATAAACTCAAGAATTTCCAATCCGCCCACAGTTCCTTTTTCAAAGACTACTTCTGGTGGGAATCCTTTATCCTTAAGGTCGTCAACGAGTCTGACCCCGATACCATCGTCGGTCAATATCTCATTTCCGATCCCGAGCACTAAAACCTTTCCTGATCGTTCTGCGAATCTGGTCAAATTACCTTCTTTTTATCTTACGGATGATATTTCCTTCAAGGTCTTTCAGGATCAGTTCCATTCTCATCTGTCCCGGCAATGAGTGTGTGGCACATGAAAAACAGGGATCATACGCCCGGAAAGCCATTTCGATCATGTTCAGGGTTCCTTCGGTAATTTCCGTGTCTTTTTTAATCAATCCTTGCGCAGCCTTTTTAAGCGACATGCAGATTGCTGCATGATTATTGGTTGTTCCTACGATAAGGTTAACCTTTTTGACCATTCCTTTCTCATCGGTCCAATAATGGTGTGTCAGGGTTCCGCGCTGTGCCTCCACGATACCGACGCCCTCTCCGACAATTTTTCCAATGGGCGCCCTGAGTTCAGTTCCGGTAATATCTGGGTCCTGGGCAAGTTCAAGACAGCGCTCTGCCGAATAGATCAATTCCACCAGACGGGCCCAATGCATTGCCAGCGTTGCATGTACAGGTTTTCCTCCAAGAATGGCAAACATGGCATCGTACTCCTTTTGTGCAACCGGTGTAGCCATGCCATCGGCAGCATTCAGCCTGGAGAGTGGCGTTGCCTGGTAAACACCGGAGTCCTGACCTTCCACAAATCCTTTCCAGCCAATTTTCTTCAGGTATGGAAATTTCAGATAACTCCATGGTTCAACACGTTCCTCCACAAAGTCAGTATATTCATTTGGGGAGTATTTGAATAATTCTTTCCCTTCGGTGTCAACCACCCGCACCTTGCCATCATAGAAATTCACCTTATTTTGGTCATCCACCAGGCCCATGGAGTGTAACTTCAGCGCATAGGGGCCTTTCAGGATGAGATCAACGTACTCAGTATTTCCAAGAACGACATCCTTGAATAACTGGATCGAAAATTTCGAAAATTCGATAAAGCCTTCGGCTTTTTTAACGATATCATCGCGCTGCTCCTCGTTGATTCCCTTTTTAACGCCACCGGGCGTATTCATGACCACATGGGTCTGGTGTCCCCCGATCAGTGCCTGGATCTCCTGGGCGATCCGGCGTTGCTTGATTACCTCTCCTCCGATTTCGAGACCCACCTTGGCAATTACTCCCAAAATATTCCTTTCCGCGGGATTCGCGGTTGGCCCGACCACAAAGTCAGGGGCAGCTAACGCGTAGAAATGGGCGATATGGCTGTGCACAAAATGGGCCATATAAAAAAGTTCACGCAGCTTCAATGCAGTAGGGGGTGGTGTCAGGCCAAAAACAGCATCGACAGCTTTGCCTGATGCCATATGGTGGCACCCGGGACAAACCCCGCAAATTTTAGTTACAATCGAAGGCAGTTCTTCAACGGGCCTTCCTTCGCAGAATTTTTCAAATCCTCTCAATTCAGGCACCTGAAAATAGACATTTTCAACGCCACCATCCGGGGTCAGAAAGATCTCTATCTTTCCATGGCCTTCAAGCCGGGTTATCGGGTCGATCGTTATTTTACTCATAAGACTTTCCTCCCTAAAATTGAGCCGGGCAGGCTAAAACGGTAAAATAGTCCGGCGGGATCCACAATGGTTTCAATAATTTCATCAATTTCTTCCGGGCTGTCGGCATCGATCATTGTGCCTATTGAAGACATCATTTTTGCGCCGGGGTCGGTTGAATTTGGTGGTGGTCCGTAACATCCCCGACACGGAGAATGGCCTGTGACACATCTTACGCCGCAGCCTCCGCGAGTGGCAGGGCCCATACAAATTACACCCTGTTCCAGAAAACAGGTCTCCTTATCGTCCTCGATCTCCCAGGGGCGGTAGAACCGCTTAATTACTTTGTTGTCGGTTTTTTTCCGAAGGCACTCATCGCAGTTGGTTTTTTCGAGCGCGCCTACCACCGAGCCCTTCGGCGGAAGGCCGATGCCGGTAATTACTGCGGTGAACACCTCAACAAGGCGTTCACTCTGAGGCGGACATCCCGGGATAAAATAATCCACATCAACGACCTGATTCAGGGTGTAAACGTCGTTGAAGAACTCCGGAATTTTAAGCACTCCCTCTTTTACCTCGAATTCCTCAACAGGCCGGACCTTATCAGGGTTCAGGGTGGATTCACTCTCTTCATAGACCCGTTTGAAAATCTCCTCCCTGGAATGAAAATTTGCCAGGCCCGGGATGCCTCCCATGTAAGCACAAGCGCCATAGGCTACGAGTACCTTTGATTTTTTTCTAAGCACTTCAGCCATATGTTTATTTTCGCTGTTCCTGACAGCGCCATTGAAAAGGGTCAGGTCAATGGATTGATCTGCCATGGCTTCCACATCCTTGTATTTGATGTCCATGGCAATCGGCCAAAACACCAGGTCGGCAGCGTTGACGATATCCAACAGTTTTTCATGGGTATCAAGCACCGATACGCAACAGCCACCACATGCTGATCCCCAGTAAACTGCGAGTTTGATTTTGGGATTCGGAATTGATGAGTCAGACATTTGTTATTGTTTTAAATGTTGAACTTCCAGTGAACGTTGTATTTTAACGGGGCCGAGCAAAAGTAGCGTTTTGGTCATGTTGTTGACCAACTCGGCAAACTGTTGTCCTTCGCTTGCGCTGATCCATTCAAGCCGGAGACGGTCTTTTTCAATTCCCATCTGATCGACATATTTTTGAATCAGTTTAAACCGGCGCAGGCATTTATAGTTTCCTTCATGATAGTGACAATCTCCCGGATGGCATCCGCAAACCAGAACACCATCGGCGCCCTGCTGAAATGCTTTAAGTATGAACGTTGGTTCTACCCTGCCCGAACACATCACACGTATGATCCTGATGTTGGGTGCGTAATGCAACCTGGAGGTCCCCGCAAGGTCGGCGCCGGTATATGCACACCAGTTGCAGAGGAAAGCGACGATTGTTGGTCTGTAGCTCATAGTTATGCTCCTTTATATGACATTGACATGATTCCTGTAATTTCAGCAAGAATTTGGGTGTCGGTGAAATGCTTGCTGAGGATCGCTCCGGCAGGACAGGCAGAACCACATGTCCCGCAACCTTTACAAAGCACCTCGTTGATCTCCGACGCCTGTTTTTCTTCGTTGTATGATATTGCATCGTATGGACAAACCCTTATACAGGTCTGGCAACCACAACACAAGTGCTCAATAACACTGGCAGTGGTAACTTCAACGGCTACTGAACCCTGTGCGATAGAAGCCAGTATCCGGGCTGCCGCAGCCCTTGCCTGGGCAACCGAATCAGGAATATCCTTCGGTCCCTGGCATGAACCTACAATAAAAACACCACCTGTCGTAGTTGCGACAGGATCGAGTTTCGGATGTTTTTCTATAAAAAACTGATTTCCGCACAAACTCACCCCAACGGCACGAACGACCTCTTTAACATTTTCGTGTGCCTCCATGTTAACCATCAGGACGACCATATCAACCGGAACCTCGATCGATTCTCCCGACAACTTTTCATCCATTTCGATGATCATGTTGCAATTGTCATTCCGGTTCGCCTGACGGATAACCGGGAGCGATTCCTGCTGATCATACATCAGGAATATGATCTGCTTGTGTGTGGTCAGTGCATAGAACTCTTCATGACCTTTGCCATATGCGCGCATATCGGCATAGATCTCGAAAATATTGGCTGATGAAAGGCAGGCCCTGATTTCATGAACAAATTTAAGCGCAGCCATGCAGCATACCCGGGAACAATATTCATGATATTTTTTATTCCTGCTTCCGACACAATGGATGATGGCAATGTTTCTGGGCTCTTTGCCATACTTTGTCAGGAGGTGCCCGTTGGATAACATCTCTTCAAATTCCAGTGAAGTGATCACATCAGGGAATTGTCCATATCCGTATTCACTGATGACTGTCGGGTTAAAAGGCTTTAGTCCGACAGCTACGATTATGTTTCCAAAGTTCAGTTCAATGGTTCCGTTTTCTGCTGTCTCAACTTTTGATTTAAAATTACCGATGTACCCTGTAACCTCTTTGATCTCCGTGTTGAGGAACAGATCGATGTTCGGATGGTTTTCGGTACGCTGAATAAAAGGTTGGATTAACTGTCTGGCGCTCGACAGGTACGGAAATGTCAGATCGAATTTCGCGACCTGGCCGCCAAGCCGGTCAGTTTTCTCGACCAGATAAACCTGTTTCCCTGCGTTGGCGATCTCCAGTGCAGCAGCCATTCCGGCGATGCCGCCTCCCAGGACAAGGGTAGCCGGATCAACATTCACCGAACGCTTCTGCAGTGGTTCATGATATTGCACCCGACGGATGGCCGCAACAACCAGGTCAAGGGCTTTTGATGTGGCTTCTGTCCGGTCGGTGTGTACCCATGAATTCTGCTCACGGATGTTGGCCATTTCAAATAGGTACGGATTGATCCCGGCTTTCTCAACTGCTTTCCTGAAAGTCAGTTCATGGATACGGGGAGAGCATGCCGCAACCACGACCCGGTTCAGTTTGTGGCCACGAATGTCCTTGATGATCAGCTCCTGGCCAGGATCCGAACACATATATTTATAGGTTTTGGAGATGGTGACATGCGGAAGCTTACTAACTTCATCGGCAACTTGTTCGACATCGACCATTTTCGCGATGTTGGTACCGCACCAGCAAACGTAAACGCCTATTCTTGGTTCTTCCATGGGGTTTGTATTACTTTACCTGTTGAAATCAATTATCTTGGTACCGCATTTTTTTTCAGTTGTGCAATGTAAACGGCAAATGGCCGGTAAGCGAGGTGTGACCATTTCGAAAATGGCACCTCGATCAGGATCATGGGAACGAGTATGGCCATGTGTGCTATGTAGGAAATATAAGTTGCCATCGGCATTCCATTGATCCTGAATATATGGATCAGGATCCCTGTTATAACTGTAAGGGTCAGCATGGCTAAGAACAGCCAGTCGCTTATATGAGAAAATTGAAATTTGACCTCCTTTTTCTTTACCCGTCCGACAATGGCAATAAACAGACCGAAAAGCAGGCCAAAAGTGGCATAATAACCAAGCAAACGTTGCGGATCATAAACCGGAAGTATTTCCTCGGTTTGGAACCAGGGCAGAAAGACAACAATGACAATGAACATAATGGTATAACCCGACATCAGAAACCAGTGAGAGACCCAATACCCTTTACTGTCGCATTTTGAAAATTTGGGTTGGACCATAAAATTGTAGATCAACAGCCATAATTCCCGGATGTGAACCCACAGGGAGACTTTTGTATTGGTGTGTTTCCAAATGATTGCGTAGTACATCCGGAGTATGTTTGACATCAGAAGCGTAGCCACGATGATGGCCATTGCCCAGTCGAATGTTTCGATGATGCGGATCGGGGCGAAGGAGTTCACCTTGACGCCTCCGTCTGCCGTCAGTTCTGAAGTATAATGAAATCCGAAGGAAGGAAGTACGATTACGAAAGAGAGCACAACCAAAATTGCGAAGAAAATGATCCATGCCAGTTCCCATACTTCAGAGGTGTAGAACTTCTTGGAAAGCCCTGTCCAGTCATACCTTGAAGTCATAAACCGGCGGAGCGACATCATCAGTTCGCCGGGGTTTGCATCCCGTGGGCAGGTAGTGGTACAATCGCCGCAGTAATAGCAAAGCCATGGTTCAACACTCGCTTCGAGTTGATCTCCGAGCCCCATCTGCATCAGTCTGATCTTTTTGCGCGGGAACAGAAATCCTTCCTCCGACAAAGGGCACATGGCGGTGCATGTCCCGCAATGGTAACACGCATTCCAATCGCCGATCCCATATTGAACCAGTTCATTCCTGAGATCTGGATTTAAACGGACACTCATAATTATTCCTCCATATTATATAACCGGTGAAAGCTCATTGATGCGTTTTTCGATATCATGCAACGACAAGGCTGAAACATCTTTTGAGACATGTCCTCTGATGATGCTTTGCAGAACCCGTGCTGCTGCGGCAGAGCCCTGTGCAACGGAGTCGGGGATGTCTTTTGGCCCCTGACAGCTACCTGCGAGCATGATTCCTCCGCGGAATGTTCCCGTGGGATTTGTATTGTAGTTGGCCTCTTCGAACCAGCCGTCGGCCGTTGAAGGGATCCTCAGCATTTCACCGATCCTTTTTGTGTCTTCTCCTGGTTCTAGTCCTGTTGACAGGATAACCATATCGACCGAGTTTTCGATCAGGGTTGAATTAACAATATCTTCACCCCGGATCAGCAGTTTTCCGTTTTTTTCTTCGACCTTGGCAGTTTTTCCGCGAATGATCGAAACACCTTCTTCTTTGATGCGTTGATAAAATTCTTCATAACCCTTCCCAAAGGCCCGCATATCGATAAAATATTCATAAACCTCTGCCTCAGGTATTTTTTCAAGGATCAGATGGGCAAATTTCAAGGAGTACATGCAGCAAACTCGTGAACAGTGCTTGTTATGGTTTTTATCCCTGCTGCCCACACAATGGATAATCGCAAGTTTTTCCGGTTTATCAGATTCGGTTGTAAAAATCCAGTTGCCTTTTTTATCCTGGCTGCGGAAATGGATGTTCCCACTTGTAGGTCCGGATGCATTAAGAAGTCTTTCAAATTCAAGGGCATTCAGAACGTTGGGATATTTACCATACCCGTATTGTTCCATCTTCATAGCGTCGAAGGTTTTGTAGCCTGTGGCGATGATGATATTTCCAACATTCAGGGAAACCTCCTTGTCCTGCTCATCGAGGTTAATGCAATCGGGAACCGGACAAGCCTTCACACATGCTTTGCATTTGCCGGTTTTAAGGTAGATACACGACTCAGCATCAATCATGTATTTATTTGGTACAGCTTGTGGAAAAGGCATATAAATTGCTTTTCGCATGGTTGTTCCGGCATCAAATTCACTGGGGGCGGAGGCCGGACATTTCTCAGCGCAGGTACCGCAACCGATACAAGTAGTGACGTTGACCTTTCTTGCTTTTTGGAGGATCCTGACATTAAAATTCCCGGCTTCGCCTTTCACCTCCTTTACCTCACAATAGGTCATCAGCCTAATGTTGGGATGCTGGTTTACTTCGACCATTTTAGGTGTCAGGATGCATGCTGCGCAGTCGAGCGTAGGGAAGGTCTTGTCGAAAGTAGCCATTTTACCGCCAATGGTACCGGTTTTTTCAAGAAGATAAACAAGGTTGTTTCCACCGGCAATTTCAAGCGCTGCCTGAATACCTGCAATACCAGCCCCGATGATAAGCGTGACCGGGTTAACGGTTGTGTCATCCGGAGTTGCTGCAATCTCATAAGGAATATCCCTGATGGCGCATAGAAGCAAAGCTCTGGCGCGTTCTGAATCTTTCCCCGACCAAATACCATATTGATTGAAGGAGGCCAGCATAACAGATTGAGAATCTTTGCCTGACATTGCCATTGCTTTGGAAAACAATCCCTTAACTGTTCCTGGCAAGGCACCGGCAATGATGATCCTGGTAAGGTTGTGACTCTCGACCTTTTTTCTTATGGTATCTTCGTTCCACTGAAAGTCGGTATATAACCAGGTCTTTGTAACCTGCGGCATTGACTGAACATATCTGGTTAACTCGGTGTAGTCGATGGGTTCACCCATCGATACAGGTAAGTTGTAGAAAAATATACCGATAGAATCCTTGTCGTTCATAATCTTGTTAATTTATTAACAAAAGTCGTAAAAAAAAATCCACCAAAAAATGACATTTATCATGTTTTGAAGGAATTTCTGATTTCATTAATAATAATTTTTGTCAAATGACAAAATATGTACTTATTGAAATATTTACAAATTGTCAAGCGGACTATCCGGAACTCCTGATTGTGTCTTGATGAACTGTTTATAGACCAGGGTATTTCTGATATTTTTATGTCCAAGTAACTTCTGAACATCATAAATATCGCGCCCTTCTTTTAATAAGTGTACGGCGTAACTATGACGGAGCGAACGGCAGGAGGCCTTTTTTTTTATTCCGGCTTTTTTCAAGACATTTCTTAGCGCTTTTTGTACATAGGTTTCACTTCTGTGATGAAAACGTTCACTTCCTTTCCCTACAAGTCTGACAGGTTTCATTGTTGGAAACAGAAAAAACCATGAAAACGATTTTTCCGCTTCAGGCTGGCTGTTTTTTACCGATTCAGGGATTGATACCCCGCAATAACCATGGATCGATAAATGCATAAACCTGTATCTCAGCGCTTCCACCCTCGAAATCATCTCCTCCCTGAGTTTATCCGGAATGCGAAGTGTTCGGGTCTCCTCTGTTGATGTTTTTCTGATAAAGAGGATGTTGTCTTCAAAATCAACATCCTGAATCCTGAGTGATAAACATTCATTTAAATTCAAACCACAACCGTATAACAGGGATATGATCAATTTTTTTTCTCCGGTTAACTGCAAAAGAAGCTGCCTGATCTCTTCACGGCTAAAAACTGTGAGATTACCTGTTGTTCTTTTTACACGGATAAACCTGATTTTTTTGGCTGTGCGCTTGAATACATGACGATAAAGAAATAAAACAGCATGCAATGCCAGATTCTGAGTTGAAGAGGGAGCCTGTTTGCTGACGGCCTGAAATGAAAGAAATGTACCGATCTCTTTTTCGGTTAATTCATCCGGCAAGAGGGTATGATGAAACGTAAGAAACCGATACATCCAGTCAAGATAGGCCTTTTCCGTATGTTCACTTAATCTCCGGTTTCTGATTTCCTGTCTTGCAGCAACCATTATTTTTGCCAGCGACAACTTCGATAGTGTTTGTTAATAAATTAGCAAATATAACAAATTTGGGCGTATAATATGAAGTTATTTTCTTATTTTATTGTATTAATCTGTATAAATTACATATTCAAGGCATAACTTTGTAATAAATTCATTTTTTTGTGTGAAATATAAAACAATACAATTAATGACCTAGAAAAAGGAGGAGATATGCGGATTGGTGTATTTTTTTGCCAGGTAGATCAGGAGAAGTTAATCAATTTGGATCAAATTATAAAATATGCCGATAATCTGCCAGGGGTTGTGTACACCCGGATTTTTGGCGTTAAACCTAAATTGAATCCTGAAGAACTCTCGATTTTACTTAAGGAGTATGCATTTGAACGGATCGTCATAGCGGGAGATTCTCCCGGTTATTTCAAACCTGTTTTCGCGAAAGCCATGGCTTTGGCAGGAGGGAATCCACACGAGGTTCAACTGGCATCTTTCCGTGAACATGGCGCCCGGGGAGAGGAGGCTGTTGAACGTGCGAAAGGGATACTTGCTTGTGCTTCATATGCGGTACCCTATTCCCTTGCCGCCATACCAAAAGGAGCGCCCGTTCATCCCTCCACTTTGATCATCGGGGGAGGGGTTGCAGGAATCCAGGCAGCCCTGGAACTTGCCGACGCGGGAAAGCCTGTTTATCTCGTTGAGCGCACCGGCACTATTGGTGGTCATATGGCGATGTTCGATAAAACATTTCCAACGCTGGATTGTGCTGCATGTATACTTACGCCTAAGATGGTTGCCGTTGGTCAGCATGACATGATCCGGCTCCTGACAAACGCTGCTGTTGAAGGTGTGAGTGGCATACCGGGCTCTTATAAGGTCAAGGTGCGTACCAGGGCACGATGCGTCGATCTTACATCGTGTATATCATGCGGGTTATGTTCAGAAGTCTGTCCGGTAAAAGTAATCAGTGAGTTCGATGCCGGGATTTCACAGCGCAAGGCAATTTACATCCCGTTTCCACAGGCTGTGCCTAATGTGTATATGGTTGACGCAGACCACTGCACCTATATTCAGTCGGATGGTAAAAAATGCGGCGTATGCCTTAAAAAATGTCCAAAAGAATGCATCAACCTGAATGAATCTGATCTGGTAGAAGAGATTGAAGTCGGAAATATCATACTTGCTACTGGTTATGATATTCTCGATGCCTCAATCATTCCACAATATGGATATGGCATCTATCCAAATGTTATCACAGCGATTGAATTTGAGCGTTTAACAAATGCTTCAGGAACGACCGGAGGAAAAATTGTTACAAAAACAATGCAGGTGAACAAACGGACCGGAGAGAAAGAGTGGATTTTCGACAGCACGGGGCCATCCCCTAAAAATGTTGCGATCATTCATTGTGTGGGCTCCAGAGATAAAAAATATAACGGTTACTGTTCCAGGGTTTGTTGCATGTATTCCCTCAAGTTTTCACATCTGGTCAAGGAAAAGATCCCTGAGGTGAACTGTTACGAGTTCTATATTGATATGCGGGCCTTTGGAAAGGGATACGAGGAATTTGCCGAACGCATACGTGAAGAGGGAACCTTCGTGGTCAGGGGACGTTCGGCGACTGTTTCGATGGACAACGGCAACATGGTTGTCAAGGGAGAAGATATCGTTCAGGACAAGGTCGTTGAATTTCCGGTTGATTTGGTCGTTCTGGCGGTGGGTTTGGTCCCCGCCAAAGGAACCGTTGAACTATGCACTTTACTGGGACTTACCCGCGACCCTGACGGTTGGTTTTCCGAACTCGATTATAATGGAAATCCTACCGACACTGAGCGAGGTGGAATATACGTGGCGGGAATGTGCCAGGGTCCCAAGGACATCCCTGACACGGTTGCCCAAGGATCTGCCGTCGCGGCCGGCGTCCTTCGCAGCATCACCAGCGGGAGGGGAATCGGTCATCACAGTAATCTAATGCTGAGCGAAATCGAAGCAAGGGCAAAGAGTATTCACACCTTTTAATCTGTAAAACCATGGCTATACGTGTAAACCCGAGATTGATTGAAGATCTGAACCGGTTTGGCGCCGCCGATGTTCAAATGTGCTATCATTGCGGCGACTGCTCGGCAGTTTGCGTTCATACCGATGACATGTTCAGGTTCCCGCGAAAATCGATGCGACAACTGCAGATGGGGCTTGAAAAAAGACTGGATACTGCCCTTGAACCATGGTTATGCTATTATTGCGGCCAATGTTCTGACCAATGTCCACGCGAAGCCCACCCGGGTGAGACCATGATGAGCCTGCGCCGCTGGCTGATCAACCGTTATGATATTACAGGCATTGCCGGGAAATTTTTCCGGTCGGTCCAAACTGAGGTTTGGACCGTAATCATTATGGGCTTACTCACGGCCCTTGCAGCCTTGGGTTATCACTTGTTCAGTGGATCAATATACGTTGTTGACGGGCCCGACGCATTCTTACCCAGCCATATCGTTCATATGTTTGATATCGCCCTTGGAAGTGTTCTTGGAATAATTCTATTGTTAAATGCCCTTCATATGTGGAGCCTGACGATGAAAGAGGGTGGTGAGGCGTCAATTCCATGGTGGCTGTATATCAAAAGTATTTTGCAATTGCCACTTCATTTTTTTACTCAAAAGAGATATGCTGAATGTATTACCACCAAAAAATCCGGCCTTTACATGCCCTGGATTATTCATCTGGGTCTGATGTGGGGCTATGTAACGATGCTGGTCCTTGTGATGGTCTTTCTTCCATATTTACAAAAGGGCCCTGAAATCTTCTGGCCGGCGCATATTTTCGGGTATCTGGCCAGCATCGGCCTTTTAACCGGTGTTTTTTATTTTATCCGCAGCCGCCTGATCAGAAAATATGCCCAATACCATAAATCACACAGCACTGATTGGGTATTCGTGATCTTGCTGGCGCTTATTACCATCACTGGTATCCTTCAACATATTTTTCACCGTACCGGTTTGCCGGTCGCGGCGAATATTACCTATCTTCTTCATCTGATGGTCGTGGTACCGTGGCTTTTGAGAATGCCATTCAGCAAATGGGCGCATTTGGTTTATCGCCCGTTGGCCATGTATTTTGCTGCTGTCAGGAAAAACGCTTATGCCTGGCAGGAAAAAAAACAGCGTTCATTTTCCCCTGACCTTCAACCCATCTAAATCATATTCTTATGAAGACATGCAAAACAGGTGTTTATATATGCAGTTGCGGCACGAACATCGCTAGGATCATAGATGTTGATGCGGTGAAGGAGTTCTCTGGATCTTTACCCAATGTTGCATTTGCACGTACATATAAATATATGTGTTCCAATCCCGGCCAGGATATGATCGTCAATGATATCCGGGAGCATAACCTCGACAGGATAGTGGTTGCGGCCTGCAGTCCCCGTATGCATGAACGCACGTTCAGGAAAGCTTTGCAATCAGCAGGTTTGAATCAATACCTGTTCGAAATGGCAAATATCAGGGAACAATGCAGTTGGGTTCACGACGATCGCCCGGAGGCAACGGAGAAGGCAAAAGCGCTTACGCATGCAGCCATTAAAAAAGCAGAACTCCATGAACCCCTCGAAAATATGTCGGTTAATATGTGTCCGCGCACGCTGATCATAGGGGGAGGCATTGCAGGGATGACTGCTGCGTTGGAACTTGCCGAGTCAGGATATCAGGTATATCTTGTTGAAAAACAAGACCGGTTAGGTGGAAACCTGGCACGGGTTGATCTTACTGCCCCATACCTTGATTCGGCACATGATTTAGTTACAGACCGGATAACCAGGGTCAGAAACAACAAACATGTTGAGGTTCATTATCAAGCGAAAGTCACGGAACTTAAAGGATATGTCGGTAATTTTTCTGCCGTAATACAAAATATCAATGGCCACAGTTCGGAGACTGCACGTGAAATAGAAATAGGTAATCTCATTGTATGTACAGGCTATAAGGAATTTGATGCTTCACGGATCACACATTACGGATATGGAAAACTTCCAAATGTCATAACCTCTTTCGAGTTTGAAGGAATGTTAAAAGAAGGACGGATTGTGACAAAGGATGGCAAAGTTCCTGATTATGTGGCAATAATTCATTGCGTGGGAAGCCGGAACCAGGAGTTTCATACTTATTGTTCCAGGGTTTGTTGTATGACGGCGCTGAAATATGCCCATGAGGTCAAATCCGCCATCCCCGGTTGCTATGTCTCCGATGTGTACATTGATATGCATGCATTCGGAAAAGGACATGAAGACTTTTACTCCCGTACATCAGAGGTAAAAACACTTTTTCTGATGTACGAGAAGAATGACCGTCCGGTCATCCGGAAAGCCGGACCAAAGGATGATTGCGATATGCTGATTGAAGTCAATGAAAGGCTTTCCGGTGAGGTTATTGAAATTCCTGCTGACCTGATCATCCTGATGGTTGGCATGGAGGCGCAGCAAGACTCAGCGGAAATTGCCCGCCTGGTAAACATAAGTCAGGATAAAGAGGGATGGTTTATCGAAAGCCATCCCAAACTTGAACCGGTTGCAACCACTACCGACGGTATCTACATTGCAGGCACCTGTGTTGCGCCGAAGGATATTCCCGACACCGTGGCTCAGGCAAGAGCTGCTGCAGCCCGTGTACATGCCAGGATTTCAAAGGGCAAAATTGATGTTGATGCGGTCTATTCAGAAGTGAACGAAAATCTTTGTTCAGGTTGCCGGATCTGTAATACAGTTTGTTCTTACAGCGCCATCGAATTTCTTGTCTCAAACCAAAGGAGCCATGTAATCAGCGCCATGTGTAAAGCCTGCGGTGTTTGTGTGGCCGCTTGTCCATCTGCGGCTATTAAAGGCAGGCATTTCACTGACCAGCAGATCCTCGCCCAACTAGAAGGGTTGTTGAGTCCCGTATAAAATTCCCCACGCAGGACACTTCATTCGGTAATATTGGCTATTATTCTTAAACCGGGAATATCAGAAAGAAATATTTTCCTACCTTTTACTTTGATCAGGTTGGCTTCCTTGAACTCAGAAAGCAGTCGAATCACGGTTTCCGGCGCAGTGCCGATGATATTGGCGTAATCCTGACGTGTTATATTAAGGTAGGTCTGGGGATAGGCAGGAGCGGTGGGATGAAATGTTTTATTCAGGAATAGCAGGGTTTCTGCCAGCCGCTCCCTGACAGGTTTATGAGCCAGCGAGATCATCCTGAATTCAGCCTGTTCTAACTGCTGGCTCAAGGATATCATAATTGCCCTGGTAAACTCAGGATACTTGAGCATCAACTGGAAAAAGTCAATTTTAGAGATAAAACACACATCACAGTCGTCAAGGGTGGCCGATGAAACCGTGTATGTTTTTCCGCTGAGCAGCGCCTTGAGTCCCAGTAGTTCACCGGGAAAAATGACCCGCGTAATCTGCTCTTTGCCTTCGAAACTGATTTTGTAAACTTTTACCTTCCCCTCACGCAGGCAGTAAATTCCCAATGGTTTGTGCCCTTCGGTAAATATTACTTCACCCTTTTTATAATGCTTCGGAATCTTCTGCTCATTAATGTACTGCAGATCAGCATTGTCAAGTTGATCGAAAAAACTATGGAACCCTTCAGGACAATTCTCACAACGGATCTCACTCAGTCGTTTCATAATAGTCTCCCCGAATTGTTAAATATTTAACAAAATTAATCTGATTTTATCAAATCACAAACAATAAGCTGAATCTTTGATCAGATCGTAAGAAAATCATTATAAATATCACATTATTAATACTCAATTTGTTTATTTGAAAGCGTTCTAAATTTAATAAAATTTAATGGAATAATTCATCTAAACCAGTATAACTTTAATGTTATTGGTCTATTATGGGCGATGCCCTGTGATATTGATTCTGATCGGAATCGGATTCACATTAAGCAATTAAAAAATCACAAGGTTCATTTTGTGGTATTGTCTTCGCTGTTATCGAAAGGGTTACGTAAATATTATCAGCAATACAAATCCTTGGGTGCTTCATTTTGGATAGCTCATTGGAACATGTAATCGTTGGTAATGAACAGCTTCCCTTTGTTGGTGAAGTTGTTTTATTTCAACATTACCCCGGGGAAAAAGGGATGGTTCGCCTTTAGTCATCTCATAATATGCTAGTGTCATGTCAACAATCATATGACGGATAAAGTCTTCTCAGTTTGATTCTAGCTTTATCCGTGGTGAACTGCCAGTTGATTTTCTTTTCGAGCCCATTACGAGACCTCTCCCAGGCTTCAACCTCATCCCGGACTTTA
>JAUXWT010000097.1 GCA_030681475.1 Bacteroidales bacterium | reverse complement strand
GACAGGCGGACAGGCGGACAGGCGGACGGATGAAATTATCAATAATCCCTCATTGTTTGCATTGTTCTCATTGCCTGCATTTATAAATCAAGGTTGTACTGAATCACCATCTCCATGCTCCCCAGTTCCAGGGCAACCAGGTTTCCGAAGCCATCTTTTCCTGTAAGATACGGACCATTGTCAAGATCGATGAATTTGTAGAATTTATTGCTGATGGCCTGGGTGATCAACTCCATGTTTACAGGTACATGCCCGTGAATGATTCGCCGGCCACCGATTTTTTCAGGTTTGATCTCATATTCGCGCAGCCAGAGCATGGATTGAATGTCCTCGTACGGATTTTCGTTCCTGAAATTAAGCCCCGCATGGACAAGGACAAAATGTTCCAATTCAACATAATAGGTCAGGTTTCGCATCCATTCAATATAATCGGCTGGAACATCCCGGACGTGTTGCACCCCGAAACTGGTCAGTGTCTGTTTTCCACCGATATCCAGCCAGGCCTTATGCTTTTTGTTGCCGAAATTATGCCACCAGGGATTTATCGATTGCTTTTCGGCATCATATAGTTCCACCATGAAATCTTCATGATTTCCCTTAAGGGCAGTTACATTGTATTCGTCTTGTTGCAATGCCCTGATGAAATCGATCACCCCTTTCGAGTCGGGGCCGCGATCAACATAGTCGCCTAAAAAATAGATTTCGTCATAACGGGTGGGCCTGATAAGGTCTTTTACCAGGGAAGTAACAGTCTTAACATAACCGTGAATGTCCGGAATCACCCAGCGTTTTGGCATATCATCAATGTAAGTTACCTCTTCCCTCCCTTTCAAAGGGAGGGGTAGGGGTGGGTACTTTTTTCCGCCTTAGGGCAGTGGTCATTTTTTCTTCCCCTGGTTAGCCACCTCGTCCATAAGTTTTTTTATCACATCCGGGTCGCCGAGGAAATAGTCCTTCTGCAGTTCCATACGATCGTTGAATTCGAATACGTAAGGGATACCGGTAGGGAGGTTGATGCCAACAATTTCGGAGTCGGAGATGTTTTTCAAATATTTCAGAATACCCCGCAGACTGTTGCCATGAGCAACAACCACAATCTGTTTGTGTTTCGCAAGGGCGGGCTCCATCTGTTCTTTCCAGTAGGGAACGATGCGTTCAACGGTATCCTTCAGGGCTTCCGTTCCGGGGATGTCTTTCGGGTCGAGGTCACGGTAGCGGTGATCGAAACGGGGATGACGGGGATCATCTATATCGAGGGCAGGTGGGCGGACATCGTAGCTCCTGCGCCAGATCAACACCTGCTCATCGCCATATTTTTCAGCCATTTCCGATTTGTTCAGCCCTTGCAACACACCGTAATGCTTCTCATTAAGACGCCAGGTTTTCTCCACCGGGATCCATTGAAGGTCCATCTGTTCCAGTACGAGCCACAATGTACGCAGAGCGCGTGTCAGGTAACTGGTATAGGCAACCTTGAACTCAAAACCCTCTTTTTTAAGGACCTTTCCGGCTTCGATGGCTTCGCGGATCCCGCGTTCCGACAGATCAACGTCCGTCCATCCTGTAAAACGGTTTTCTTTGTTCCATGTGCTTTCGCCATGGCGTATCAATACGAGTTTGTTCATGCAGCAAGAGTTTTCATTACATGGCAAAAATACAAAATAGTTGCTATTTTTCCTACCTTTGCCTGCCGATAAGCCAAGCTCCATGAATACCTATAAAAAGATCAACAACATCCTGGGTTGGGTCGTTTTTGCCATCGCATCGACCGTTTACATCATCACTTCCGAACCTACGATGAGTTTCTGGGATTGCGGGGAATATATTGCCACCGCATATAAACTGGAGGTTGGTCACCCTCCGGGTGCGCCTTTGTTCCAGTTGATCGGCAGGTTTTTCTCGCTCTTCGCCTTCGGTGATGTGAGCCTTGTTGCCCGGATGGTCAACACCATGTCGGCGCTCGCCAGTGGTTTTACCATCCTGTTCCTTTTCTGGACCATCACCATGATCGCGAAAAGAATCATCCTCCGGAAGGGTGAGATGAACAATCAGAAAATGCATACCATCATGGGTGCCGCATTGATCGGATCACTGGCAT
Source organism: Bacteroidales bacterium (assembly GCA_030681475.1). Lineage (GTDB taxonomy): Bacteria > Bacteroidota > Bacteroidia > Bacteroidales > FEN-979 > CAIVAT01. The sequence goes on along the minus strand of JAUXWT010000097.1, from coordinate 49,792 downwards.
ATACCTTTTCAGATTCCTTCTGGTTTTCGGCAGTTGAAGGTGAAGTATATGCCATGTCGTCATTCTTTACCGCAATTGTAGTCTGGGCAATTTTTAAATGGGAAGAACACGCCGATGAAAAGCATGCCTATCGCTGGCTCATCCTGATTGCTTACCTGATGGGGCTTTCAATTGGCGTTCACCTTTTAAACCTGCTGGCCATTCCGGCCATTACCTTTGTCTATTATTTTAAGAAACACCCGAATCCGGGCTGGAAAGGGATGTCGATCACTGCCTTGCTTTCTGTGATGATCCTTGCCGTAGTGATGTACCTGATCATCCCCTGGATCATAAAGCTGGCCGGGTGGTCAGAACTTTTCTTTGTCAATTCGATCGGGCTCCCCTTCAACTCCGGAACGGTCATCTACTTTGTCCTCCTGATCGGAGCGATCATCTGGGGGCTCACGTACACACGGAAAGTGGGAAAACCGGTGTGGAATGCGATCGTCCTTGGCATAACCTTCATCGTGATCGGGTACTCTTCGTTCCTCCTCCTGGTGATCCGAAGCAATGCAGATCCCCCGATCGATGAAAATAATCCCGAAAATGCCATGTACCTGCTCACCTATCTGAACCGCGAGCAATACGGTGACTGGCCATTGCTGAATGGACAGTACTATAACGCGCCAGTTGTCGGCCGCACCAACGGCAACCCGGTGTATGCCAAAGATATAAAGACTGGCAAATACATTATTACCGATAAACGTGAAAAAGTTATCCCGGTGTACGACTCCCGATTCACGACAATATTTCCCCGTATGTGGGATCAGTCGGAAGACCGCTTTGAAGACGAGTATATCCGTTGGGGGCATGTCAAGGGGAGGCCGGTTGAACTGCAATATGGCGATAAGATCGAAACCGTTAATCTGCCGACATTTTCTGAGAACCTGGCATTCTTCTGGAATTACCAGTTGACCCACATGTATTACCGTTATTTCATGTGGAATTTCGCGGGCAGACAAAATGATATCCAGGGTTTGGGGAATAAACTCGATGGAAACTGGAAAAGCGGGATCAGGATTATTGACGAAATGCGGCTGGGTCCGCAGGAGATACCTCAGAACCGGAAAAGTAAAGGAGACAACAGTTTCTATTTCCTACCGTTAATTCTTGGGTTGATCGGTGTTTACTATACCCTGCGAAACGATAAAAAAAGCGCCTGGGTCATTTTCCTGCTCTTTTTCATGACCGGGATCGCCATTGTGCTCTATCTCAATTCTCATTCCCCACAGCCACGCGAACGTGACTACTCCTTTGCAGGATCTTTTTATGCCTTCGCCATCTGGATCGGGCTGGCCATTCCCCAAATGGTCGATTGGTTCCATAAAAGACTCGGGTTGTTCGTTGCACAAATCGTGGCATTGGTTCTCGGAATGCAGGTAGTGACGCTTATGGCCAAACAGGGATGGGATGATCATGATCGTTCGGGCCGTTATACTGCACTGGCCATTGCCGAAAATTATCTTAACTCCTGTGCCCCTGATGCAATTCTGTTCACCAATGGCGACAACGATACCTTCCCGCTGTGGTACGCCCAGGAGGTGGAAGGCATCCGCACTGATGTACGAGTGGTGAATCTAAGTCTCCTCAATACCGAATGGTACATTGACCAGATGAAACGCAAAGCTTATAATTCTGACCCGGTGCCATTTTCTCTCACGAAAGAAAAATATCGCCAGGGAAGCCACGATGTGACTTATCTCTTTGAAGACGAGGGAATCAAACATACTTACGTTGATGTAAATGCCCTGTTTGATATCCTGGCAAAGGATGACACTAAACTGAAAATGAATACGTCACAGGTTGGAATGATCGATTATTTCCCAACGAAAAAATTCATGGTCACCTATGATCCTGCGGGCATCATGAAAACCGGGAGCATCGCTCCTGAAATGGCCAATCGTCTCGATACGATCCGGTGGGAGTTCAAAGGCCAGGCCATTGAAAAAGCCAACCTGATGATCATGGACCTGCTTGCCACCAATGACTGGAAGCGGCCGGTATATTTTGTAATGACAACCGGGTCAGACACTTACATCGGGCTTGATAAGTATTTTCACCTCGAAGGTCTTGCCTACCGATTGCTTCCTGTAAAGGCAAACAGCACAGAAGGGCAGATTGGTGAAGTAAATACTGATGTAATGTATGACAACCTGATGAACCGGTTTAAATGGGGCAACATGAACGATCCCGGTGTTTACATTGATGAAACCAATGCGCGGATGGTCATGAACATGCGCGGCCTGTTCGGGAGGCTTGCAGATGCACTTATCAGCGAAGGCAAACTTGACTCGGCAACCAGGGTGCTTGATCGTTGTATCGAAGTGATGCCTGAAAGTACCGTTGCGTATGATTTCTTCACCGTACCAATTATTAAAGGATATTACCAGGCAGGTGAAACCGCAACGGCAAATGCACTTGCAGAAAAGCTCAGCAAAAATGTTACCGAAGAGTTGGCCTATTTCTTTTCATTCCCTGACAAAGACCTGAAACCCATGGACATGAGTATACAGGAGGCGGTGTTCACCATCCAGAGGCTGGGCGTGGTTGTCAAGGAGGCCGGTCAGGAACAAATGGCTGCTGCAATGGAGGCTACCCTGCAAAAATATTACGACCTGTACGTCGATAAGGTATATCAACCCTGAAAACCATGAGGTCAGTCAGACCGCCATTTTTTATCAGGTGGTTCAGTCCGGATTACCTTGTTTGTGACTTGCCGGGGCCCGGGAAGGTTATTTACCTCACCTTCGATGACGGACCTGTCCCGGAAGCCACTCCTGAAATACTGGATATTCTTGCCAGGTTCGGGGCTCGTGCCACATTTTTCATGGTGGGTGACAATGTTCGCCGCTACCCGGATGTTTACGATCGAGTGAAACGCGATGGCCACGCGATCGGTAATCACACGTACCACCATCTTAATGGCTGGCATACCGCACCGGGCCTGTATATGCATGATGTGCACCGCTGCCGTGATTTTTTTGACACAAAACTCTTCCGGCCACCCTACGGACGCTTCACACCCGTGCAATATTTCCTGCTCCGCAAGGAATTCCGTTTCATCCTCTGGTCGGTTCTGACGTACGATTTTCACAGGAACACCACCCCTGAACAATGCCTGGAAACTGCCATCAGCAACACCGGCAACGGTTCTGTCGTCGTTTTCCATGACAGCCTGAAATCGCTCGAAAACGTCAGATATACTTTGCCCAGGTTTCTTGAACACTTCATGACGTTGGGCTACAGTTTTCAGAGCCTTGCCCATCTTGAATAAAGCAACCCGGAATTGCCTTCATTGTCTGCATTGCTTTCATTGTCTGCATTGCTTTCAAAGCGCTCCCTCATCCGCGAAACTATAATAACTGTCCTCCCCGATGATCAGATGGTCAAGCACCGTTACCTCCAGCATGGCCCCTGCCTCATGGAGTTTTTTGGTAATCCTGCAATCAGCTTCACTCGGAGTGACCACTCCCGAAGGATGATTGTGCCCTAATATGATCGAGCAGGCATGGTTGTCGAGACTGATTTTAAAAATCTTCTTCGGATCCACCACGGTTCCCGATATCCCACCTTCACTGATATTGCATTTCTTCAATACCTTGTTGGCCCTGTTCAGCAGGATGATCCAGAACTCTTCATACGGACGATCGCCCATGGTACTTTTAAATATCTCATAAGCATCACGGCTGGTTTTTATCTTGTCGCGCACCAGCGCCGCCGATTCATTTCTCCGGCGACCCAGTTCCATTGCGGCAAGTATCGTTAACGCCCTGGCCTGTCCGATTCCCTTTACCCTGACCAGGTCCGTGATGCTCAGTTTTGACAATTCAGCCAGGTTGTCGTGCGCAAGCCGCAAGATGTTTTTTGACAGGTCAACGGCCGATTCATTTCTGGTACCTGACCCGATAAGGATGGCCAAAAGCTCTGCATCGCTCATGCTATGCCTGCCTTTCAGCGCTAATTTTTCACGCGGACGGTCATCCTCCGCCCAGTTCCTGATCGTTGCATGAGGGATGTAAATTTCCATTGCTTTTTTTGCTTAATCGGATTTGAGGGCAAAAGGTAATACAATGGATGAGTATTATTTTTCAACGATATGCTAATTCTCCGGTGGGGTTAACAGGTAAAGGTAATACACTTCGTTACTTACAATACTTTTTTCAAATGATTTAATTTTTTTCAGGTTCATCCCTGGAATCTTCTTCAGTGGATAATTCATTACCAGCAGGATCGTATCATTTTTCATCTTCATTAAACTATCCGCAACGGACAGAACCCTGGATTCGTCCGGATCACTTCGCTGGAAGGGATTATAGTCCATGTAGGTGGCCAGCGTGTTTCGGGAAATATAAAAAACCTCCCGGTCTAAATAGCTGGCAACTGTTTCGAGTGATATATCCGTGTCGCCCGCAATAAGAAACCTGTCCAGTTTTTGATCCCTGATGTATTGAGCCGTCTCTTTGCCAGCCGAAAATGGTATCAGAACCTGAACGGTAAAAGCATAAATTCCGGACAGGATATGAACGATCAAGAGTGCAGAAAAAAGAAGCTCTGCATTTTTTTTAAACCATCCATAAAGTTTTTCGAAGAATCCGGATCGTAACGAAAAGCCGCTTTCAGGATAATATGCATTTAGCCATAAGCAAGTGATGAGCAGTATGAATAAATGTCCGTGATGCCGGAGGTAACCGAAAAAAATGATAAATATAAAGGCGATGATCCCTATTAATCCCATTATAAAAAGAAACAAAACAACTGGACGTTTCAGGAACAGCATCCCGGCCGAAAACATCAATACCAGGGCCAAGATGGCCTGCACTACTTCTGACCGGACTATATTGGTATTCCAGAATTGGAAATTCAGGTCAGGTATCGGAATCCATGCCTTCCATACGGTTGCGACAGACCTGATCAATTCCCGCAAGGTCAGTTGTGACAAGGAAAAATCCGAGATTCCTGCTGTACCGGTATGCGCAGGTGGCAGGACGGATTGAACAGAATACACAATTCCCGCAAAGACCAGAATGAATCCGATGACCAGTTTTACTTTTTGGACTGTCATGACAGTCTTGAAATATCCCGAATAAAAGAACTCAAAAAACCAGGTGAGCAGGAGAGCAATGCAAAGAATCATACCGAATACATTGGTCTGCACGAGAAGAAACAGCAAAACCGGGATCAGGAGAATAAAACGGGATCGATGGCGATAAAGAGCAAGGATTAAAGTCAGAAGTAATATTTCGACGGCATAATTACGGCTGACTATGGCATATTCAAATAGATAATAATACCCGAATACAAGAAAAATCCGTTGAAGCCTGGTAAATGGTGCATATTTAAGCATCAGGAATACCGACAGTATGGCTATTCCGGAGTGCAATAACTGCATGGTAAGCGGATTGTCGCTCAGACCTCTGACGGCATATACAAGGATGTACCATAAATCGGGATGACCATCCCATCCTTTTCTGTGAAGGAGATCTCCCATCGAAGAGCTGGCGCCCGAGATTGACCAGAAATGGATCTCGTCACGCCACATCGGATGGAACATTATTCCGGTGATTTCAACAGCGATATAGGCAAGTAATATCCCGAAAATGAAGACTTTGTTTGATTCAGGAAGTGATGAATATTTCATTTCATCAGGCGGATCAGGGCAATTTCACAGGCAATAAAGATAAGCGCAAGGATGAGGAAGAACTTCCACAGCGGGGTACCTTGTTTTATTTCGTTGATCTCGCGACTGAGCGATGACTTTTGCTCCTTGAGGATACGGATATCTTTAACGGACAACCTGCTGATCTGCTGTTCCAGTTCTGACACTTTGAAATAGCTTAAATCTGATTCCTTCCGGTTGAAATTAAAGGCAAGACCGGCATTGGGTTTTTTCCCGCGGCTGATAGTATAAAAGCCAGCTTCTTTAATCTGGTCATGGGTTATGAGCGAAACGTTTGAGCCGAATTTTCTGATTTCGGGGATAAATTCGAACGGGGAGTCAACCTTTTTAATTTTATAAATGTTGGTTTCCAATATTGAATCTGCAGGTATTTCAATAGTGGAATTTTCACTGGCTGTGAAATAGAGTTGGCGGGAAGGGTTACTAACCAGCGCGATTTTGAATAGGGTTGGCACGAAGATCATATGTTTCGGGAAAAGTGTCCAAGAATCATCGGCCGGAGCTGAAAAAAGATAAACCTTCCCTTTGTCCACCGGAGCTGAGATCAGAAACGGGTGGTTTGACTGCAGTTTTAAAAGCACCTCTTCGCCGCTCCGGATATCCTGACGAAGGATATAGTGTTTTTGGACTACAGGGAGGTCTATATTCTGGGGAAGTACAATTTTACCGCTTGCATTTTTTTCAAACACATCATTATAGATCGCACTCTCAACATTGACGCCCGCGATTCGTTGCCGTACCGTGTCAATACCTGAGTATCCGGGAAGGGCGAAAAGGGATAATAATGTATTGTAAGACTCAACACTCCCCTTTACAGGCGGAAAAACAACAAGGTGTCCTCCCGAACGCACATATCTCGTCAACTCCTGGGCAAGGCCTGAGGAAATTTCATCGGGGCTGTTTAAAATTAGTAGGGCATTTGAAAACAGGTTGCTGTAGTCAACTTGATTGACCTGGCTGTTGGTAAAACGGATGGATGAATCGTTTTCAAACAAGGCATTAAGGTAGTTGTTTCCACCTTTTTCATTGATACACAGCACCGGAATAGATGGCAGCACGGGATAGGAAAAATAGAAAATATCATCGTAAACGATCGGATAATCAACAATTTCAACTTGCCCGTATTGAATCCCCGAAGCGTTCTCGGTAAACGGCAACGTTACTTCGGTGGTTGAATTCGCAGCGACCGAAAAACTTGAAATGGCTTTTTGAACACCATTGATCCTGAGTTTAACAGGATTTTTTTCCAATGATTCGCCGGAGGAGTTGTGAATACGCACACGCAGGCTCACCGGCTGCCCAGGCTGATGCACCGGTGAAATGAAAAATACTGAATCGATGTAAAGGTTGTCTCGTTTCTGGGCTGACAGCGGAACCAGGAACCAACTGATGCCTGAATCCGGCTTTGCCTGCAAAAGCGAGGCCGTGTTTTTCTGGAAATCGGAAACAAGAAAGGCATCCCGCGTAAACTTCTGGTTTTCAAGCAACAGATCATTTTGCCTGTTGATCACCTCCGATATTGATCTTGATGAAGAAGATACCTGAACCTCTTCCACAAGTTTGCGGAAATCCTCCAGGCTGACAAACCGTTGGTGCCGGCCTTCGAAATCGTTGGTTACCAGTTGAAAAAGATCGGAGGGGGCGTAGGCTGATGATATTTCCAACGCTTTGGTCTTGGCAATATCCATCAATTTACCTTCAGTTGCCACTGCCTCCATTGAGAATGAGTTATCAAGGTAAATACTGACAGCCCGTTGTTTCGTGATTTTTTTTTGCTGCTTTGAATCAGGGAGATAGGGCTGTGCAAATGCGAAGACAAGCGAAGCAAGGGCAAGGAGCCTGGCCAGCAGGATGAGCAGTTGCTTCAGTTGTGATTGCTTTTTTGTTTCTTGCTGGATTTCCTGAAGGAAATGTACATTGGTAAAAAAAACCTTTTTGTATTTCCGGAAATTAAAAAGGTGGATCAGGATCGGGATTGCCAGTGCAGTTAAGGCAATCAGGAAAAACGGGTTGACAAATTGCATGGGCAAAGATAAAAAAATCCCGGCAGGATTGCCGGGATTTTTTTTATCCCGTGTGGACGCATCATGATGCGTCCCCAACGTTACATTAAGGGCCGGATATTTTATTTTTAAAGCACCCCCTGGTCAACCATTGCATTGGCCACTTTGAGGAATCCTGCCACGTTTGCGCCCTTTACATAGTTGACATAGCCGTCGCTGTCTTTGCCATATTTCATACAGGACTCATGGATGCTGCACATGATCTCGTGTAAACGCTTATCAACTTCTTTGCTGGGCCAGCTTAGTTTCATGGCATTCTGCGACATTTCTAATCCGGAGGTTGAGACTCCGCCTGCATTTGCCGCCTTACCAGGTGCAAATAGGATTTTATTTTCGAGGAAAAGTTCAACCGCTTCAGGAGTACTGGGCATGTTGGCGCCTTCGGCAACACACATCACACCATTTTTGATCAAATTCATGGCATCTTCCTTGCCTAGTTCGTTCTGGGTGGCACAAGGCAGGGCAATGTCGCATTTAACTTCCCATGGACGTTTTCCCTGGTGGAACTGTGCATTTGGAAATTCATACGAGTAAGGTTTCACAATATCCTGATTCGAGGCTCTCAGTTCGAGAAGGAATTCTATCTTTTCTCCTGAGATACCGTCGGGGTCATAAATATATCCGTCGGGCCCGGAGATGGTAACCACCTTGGCGCCAAGTTCAGTGGCCTTAATTGCAGCGCCCCAGGCAACATTGCCGAAACCGGAGACCGCCACGATTTTACCGTCAAATGATTCATCCTTAGTTGCAAGCATCTCATTTGCAAAATAAACGGCGCCGAAACCGGTTGCCTCCGGGCGGATCAGACTGCCGCCCCAGTTGAGTCCTTTTCCGGTTAACACCCCGGAATTTTCACGGGCCAGTTTCCTGTACATGCCATACATAAATCCTATTTCGCGTCCGCCAACACCAATATCTCCTGCAGGAACATCGGTTTCGGGGCCGATAAGTTTCCAAAGTTCCAGCATGAATGCCTGGCAGAAACGCATGATCTCGGCATTGGATTTTCCTTTAGGGTCAAAATCCGAGCCACCCTTAGCGCCACCCATTGGCAGCGTGGTCAGGCTGTTCTTGAAAATTTGTTCAAATCCCAAAAATTTCAGGATGCTCAGGTTCACGCTGGGGTGGAACCGCAATCCGCCTTTGTAGGGTCCGATCGCATTGTTAAACTGTACCCTGTAACCCAGGTTCACCTGAACTTTTCCGCTGTCATCAACCCAGCATACCTTGAATGTCAAAATACGATCGGGCTCAACGATCCGGTCGATGATATTCGCCGATTCGAAATGCGGGTTCTCGTTATAAATATCTTCAATTGATTCCAGAACTTCCCTGACAGCCTGGAGGTACTCATTTTCACCCGGATGTTTTTTCTCCAGGTCATTCATGATTTTCTCTAAGTTCATTTGATTGATTTTTTATTAATAATTACCAATTATTTTTGTTTGGCTGAAATGTTTTTTTAACCGCAAAGACGCAGAGAAATCAAATTCATAAAAGGAATTCTGTTTCCGTGTCATAGTTTTGCGTTTGTTTTTTTAAAAACGCCATGCCTGTGAATAAAATAACAACTGCAAAATTACAGAGTTCTGGCCGACTAACCAAACAAAAGCGGATAAATATTTTCGGGAAACTATTTTATAATTTTATCAGTCAACTTCCCCTGTACAAAGACATTGATCACATCCTGCGATCCATCCGGATTGTAAAAAACCTCCTCGCCATCTTTCTTGTTGTTTATATAATGTGTAACCTGTTTTGTGGCGCCGTTGTCATAAAAGGCCTTTTGAATCCCTGTTCCACGCTTGAAATTCCCCTCTCCGACCACCAGGCCTGAAGGGTCGTAATAGAGCCAAACGCCGTCGTGATCACCTTCAATATAATTTCCTTCGAGTTTTAATGTATTATTGGGATAGTATTCTGCATAACGGCCATGTAAAACGCCATTCTTGTAATGTCCTTCCGAGGCCAGCTTCCCGTGATCGTCCCATGTTTTTATTCTACCGTGGAGGATTCCGTTGATGAAATGCTGTTCAGTCTGAAGTCGGCCTGAAGCGTTGTAGTTTCTGACCACCCCTTCGATGACATTATTCTTGTATGTGCATGATAATTGCAGGTTGCCGTTTTCATACCAATAGTTTGCCTCTCCCTCATATTTTTCCCCTTTAACCCTGATCTCCGATTTTTTCCCACCATCAGGCCAGTATTCCGTTTTAGTCTTGATACAGGAAGAGAGCAGAATGATCGGCACGATAAAAACTAAAAACCTTCTATTCCTCATTGATTTCAGATATATTAATTGACTAATTAATCACAATTTTTTCTCTGTGGACCTCTGTGACTACTCTGTGAACCTCTGTGTAACAATGAATTACACGGAGAGCCACGGAGAAGACACGGAGAGCCACAGAGATCATTCAGCAAATTAACGTTTGTAGGAAAAGTTGGTTGACTGCCGGAGAAACTCTTCAGCGATGGGAGTGGAGAGAACATTCCCCGGTTCCATCCTTTCGGGATGCCATTGTACGCCAAGTAAAAATGCCTTTCCTTCAGGCCTGCGCCATTCGATACCCTCGATGAGGCCGTCGTTTGAAAAGGCATTGGCAATCAACTGGGGTGAAAGATGGTTCACTGCCTGATGGTGATTCGAAGTCACCTGTGCTGAGTCACACCTGCAGATTTTCCCTAGCAATGTTGTTTTCTTGATGTTTACAGCATGAAAGCATTTGAGGTAATCATCACACTGATGGATGGTGTGAGATCCTACATCCTGGGGGATATCGATAACCAATGTTCCGCCAAGATAAACATTAAGGATTTGATGGCCCCGGCAAATTCCCAGGACGGGCATTTTCAACGCCAGCGCTTTTTCGATCAGGGCGATTTCAAGACTGTCGCGGCGGGGGTTCATTTCGGTGCATCTCATCGTATCATCTGCCATTCCATACCTGCCGGGCCATACATCTTCCCCACCGGTAAGCACCAGTCCGCTGCATTGTCCAAGTTGCTGAACTGCAGTAGCAACCGGCAAGGAAAACAAGTCAACCGTTACGATTGACGGATCGCTGCCTTTCATCCAGTTCACATAATTGGCCGAGGCTTTTGAAAAGGCGATTTTCAAAGGCGCCGGCTGACTGAAGGTGTTGCCAAGAAATAAAAACCCTGCAAGAAACAATACATACAGAGACATTACTTTTTTTGTCATGTTTTTCGTGTTACCGGCTTGCATTGCAAAATTACCCATTAAAATTTATTAACCACTATTGGATCAATAAATCATGTTGAAGTGTAATTTACCGACCCAGGAGGAGATGAAAATTGTCGTGCGTAATTATTGAATCCAAGACTTCTGCCAACACTCCCAAAAATTATTTTAAAAAATTTGGAATATATATTTATTTTAATTTACTTTGCATTTCAAAGTACTTTTAATATGAAAAAAAAATACATAAAAGACCTCGAACAAATTAAAGATATAATGAATCGCTCCACCCGGTTCATTTCACTTAGTGGACTTTCTGGAATTTCTACTGGAATTACAGCATTAGCAGGAGCCTATCTTGCCTATCAAACAATTTTTAAAGACTATGATTATTTGGTTTATCACGCAGTGGAACTTAACAGTAACGTGCTAAGAAATATGCTTTTAATCGCCATCGGAACTTTAATTTTGTCGGTAACGAATGCAATATTCTTTACAAGGAGAAAAACGAAAAAGCAAAATCAAAGCGTTTGGGATATTCAAACCAAACGACTACTTATTAATTTATTAATCCCATTAGTATCAGGTGGACTATTTTCTCTCATGCTTTTATTTAAAGGGTTTGTTGGTATTCTCCCTTCAGTGACATTAATATTTTATGGTTTGGCATTAGTAAATGCAAGCAAATATTCACTTCCTGAAATAAAAAATCTGGGTTTAATCGAGATTTTACTCGGACTCCTGGCCTTTCAATTTATAGGTTTTGGCTTACTCTTTTGGGCGTTCGGTTTTGGTATCATTCAAATTATTTACGGTTTAATTATCCAAAGAAAATATACGTTGTGAAAGAAGTCCTAAAAGATTTAGACAAAGCATTTGAAAACAGGACACGATTGGGTATTATGTCGGCATTGGTTGTAAATGAAAGTTTGGACTTTAACGCTTTAAAAGACCTTTTAGGTGTAACCGATGGAAATTTAGCAAGCCATTTAAAATCATTAGAAAAAAGTAAATATATCAACTTTAAAAAAGATTTCTTAGGTAGAAAACCCAACACCACCTACTTTACCACAACAAAAGGGATTGATGCTTTCAAAAAACATTTAAAAGCTATAGAACGATTACTAAAATTAAAATTTATATCAATAATTAAACAATCACAAAATGCATAAATCATGATAAACAAAAGGCTTATTATTATTTTGGCGACAATAGCAATTTTCTTATTAATTCCATTCATTGCGATGCAGTTCACTAATGAAGTTAACTGGAACCTTTTCGATTTTGTAATTATGGGTGCCCTGTTAATTGTAACGGGTATTTCATGTGAGATTATATTACGAAAAGTGACTAAATTAGAATACCGAATTGCGATTTGTTTAGCTATTATTTCTGCATTCTTGCTTATTTGGGCAGAACTGGCTGTTGGAATTTTCGGGACACCGTTTGCAGGCTCATAGGGGACAGTATAATAAATAATTAGGTCTAATGACCTGTGCATATGTCTCCGGCATTTCACATCACAATCTTAACTCCATCAGTATAAATAATAACTTTATGAGAGTTGGAAGTTTGGTACTATCACCGGGAGGATTGAGATGGATCAAAATTAAAAATTGTGGTAACACCCTGTTAACGCCAAATATTCAGGAGTGTATTTACCCGAATCATCACGGATTGGCAAAACGGAACTACCTGGGTTTGCAACGCTGAGTTTTTTGAACTCCAACAAGATCCTGTTCGGGGGCAGATCAGGTTTGGGAAGAATGACCAGCCTTCGAAACAGGAATAAACCATTGGCAGCACAAATCATTTTGAAACGACTTTCCGCTTCAGAAGGCAAAATGAGGGCAAAGCAGCCATCAGCATGTAGCATGTGACCAACGATTCCTGCCAGTTCTACGAATGTAAGGCCGACATCGTGTCTGGTTTGGTTTATCCGGGATGACGGAGACTTCAGAGAATTTGAAAACCAGGGTGGATTCGTGATGATAAAATCGTAACCGGATGATGCCGTCGATGAAAAAGATTGCAGGGAGGTATGGATTCCTGTGAGCCTTGATGCCCACGGACTTCTTAAAAAATTATTTTTCGCTTCAGTCACTGCGGACTGATCAGGCTCGATGGCTTCAATCGTGGCATCTGATCGCTGAGCCATCATTAACGCCAGAACCCCGCATCCTGTGCCTATGTCGAGGATTTTTTCTGCCCTTCCCGGATTCGCCCACGAACCAAGCAACATGGCATCGGTACCCACGCGAAGTGTACTTTGTTCATCTTCGATGGTGAATTGACGGAAACGGAATGACATGAGCCTGGTTACAGATAAATTTCGATCAGCCCTTCAGGAGCCTTGATCAGTAAAAGTTTTTTCTTTCTGTCGACTTTTTGGATGACCTCGTCAACGATCGGGATCAGTATCTCTTTTTCTCCGTAACGGATCTGGAAAACCGATTGGTGGGGAAGTTCCAGAATGTCGTCGATCACGCCAATATTCCCGTGAATTTGATCGACAACCTGAAATCCTTTGACCTCGTGGTAGTAAAATTGATTGCCTTTCAGCGTGGGGAGGTCTGTTACAGGCAGATACATCTCCAAGCCCGGCAGGATTTCAGCATCCTCAAGGGCTTCAAAGTCCTGGAACAGTAAGACCGCCTTTCGGTTGTGCTTGAGTTCAATGGAGGAGATAAAAAAAGGAATCCGTTCACCATGTAAATCGAGGTAAACGGATTCCAGTTTTTGATATTTTTCAGGATCATCCACATCGAGATGAACCAGCACCTGCCCTTTATTGCCATGAGTTTTAAGGATTTTTCCCAGGTAATAAAAGTCTTCTTTATTCATAGGAGGCAGATTTTGGATTTTGCCCTGCTATGTTCAGGTGTTCTATGCCTCAGGGGTGGTTTCAGGCGCTTCGTCGGCGACTTCCGGGGTCGATTCGGCAACGGGCGCTTCAGGAACCTCAGCAACGGGCGCTTCAGGAACCTCAGCAACAGCCGCTTCGGGAACCTCGGCAACAGCCGCTTCAGGAACCTCGGCAACAGGGGCTTCGGATACTTCAGCGTCAGGGGTTTCGGTTACTTCAACCGTTGCTTCAGCTTCGGCAGTTTCAGCGACTTTTGCCGCATGTGCTGCAGCAGCAGCCTCCCTGGCTTCGGTAGCCTGTGCCACTTCATCCATACGGGCTTTGTTCAATTTCTTTGCAATGGCCGCAGCCTTTGCCTCATTCACCTTTATTTCATCTGCATGGCGTTGTTTATTTGCATCCTTGATGCTCAACTCCTGTTCATTTTTCTTGCTTGAGATTTTAAGACTTTTTTCTTCAAGCCAGGCCTGGAATTTGGCATCTGCCTGTTCAACGGTCATGGCGCCTTTGGCAACGCCTTTCAGCAGGTGGTTTTTGTACATGACACCTTTGTAGGTCAGGATGGATTTCACCGTATCGGTGGGTTGAGCGCCATTCTTCAGCCAGTTGATGGCTTTGTCGAAATCGATCTCAATTTCAGCGGGTTTTGTGATTGGGTTATAGATGCCAATTTGTTCTATGAACTTTCCGTCACGTGGTGCACGACCATCCGCAATAACAATGTGGTAAAAGGGTTGTCCCTTCTTACCTCTTCTCTGTAATCTGATTTTTGTTGGCATTGGTTAAATGATTGATTGAATGAAATATTGATTAGTTTATTAAAAGGGGTGCAAAATTCGGCATTTTTTTTGAAATATCCAATAAAATTTAAAGACTTGTCAGATTTTCGAGTTGACGATTTAAGAGTGAATCCACTCCGAAAAGTGGTTTCATTGCGAATCTACCCACCCCCAACCCCTCCCTTGAAAAGGGAGGGGCGTGCTGCTACTTAACCTAATGATGTGATATACAGGATTTTGCTTTAGCAAAAGGGCTCCCCTCCCTGCGAGCAGGGAGGGGCTGGGGGTGGGTAGATTTGTGATAATACTGGTCACAATAACTTTTCGGAGTGGATTCAAGATTTACGATTGAAATGACGATGATACGATTTACGCCATTTATCAACCTTCGGCCTGAAACCCTATTGTCCCCCTGTCCCCCTGTCCCCCTGTCCCCTTGTCCCCCTGTCCCCTTGTCCCCTTGTCCCCTTGTCCACCTACCCCAAAAACCTGTCGCAAGTTATCAACAACACCCGGCCGGTTAAGATTTTTAAAATAATTTTACAAACCCGTTCATTTCGATTTATTTTCCCTATATCATGGTAGATTTTATTCATTTACACCTACATACACAATATTCAATACTCGACGGCGCCTGTAACATCAAAGAGATGGTTGATAAGGCGGTTGCCCTGGGCATGAAGGGTGTTGCGATGACCGACCATGGTAATTTGTACGGGATCAAGGAGTTTGCTGAAATGGCTGCCGGTCAGAAAGATTTTAAACCGATTTTCGGATGTGAAACCTATGTGTCGCGTCGAAGCCGTTTCGAAAAAACCGACCTGACCGACCGCAAAGGCGACCACCTGATTTTATTGGTTAAAAATCAGACCGGATACAAAAATCTGATCAAACTGATCTCCCTTTCATGGACACAGGGCCATTACTATAAACCACGGATCGACAAGGAACTGTTAAAACAACATCACGAAGGGCTGATCGCCTCCTCGGCATGCCTTGCCGGAGAGATCCCGCGGGCGATCTACGCGGGAAATGTGGCCAAAGCCGAAGAGGTTATCCTTGAATTTAAGGAGTTGTTTGGCGACGATTTCTATCTTGAACTCATGCGCCATCCTGCAACGGATCCAACCCGCGACGGGGAGGTTTACAAACGTCAGATGGTCGTGGGGGAAGAACTTGTGAGGCTGGCGCGGAAACATGGGATAAAGTTGTTGGCGACCAATGATGTACATTTTCTGAACGAGATCGATGCGGAGGTTCATGACAGGTTGCTGTGTGTGAACACAGGTAAGTTCATGGATGATGTCGGCCGTATGCGCTACACCGGTCAGGAGTGGTTCAAATCGAAAGAGGAGATGAACAAACTCTTTGCAGATATTCCTGAAGCCCTGGAGAATACGATAGAGGTGTTCGACAAGGTTGAGTTTTTCGACCTGAACCGGAAGCCGATCATGCCCGATTTCACCCTCCCGGAAGGATTCTCAGACCCGGATGAATATTTGAAACATATCACCCTCGAAGGCGCCGGGAAGCGGTATGCCAAGATTACCCCGGAAATCAATGAACGGATAGAATTTGAATTGGCAATCGTCAAGAAGATGGGATATCCGGGTTATTTCCTTATCGTTCAGGACATTTTGAATGCCGCCCGCGAAATGGGGGTGTCGGTTGGACCCGGCCGCGGGTCTGCAGCAGGTTCTGTGGTGGCTTATTGCATCCGGATCACCGACGTAGATCCTTTGAGATTCGACCTGCTGTTTGAACGTTTTCTGAACCCCGACCGTGTTTCAATGCCGGATATTGACATCGACTTTGATGAAGATGGCCGCGAACGGGTCCTGAAGTGGGTCATTGACAAATACGGGCAAGACAAAGTCGCCCAGGTGATCACCTTCGGAACGATGGCTGCCAAGGGAGCCATACGCGATGTTGGCCGTGTTCACCGTCTGGCGCTGGATGAGGTGAACCGGCTTACAAAAATGATTCCGAACCGGCCGGGAATTACCCTTAAAGAGGCTTTTGAAGAGGTTCCGGAATTAAAGGCGGCACGATCTTCGTCCAATGCACTGATCGCAGAAACACTCCGGTTTGCTGAAAGTCTAGAAGGGTCGATCCGGCAGACAGGTGTCCATGCATGCGGGATCATCATCAGCCGCGACAACCTCATGGATAATATTCCGGTCACCACCTCAAAGGATTCAGCGTTGCTTGTTACCCAATTTGACGGAGCATATATCGAAAGGGTAGGCATGCTCAAGATGGATTTCCTGGGATTGAAAACATTGGCCATTATTAAGGATGCCGTGCAAAATATCCACGATTCAAAAGGCATAGAAATTGATTCCGAAAACCTGCCTTTTGATGATGCCAGCACCTATGAACTGTTCAGTCGCGGCAAAACGACGGGCATCTTCCAGTTCGAATCGGATGGAATGAAAAAATACCTGCGCGATCTGAAGCCCAATAAAATTGAGGACCTGATTGCCATGAACGCCCTCTACAGGCCTGGCCCCATGGACTATATTCCGAGTTTTATTGCTCGAAAACACGGGAAGGAAAAGATCTCTTATGATATCCCTGTGATGGAAAAGTACCTCAGGGAGACTTATGGTGTTACGGTTTATCAGGAACAGGTGATGCTGTTGTCGCAGGAATTGGCAGGATTCACCAAAGGACAGGCCGATTCTCTCCGTAAAGCCATGGGGAAAAAGATCGAGGCCATGATGGAGGAGCTGAAGCCATTATTTTTCGACGGGTGCAAGCAGAATGGGCACGATCTCACCGTGGCGACCAAAATCTGGAAGGATTGGGAGGCCTTTGCCAACTATGCCTTCAATAAATCACACTCGGCATGTTATGCTTACGTCGCATACCGCATGGCCTGGCTCAAAGCGCACTATCCGGCTGAGTTTATGGCCGCGGTGCTCAGCAGAAATCTGACCGATCTGAAGGAGATCACCCTCTTCCTCGATGAATGTAAACGCATGCGTATTCCTGTATTGGGGCCCGACGTGAATGAAAGTTCCACCGCCTTTGTGGCAAATAAAAAAGGAGAGATCCGGTTTGGCATGGCAGGAATTAAGAACGTGGGGGAAGCTGCTGTGAAAAGTATTGTGGCAGAGCGTATTGCGAATGGACCCTATTCGAGTATTTTTGACATGACCCGCCGGATCAATTCTCACATGGTCAATAAAAGATGCATGGAATCACTGGCGAAGGCCGGGGCCTTTGATTGTTTTGAAAATACCCACCGTGCCCAATATTTTTTCCAGGAAAACAGTGATGACCTTATCTTCCTGGAAAAGATCATCCGGCATGCAACCGATTATCACGCCAGAAAGGACTCCATCCAGCAATCGTTGTTTGGGGAGGAGGAAGAAATTCATTTCGAGGAAGTTACATTACCGGACTGCAGGCCATGGTCAAAACTGGAACAATTGAAATTTGAAAAGGAGGTCACCGGATTCTATATGAGCGGCCATCCGCTTGACGATTACTATCTTGAGATGGAAAATTTCTGCAGCAAAACCATCGAAGACCTGAAACAGGATCTGAAACCATTAAAGGGCAAGGATGTCACCTTTGCCGGGATTGTGATCGAGGCGAACCACAGGATTGGAAAAACCGGAAAACCTTATGGGTCATTTGTTGTTGAAGATTATTTCAACTTCATATCTCTCACCATGTTTTCTGAAGAATATCTCAAATGGAAGCATATGCTGGAAGAGGGTCAGTATGTGTTCCTCAAAGCACGCATCGAACCAAGGTTTGACAACCCGGATCAAATGACCATCCGGATAAATCAGGTTGTTCTGCTGCCGGATGTCATGGAAAAATTTTCAAAAACGCTTTCACTCACCGTGCTGCTCGATGAGCTTACGGTCGATACAATTCATAAATTGCATGAGGCAACCAAACAGCACAAAGGCATATGCCATATGCGGATCAGGGTTCATGATCCTGAAGAAAACATCACCATCGACCTGCCTTCCAGGAAATACAGGATCAACGCCCGGGAGATGATCCGGACTTTAACCGAATTGCCTGAAATTCAATTCAGGGTGATTGGCGATACAGGATAGTCACCCTGTCACCCTGTCACCCTGTTACCTTGTTACCTTGTTACCTTGTTACCTTGTTACCTTGTTACCACAAAACTAAACCAAGTTGTAAGGAATTTCCTAAATTTGCAACCTGAACTTATGCACCCTTTAAAATAATTTCACATGTTCGAGACATTAACCGATTCTAATTTCGAAGAAAAAATCGTAAAAAGCGAAAAACTGGCTGTAGTCGACCTGTCGGCTGAATGGTGTGGCCCCTGCCGGATGGTATCGCCTATTATCCACGAACTGGCTGCTGAATATGAGGGCAGGATCGTTGCCGGAGAACTTAACGTGGATGAAAATCCAGCCACCACGGCCCTGTACAAGGTCAGGAATATACCCACGGTACTTTTCATTAAAGGAGGCCAGGTTGTTGACAAACAAGTAGGTGCAGTTCCTAAATCGGCATACAAGGCGATGATTGAGAAGTATATATAAAAAATGGCGAAATAGCGAAATGGTGAAATAGCGAAATGGTTAACACCCCGATCGAGCAGAGTCGTCTTGAACAGTTTTCTTCCCTGGAATTTCTCGCCCGTCAGGTCGTCGAGGGGTTTATCACCGGGTTGCATAAAAGTCCCTTTCATGGCTTTAGTGTTGAGTTTGCAGAACACCGGTTATATAATCCCGGCGAATCGATCCGTTCGGTAGATTGGAAGCTTTACGGACGCACTGACCGCCTGTACACCAAGCGTTATGAGGAGGAGACGAATCTGCGATGCCAGGTGTTTATCGATAACTCATCATCCATGTATTACCCGGTGTTGACCAAACCTGACATCGACCATCCAAATAAGATTACCTTCGCGGTATATGTTGCCGCAGCCCTGATTTACCTTTTCAGGAAACAGCGGGATGCAGCCGGGATCAGCGTTTTTTCCGACACGGTGGAATTGCATACCCAAACGAAATCAAACCCAGTTCATCACCGGTATCTTTTTGCCGAATTGGAAAAACTCCTGATCCCGGGTACTCCGGAAGATCAAAGAGGCACCAACGTGGCCCGCACTATTCATGAACTGGCTGAAAGGATTCACAAGCGTTCACTGGTGATCATTTTCAGCGATATGTTTGACAGATCCGCACAACCGGAAGAGTTGTTTTCAGCCTTACAGCATTTGAAACACAACAAACATGAGGTTATCGTGTTTCACGTCGTTGACAAGAGCAAGGAAATTGACTTTGAGTTTGATAACCGGCCCTATAAATTCATCGACATTGAAACCGGGGAACAGTTACGGGTTCATCCGTCAACACTCCGAGAGAAATACGTGGAATCGCTGCGAAGATTTAAAAATGAACTGAAACTCAAGTGCGGACAATACCACATCGACCTGGTTGAGGCCGATATCAACGCCGGGTTTGAACAGGTACTGCTCCCGTACCTCGTTAAGCGCAGTAAGTTATTTTAACCTTCCCTTAATTTTACTAATTTTGCGGCTTTGATAAAGTTGCAAAAATGATGGAAATCGCTTCCAAATACGACCCATCCGGGGTTGAAGATAAATGGTATAAATACTGGATGGAAAATGGTTTTTTCCACTCCGTTCCCGATGAGCGCGAACCTTATTGCATCGTGATCCCGCCGCCGAATGTGACGGGTGTGCTGCACATGGGGCATATGCTGAACAATACCATCCAGGACATCATGGTCCGCCGGGCAAGGATGCTGGGTAAGAATTCCTGCTGGGTTCCGGGAACAGACCATGCCTCGATAGCCACGGAAGCCAAGGTTGTTGCAAAACTCAGGGAACAGGGCATCGAAAAAGCCAACCTGACCCGTGAACAGTTTCTCGAACATGCCTGGGAATGGAAGACAAAGCATGGCGGCATCATCCTGGATCAGTTGAAAAAACTTGGCGCCTCCTGCGACTGGGAACGTACCCGTTTCACCATGGATGAAGCGCTGTACGATTCAGTGATTGACGTGTTCATCGACCTTTATAACAAGGGGCTCATTTACCGCGGCATCAGGATGGTCAACTGGGATCCGAAAGCGCTCACGGCGGTGTCTGATGAAGAGGTCAACTACAAAGAGATCAATTCGAAGCTCTATTATGTGCGGTACCGGGTGGAAGGCACAGCCGATGATTGGGTCGCCATTGCCACCACACGCCCAGAAACCATACTCGGCGATACCGCGATATGTGTGCACCCGGAGGATGAGCGTTACCGACACCTCAAGGGTAAACGGATCCTTGTTCCATTGATCAACAGGTCGATTCCCATGATCTTTGACGAATATGTGGACCGGGAATTTGGTACGGGCGCACTTAAAGTGACACCGGCTCATGACATCAACGACTACAACCTTGGACTGAAATACAAGCTCGAAGTTATTGATACCTTCAATCCAAACGGTACGATGAGCGAGGCGGCGCAGTTATTTGTAGGTGAAGACCGGTTTGTCGTGCGGAGAAAAATCACCGGGGAACTTGAAAATAACGGCCATATTGTTAAAATCGAAGCCTACACCAACAAAGTAGGGTACTCCGAACGCACCGACGAGGTGATCGAACCCCGCATATCGGTGCAATGGTTCATGAAAATGAAAGAGTTGTCGAAACCGGCGCTGGACCTGGTTGAGGACGACACCATTCTTTTTCATCCGGCCAAGTATAAGAATATGTACCGCCACTGGATGGCAAACGTGACCGATTGGTGTATCTCCCGCCAGCTCTGGTGGGGACAACGTATCCCGGCCTACTATCTTCCAAACGGCGAATTTATTGTCGCCAGATCAAAGGAAGAAGCGGTTGAGATTGCAAATAGCAAGGTGCAAATGGCAAACGGCAAAATTGGGCTGGACGATCTGAGGCAGGATGAAGATGTGCTGGATACCTGGTTTTCGAGCTGGCTCTGGCCGATCTCGGTTTTTGATGGGATCCGGAATCCTGATAATCCTGATATAAAATATTATTATCCGACAAACGACCTGATCACTGCCCCCGAAATCATCTTCTTCTGGGTTGCCAGGATGATCATGGCGGGCTGGGAATATCGAAGGGAGATCCCGTTTAAGAATGTGTACTTTACCGGTATCGTGCGCGACAAGCTGGGGCGCAAAATGTCAAAATCGCTGGGCAATTCGCCCGAACCGCTCGGCCTCATCAGCAAGAACGGCGCCGATGCAGTGCGGGTCGGCATGTTGCTCTGCTCTCCGGCCGGGAATGACCTGCTTTACGACGATGCCCTCATCGAACAGGGCCGGAATTTCACTAATAAATTATGGAATGCTTTGCGGCTTGTGAAAGGGTGGCCGATAGATGACTCCATACCACAATCGGATATAAACAAGATTTCCGTGGAATGGTTCAATTCGGCATTCAACGCTGCATTACAGAATATCAACACATTATACGACGATTACAGGTTGTCGGAGGCGTTGATGGCCACCTATAAGCTGGTATGGGACGATTTCTGTGCCTGGTTTCTAGAGATGGTCAAGCCGGCGTACCAGCAACCCATCGACCGCCAGACCTATATATCGGTTACGGCATACTTTGAAAAACTCCTGAAGGCGCTGCATCCGTTCATGCCCTTTATCACCGAAGAGATCTGGCACAACCTGGCTGAACGGAAAGACGGGGAATCGATCATGTTGAGCCTTCAGCCGGAAGCTGAACGCCATGATCAAAGCCTGATCGATAAATTTGAATTCGCCGAAGATGTGATCATGGCTGTCAGGAATGCACGAAAGGAGAAGAATATTCCTCAAAAGGAGGCCATCGGGTTGTTCATCCGGAAAAACAACAGCGAATCTCCGGATACAACATTCGACAGCCTCGTGGCAAAACTTTGCAACATCAGCGAACTTGGTTATGTTGACAAAAAGGTTGAGGGCGCCATCTCTTTCGTTGTTGGTTCTACTGAATTCTTTATTCCGTTAACCGGCAAAATAGATGAAGCGGAGGAGTTGAAAAAGTTGCAGGAAGAGTTGGAGTACACTACCGGTTTTTTATCAAAGGTTATGCAAAAGCTGGATAATGAAAGTTTTACGAAGAATGCTCCTGCGGCGGTGGTAGGCACTGAACTTAAAAAACGCGATGAAGCAGCAGCCCGGATCAGGGTACTTGAAGAACAGATCAGAGGATTTCATAAAAAATGACCTCTAAGGCAAATTTAATGTGGTTGTTTCCCCGTTATACCTCATGCTAAAGAAACAGGTTTCAAAATATTTCGCATAAAATTTGGTATTTGTTACCCAAATAGGTAACTTTGTTCTATAATTGAAAAATTCATGCGGACAACTTATGTTTATGGAAATGATTTTTGGGACTTTTATAATGTTCAAAAGCCAGAAGTTCAAGCCAAAATAGATTGGGTTATTGGACTTGTCCAGTCATTACGGATGATTCCAGAGAGATTTTTCAAGTTTCTTGAAGGGACAGATGGGCTTTTCGAAATAAAAATTAAGGTTGGCAGCGACATTTATCGCATATTCTGTTTCTTCGATAAAGGGAATTTGGTAATTCTCCTGAATGGCTTCCCAAAAAAGACCAATAAAATCCCGAAAAACGAAATTGAAAAAGCATTACGTTTAAAACGAAAATATTATGAAGAACAATCAAGCAACTAATCTTGTTTCCTGGGACGATCATTTAGATATTAAATACGGTAAAGTTGGCACTCCATCAAGAGAAAAATATGAAGAAGATTTTGAAAGTTTTAAAATTGGCGTGCTCATTCAAGAGGCTAGAAAACTGCAAAACCTAACCCAGGAAGAACTTGCTGTAAAATGCGGGACAACAAAAAATTACATTTCCCGAATTGAAAACAATGCAAGTGACATTCGACTTTCAACACTTATGAGGATAATTCGTGAAGGCCTTGGAGGACATCTCAAACTAAGTCTGGAACTTTAGGAATAACTTAGCACGAGGTATAACATGCCTTTAAAACCAATGCTGATAAGGATTTTCTTCATAGTGAACGGTACGACGGCATTTGGTTTTACAGGCCACACGTTAGAGAAAAAGAAAACAGCCCGGAATTCACTGGAGATATTGAAGGTCTTTTACGACCAGAGATTGTTTACAATCAGGATGAAGCTTTTGTGTGGTTAAAGACAGAATTAATTGAAAAAATATAAATGAGAAATACAATCTTTTAGTTTAGTTCGAATGATTTATAAACTTAAAACAAAATGCCTCCGCTTCCATACACTGGATAGAACTTAGAAACAGACTTTACTCCTGTGACAAATTATTTGTGCCACATCCCTGGCCGATTTTATGGCAACCGGTAAACCGCCTCCCGGAATAGTCCAGTGTCCGATGAAATAAAAATCGGTTAATCCGGGAAGTTCTGATTTTACGGGCGATTGCGCGATGATATTCTTCCCGGGCAGCCATCCCTGCACACTTCCTTTCCAATTGTTGGTATATCGTTGAAAGGTGGCCGGCGTAGCGATGTCAACCACTTCGGTTTTCTCCTTCAATCCATTAAATCTGACCTGTGCAACATCCGTGATTGCCCTGGCAAATTTCTGTTTTTCAAGAAGATAATTTTCGGGTTCTGCCTTACGAAGGTTGATCCAATAATCCGGATTTTTTGAATAGTAACTGATGGAGATCACGGTTTTTCCTTCAGGCGCCGAAGCGGGATCATAGTTATTGATGTGTACCTCCATGCGTTCATATTGTGTCCCGTCAGGTGAAATCAATGGCTGTGCAAGCGGGAAGCGCTGAAAGTGAGGATGATCCCGGAAAGTGTCCGCAACTCCCATGGATACCATGAACACAGAATAATAGACTTTCAGCTCCTCCTGCCTCTGAAGTTTTAAAATAGTTTTGTTAATATATTTTCCATCCAGCGCATTGAAAACGGTATAATTCCAGTCGGCTGCCGAGATGACGATGTCGGAATGAACAACCTCTCCGGCTGCAAGTTGTATTCCAATGGCATGGTCATTTTCAACGATGATCTTTTCCACATCACACTGGTACCTGATCGTTCCGCCCGATTCACGGTATTTTCGCTCAAGATGGCCGGTAAAGCCGGCGGATCCACCGATCGGGTATCCGGTTCCCTCCAGGTCGTTGAAGGCAAGTGGCAGGGTGATGATCATCAGGGGCAACTCTTCTCCATCGAAAAGCAATCTGAAGGCCTCCCTGAGAAATGGATTTTTTAATTTTGCTGCAAACGTGAAGTTGGTCTCCCGACTGACCTTGTACAGGAACATTAGCAGGGGAAGATATTTGATGTAACGGATCTTCTGATACCATGGCAGCAGTTGCGGAACTGCCTTGATCATGGGAGGAATTTCATAGGATTGCATTCTCCGCATGACATGGGTCAGTTTTCTGATCATGCTTTCATCTTCAGGAGCGATGGAAAGCAGGTATTTTTCCAGCCGGTTCAGGTTGGTGTACAGGTGAAATACCTTGTCACCAAAAAGATCCTGGTTATCTTTCACCTCGATCTCCATTCGTATGTCATGATTTACAAACCGTATGGAATCCATGTCGATCAGTTCCGACCAAAGCTGGTAAAATGGATTGCTGTTCCCTGAGCCTAGCACCCACTGCAACCCGCTTTCAAAGGTGTAGCCGTTTCGCTGCCAACTTGTACAGAGTCCGCCAAAAGTGGAATGGCGTTCGAAGATCGTCGTTTCAAAACCATGCATCTGAAGGTAACAACCGGCCGATAAGCCCGCAACCCCCGCACCGATGATGTTTATTTTCATGGTGTAAAGATAGATCAATATCATTATCCCTTTCGTAATTCGAAAATCGGATTATTCATTATTTGATGTGCTGGAAATATTCAACAATTTACCTCGAAGACGTATAAAAATCACTTCTGTTGTATTCCCTTTTCTTCTTATTCCAATAAAACAGTAATTTCAGGACCAACCATGTATTTATTTTGCTATGTCATTATGAATGCTAATCGCTCTGTGGCTCTCTGTGTCTCCTCCGTGGTTCTCCGTGTAATTCATTGTTACACAGAGTTCACAGAGAATTCACAGAGAACCACAGGGAAAAATATTTTTATTAAGGAACTTAACTGGATTACTGAGAAAATCTCAGGGTGTCCCAAGGCGGAAAACAGGAGCTATTCTGCGTCTTAGCAAAGAACATTTTTCGCAATGAGCCTTCTGGCGTTTTAAAAAGGTCAGGCCAGCACATCAAAAACCCATTTAGGCAATAAAGCACAGGTTCATTTTATAAATTCTGATTCTCTGCAAATGTTTGCCACGTTGATATTTAGCGTACCTTTGCAAACCATTTCAAACAGCCAATTATTTTTATAACATGCAGGATATCAGAAACATTGCTATAATCGCCCACGTTGATCACGGTAAGACGACCCTGGTCGATCGAATTTTACACCAGGTCAGGCTCTTTCGCGACAACCAGGAGATGGGGGATCTCATCCTCGATTCAAACGACCTGGAACGCGAACGCGGGATCACCATCTTATCCAAGAATGTCTCCGTAAGATATAAGGGGATCAAGATCAACATCATTGATACACCGGGCCACAGTGATTTTGGTGGCGAGGTTGAACGGGTGCTCAACATGGCCGATGGGGTGCTGATCCTCGTGGATGCGTTTGAAGGCCCCATGCCGCAGACCCGTTTTGTCCTCCAGAAGGCGCTGGAACTTGGCAAGAAACCCATTGTGGTGATCAACAAGGTGGATAAATCAAACTGTGCCCCCGATGAAGTACATGAGGCCATGTTTGAACTGATGTTCAGCCTCGATGCCAGCGAAGACCAGTTGAATTTTCCCACCGTGTACGGCTCATCGAAACACGGCTGGATGTCCGACGACTGGCGCAACGAGACCACCGATGTCAGTTACCTGCTCGATCAGATCGTAGAACATATTCCCGCCCCGCCGCTGATGCCCGGGGCCCTGCAGATGCAGATCAGCTCGCTCGATTACTCCTCCTACGTCGGAAGGATTGCCGTGGGGCGCATCACCCGCGGCTCTGTGAAGGCCGGCATGCCGATTTCCCTGGTAAAAAATGACGGAAGGGTTATAAAATCGGTCATTAAGGAGTTATACCTCTTCGAAGGGCTTAGCAAGGAAAAAGTCAAATTTGAGGTTTTTGCCGGCGAGATATGTGCCATCCTGGGTCCTGAAAATTTTGAAATCGGCGACACCATTGCCGATTTTGAAACTCCGGAAGGCATGCCGCCCATCAGTGTGGATGAACCCACCATGAGCATGCTTTTCACCATCAACAACTCGCCATTCGCTGGAAAGGAGGGCACTTTCGTCACCTCGCGCCATATCCGTGAACGGCTTTTCAAAGAGACTGAAAAAAACCTGGCGCTCCGGGTGGAAGAGATGGATTCGCCCGACCGTTTCCAGGTATTCGGCCGGGGGATCCTGCACCTCGCCATCCTTGTCGAAACCATGCGCCGTGAAGGTTACGAGTTTCAGCTCGGCCAGCCGCAGATCATTACAAAAGAGGTTGACGGTAAGAAGTGCGAACCGATGGAAATGTTGAAAGTCCAGGTTCCCGAACCTTTCGCCGGCAAAGTTATCGAGCTGGTGAGCCGCAGGAGAGGGGATATGGTCCATATGGAACATAAACGCGAGCGGGTCATTTTGGAGTTTGAAATTCCCGCCCGCGGACTGATCGGCCTGCGCAACCCCGTACTTACGGCTACCGAAGGGGAAGCCGTGATGGCACATCACTTTATTGCATTTCAACCATGGAAGGGCGATCTGCCCGGACGGAACAACGGCTCGCTGATTTCGATGTACACCGGACTGGCTATTACGTATGCCATTGATAAACTGCAGGATCGCGGAAGGTTTTTTATCGAACCATTCGAAGATGTTTACAATGGACAGGTGATCGGCGAAAGTACACGCAGCGACGATATCGTGATCAATGTGAACAAGACCAAAAAACTCTCCAACGTCCGGGCCTCCGGTTCCGATGATAAGGCCGTAATCTACCCGGCAACTAAATTTTCGCTCGAAGAGGCGATGGAGTACATCAAAGGGGATGAATACGTGGAGGTTACACCCAAATCAATCCGTCTGCGAAAGATCCAACTGGATGAAAATGACCGGAAACGGAGCAGCAAGCAGGTCACCTAATCCTGATCCTGGTCAGCAACCAGGATTATTTCCAACCCTTCGAGGAAATCACCTTCAGATAGCGCCTTGATCTCAAATTCAAGTGGCTGGCTCTGTTTCGCATTCAGAAAACCCAGTTGGGCGGGGTCAACGTTCAGCGTGTAGGTTCCGGGGGGCAGGTCCATGCTATAGAATCCGCCATCGCTGAATGTGCGGATGGTTTGTTCAAAACTGTTGCTCTGCCCTTTGACAAGAAGACGCAATCCGCCCTGTCCATACCGGTTCCCGTCACGTTCGATCAACACCATACCATTGATGATCCCGCCCCTATAGAATGGTATTTCGATGCGTTTGTACCTGTTTGGATCGGCAATGAATGAGAACTCATTCTTCAAGGGGACTAAAGTCGGATCGGCGATGGCGTTGCGGTTCACACTCAGGTTGTATTTGTAATAGCTCTGCAACTGGCTCAACCTCAGGATGCTGTCGCGGCCAACGCGTGCTACGGTCGTCCGGTCGAGGGTAACACCCCGGTATGGTAGCAACTGATCGCCGGCATCATAGGCGCCGGAGTTGTTGTTATCGACATATTGCACCACGGCTGCCGAGCTTCGGCCTGCCTGCTGGCGGTTGGTCAGGTCAATGTGGCGGTTGGCGGCATCAATGCCCACGCTGCCGGTGAAACTTTGGCGGGCAGAAACGTAGTTGTTGCTGGAATTTATTGTGGTAGCCGATCTGAATTGGTTCAGGTCGAAGGTGAATCCGAATTGTGCATTTACCGTATTGTTCAGGAAATTGTGGGATGCACCAAGATTAATCCGGCCGGTTTTGAAAACTGTTCGCGAAAGCTGCAGATCGCCTGATTGTAAGAGGTTGCCGCGAACATCGTACTGCACCTGTCCGCGAATGAACATGCCCCGCACATACACGGGAATACCTGGCATGCGGGCAATGGTATAAGTAAGCGAGGTTGTTAACAAGCCCAGGCCAAAATAGTTGGATTTGCCGCTCGAAATAAAATTGTCGCGGTAGTTAAAGCGAAGGTTTACACGGCCCAGCCTGGCGCTCAGATCGGCCCGATAGTTTGTGATCCGGTTGGTTTCCAGTACGGTGTGTTCACCGCCTATGCGAAGACCGGTATTTAGTCCAAAGATTGTGAACGGGAGATAAATATTGACAGAAAATTCTTCTTTGGCGCCACGGGAGTTGAACAGGCTGGCACCGTCAAATTTTGTATACATCAGATTGAAACTCATGTTGTTGGTATAGATCACACTGCCGGTGAGCCGGTAAAATGCGTTGGGGGCGATATCCAGGTTCATGAGGTATTGCCGGGCAATCCGGCCGGAGAGACTGCCATAATAGAACAGATCTTCAGGAACAAAGTTATTGCCGGCATGTTGCACCCCTGCCGATGCCGTGAGCCAGCGGCTTATGCCAACACCTACATTGCCATGGGCCACTATCTGATCCTGTCCCGTCAGTGCTGAAGATTGATCCGCCACCCCGGCCTGTACATTGTAGGAGACTACCCCACGTGGGAGGAAAGTAAAGGGGACCTGCATCTGCCGGTCGATGACCCGAAGTTCGCCCGATGGGGTGAAGATGCGCAGGCTCAGGCGTGTAGTACCATAAGTAACAGGTACATCGAACCGGTAGTAACCGAGTTCGTCGGCGCGCTTGTAATCGCTGAGACGTTCATTAATATACAGTTCGACTTCTGATTCGGGCTCGCTGGTGCCATCTATGACATAGTTTTCATACATCCGGCGGGGTTCAATGGGATCGTTGGATAAGGCTACCCCTTTGATGGCGATTGATTGCAACCCGGTCGTATTCACCTGCCCGGCCGTGATGGATGAAAGGTAGTTGTTGTTGAGCAGGACATAACGCCAGCGTAATCCGCTGGTACTGAAATAATTAAAACCATCGCTGCTGTGGCTGCCGGAGATACTTCCCTGGATGTCGCCGCCAAGCGCTTCCATTCCGCCGGTGAAATTATAACCCAGGTTTTGAGCCTTGGCGGCAAAGTTACCGGTGACGGAATAATCGACCATGGCGCCGCCAAGGATGGCCCGTTTGCGGGGATACCCCATTGGGAAATCCTCCTGCTGGATTTTCGATCCGCCCTGGCGGCTGCGCTCCCGCTCGCGTGCCTTGCGCTCCTGCACCGGCAGGCTGTGGGTAGTTTCTAGGACAAGCGTCAGGTGAAATATGTTGGCCGTGAAATTCAGGCCGAATATTTTTTCGTACACCCGTGGACTGAGATAAAAATCCATGGCTCCGATGCGGAAATCGTCTGGTGTAATGGGAAAGGTGTTTGCGCCAAGGGTGACCTGCATGGCCGACAGGTTGATGGTGTAAGGGTTGCCTGGGGTGATGAAATTACCGGTGACGGTGAAATTTTTTATATCCGGCTGATAATTGATCTCCAGCAGACTGAAAAGTTCGGTAACGGGTAAAAAGACTTGCTCGTTTCCGTAATCGTAAATGCTGCCGACATACAAATTGCCCACGGCAGGGTGGCGGAAGGCCAAAAGCACCTCCTCCTCCTGTGGTGATTGCGCAGTTACCCAAAACGGCATGATGAGCAGCATGGATAATACGACAATAGCTCTGCCGGCAGGGTTACATTTCATTAGGGGGTTGGTTCCGAAATTACCTCACCTCAACATCAACTTCATGTACAATCCTTGGCGCCTGTACGAGGTCTGTCACCATCATGTCGTTTCTGCGGGTCTCGAAACTCAGTTCTAACCGGTATTTGCCGGCTGGAACCCCGGTGATGTTGAGATCCATCCGGCGTATTACGTCGAAGTAGGCGGTGGTGGTGCTTTGCGTTTCAGCGATTACGCTTCCTTTGCCATCCTTCAGTTTGGCGAACATGCTGCCCAGGTAAGGTGCATTGCCTGTACGCTGCAGGTGCGGGCGAAGTTGCATGACGGTGTCAACCTGAAGAACATCCACCCCTTTCACCACCAGGCCGGTACTTACTTTGCCCTTGCGGTAAAACACAGCAGTCACCTGCTCGAAGTTGAAGTTGATTTTCGTTCCGATCCCTTCGGCTACCTGTTGTGTAACTTCGGCTGTCTGGGGTTTGGCCAGCACCTTCATGCGGGTATAGAAAAAACCTTGCTTACGTCTTTCGCCCGGGATCACCTGCAGCCGAACAGTACGCTGTTCGCCTCCTTTGAGGATAAAAATTCGGGGGAATGCGCGGATCATGCTATCGAGCGCAAAAGTAGCGAAGGCCGACGAATCGTCGTAGTTCATCACCAGGTTGCCCTCAGCATCGCTGCCCGGATAACCAAAGGCGAAAGATATGGTGACCTCGTACACTTTATCGCTTTTATTGCTGACGAACAGGTTTCCAACACCGTTGTTTTCATCAATGAAAACAAAGGAAGGGGAAAGTGCGATCTGTGCACCAAGGGGCAGTGCCATGCTGACCAGTATGATTGATAAGTAGAAGAATTTTGTCTTAGACATAACAAATGAGTTTAGTTGAATGAACATACGGTTGGAAATTGTTCCCAGCATTAACAAAAAAAAAGAATGTTCAAATATAGAAATAAAATTAATAGTAAAAAATAGGTGAAATCAGGGGCGGTTGGTTGCCCCGCCCCTGAGATCTTTTCTTTTAGTTTGAAGGAGATTAGTTGTACTCCGCTTTTAATGTTGCTGTTCCACTGTAAACTCCTGCTTTTTGATCTATAACAGGTTGCACTGTCCCACCTAGAAATACATATATTCCATTTACCGATTCCACTACATTGGTCGGGAAATTCCCCGTTGCCACATTAAATGAAGAATTCGGGTCGAAGCGCTGTGTAGCAGTAGTAAAACTTGTATTATTTGCATACCCAGCTAGTAAAAGAGCAGCATCAGCATAATCCTTCACATAATTTACATCCATTGTGGTAGTGGCATCAGTGTGAAGCAAAGTTGCTGGAAGCGATGTAAATGTAAGCTCCACATTTGATCCGGCTGAAGCTGAAAGTAAGAATCGTCCAACGGTTTCAGTACCTTCTCCTACCTGACCTCCAGAAGCTTCGTTTGTAAGATCAATGGTTTTATTCATATTTGGTGCTACTCTCCCAAAATTAAGGTCAACCTGTTTATCTAAGGTAATAACCTGAAATACCTCAGCTGACAAGGACACATCTTTGGATACATTAGATTGCGCCATCGTGCCCATTGAAAATGCCATCACGATAGTAACGGCTGCAAAAATTTTCATTAAATTTTTCATTTTAGTTTGTTTTTAATTGTTAATAAAAATTGATTTGTTGATAAAATTGATTTGTATTAAATTAAATGTGTTGATAATAAGCGTATTAAAATAATTTTTTTTGTTCTTTCTGTTTCGTTTGGGGTCTCCTTTCCTCTGATTTATGGGGTTAATTTTCAGTTAATTGTATTCAATATGAATATGGATGCTGCCATTGTACGCGGCAGCAGTATATGGGGTTACATTGCTTCGGACTGTTATAAAGACATGGGCCTTCAGTATGGCAGGCCGGTCTGTCATGTTTTCGATGATGCGGCCGCTGTTGCTCAACGGGAAGTTGGCCTGGTTGACGCTGTTGTACTGCACAGATTCCGGAACGCTTTGATCCAGTTCAGTCCCCGGTGAGGATGGCATTGGTCTTTGATTGACTCCATCGGGGGAGACAGGATGATGGGCGCTCTGAGTAAAAATTGTGGTCGTGCCGTTTTGGTGTATTTCAGGCGCCGGACCACGTTGATGTACTTTTACGGCAGGACCATTTTGATATGGCTCATCAACCGGGGATGTAAAATTCCGTTTGGTGTTTTGACCACTGTGTGAAATCAAAACAGGCGCCGGATTCTGCATGCCATCGTTCCGGTACCTCAGGTTAACTGCAAAGTAACTGCTGTGATCCCGTTCGACAACCGATGAATCACATGTAATCACTTGTACCTGAACCTGCAGGTTTTCAGTGGCGGTGATGACGAATTCGGCAGTTCCGGTGAGGATTTTTTTACCGGTAAGCAAGTCAGGGATCAAGGTAACCTCCATCGGAGAAATTTCCCGGAGGCCAATTTCGGCAGGGATGTCAAGGTTCAAACGCACGAACTGGCCGGAAGAAAGACAGGGCATGAGCAGGCACAGCAGCGCCTGGAGAACCCGCAGCGCCCTGTTTTGATGATGTCTTTGTATGTTGCCTTTAGTCATGCAATAAATATTTTCTTTTTTTCGTATTGTCTGATCTTTAATTATAGGTTGAATATGAAACGGTTATGTTTATTTCTCCTTCATATAAACCTACGGGAGAGTCACCAGGTACCGGTCCAAGGGTGCCATAGATGAACAGGTAAGCTGTTTTATCGGCCGGTTGTACGTATCCGGTATGGTCGGGTGTCGGTGGCGGTCCCGGGGGGCCTCCATCAGCGCGTCTCCATATCGGAAAGACGGCAGTCGTAAATCCTGCCGGAACCTGTATCGCCTGCGATTTGGCGGACTCTGTGGTGACGGAATTCAGGTTCGAGTATGCAAAACCCAGCGAAAAGGGAATGGAGTAGGTGGTTTGACCTGACATCAGATCAAGGGTTGCCGGGGCATCAATGGTAACGGTAACATCCAGGTCGGGCCGCCCGGTGATGGTCAGCGCTGCAGCGGCATCATCGGAAAGCAGGATCGAAATAGGATCATCACCGGCGAGTATGATGGTCTTCCTGGCATTGAAATCGAGTTCACTCACGATCCCGGTTAGAACCAGACCATCAGTGGCGTATAGTCCGAAGTTGATGCGTTGCGCCATAGCAAGGCCCGTTATCAGCAGGCTGAAGATCATAAAAAGAATGATATGCCGGAGTCTTTGCATCATGTTATATATATTCTATCTCAAGTGTAAACTCACCTTCATAGCTGCCTTGGCGGGCATTGCTGATATCAATGCGGCCGCCAATCCACAGGTAATATTTGCCCTGGTCGCTGAAACGCAGGATCCGGTCCACTGCATCAATGGGTTCCCCGGCCGGTTGATCATCAACTGAAAAACCATGCACGTTATAAGTAAACAACAGAGAGCCTTTTCCCCGCGTGTTCTGCAGATCAACCATTGGCAGAAATGTAACCCTGAATTGCGCCTCGGGCCTGCCTTTCAGCATCATCACGCCTGCAGAAGGGTCGTGCAGGGGATCAATGGAGATGATGCCGTCAACTGCGCTGCTTACTTCTATCTGCATATCCCTGATGGTGACCATTTCGATCTCGACGATCTCCATCACCCTGGCGGTGGCTTTGATGGTGATGTTGTCTGTTTTTTGTGCGAAGAGAATCCCGGTGGAATTAAAAAAGCCCAGGTAAACCAGCAACATGAAACAAGGGGCTGAAAGCCTTGTTGCATGATACATGGTGTGAATATTTGGTATGTTGCGATGTTGATGCATGTGTTAGTTGACAATGTTAAGCGTAATGATTTCGGTGTTTTTAGCCACGATCGGATTAAGACTGTTAAACAAATTCGGAAAAATAGGGGACCGGTTCATCCGGATCAATTGATAATTTTATTAGCGTTTCTTTTTTCGCTTTCCTTTATTGTATTTGAAATAACAATATTTAGCTTTTCAAAATCATCTGATTTGCACAGGAAATAATCGGCGCCAAGTGCCAGGCATTTGTCGCGGTATTGTGGATAGGGGTAATTGGTTAAAATGCAGACTTTGGTCCTCATGTTGGCCTCCTTCATGCCCTTGAGCACATCCATTCCGCCCATTTCCGGCATCCTGAGGTCAAGCAGAAGAAGATCAGGATCGAACTTCCTGATCATCTCCATGGCCGTTTTCCCGTTCCCGGCTTCCCCAACGATCGATACTTCAGTAAAATTTCTGACCAGATTTTTTATCCGTTCCCTTATCATCAACGAGTCATCTGCAATTAACAGCTTCATGGATTTAATTTTAATATATAAAATGTATGCAAATATAGGCCAGGGCTTGTCTGCTGAGTATAAGGCGGTGTGACGATCCCTGTGGTCGGAATGCTGATTTTAATATAGGGGAAACCCTTACATGTTGTGAAGTTGCTGTATGCATTAATTCACGATGTTAAGTTTAATGACTTCTGTATTCTCGGCGGTTTTCATCTGAAGCAGGTATATGCCGCATTTAAGGGATGATCTTTGCCATGTGAGTTCATGCATGCCTGCTTCAAAGTTTTGATGATCGATCACCTGGATGAGCTGTCCATAAATGTTGTAGAGGCTTAGGGTAACTTTTCCCGGAGCGGGCAGGGAGAACCTGATGGTCGTACTTCTGTTGAACGGATTGGGGTAGTTTGGCAGCAGGCGGGGCTTCAGCGCAATATAATTTACTGTCTGACCCGGACTACGCCGCTCGATGATGATGCTGAAGGGGGGCGGTTCTCCGCCAGCCTTGAGCGAACTTTGGGACGATACGGGTTTTACGATGGATGGCGGAAGCACAGGCTGTTTATCTTCGCCCGGTTGGCTTAAGGCACCCTGTTTCGTTGACCCTTGTGAAAAATCGTATTGATGCTGTTCATTCATCGACAAGGCTTTTTTCAGCCCGTGGTCATGCAGGCTGATGCACCAGTCGGCCGGCCAGTCCGCCGGAAGTTGCCATTCCATGGTGTAAGCGCCATTGAGGGGCTGTCCTTTTACCTGGCCGCCAGTAAATAATGGCAGATTATAGACATCCTGGTCCGGGGGCGGCAGGTTGTTGATCACCAGCGGTTCAGTATGCAAGGGCGAGGCGACACTGAAAAGTTCGAGCCAGGTGTCGGAAAGAGGCTCCAGGCGGAAGGCATCCCGGGGATCGTGACCGATGGCTGCATCCGGCGAGAAGGTTAAAAATGCGCTGGTTTTCATATCCATGGCTTTCAGGGATAGGTTGACCGTGAGGGGTTGCGATGGTGTGGTTGTTGATTTCACGGGGGAGCCTCCGCCATAAAAATAGCCGCCGGTGGTGAGTACGGCATCCGTAAAATCCAGGGCCGGATCTGTCGCGCTGGCTTTTACCCAGAACGCCTGGAAGGGTGCGATCTTGCCGGTACCCAGGGTCCCGGTTGTACCGTTCCATGTTTTCCAGTCGTTTGCGGCGGGATCCCAGATATAAATGGCGTTGTCGAGGTTGGTTTTTGTCCATCCGGTCGGATGGTCCCAGTCTAATGAAAGCGTCGATGGATTCCCCACCATGTTCCAGCCTTCATCATCGAGGTTGGTGTCGTAAAAAGAGCCGGTGCCCGACTGTCCGCCGGCGCGTGGACTGAAGGTAACCCGCTGGTTGGGCCCTGAAAAGCTGTATTCGCCACTGGTAAAGTCCTGGTTGCCCGAAGCGGACATCACAGCCGGCAGGGGCAGGTTGTAATCGGGATCTTCTTCAATGGCGCCAAAAACATAAAAATAATACCCGCGTCCTGATTTAATGGCATCGTTCATGGAAGAGGCGGTGCGCCAGCTCATGTTGGTGGTGAGCGTATCGGTCTCGTCGAACCACAGGAAATTGGGTTGCTTGGCCGGATAGGTTGACCCGGTAACCCCCTGCGATGTAAAACCGAAGAGCAGGTCGGCACAGGTTGTTGCACGTGGTGAGGAGATCATTCTCCATCCTTTGTTGCCGGAGATCACTACCGAGCTGTAAGCACGGGCAAGTGTCCAGAATTTATTGCCGGGGGCAGTCAGAAAGTCGGTAATATTCAGGTTGGATAAACTGACCCAATTGTCGGTAGCATTATCCGCTGTCTTGCCAAGTTCGTTCACGATCAGGTTTCCGGTCTGGCCGCTGACCACGATCAGGTCGGCTTCCGGGATGCCATTGAGTTCACTGTCAAGGTAGTGTTGTGCCAGCGAAACCTCCAGGTTGCTTCCGCCGGTGCGCACAATGTCATAGTTGCGTAATATGGCATCAGGCTTTGCCGGGGGTGCCTCTCCAATGGAGATTTTTACGCTGATATCATCGGGCATCGTTCCGCCTTCAGAAAAAGTAAGGGTGGTAAATTCGTTGCCGAACGAATAAGGCGTATCTGCATCAAACGATGATCTTTTCACGATACCGGTAACATCGCCGATTCCCGTGGTGGTCGCATTTGCCCCCATGGTAAGGATTTTCAATGCAGAGGTGTCCCTCATGTCGAGACTTCCTGCGTTAGCCGATGGGTTGGTGCTTAACAGGCTGAGGTTGTTGGTTACGGCCAGGTCGGCGAGCGAGGTCACGCCGTAATCGGTGTTCACGGTCAGGTTGTATACTGCATTGCTCACAAAAGTCTCGGCGGGGATGGTCTGAACCTTCGTCCCGGCAAAGACCACGGTCGATGAGGCTGCGGTGGCATCTATTTTTGCTTCGATCGATAAATAGGGGTTCCCCTGGATCGTAAGCTGTTTTTCATTGACTACGAACAACTTGCCCGTGTGATTGGTAATGTTGCCGACTGTTCTGTCAATATCCAGGTAACAATCGTTCACGGCGTCGATATCAAACACGATGTTTGCGCCTGCAACCGGCACTGTTTCTGAAGTCCAGTTTAAATAATTTCCAAAGTCGCTGCTTACCGTTCCGATCCATCGGTTGGTAATTAATTCCCAGGCGCCAATATTCGGCGGAGTTCCCCTGGCAACCATACCGTAATCGATCCAGATCCCTGTCGTGCCGGTACCTTCGGTTGGCGCATTGAGCCGGTAATGGGAGGCTTCCGGGCCGCCGGCATAAACAAACTGGGGGTCTGAAATGGTGCTGTGCCCGTCTGTTCCGGGAACGATGGGCAGCGAAGTCTTGCTACTGCCCCCGTAGTACCCGACAACCCCTCCTTCACCCGGGGCGAAATAATCATTATAATCAAGGATTAAATTTCCACTACCGGTGTAATTAAAATAGGCGGCATAATGCAGGTTCGAACCGTTGGTTGTGGAACGGAAATTTGCCAGGACATTGTTTCTGAAATTGCGTACATTGGATTTGGTATTGCTGAAAAGGGCGTATGACTTGTCCGTGATGCCTGAGCTAAGGTTGCCTTCGATGTAAACAGTATTGAAATAAAGATTGTTGTTGGTATTGTATTCCCCGGTTTCATAGATGCCATAGACCGTGGTTGCAGTGTTGCCGCCAAGACTGATGATGTTGTTCGAGTAGGTGGTGGTACCTGAACCGGTTTTGATCCCGGCAATGAGGCCCGAGGTTGAACCTGGCGAAAGAGACAGGCCATGAATAAAGTTCCCTGATACGGTATTGGTACCGCTTGCAGGACCGGCGTAAAACAATCCGATAACGCTGACATTGATTGCAGAACCATAGGTATTTGATAAATTATAGATTTCATTCCCGGATACAATCTGACCGGGCGAGGTGCTCGTTTGCGAAATACCGAGTACAGAGGCAGCATCGTCGGTACCTGTGCCCGGACTTGTTGTATTCAAATTCTGAATAGTATTGTTCAGGATGGTATTTACGCCATTGGTCGTGACAATGCCTTCGATATTTCCATATTCGGAAGTTGGTTTTGCATACGCGTTATACATGTTGACGATGGTATTGCCGGAAATCAGGGTGGAGCCGGTCGCAGCGCAATAGATTCCCGAGACGTACTGGGGCGTTCCGCTGGAGGAGGCCGAACCTGTTGCCTGGATGCTGTTTGCTGTATAGATGCTTCCGATAAGATTACCAACGATCCGTCCGGTTTCCCCGGTGGATGAATTGAATATCCCGAAAAAGCTCAGGGGATATGACTCGTTTCCGGTGGTAGTGATGGAACCGATGTTGTTGTTTTCGATGTTTACGGTGCCTGAACCATTGACAAATATACCATAGGCGGATGAATAATTATAGTTCTTTGAAACGGTGATGGAACTATTGCCTGAAGTTGCTCCGATGGTGTTGCCCGCGATGGTTCCGATGTTGATGCTTCCGGCGTCAAGGTATATTCCATACCAGAAACCGTCGCTGGTATAATTCATGTTTTGGATGGTATTGTTCTGAACGGAACTTGTCGGGGAATTTCCCACGGTCATGCGGATGCCGGAAAAGGTGTTGTAATTTGCGCTGGTTACCGTCCAGGCACCTCCTCCGCATGAAGCCGAACTGCCTCCGATATAGTTATCAGATACCGTAAATGAATCTCCTGAGGTATTGTCAATTCTTATCACATCGTATTCGGCAAATGTATTTGGGGTGAAGGAGGTCGTTTCATAAAAGCTGTTTCCGGTGATGGTCCACCCCGTTGAATTTGAACCGATGTAAATCCCGTTTGAGGAGGCCCCGGCATTGATAAAATCAAAGATGTTGTTATTGGAAATGGTATTGGCACTATTTTCACTGCCCGATGTGCCGGAAGAATAAACAATATTATACGGCCTATTGCTTCCGTCGCTTGTGAGGTCGCAGTGATCGATCATATTCCCGTTGTTGCCATTCCCTGATAATGCCGTGGAGAAAAAGATCACGCCGCCCGTCTGGCCCGTTCCAGCACCTTTAACGGTGCAGTATTTTACAGTGTTGTTTTCCGCCGACCCGAAGAACCGGATCGTTGAAGCAGCGGCTCCGGTATATGTATTGGCCAGGGTCAGATCTTTTGCGGAACCTGTTTTGTTAACCCTCCCATCAAAAGTTACATGGTCTGCGCCATTCAGATCAACCAGAGATGCTCCATCAATATTCCCGTAAATATAGATCCCTTCTGCGGTCGGGTAGACTGTTAAACTGTTCCAGCTCCCTGGATTCAGGGATGCCGTGGTCCCTTCGAGGCTGTTGGCGATTACTTTCAGCACGATGTCGTTGCCAGTCTGTTCCTGGGCGTTGATGGAATCAAATGCCACTCCCAGGCTGAGATAATTACCGTTGCTTCCTGCATGGGCCGCGGAGACAATGACGACCGGCCTTAATCCTGCGGATTCATCCGCACCGATATCCGGTGCCAGTTCATTGCGGGGCTCTCCGTCAAAATCAACCGCGAATCCCGCGATAACGCCCGCCCCGCTTTCAATCAGCGTCGGTTTTGCAGGGTTTATGTGCAAGTAATCCTGCGCTGTGCCCATTAAACTTAAGAACCCCATATTAGTGGCAATATCTTCCGTGACCGAAGCCGCATCGGCAGGGGTCACCCTGGCCTGAAAGGCTTCCAGGCTTTGATCGCTGTTGGTCCCGTCATGGTAAATTAACCCAGGTGCAGAGGTTGGTCCTGCATAATACAGGTTATTGCTCGAGGTCAACGCGTAATTGGCCAGGTCAGGCGCCGAACGGCGGAATGCTACGGTTAGCCCGGTACCAAACGACTCTGAATTGTTGATGATAATATTATTCCGCAAATCCAGGGTGGCTGTTGCCGCCGTGGAACTGGAAACGTGATGGATCCCGGATGTCCCGAAATTGGTCCGGGTCGACGTTGCGTTCAAATATACGGTGTTGTAATATATGTTTAAATTGGAGTTCAAACCGGTGGAGATCAGGCTGATTCCACGAAGAGGGTTGGCCAGGTTGGCATTGAGAGTCCGGATGTCCCCGATGATGTTGTTGCTGATGGTCACATTAAGATTGGCACTGCTTCCTGAAACATGAATTCCCTGCACCGAACCTGCGCCCGACATGGCACTGCTGCCCGAAGAGATATCGTAAATTTTATTTCGGTCAACATTGATGAACGAGCCACCGGAGATCCAGATACCGCTGATGGCCCCTGTGGTGTTCGAATTGGAGGTCAGTCCCGAGATGGTATTCTGGTAGACATTGATCAGGGATCCGCCGGAGATCAGCATTCCACGGACTGTCCCGGTTGTCGGGCCATTCCCGGTAAGATGGGATATAATGTTGCTGTATATATTCTGGTAGGATCCTGAGGTGATATTGATCCCTGAAACAATTGTCGCGGCCACTCCTCCTTCAGAGATCAGGCTGTCAATGGTGTTGGAGAAAATGTTGTCATTTCCGGCACCGGTGATGATCCCTGTAATGGACCCGCTGCTGCTGATCTTTTTAATGCTGTTTTCTTTAGTAGCATTGCTGGTGCTGGTGGTGTTTACATTGATCACCGTAATCGCCCCGCTGCCTCCCTGCCAGTTTTCGAAGGTATTGTTCCTGAGGGCAAGCGTGGGGGAGCCCTCGCCGGCATCGGTCTGCACCCATCCGGCGATGGCGGTCGATCCGGTAACCTGGAGATTTGAAAAATTATTGTTGCTGTGGGTGATTGTGACTCCCTGTGCTGCCGTGGCCGTGGTTGTGCTGGTGAA
The DNA here is from genome assembly GCA_030681475.1 of Bacteroidales bacterium. Taxonomy (GTDB): domain Bacteria; phylum Bacteroidota; class Bacteroidia; order Bacteroidales; family FEN-979; genus CAIVAT01. The sequence goes on along the minus strand of JAUXWT010000097.1, from coordinate 8,814 downwards.
CAAAGTGAGCGTTCCTCCTGATATCCCTTTATTAAAGAAGATGGCGGGGACAGGCATTATAGCCGTAGCAAGGCGGTTGTTTTGGATCAGTTGTGTCCCATCAACCGGAAGCACCACGTTATTGGAAATGAAGATGACGTTCCCTGAAGTGTTTACATCCAGGTCGGTAAATGTATTGTTGCTGATATTTTGAGATTTGGTCGCTGCAGTGTTGATGATATAGGTATTGGCGCTTGTGCTGGCCACGGAATAGGTGATCCCCCTGATGTCATTACCCTGGATCGACAGCGCTGAAGATCCGGTGGCTCCGGAAACATTGATGCCGGTCAAGGCACCTGAACTTGCCGCGCTGTTGACCAGTAAACCCCCGTCTGCATTTCCCAGGTGGTTATTATCGACGTTAAGTGCGGAATATATCGCCCCGGTACTTGAAATACCGGTGAATACCCCTGAAGCGGTCCGGAGGTTGTTTCTGATAATATTTGAGTTGATCGTTGCGGTCTCCGGGGCTGCGGTGTTCGAGATTGCAGTAAATGCTCCCGTACCGGTTCCCATATTCGTACAGGAAATGATGTTGTTTCCGTTTATGCTCAGGGCCCCGCCCGCGCCACTGTTCAGGATCCCGTACAGCACGGAAGCGGCTGACCCGTTGACGGTGGCATTGCGCACCACGTTGTCGTTTATTGATACGGTTCCGGTGGCGGCATTGTTTATGCCGTTGAAGGCGTTCACGGCTGTGGCGGTATTGCTCCCGACCGAAATGGAGTTGGCGGTGACGGCGCTGCCGATGGTGTTGGAAATTATATTGCAGTTCCCGAACGCCCCGGCGGAATAAATACCATGGAAGGTGAAACCGATGGCATCATCGCCTGTCGCGGTTACCGACCCCACGGTATTGTTTCGGATATCGGCCGATCCGATCGTGGTAACATAAATACCGGTAACGACCCCGCCGGTCGTGGTGGAATTGACGACGATCGAACCGGTCCCGGTGGATGCACCCACAGTGTTGGCCGTAGAAGTCCCGATGTTTACATTACCGCTCAATACGGAGATGCCTGAGAAAATACCGGGTAATGCCGCAGCGCTGCTGGTGGCCAGATATATGCCACCGATCGTGTTTCCTTGTATGCCGGAGGTTCCGGTGATGCCGACGGTCATTTCTATGCCTCTGAAAATGGTCGCAAATCCTCCGGTATAGGTTGTGGTACCGGTGGATGCAGCATTCGCAAATCCGACGATGTTGTTGTTTACGGTGTATCCCACGCCCGATGGGGTGACAATGTTGATGCCCCGGTGTATGTTGCCGGCAGTAACCGTCCTCGTCGCGGTTTGGAAAAGCTTGTTCCCCGTAATGGTCCAGGCGGCGCTGTTCGAAGCGGCAAAGATGCCGTTGGATGAAGCCGATGCGCTGAAATAATCCTTGATGAGATTGTCAGATACTGTAATTTCGCTGTTGTCAATTGATACGGATGATCCAGCAGAATAAATCGCATTCGCGGGCAGATTGCTTCCGGCCGGACCAATTGTATTGGTGGTGATGGTTATGTTGTCATTGCCTGTGACCGTTCCTGCGGACAAGAAAACCGTTCCTGAGGTGGTCCCTGTGCCTGAACCTTCTATGATGCAATTTTTTATGGTGTTGTCGGAGGCATCATTGATAAACTGGAAGGTCGAAGTTCCGGAAACGGTGCTGGTGTTCCTGAAGGTCAGATAACTTCCGGCACCGGAAAACCTGCCGTCGATCAGCACGCGGTCCCCGCCGGTGTAACGGATCATGCCGGCATCCACATTCCCGCTGATAATCCTTGGCGATGCTGCACTTGGTCTGATGGTGAGGGTGTAATTTCCGGCACCCTCTTCGGTCCATTGATTCAGGGAACGGCTGCCGCCTTCAGACAGATCGGAGGTAACATTGACGGTGACATTCCCTTTTAATCCTAAACTGTTGATAGTGGCAAACAGGCCTCCCGCATTGGTGAACGAAGTAAAACGTTCACCTAGACCGACCTTGTATGAACCGCTTAAAGCCAGTGCAGGGCTGCCATTGAATTCGTCAGCACCGATGTCAGGAGCTTCGCCAAAGCCGGTATAACCCGGGTTGCCCTGCCGGATATCTGAATCGTAATCCAGTGTAATACCGTCGATATTGACAGCACGGCTTTCTGCCAGGTTCTCTTTGGCCGGGTCAAGGTGCAGGAAATTAGCATTGCCGCCATCGGTGCTTAAAAACTTTGTACCTGAAATAAGATCCTCATATACGGAATTTATTTCACGGGGGGTGACAATGGCCTGGTAGTCTGTCAGCGCCAGCGCTGAATTTGTTCCGTCATAATACACCAATTGGTTTGACGATGGAGCCCCGGCATAGAACAAGTTATTGTTGGAGGTCAACAGGTAATTATTAGTGGCGGAGGCACTTCTGCGAACTGCGACCGTTAACCCGGTTCCTTTTGGTGTTGATTGGTTTAAAATAATATTGTTTCTTAAATCCAGTGCGCCGGTGGTGGCAATTGCATTGGCGGCATGATAGAGACCGCTTGAACCACAGTTCACGCCGGAGGAAGCCGGGGCATTCATATAAACAGTATTATAATATACATTGGTGGATGAGCGTAATCCCGTATTGGCAATGTTGATTCCTCGCATGGGGTCTGCTGCGGCTGCGGCAGCGGCCCTGATATCTCCGATAATGTTGTTCCTGATCGTCGTGCTCTGGTCGGCAACGGCTCCCGACACCATGATGCCATTCACAGTCCCGGTAGTGATAGCGCTGCCGGCGGAGGAAATATTATAGATCCTGTTCCGGACGATGAGGCTGGATAATCCGCCTGTAACGGCTATCCCGCTGATACTGCCGGTTGTAAAGCCTCCATTTGATTGAAGATTGTAGATCGTGTTCTGGAAAACCTGCTTCAGGGTTCCGCTGGTAATGGCAATTCCGTTGACCACCGCAGCCGCCGTGGCACTTGATGATACAAGTGTATGAATGGTGTTTAATGATATCCTGTCATTCCCAGCCGCCGTGGTGATTCCGTAAATATTCCCGCCACCGATGAAAGTATTTACCTGGTTGCCCGATATTTCATTGTCGGTTCCCACGGTGTTCACCGTGATGCCGGTGAAGGCGCCTGTCGGGGTATTGGCCCCGGTCCAGGTGCTGAATGTGTTGTTCTTGATATTCTTTGTTCCGTTGCCGGCATCGGTGTTGATCCACCCGGCGATGGAAGCCGCCCCGCTGACGGTGATATTGGAGAAATTATTACCGTTATTGTTGATCGTACTTCCGGCCGCTGATACCGATGTTGAACTGGTGAATATGGTCAGTGCACCGGAGGCGGCAGTACTTGCCCGCGTAAAACCGGTCACAATGCTGTTGTTGTTGATATCCTGCGTTCCCCCGTTCGGAAGGCTTACATTATTCTGAATGAAAATAATTGCCCCGGTTGTATTGACGTTCAGATTTGTAAATGTATTATAGCTGATATTCTGCGATTTGGTAGCCGCAGCATTAATTATATAGGTATGCGTACTGGTTCCCAAAGAAGAATGTACAATTCCACTGAAATTATTGCTTTGAATGGATAAAGCCGCTGTTGCGGCGGTAGTTGCAACCGTTATTCCTGTCACAGCGCCTGAATTGGCTGCAGAAAAAGTGATAAATCCTCCGTCTGAGTTTCCCAGCTGATTGGAATTAATGTTCAGGGCTGTTGGTATTGCACCTGTACTTGAAATTCCGGTCACTGTAACCGCAGGACCGCCACTGCTGATGTTTCGGATGATATTGGTGTTAATGTTCGTTGTTGCGGCCGTTGAACCATTCAGTATTCCGGTGAATGCTCCTGTTCCGGTAAAGGTCGATGATCTGACCGTATTGCCGGTGATGTTTGCTGCTGCTGCAGTTGCTGCAGTGTTGGAAATGCCGGTGACGGCGCCTGTTCCGGTGTTGTTAATGGCAATAACACTGTTCCCGGTGAGGTTCAATTCAGTGCCTGATCCCGCACTGTTGAGGATGCCTGTTAATAAAGATGCACCCGTTCCGTTGGCCGTCGCATTTTGAACCGCATTGTCGGAAATTGAAATGACCCCGGTGGCAAGATTATAGATGCCATAAAGGGTTGTGACCGCTGCCGCCGAACCAGTTCCGATGGAAATTGAATTGGACGTGGCACCCCCGACGGTATTTGATGAAATATTATAATTGCCCAAAACACCGGCGCTGTTTATTCCATAAAATGTATAACCAACATTGCCTGTCCCCACAGCGGTGATGGAGCCAATATTGTTTTTCGAAATACTAACCGTACCAAGAGTTGTTGAATAGATCCCGGTTACCACTCCCAGCGAGGTGGAGGAAGTTACCGTAATTGATCCGGTTCCGGTAGTCGAACCAATGGTGTTCCCGGTAACAGTTCCGATATTCACATTCCCGGCCAGTACCGAAATCCCCGAAAAAATACCCGGCAAGGTCGATGTACCGCTGCTGGTGGTGAAGTTGATTCCGCCGATGGTGTTGCCATCCGCGACGGATGCCGTTCCTATGATATTCACAGTCATTTCAATGGCCCTGAAGAGATTGGCGAATGTGCCGCCATAAGATGTGGTCCCGGTCGAGGAAGCATCGGCGAACCCGATAATATTATTGTTAACAGTATATCCCGTACCGGAAGCAGTCACTATGTTTATGGCTCTGTGCGTCGCGCCGGCAGTGGCGGTTCTGTCCCCGGTCTGGAAAAATTTATTTCCGTTGATGGTCCATGCGGAGCTGTTGGATGCGATAAATATACCGTTGGAGGCAGCCGCTGCGTTAAAATAATCCTGAATACTATTATTGATAATGGAGTTGCCACTATTATCTGCAACTATCGAGGTGCCTGCTGAATAAATGGCATTGGTTGGCAAGTTAGAACCGGCAGGTCTTATGGTATTATAGGAAATAGTGTTGGCGTCGTTGCCGGTTATTGTTCCGGTCGAAAATAAAATAGTTCCATAGGCAGCTCCGGTCCCTGAACCTTCAATGATACAATTGGTAATGGTATTATTGCTGGCGTCGGCAATGAATTGTATGGTCGATGCGGTACCTGTGCTGTTTGTATTGCTGATCGTCAGGGAGGCTCCCCCGGTGTTCAACCCGTCAATAGTGACATTGCCGGCACCGTTCAGATTGATTAGCGGACCTGCAACGCTGCCTGTTAAAGTCACTGCAGTAGCTGCATTGGGATTGACGATAATTGTGTAGTTGTTGTTGCAACCGTATCGGACCGTGTTAAGTGCATTTGCCCCCGTTTCGGTGACGCTCCCGTCAATAATGGTGGCAGTCAGGTTTCCTGATAGTCCCTTGATATTGATATCGCTGAACAGGCCTCCTGCGCCGGTAAGCGAAGTATAGGTTCCCGCACTGCCAATGGTAACGTTCCCGCTTAACCCTGCGAGTATGGTAAAGCTGGCGGGGGTATTCGCCGTGGGTACATTTGATGTAATTAGTGCCACACTTCCCGGGGGTGTGGTAAATGCACCGGCATTCATGCTTACATTGGGCGTGGCGGCCAGGTCCTGGGCAACGACAAAATACTGGATGATATCTCCGGTATTAGCGGAACCGCCTAAAAGTATCGAAAAATTAATCTCAAAATTAAATGGCGAGGCGGTGTTGGTTGCTTCCGTGTATTTCCATCCGTTATCGGATGAGGTGTTACCGTTAATGGCATTGTTCGAAGTCGATTTCTTAAAATAGATCCTTGGCTTGGTTCCCGTGGTGGTGTTTATCCCACTGGCATCCGTGATGACCACGGAAAGTGTGGGATTGCCGGTACAGCTGTTGTTGGCAATGGGTGTATAGGATATGGTGGGTCCGACAAGATCATTTTTGGTGAAATTGCCTTCATCAGCGCCGATATCCGGCATGGTCCCCGAACCTGAATATCCTGTATTTCCCTGCCTGGTATCCCCGTCAAAGTCAACGGAAATTCCGGCGATGTTGGCCGCACCGCTTTCGATCTGGGTTGCAGTTGCTGTATTGATATGCAGATAGGTGGCATCCCCACCGGTTGTGCTGACAAAATCCGGGTTTTCAGTGATTGATGCCTGGTCTCTCGGTGAAATGGTCCCCGCGGTAAAGGTAGCGGCCTTATAGGCGGTCAGTGTCTGAAAAGTTCCCGGAGCAGTGAGGTCATAGTAGATCAGATTGGTTGCGCCGGGAGTACCGGCATAGTACAGGTTGTTGTTGGAAGTAACGGCAAAATTATTTTGAGTGTTTGCCGTACCTGCGCTTCGGCGGAAGGCGACGGTCAGACCCGTCCCTTTAGGCTGGGAAATATTTACGATGACGTTATTCCTCAGATCCAGGCGTCCAGTGGTGGCCGTGGCACTGGCGGCATGGTAAATTCCGGATGATCCGCAGTTGGTCCCGGTTGACTGGCCGGCGTTGAGATAAACCGTATTGAAATATACATTCGTTGCTGACCTTAAGCCCGTATTGGCAATATTGATGCCCCTCATCGGATCAGCTGCGCTGGCAGCGGTAGCCCGGATATCTCCGATAATATTGTTGCGAACGGTTGTGACCTGGTCGGCACCGGTTCCTGAAACCATTATGCCATTGACAGTTCCGGTCGTTATAGCACTGTTGGCAGAAGAAATATTGTAGATCTTATTGCGGTAAACAAGGTTTGTCAACCCACCGGTTACGGCTATCCCACTGATACTGCCGGTCGTAAAGCCTCCGTTTGATTCCAGGTTGTAGATTGTGTTTTGGAAAACCTGCTTCAGGGTTCCTGCGGTTATGGCAATCCCGTTGACCACTGCAGCGGCTGTGGCACTGATAGATACCAGTGTATGAATGGTGTTCGATGATATCCGGTCATTGCCTGCTGCAGTGGTTATGCCGTAAATATTCCCGCCGGCGTAGAAAGTATTAATCTGGTTTCCAGATACTTCATTATCTGTCCCTATGGTATTTACCGCGATGCCGGTGAAGGCGCCTGTCGGGGTATTGGCCCCGGTCCAGTTGCTGAATGTGTTGTTTTTGAGATTCTTTGTTCCGTAGCCGGCATCTGTATTGATCCATCCGGCGATGATCGCTGCCCCGCTTACCGTGATGTTTGAAAAATCATTGTTGTTATTGTTTATTGTGCTCCCCGGTGCTGATACGCCCGTTGTATTTGTATATAATGTAAGTGTACCGGATGCAGCCGTGCTTGTCCTTGTAAAACCATTGACAATACTGTTGTTGTTAATATTCTTGGTGCTGCCGGAGAGCAAGCTTACATTGTTGGAAATGAATATGATGGCCCCGGTTGTATTCACATTTAAATTGGTAAAGGTGTTGCTGCTGATAGTCATGGATTGTGAAACCGCAGCATTGATAATATACGTATGCGGGCTTGTCGCCACCGACGAATGTACGATGCCGCTGAAATCATTTCTCTGTATGGAAACATCGCATGTGGCAATGGCTCCTGATACGTTGATCCCGGTCAGTGCACCACTGCTGGCTGCGGAGAAGGTAACCAGGCCACCGTCGGCATTTCCCAGTTGGTTGTCGTTGATATTCAGCGCTGTCGGTACTGCTCCTGTACTGGAAATGCCGGTGAAAGCTCCGGTCACTGGAGTACGTGTTATGTTCCTGATGATGTTGTTGTTAATGTTTATGGTCGCAGCAATTGACGAATTTACGATACCGGTAAAGGCGCCCGTTCCGGAAAGTGTGGATGACCGGATGGTATTCGTGGTTATATTGGCGGTGGCGGCGATGGCTGCAGTATTTGATATACCGGTGATGGCACCGCTACCGGTATTATTGATCGCAATGATGCTGTTGCCTGTGATGGCTAATTCATTTCCGCTGCCCGTACTGTTCTGGACGCCAATTAAAATGGATGCCCCCGTGCCATACACCGTAACATTTTGTACTGTGTTACCGCTTATGCTGACCACTCCGGTAGCAAGGTTATATATCCCGTTTAAGGTACAAACACCCGATGTGGTGGATACCGTTCCGACAGAGATGGAATTCGCCGTGCCGGCGCTGCCGATATTATTCGATGAAATATTAAAGCCTCCTGTTCCCGCGGTGTTGATGGCGTGGAAGGTGTATCCGATGGTATTTCCTCCGGCAGTTCTGAAGGCCCCGATGTTGTTATTCTGGATGTTTACCGTTCCGGCGGACGTAACATAAATCCCCGCAATATAATTGAGTGTGACGCTTCCGGTAACAGTAATTGAACCATTACCCGTTGTGGCTCCGATGGTATTACCAAATGTTCCTTCCGTTGTTTCGCCGACATTGACCGAACCCGCCAGGATGGATATTCCCGTGAAAATACCTGGGGCTGCGGTGACAGCGGTACCTATTGTGTTTGTCAGACTTATGCCGGCAATTGTATTTCCCTGTACATTGGAAACGGCAGATGTTCCTACGGTCAGTTCAATTCCAAAATAACGGTTGCTCATGCTGGCTCCGCAGGTATAAGTTGATGTTCCTGTTTGGGATGCGTTGGCATAGCCAATGATATTGTTACTCACAGTATATCCCACACCTAAGGCTGTTACGATGTTTATACCTCTGTGAATGTTGGCAGCAGTGGCGGTTCTTGTTGCTGATTGGAATAATTTATTGCCTGATATAGTCCATCCTGAACAGTTTGAGGCTATAAAAATTCCATTGGATGCTGTGGATGCATTGTAGTAATCCTGAATTGAATTGCCGGTAATGGCGTTGTTGCTGTTGTCAATGAATATCGAAGACCCCGCCGAGTAGATAGCGTTGGTGGGTAAATTCACTCCGGCAGGCCTGATGATATTATTGGAAATGGT
>JAUXWT010000092.1 GCA_030681475.1 Bacteroidales bacterium | reverse complement strand
GATGAAAATGAATACGAAAAAGGAATTATTGTTGAAGATAATGAATTAAAATCAGTAAATATATTACCACATAAATTTCATGGCGAATGGAATTATACCATAAAACCAATTATTGATTCCTAATTGTAAATATTATTTATTCACAGACCCTTAATCAGATTTTCGGGTAAAAGGTAATACGGTTTTCACGGAAAGTTATTAACAAAAATGAATTTTCTGATGTTTTGAATCATGAGGATGACACTTGCAGATTGCACAGGTCTGGTCCACTAAGATACATTTCGTCCCGAATGCCACCAAAATGAACCATTTTGGTCCAGTTAACTGATTATTCTGCCGTGATAGCAATTCTTACCAATGATTTTATCGTTAACCAAAACCCACCCATTGATTTTGGGTTATCATTTTCGATTTCAAATGGTAAAAGCCAATTCAATCTTTTACTACCGACTCGGTAATCTGACAAATTAAAATACCAACCCATGCCCTTCATCAAACTCCTTGATATAATTCACCAACCCTTTTAACTTGCCATTCACCTCTTTCAATTCAATGTGTTCCGCACTAAATTCATCACCCAACACCATAAGTAATGACAGGTAACCGTCAATCTCAGGATGACTTAGGCGATACTGAATTTCATTGTATCCTTCAACCCCGCCACAATCCTCAATTACGGCTCCCGCCCCATCGAGACACCTGGCACCCTTTATAATTCCAGCATCAATCTTCTCCAATACAATCTTGTGATTCCAATATTCATCACCCCGACCATACACATACGGTAACTTATCGCCAACTTCCATCAGAACACTTTTGATTTTTACCTGTTTATCCCACATTGTACCACCACCGCCCCATAGCCATGGGTTTGTTGTCGGAACATCGGTGTTCCAGAAACACCATATTTTAGTGTTCTCCCAACCAAATATGATCTGGATAATGTGATGAAGTTTATACAGCGAGTAGGATTCGGGTAACTGTATGGTTCTCCAGATGTCAGGGGTTAATTCGTCAACAGTGATTTTGAGTTGGTACATCGGGAACTGGATTTCATTCCAAAATTAAGTAATTGCATTGAACTCCCGAATATTAAACAAGGTGGAGTTCTTATTTGGAATTGTTCCATAATGATTGCGGTTATCTGTCGTCAAGTCAAATTTGAGCAGGGTTATTCGTGGGGTGGTTCCTGGCGGTTGATCTGGTCAAAAGCAACTCTTGGCCTTACAATTCAATTACAATGTGCCAAGTCAACACAAATCAGGATTCGGAAACTACTTGAAGATACAAGAGACTGTTCTGGAATTCATTGGCTTCTTGTCTGATTTCTCCTTGTAAACCAATATTGCCTGTTTGATAATCATTCATATGACCCGAATTAGTGCCAAAATGAGCCACAATGGTCCAGATGATTGATCATCCTGTTGTAAAAGCAATTATTGCCCATGATTTGATCGTTGCACCAAGACCACCCCATTGAATTTGGGTTATAGTTTGCCGTTTTGAATGGAGAAAGCCAATTCATACATTTGCTGCCCACTAATACTATTCAAATGTTAATATCCATCCTGACTCATTTTCTTGATAAAAAGGGGAACATCCCAAAAGAAATGACCAAATCTGGCAGAGAACGCGCTTCTTTTCATGTGCTCATTGTCGATTCTGCCACCAAGGAATACCCGCCCGCAGAAAAATACAGCCAAATCAGATGTTTGAAGAAGAAATGCACTGGCTTAATTGAAATTGAGGTGGACACGAAGAACGAGTTCATTTACTGGAATTGCAATAAATGTTCTGAGGCTGGCAGGATAAGTGATTGGCAGAAAACCAAGTGGGATAATAGGAAATGAAAAGGGAATGATTCAATTTTCAATAGATGGACAAACTTGCGGAGTTAATTCGGTTGGGCAAAATGTTAAAGGAAATAGACTATAGTTTTTTATCGGCTTATTTGAATTCCTTTTTACCCTTGGTTCCTATAAAACCATTCAATTTGAGAATAAGCCTTTAGATTTAAATCAAAGAGAAAATGGTGGTCCGAATTTTTTATACCGAGCTAGAATTTTAGACAGAAATGCTAAAATGCCATTTCAAAATCTTAGTGAAATTTCATTTATCCCCAAAGAAAAATCTCATGGGATATCCTGTTTTGGAAGAATAAATAAACCAAATGAATCAATGTTTTAGACATCGACCACCCTCCCGACTGCATGTATTGAAACATTTTCCAAGGGAGAAAATTTTAATCGATTCAAGAAAAATGACAGATTAATGCTGGTGGTCGGGACTTGGGCTATTGAAGAACCCTTGCTTCTTGCCCAAATGCTTTCACCAGAGAAATACCTTGATCGATTTGTCAATGATTTAAAAGACCTTAAAGAACAAGCGTTAACCCTCGACTTTTTGAGACAAGAAAACGAAAAAATGAGGAAACAGATTAATAATGAGGAACTGTATAAAATTTTGGAGTTTTTTTCTGAAGAGTTCGCAAAAACCGATACGATTGATCACAATGAGTATAAACTGGCAAACTACTATAAAGACAGAGTCTTAAATAAAACTCAGCAATTTCCAGATAATAGTAATATTGATGGAATTTGGTACCCCAGTGTTTCATCAGGCTATAAAAATATAAATATTGTATTCCCGCCTGAAAATATAAGAGGGAAATTGAGATTCCTGTGGGCTGATTTAATTTGGGTGGTGTATTTTAAGGACCAAAGAATAATTCAGTTTATCCCAATTGAAAACCGAGCAAAAATAGATGAGGCTGGTGTTATTCAATGGAATACAAAAACAATAACGGACATCCTATCAAAATCAAAAAACATGGTCGAAAAGCCTTTAGCTTATTTAAGTTTGGGTTGATTTTTCTGACCTATGCACTGCTGAATCCCTTGTCAATAAACGATCTTGAAAATTGTATCAAAATTTTGTCATGTACTTAGGTTAAGAATATATGATGGGCAACAAAAATCGGCAGCGGGTGGTCAGGAACTCTGGTTTTTGTACAAGCGCACCCCCGCTACTCGTGGCGGGGTTCTTCACTTACTTTTTCAGGGAAGACATGTCAATAACGAACCTGTAGCGCACATCGCTTTTCAGCATTCTTTCATAGGCTTCGTTGATATCCTGCATGTTGATTATTTCAATATCGGACACGATATTGTGTTCACCACAGAAATTCAGCAACTCCTGGG
>JAUXWT010000091.1 GCA_030681475.1 Bacteroidales bacterium | reverse complement strand
CGTCCCGTACGGGACGAAATAGCTTGTAAAACATTCGACTGCTACCCGTATATTGTGCCTACAGCACAGGTTGCATTTTGAAATACAATCGGATTAAGAAATGCAAACAGGCTCTAAGATTATTGCCCATAACAAACATTTTTCAAAAATGCCGCGGCCAGCTCGTTTTATCTAAACAGTTGGTAAATGAAACAACCGGGATAGATGTCAGTGGCCTGAAACCGGCTGTTTATTTTGTGATATTTAGCGATAATAGGATGACCAGGGTTATGAAATTGGTTAAGGATTAAGCTGTGTAACCATGAAAAAGTTAAAAAAGATTTTCTGCGTAAGTTTCATCGCTATCCTTATTCCCTTTAGCAGCTATTCTCAATATATTCCATTGTTAAAAAACAGGAACATCACAAAAATGCGTACTTTTAGTTAGAGGGCCGGGGAGAGGTCGCAAGAAGTAAAGGTACGCAGTATTGTGATGAACCAAATAAGATCTAGCCCAGAATTCGGAATGCAAAAAGGAAATGAAAGAAAGACTACCTTTGCTAATTAAACCACAAAGACGCAAAGACGCAATATTTTCAGATCTATACACCATATTCAATGTTCTCCATAAAACATCCGCTTATTTTTAAACTTGCCTCTATTTTATTCCTTCTGGGAACTACTTCCTATACAACTCCTTCATTTCAGATCGCGTTATTGAAATATTCGGGGGGCGGCGACTGGTACGCGAACCCCACTTCTCTTCCCAACCTGGTGAAATTTGCGAACCGCAACCTGCTGACCAATATCAGCGAGGATATTGCCACGGTTGATGTCGGAAATCCCGAACTCATGAACTACCCGATTGTACATATGACAGGCCATGGCAATATCATCTTCTCAGACCAGGAGGTTCAAAATCTGCGTAATTACCTGATCGCCGGAGGTTTTCTTCACATCGATGATAATTATGGCATGGACAAGTACATCAGGCCACAGTTGAAGCGCGTTTTCCCTGAACTGGAATTGCTTGAACTTCCGTTCGACCATCCGATTTACCACCAGAAATACAATTTCCAGAACGGATTGCCCAAGATCCATGAGCATGATGGAAAACCGGCCCAGGGATTTGGACTGATCTATGAAGGCCGTTTAATAGTCTTTTACACCTATGAATGCGACCTGGGCGATGGCTGGGAAGATCCTTCTGTTCATGGCGATTCCGATCCTACGCGGCAGAAAGCGCTCCAGATGGGGGCCAATATCCTGCAGTATGTCTTTACTACGAAACACTGATTTTGGAATGATACTGGTTCTCATTTTGTTGGGCAAGGAGATCATTCTCTGAAATTCAATTATCTTTGCAGTCATAGTACCTTCATCTTCAAAACAATTCCCATGACAAAAAATACTTTCTATCTGTTCGCCGGATTAATCCTGGCAATTACTTCAACCACACTTTTCGCACAGGACAACAAAGTTGTTTTTCCTCCCGGTTATGTGGTTGACACCCGCATCGACAACATGGGATACTGGCAACGGTGTGCTGCAGCAGGGCTGGTTCCGGTTCAGCCCTTCGCTCCGATTCCGCCGGCCCGTTATACCGGCAGCAAGGTTTTGTTACGCGGTGTTTCGGTGATCGACTCTCCGGATGTCCTTGTTACCAATGAACCTTCCAATTCGACCCAGAGTGAAAATTCGATCGTGATCAATCCCAACGATCAAACCATGTTGTTGAACTCCAACAACTCTACACCACAACCATCCACCGGCTCTGTGAAAGGGGCCGATGCACTGAAAACCCTTGATTCCGGCGCAACCTGGTCGGGGACTGTTGAAGGCGCCGGTGGCCCCAACTCAGGCGACCCGGCCGCGGTGATCGACCTGAACGGTCGCTGGTATGTTGGATTCATTGATAACGCCAATGGACAAACAGTTGCCTACTCTGATAACATGGGCGCCACCTGGACTACAAGTAAAGTTGCCAATGGCAGCGCATTTAATGTGCTCGATAAAAACCACCTTTGGGTTGACATCAGCCCGACCAGTCCCTACAAGGGCTACCTTTACAATGGATGGATGACAAGCAACAATATTTTTGTTTCGCGTTCGATCACAAGCGGCGCCACATGGTCAACTTCGGTAAATATAAGCTCGGCAACCTCCGCCGGAAGCCATAACCAGGGTATCAACTTTAAATGCGGCCCCGATGGAGAAGTTTACGCCGTATGGTCAGTTTATGACAGTTGGCCCAGCGACGAAAAAGCAATCGGATTCAACAAATCACCGGATGGCGGAACAACCTGGGGAACTGCGGTCAGAGCCCTGAACAATATCAAAGGGATACGTACAATCGGTGTATCACAAAATATGCGTACAAACTCCTTCCCTTCCATGGCTGTAGATTTAAGTAACAGCCCTTACCGCGGAACAATTTACGTTGTTTGGACCAACACCGGTGTTCCGGGTATCAACATCGGCCCCGGAAGCTCCGTTTACCTGATTAAATCGACCGATGAAGGAGCTACCTGGTCAACCCCAAAACGGATCAACTCCGATTCAACATCGGGCAAACACCATTACCTTCCCTGGATTACCTGTGACCAGGCAAATGGCTACCTCAGCCTTGTTTTCTACGACAACAGGAACTGTGCGGCAAACGAAGCCGAAGCCTGGATGGCTTATTCAACAGATGGCGGCGCATCGTTTACCGACCTGAAGGTGAGTGATGTTGTTTTTACCCCGGCGCCTATTCCCAATATGGCCTCAAAATACATGGGTGATTATCTTGCCATAGCTGCCTATGGCGGTAAGACCTTTCCCTGCTGGACCGACACACGTTCTGGGCATTGCCTTACTTATGTATCTCCAATTGACATACTTATACCCCAGGCAGCCATCACAAACACCGGTGATGTGTTGAACGACACCGTCTTTGGAAACAGCAATGGCCTGATGGATTACGGCGAAACCGAACTCATCGGCCTCAAGATGAAAAACATGGGCACAGCAGCCGCAGATGACGTTTCCGTTCATCTCTACTGCGACAATCCTCACATTACCATGCTCGACTCGATCAAAGCCTATGGACACTTTGAGATCGATGAGGAAAAGTTCATTCCAAACGGTTTTAAATTCAAAGTGAGCGACTCCATTGCAAACAACGAGCCGGTCATATTTACCGTTATGGCCATCGACCAGCAGGACAGCACTACCTGGAGTACTTTCCAGATCGTGGCTCATGCCCCCGATGTCAGCATTCTTTCCATGTCCATCAACGATATCCCTCCCGGTGGTAATGCAAATGGCCGTCTTGACCCCGGTGAAGTGGCTACCATTTTGATAACCACAAAAAATATTGGTATCTGGGATGCAGAAGATGTTGTCAGCGGGCTTTCATCCTTAAATTCTTATGTCACCATTGGAGTTCCAACTTTCAGCATCGGAACGCTTCATGCCGGGGAGACTGTCGTAGCATCCTTCCCTGTGACAGTTAACAGCGGCGCTGCCATTGGATCAGTGGCACAATTGTATAATGTGGCCACCTCAAAATATCGTGTAACCGATAAGCTATTCAACG
Source organism: Bacteroidales bacterium (assembly GCA_030681475.1). Taxonomy (GTDB): domain Bacteria; phylum Bacteroidota; class Bacteroidia; order Bacteroidales; family FEN-979; genus CAIVAT01. The sequence goes on along the minus strand of JAUXWT010000091.1, from coordinate 14,799 downwards.
CAAAAATTGGTTTGATCGTAGAAGATTGGGAGACCAGTAATTTCAGCAAGTTTCCATGGCAATTCACCAATTCGGCCAAACCATGGACCATTGATCCTGTCATCAAATATGAAGGCAACTACTCCGCAAGGTCAGGAGTGATCGGGGATGGCGAATCATCCGGAATTTTTGTCGAATACTATGCTTCCATTGACGACAGTATATCCTTTTACAGGCGTATTTCAAGCCAGCCGATCAAAGATATCCTGAAATTTTATATTGATGATGCCGTGGTTGGCATATGGTCGCACTTCATCGACACCACCTTTTCACGGTATGCATTCCCGGTCATGGCCGGCCCCCATACTTTCAAATGGGTGTATGAGAAGAATGATGCACTTTCTTCGGGATTGGATGCTGCCTGGGCCGACTTTATCGTTTTCCCTCCCCAATATAAAACAACCGTCAGCGCGGGAGGAGATGCAGATGTGTGTGCAGGCAATGATATCCAGTTGCATGGCATGGCCGACAGTTATGATTCATTGCGATGGGCGACCGCCGGTACCGGACAGTTCAGCAATCCCAACATCCTGAACCCTACCTATACACCAAGTTCTCAGGATATTACAGACGGCATGGTGCGTTTGACGCTCACCGCCTATGGCATGAGCAGTATTGATACCAACAGCATGATGCTGATGATCTATGCACCGCCAACAGCCGCAGCGGGTGGAGATGCGTCAATATGCCGCGGACAGAAATATCCACTTGCAAATGCTTCGGCCAACGCGTACAACTCCCTGCATTGGGAAACCATGGGAGATGGTCATTTTGACAATCCGGCGATATTGAATCCTAACTATACCCCCGGATCACAGGACATCAACCTTGGCTCAGCTAAACTGATCCTTAATGCAATAGGTTCAGTTGCCTGTCCGTTGGCGGTTGACAGTCTTTTACTGACCATTAAATCATTGCCACAGGTTGAACTTGGCAAGGACACTGCAATGTGTGCCAATAGTGCCATTGTGCTGAATGCCACCAACCCTGATGCCTCAGGATACCTTTGGCTTCCTTCGATGAAAACCACCCCCACCATCACTGTAGATTCAGCAGGAGTTGGCCTGAATGCACAAAAGATCAAGGTGATTGTCACCGGTCAGAATGGCTGCACCGGCATGGATTCCGTGATGGTTTCATTTAAAGTATGCGGTGGGATTGAGGAACTTGCCGGCGTGAGTGTTCAGGTGTTCCCAAATCCGAACAACGGTAATTTTACCATTGAATTGAAAACCCTGAGGCCCGAAAAATTGGATATTTCCATTGTGACAACAGCGGGAGAAAAGGTCTATTTTCAACCCGGTCTTGAAGTGTCAGGATACGCCACCAGGAAAATCGATGTGACCGGTTTATCCCAGGGAGTTTACATATTGCAATTATCAAATGGTTCCGGAAAACTGGATAGAAAAATTGTGATTCAATACTGATCCCATGAAAAAGTTATTCACGCTGACAGGATTTTTTTCTCTCTTGTGGATCATTTCATGCAATTACACCAATAAACCCAATCTATGTACACTCGATACACCCTGGAAATTTAAAACCGGGGATGACCTGTCATGGGCAACAACAGCTTTCGACGATTTATCCTGGGGTACAATTGATCCAAAAAGTGTATGGGAAGACCAGGGATATAAAGGTTACAACGGATTCGCCTGGTACAGATATAAAACCCTGATACGTTCAACGCTTAGGGATCAGAAAAGGGTTACCGACAGTTTGCAGATCCGCCTGGGCAAAATTGATGACTGTGACCAGGTTTTTCTGAACGGGAAGCTCATCGGTGAGAACGGCAGGGTCATTTATGGAGAAATGAATACTTCAGGGGATTTTATAAAAACACATGGCAGGTGGAATCTTGAAAGACGGTATGTTCTTGCCCAGGATGACCCGCGCATTCAGTGGGACAAAGAAAACCTGATTGCCGTCAGAAGTTATGACCATGGAGGTCCGGGGGGCATGTTCGGGAAGACCTTTGAAATTTCATTGACAGGTCTTCGTGATTATTTGAAAATTGACCTGGCAGCAACACCGTTTATTTTTTCCGGAGATACTTTGGTTACGAAAGAGTTTTCGATGATCAATCTCACGGGAACGGAACATTTTAAAGGAGAACTGGTTGTTGAAGCCGTAATGTGCGATAACGATATCCGCATCTTTTCCGATCGCTCCCTGATTGATCTCGCTCCTCATTCAAAGGTAGATAAATCTTTTTCGTACAAAACAAATGTCAGCTCCCCTGCCCTATTGCATGTTACCTTCAAGGAAGCAACCACCCGTGAAGAAATTTCCGAGATTGTTGAAGTTCCATATATCCTCACACCAGAATCGCCTGCAACGCCAAGGATCAACGGAGCAAGGGTATTCGGGGTAAGACCGTGGTCGCCATTTCTGTATAAAGTTGCTGCGACCGGGCACCCGCCGCTGAAGTTTCGCGCCTCCGACCTGCCTGAAGGCCTTGTTATCAACCCGGAAAACGGACTGATTACCGGTTCCCTGAAAAAGAAAGGCGAATACGTGGTGAAGTTGACCGTTGAAAACCAGCTTGGTTATGCCGACCGTGACCTGAAGATCATGGTAGGCGACCTTATCTCTCTTACCCCCCCGATGGGTTGGAACAGTTGGAATTGCTGGGGGTTAAGTGTGAGTGATAAAAAGGTCCGCCAATCGGCGGATGCCATGAAATCGAGTGGCCTGATCGAACACGGTTGGAGTTATATTAACATTGATGATGGATGGGAGGATACCCACGACAAAGACGGAAATATCCTGGCCAATTCAAAATTTCCGGATATGCCCGGGCTGTGCAATTATGTGCACTCCCTGGGATTGAAGATCGGTATTTACTCCTCCCCCGGTCCAAAAACCTGTGGGGGGTACGAAGGAAGCTACGGTTTTGAGGCCAAAGATGCGATGAACTATGCAACTTGGGGAATCGACTACCTTAAATATGACTGGTGTTCGTATGGAAAAATTGCTCCGGACCCCACCGTGGAACAAATGAAGAGACCCTATCAGGAGATGAAACATGCCCTTCGCAAGGCCAATCGCGACATCCATTACAGCCTTTGTCAGTATGGCATGGGCGATGTATGGACATGGGGAGCCGTGGTGGATGGTAATTCCTGGCGCACCACCGGCGATATTGAAGATACATGGGAAAGCATGTCATCCATCGGTTTCAGCCAGTGGACATGTTCTTCGTCGGCGGCGCCCGGCCGATGGAACGATCCCGATATGCTGGTTGTCGGCTGGGTGGGCTGGGGCCCGTATTTGCATTACACCCGTCTCACTCCAAACGAACAATATACACACATCACTTTATGGAGCCTGCTGGCAGCGCCCCTGCTGATCGGTTGCGACCTTAACCGGCTGGATGCTTTCACCATGAACCTGCTCGCCAACGATGAGGTATTGGCCGTGAACCAGGATCCATTGGGCAAGCAAGCCCTACGGGTTAGAAAAACTGATGACTATGAAGTATGGGCACGCGACCTCGGGGATGGCAGTAAAGCAGTCGGATTGTTTAATAATACTGAGAAACTCCTTTACATTCCAGTGGAGATGCATGATCTTCAACTGGATGGGAAATGGTCGATGCGCGACCTTTGGACACAATCCGAACTGGGTAAAGTCCGCACCCATTTTGAAATGAAAACCAGGCCGCATGGAGCCCGGATGGTCAAACTCAGCCAACCTGATTAGTACGGAACCGGTCGGACTTTACAATGAAACCACCATTCGGAATGGTCCACGATTTTATTTTACACCAAGAATATTTTTCTTCTGCATTAAATTATTAGCTTTGTACAATTATTAACAACACGGTCATTAATTGATGATTTTGAGCATACTCTGAAAACTAAAACACCACTAAATAAACAGGAAACCAAAGAAAAGCCTGTTAAATTGACTAAAACCTCTTAACACTTTTACCATGGCAAAAATTACGAAAGAAGATGCATTGAGGTATCATGCAGAAGGTCGTCCCGGAAAGGTCGAAGTCATTCCGACCAAACCTCACAGAACCCAAAGAGATCTGTCACTTGCCTATTCTCCGGGAGTTGCTTTTCCCTGCCTGGAGATTGAAAAAAACAAGGATGATATTTACAAATACACCTCCAAAGGGAACCTGGTGGCGGTCATCTCAAATGGCACGGCAGTTCTTGGCCTCGGAGATATCGGCGCCGATGCCGGAAAACCGGTAATGGAGGGAAAAGGTTTGCTGTTTAAGATTTTTGCCGATGTGGATGTTTTCGATATCGAAGTGGAGACCCATGATGTTGAAAAATTTATTGAAACTGTAAAACACATTGCGGTTACATTTGGCGGGATCAACCTTGAGGATATCAAAGCGCCGGAATGTTTTGAGATCGAAGAGCGGTTGAAAAAGGAGCTTCAGATCCCGATCATGCATGATGATCAGCATGGAACAGCCATCATCACGGCAGCAGGATGGATCAATGCCCTGGAAATTGCCGGAAAGAAAAAAGAGGAGGTCAAAATCGTGGTCAACGGCGCCGGCGCCTCTGCCATCGCTTGTACAAAGCTGCTGGTATCTATTGGCGCCAAAACCGAAAACATCGTCATGCTCGATACAAAAGGGGTATTGAGAAAAGACAGGAAAGACCTGAACAAATACAAACAGATATTTGCCACCGACCGGGATATTCATACGCTCGAAGAGGCAATGGCCGGAGCGGATGTATTCCTCGGACTTTCGAGTAAGAATGTCGTCTCCAAGGATATGGTACGGTCCATGGCTGATAACCCGGTTGTCTTTGCCATGGCAAACCCTGACCCTGAAATCACTTATGATGATGCCATGGATGCCCGTCCGGATGTACTGATGGCCACCGGACGATCGGACTTTCCGAACCAGGTGAACAATGTGCTGGGTTTTCCCTTCATCTTCCGTGGAGCCCTTGATGTCAGGGCTACATGTATTAATGAAGAGATGAAGATTGCAGCCGTATATTCACTGGCAAGCCTTGCAAAGCAGGATGTTCCTGAAAATGTCAGCGCAGCTTACAATGTAAAAAACCTGGTGTTCGGCAGGGAGTATTTTATTCCAAAACCTTTGGATTTCCGGTTGATCACCACCGTTGCGCCTGCCGTTGCAAAGGCGGCCATGGATTCTGGCGTTGCACGCCAGCCAATCACCGACTGGGAAGCTTACAAATCTCAGTTAAGCAGTCGTCTTGGCCTTGAAAACCAACTTGTTCGCCGGATATCTCTGAAAGCAAAAACAGATCCGAAACGGATCGTATTTCCGGAGGGTACAAACCTGAAGATTTTAAAAGCAGCCAAAGAAGTATTCAACGAAGGCATCGCCAAACCAATCCTTCTGGGAAATGCTGAACAAATCACACAGATCATTGCTGAAAATCAGCTTGATATTTCAGATATGACTATCATTGACCCAAGAGACCACAGCGAAGAATCAAACAGAAAGCAGTTTGCTGACCTGATCTGGAAAAAAAGGCAGCGGAAAGGTATTACCAGGGATGAAGCCTATGAATTGACCTACGACAGAAACTATTTCGGGATCATGATGGTCGAGACCGGCGCAGCCGATGCAATGGTTTCAGGAATCACCACAGAATATGGCGCAGTGATGGGGCCTGCGTTAACACTCATCGGGCCCAGGCCGAATTTGCACCGGATCTCCGGGATGTACATGGTGGTCACCAAAAAAGGACCCTATTTCTTTGCAGATACCACAGTCAACCTTGATCCTGATTGGAGAACACTTGCAGAAACCGCGCTGCTCACGGCAGAGACAGTCCGCAGGTTCAACATAGAACCGGTTATTGCCATGGTCTCATTTTCCAACTTCGGCTCGATCAAAGCATCAGAACATAGCCAGGGTCCGGTCAGAGTGCGGCAGGCAACACAATACCTGCATCAAAATTATCCGGATCTGCTGGTCGATGGAGAGATGCAAGCCAATTTCGCCTTAAACAGGGAAATGCGTAAAGCCAAGTTTCCTTTCTCAAAAATTGCCGACCATGATGTTAACACTTTGATATTCTCAAATTTAAGCTCCGGGAATGCCGCTTATAAAATCATGCAGGAAATTGGCGGCGCCGAAGTCATCGGACCCATCCTGATGGGGGTTAATAAACCCATCCATGTCGTACCAATGGAATGTACGGTCAGGGAAATCGTACATATTGCTACCATTGCTGTTGTGGATGCCCAGCATGCCACTAAGGCCGGTTGAAAAACCTTAATATTTTACTTTACTAATTTTAATTATAACTGAGAACTATGAGTCTAAGTATTATTGGAAGATCAATTGCAGAGTCTGTAACGTTAAAACTTAACGAGACTGCTGCAATACTCAGAGCCAAAGGTGAACCTGTGATCCACCTGGGAATTGGTGAACCAAAAACCAAGGCGCCATTGGACGCCATCCTGGCGGCTGCAAGTCTGCTCAACAGCGGCGAGATCCGTTACACCCCTGCCGACGGGATTCCGGCGCTCAAACAGGCAATTGTCCGTTATACCGGCGACCAGTACAAACGTATTGTATCGCCCATGAATGTTATCGCGTCAGGGGGCGCAAAACAAGCCATCATGGTTGCGCTGCAAGCCATTCTGAATCCGCAGGATGAAGTCGTTTTTCCGGCGCCATACTGGGTAAGTTATCCCGAAATGGTTAAACTTTGCGGTGCGGTGCCTGTCCCCGTACTCCCGGAAGACGGCAGTTTTTACCCGACAATGGAGGATATTGCGAGGGTGTGCAGTTCATATACCAAAGCCATCATCATCAATAGCCCCAACAATCCCACCGGAGCCATGTATTCCGCTGATTTTATTGCCGAGATCGTCGAATTCTGCGAAAAACGAAGCATCTACCTGATCATGGACGATATCTACCACCGCCTGATCTTTGATAACAGAAAACCGATCAGCTGTTATGATTTCCTGAAAACGAGCGTGGATGAATCTAAACTCATCATCATCAATGGTGTTTCCAAACAATATGCCATGACCGGGTTCCGCATTGGATGGGCAGTGGCCAATAGGAAACTGATCGAGGTGATGACCAACATCCAAAGCCATCAAACATCGGGCCCGTCCGTTGTCTTGCAGGCAGCCGCTGTCGGCGCCATCAATGGCATCCAGAGTTGTGTCGACAGCCTGTGTGCCACGCTCGAAAACAACACCAAAGTCATGATGGATCAACTCCATTCATTTGAAGGGGTGAGGGCAACCAAACCTGATGGTACCTTTTACTGCTTTGTTGATTTCAGCCATTATAACAAGGATTCCAGCAAACTGGCCTTCTTCCTGCTCGATAAGGTGAGGGTAATCACCGTGCCGGGCAAAGAGTTTGGTCTTGACGGATACCTGAGGCTTTCGACCTGTGGATCACTCAAGGAAATTACACAGGGCATCGAACGTATCAAGTGGGCGCTGGATCCGAACTCCCCAAATGAACTCTACATCGGGGAACGTAAATTGGTAAGGGATTGGCTATAATTTTTTTTTGGAACAATAAACTAAATAAACTATGTCAAAATATCTGAAATTTGAAACCCCTGCTCAAAAGCAGGCTGCAAATTTAAAAAGTGAATTCGGACTGCAGAACCATGGCCTGGTGCACCTCGAAAGGGTTTACTGGAACCTCCCGGAATCTGCTTTATATGAAGAGGCGGTATTTCGCAATGAAGGCAAGATCGTGAACGGTGGCCCGCTGCTGGTGCATACCGGTAAATGGACTGCCCGTGCGGCCAATGAAAAATATTTTGTTAAGGAATTTACGACCGACGAAAAAATCGACTGGGGTAAAAACAACCGCCCGATGACGCCGGAAAAGTTTGATGGGGTCTTCAGCCGGTTGCAGGCATTTTTGCAAGGGGAAGAGTTGTTTGTCCAGGATGTTTTCGTCGGCGCCGACCCCGAATATCAGATGCCGATCCGGATCATCACCGACACGGCCTGGCAAAGCCTTTTTGCCCGTAACATGTTCCTGACTATCAACACCCTGGAGAAACATAAAACCCATGTTCCCCAGTTCACGGTGATCGCTTCACCTTCATTTAAACTGGATCCGAGGATTGACGGTACCAACAGTGAAACGGCCATTGTTATCGATTTTTCAAAAAAACTTGCCATTGTAGCCAATACCCAATATGGAGGCGAGATTAAAAAGTCAGTCTTTACCATCATGAACTTCCTGATGCCGCTGCAGAACATCATGTCTATGCATTGTTCAGCCAATGTGGGTAAAAAGGGAGATGTGGCGCTCTTTTTCGGATTAAGCGGCACCGGAAAAACCACTCTTTCGGCCGATCCCGAAAGGAGCCTGATCGGCGACGATGAACATGCATGGAGTGATGAAGGGGTTTACAATTACGAAGGAGGCTGTTATGCCAAGGTGATCCGCCTCTCCGCCGAAAATGAACCCGAAATCTATGCCTGCACCCGGAAATTCGGCACCATTCTGGAAAATGTCGTGTATGATCCCACATCCAGAAAGATTGACCTCGACGACGACCAGATCACAGAGAATACCAGGGCATCTTACCCACTCGATTTCATTCCCAACGCCATCCCTGAAAAGATGGTAAGAAAACATCCTAAAAATGTTATCTTCCTTACCTGTGATGCGCAGGGAGTCATGCCCCCCATTGCCAGGCTGGATATGAACCAGGCCATCTACCATTTCATCAGTGGTTATACTTCAAAAATTGCAGGTACCGAACTGGGACTGGGAATTGAGCCGGAAATTGCATTCAGCGCTTGTTTCGGAGCGCCATTCATGGTGCACCATCCTTATTATTATGCAGATCTTCTTAGAAAAAAGATCGAAAAACATGGCGCCAAAGTATGGCTTGTCAACACCGGCTGGGTTGGCGGAAAATTTGGCGTAGGTAAACGGATCAGCATCCGCCACACCAGGAATATGCTCAATGCCGTCCTTGATGGTTCACTCGACAGCGTAGAATTCCGGAAAGATAAAATCTTCAACTTTGACATTCCTCTCTCCTGTCCGAATGTGCCCGTTGATGTTCTGGATCCATCCAACGCATGGGGCAACAAGGATGAATACTGGATGAAATACGATGCGCTTGCTTCAAGATACCTCGAAAATTTCAAAGTATTTACCGAAGGTTGTCCTGACGAGATATTAAAATCAGGTCCGAAACGGAACCGTTAGATTTTTTCATACATACTGATTCACTATTGCACCTTGATTCAAATTTCAAAGGGCAGTAGTTTTAAATTTTTATATATGTATTTGATTACCATAATGCAACAAAGTCAAAATCAGAAAAAAAAACCTCCTATAATTTGCTTATCATAAATTATCACATTATCTTTATCGCACCAAAATCCATCCATTAGTTTCTAACAATTAAATAAAAAGGCCATGAGTTCATTAAAGTCAAAATTTGCCGAAAAGGCTGTACCCGTTGCAGCCGAAGTAAGGTCCTTATTCAAGGAACACGGTGACACCGTAATCGGACAAGTCACCATTGGGTCCGTGATCGACGGGATGAAAGGATTGCCGGCGTTGCTAACACTTACCTCTAAACTTGACCCCCAGGAAGGGATCCGGTTCAGAGGCTATTCAATCCCCGAATTACAGGAAAAACTTCCCAAGATCGATCCGCAGGATGAGCCGCTTCCAGAAGGCCTCTTTTACCTGATGTTGCTTGATGAACTCCCCACCCGGGATGATGTCATGGAAATCGGGAAGGAATGGAAACGGCGGGCTGTTGTACCGCAAAAAGTATTAAAAGTCCTGGATGCCCTGCCCATGGATTCTGCCCCGATGGCCGATTTCAGTGTTGGTATTCTGGCGCTCGCCACCGAATCTAAATTTCTTGAAGCTTACAATGCCGGAGTCGGAAAGAAAGATTACTGGGACTCCTATTATGAAGATGTGATGAATTTCATCGGCCAGCTTCCGGTCATCGCATCCTACATTTACAGGAAACATTATTTCAAAGGGAATGTCATCCCGGCCGATCCCAACCTTGACTGGGCAGCCAACCTCGCACACATGATGGGATACGATGATCCCGAAATTTATAAGTTATTCAGATTGTACCTTACCATCCATGCCGACCATGAAGGCGGAAATGTTTCAGCTCATGCATCACACCTTGTAGCGTCTGCATTGAGTAATCCTTATTATTCTTATGCTGCAGGAATGCTCGGACTAGCCGGACCGCTGCATGGCTATGCCAATCAGGAAGTGGTTGCCTGGATCCATGATATGATCAAGGAACTTGGTACCGATAATCCGACAAAACAGCAAATCCATGATTTCTGTGAGCAGACCATCGGCGCAGGCAGGGTTATTCCCGGCTACGGCCATGCCGTTTTAAGGAAAACTGATCCACGTTTCGAGGCTCAGCGCGAGTTTGCTGCGAAATATTGCAAAGGCGACAGTTTCATCCAGATCGTTAATGATCTCTATGAAGTTGTTCCACCCATCCTCGGATCCCTTGGTAAAGTGAAAAATCCATGGCCAAACGTGGATGCTTATTCAGGATCGCTCCTGTTGCATTACGGGATCAAGGAAGCTCCGTTCTATACCGTATTATTCGGTGTATCAAGGGCGTTGGGTGTACTCGCCTCCATGCTTTGGGACAGGGCGCTTGGTCTGCAGATCGAAAGGCCTTCATCCTATACGCTCGAGTGGTTCAAAGAAAAAGCCGGATTATAAAACTAACCCTAAAAATTAAAAAAACATGAAAATAACTGTTGTTGGCGCCGGCCTCGTCGGCGCTACCTGTGCCGATGCAATTGCACATAAAGATATCGTCAGGGAGGTTGTACTTCTTGATGTCAAAGAAAATCTCGCCGAAGGCAAAGCGCTGGATATGTGGCAGATGTCGCCGGTTGACCAGTTCGATACCCGCATCCATGGTTCCACGAATGATTACAGCAAAACGGCCAATTCCGACATCGTTGTGATCACCGCTGGCGTTCCCCGTAAACCAGGAATGAGCCGTGATGACCTGATCTCCATCAATGCAGATATCGTAAAGACCAGTACGGAAAACATCATCAAGTATTCGCCAAATGCCATCATTATCATCGTATCCAACCCGTTGGATGTGATGACCTATTGTGCATATCTTACGGCCAAAATTGATTCCAGCCGGGTATTCGGCATGGCCGGGATCCTTGATACGGCAAGATACGGCGCTTTCCTTGCTGAAGCCCTGGATTGCTCTCCGAAAGACATCCATTCCATCCTGATGGGCGGACATGGAGATACCATGGTGCCCCTGCCGCGTTATACGACGGTTAGCGGGATCCCTGTTGTTGAGCTAATCGCGAAAGATAAACTGGATGCCATTGTTGAAAGGACCAAGAAAGGCGGTACAGAGATCGTCAACCTGCTTGGCACTTCGGCCTGGTATGCTCCCGGCGTTGCCGCTGCCCAGATGGTTGAAGCAATCGTAAAAGATCAGAACCGGATATTCCCTTGCTGTGCCTGGTTACAGGGGCAGTATGGCCTGAAGGATATCTACCTGGGCGTGCCGGTCAAACTCGGTAAAAAAGGGATCGTTGAGATTATTGAACTGCAGCTGAACGCTGAAGAGAAGCAGTTGCTTAACGCCTCGGCCAAAGCCGTGCGTGAAGTAATGGACATCCTGGATAAAATGAATGCAGGCAAATAACATTGATTTTTTAAAATACGAAATATAATTGTATTTTAGCAGCAATTATTAATACTAATTTGTATATTATGTCAACAGGGAAAGTAAAATTCTTCAATGAGAGGAAAGGTTTTGGCTTCATTCTGGATGATGAAAGCCAGGAAGACGTTTTTGTTCATGTGAGCGGGTTGGTGGACAAAATACGCGAAGATGATCAGGTTACTTTTGATCTGACAGAGGACAATCGCGGTAAAAAAGCCATCAACGTTCGACGGGACTAACTGGTTCTCCTTTGAATGAAACTAAAAGAGCGAAGCCAATGCTTCGCTCTTTTTTTAGTATCTTTATAAAAACCTACACACCTTCCCCACAACTTTTCCGCCGGTTTCTGTTTTAGACGATAATCCTTAAAATATTTTACAAATTATTGATGTGATTGTTGTACTAATTAAATATTACAATATATTTGCCTATCAAATAATCACATCAGAACTCTCTTATGAAATCGGAAATTCTTTCCATTCTTTCAAATTTGTTTGAACGGTTAAATAACTGCTATTTCCATGCAATCAATCAATCAATCAATCAATCAATCAATCAATCAATCAATCAATCAATCAATCAATATGGGAATTGCCACCGGTCCATCCTTCTTTTCCCGATTTCACACAAGAAAAAACTTTATGGCGCCCATGGAATTTAAGCTGCCAATTATGTTACCTTACAACCTCACAATTTAATTTTACCAAGGCAGTAACTGACCTAATTTCGTGGATATGTCGCAGGGAATTTGAAAGTATTTGCCCCACAAAATTTCTTTTTTGTGGGGCAAATTATATCGCTAGTAAACCTATTTTCAAACACCCATTTAACAAATACCATTATGAACTCGCTGAAAAATATTATTATACTTTTAATTTCCGCGCTCTTTATCGGAACATTCCCGGCATGCACAAAGGAACAGACGAAACCTGTCGAAAACAAGGAGAAAAAAACACAGGATTCACGCATTACCCGCAACCTCCTGGCCTTTAAAGCCAACCTGCTGCAAAAATCAACCGGCTCCATGGAAATGGATAGCGCAATCTGGTACATCGAAGGGATTCTCAACCTTGATAATGCAAACAATCCTCATAAATTTATCAACGCTTTCTCCTTGAAGGATTCCATGGTTGTTATTCCAATAAATGGTTCAGTTACAACTGACCAGATCAATGAGGTTTATTTTGCATTTCAAAATAAACTTGACGCTGCAACAGGCAGTAATTCAACAATTAAAGCTGATGCGGTTGATATATACGTATCCCCGACTATTTTAAAAGACGGAAGTCAAACCTTCTATCTCGAGGCAACAATCGGTGAGGAGGATCTTGCAACAAGTTATCAACCATTTGGGCCGAACGATAATTGGTTTTGGACTAACAATGCAGGTCGTTGCACCGGGGGAGGTACACCCTATGATGCAAGAATTTTATTGCAAAACAGGTTCAACAATCCGGTCGGCAGTTCTGAAATAGGGTACTTTACTGATGTTTCATGGGCTTACCTTCAACCTTATGCTTATCCCGACCCAACAAATCCAGTTGGGGGTTATATGATTTTTGCAAACGGCCTTTATAATCCTTTAACCTGCATCGGATATCAGGAATTGAATTATTACCTCAGCGTTTTTGACTATTTAATAAATGATAATCTGATTCCAGGAAAATCATTCAGTAATGTTATCATTAAAAGAGATGTGATATTGATAAATCCACCAGTGCCGGATATTTACTCATACTGGATGTATTATGGTGTTTTTCACGAGGGGCTTCCACCTCAATAATAGAATAGTTCCACACACGGCGCTGTATCAAAACAGTGTCGTGTGTGTTTCTATTTTTTTATGTTTTTCAAACTAATTTAACTCATCAGATATGAAACTTCTAACTTTCGGACTTGTTTTTCTATCATTAGCTCTGACAACTAAATCTCAGACTACTTTTTTCAAATGGATCCCTTCCCCTTTTCACGAATTTGTCAGCGAATCAGTACAAACATCAAATCATGAATTTATCCTTGTGGGCGAGAAAGGTAATAACGCTGACACGGTTCATGGGTATTGTGTAAAAATAAATAATAACGGAGATGTGATACAAACGTTAGAACCTAATTCAGGCACCAGGGTATCAAGGTTGTCAACCATAAACCCGTATCCGGGATCTGAGAATCGTTTCATCATAACCGGTTATAATGATTCGCTCAATACCACTCAATATAAATCTTCTCTTATGCTTATGGTGATGAACGATTCCCTTCAGGTCATCAGATCAAAGGAGATTGAAATGGATCCCGGTCGAAGGGTCATCCCCTATAAAGTAACAGTTGTAGATGATTCCATCATCTATTTATTAGCCCGGTATGATACAATTTCAGTCATCAGCGATTTTATTGTTTTCAAGCTTAATATGCAATTTTCAATTCTTAACCGATATCACCACCAATATAATTTTCCATACAGTATGCCCCAGGATATTTTCTTCAATACAAGCAACGAAACCTTATATATCTATTATTTCGGACCGATCATCAATGATCTTCCATCGTCAAACAATGTGGTATGCCTTGACCGTAATCTTGCCTATAAATATGGAGCCCCGGTGGAGCGTTTAATTACGACTAATATTTCGGCCTCTCCCTTGAACGATTCGGTATTTTTTGTTACAGGGTCTGCCATATCAACCCATACTACCGAAGATAAGTCAATTGGAATTTACCTGGTCAATGATTCAAACAGGACTTTGAAAGCCTCCGAATTCTGGGATAGTATTGATACACTTTTATGGACATCCCGTGGCGGGCATACCCTATCAATTGACCGCACAAACTCTTGTGTGTATCTTTCCGGGATATTCAATTTTGAACCTTTTTCCTATTTTTTCCAGACAAAGCCAACCTGGGTACAGTTTGTTCAAACTGATTTTAACCTGAATATAAAGGCCCACATCTTATATGGGGGCGATGCTGCATATCTGCCCTGGTGCAATATCTCCGTGAAAGAAGGAGGTTCTCTGATTGCGGGAGGACGTTTTAACTATCTCAATCCGGATGATAAAAGACACAATATTTTCCTTCTGAAAACTGACAC
>JAUXWT010000090.1 GCA_030681475.1 Bacteroidales bacterium | reverse complement strand
CTGTCATATTGTAAGTTGTCGGAGTGGCAGCAGTACAGTTGTTAGCATTTGAATAGTTCACGGTAACGGTATTTGCTCCAACGGTATTCCAGGTAACTGTTATAGCATTGGTGCCTGCACCGGCTGTGATGATACCTCCTGCAGATACGGTCCAGGTGTAACCCGTCATTCCCGTTTGGGTGGTGTAAACGTTACCCGTTGAATTCACGCAGACTGAAGCCGGACCGGTAATGGTCGGAACCGGCAACGCATTCACCGTTACATTGTAAGTTGTCGGAGTGGTAGCAGTACAGTTGTTTGCGTTGGTATAATTCACCGTTACTGTTTTTGCTCCGATAGTGCTCCAGGTGACTGTGATCGCGCTGGTACCCGTGCCGGCGGTGATGGTACCTCCGGCAGATACGGTCCAGGTGTAGCCTGTCATTCCCGTTTGAGTGGTGTAAACATTACCCGTTGAATTCACGCAGACTGATGCCGGGCCTGTAATAGTTGGCACTGGCAGTGGATTGACCGTGATTGTCACCACATTTGTCGGCAATGGGCCGCCACATGTACCAGATGCGTTCTGTTGCAACCTGTAATAGGTGGTAACAGCCAGAGCGCCCGGTTGATAATTGAGCATGGTT
The DNA here is from genome assembly GCA_030681475.1 of Bacteroidales bacterium. Taxonomy (GTDB): domain Bacteria; phylum Bacteroidota; class Bacteroidia; order Bacteroidales; family FEN-979; genus CAIVAT01. The sequence continues at coordinate 89,715 of JAUXWT010000090.1, read as the reverse complement.
GCACCACTGATATTACTGAAGGTTACATTGTTCAGCGAACTTTGCCATTGATAAGTCGGCGCCGTGCCGTTTGATGGTGCAACACCAGTCAACAATGAAGGAGTGGAACCCGTGCAAATCGATTGACTGGCGCTAATGGAGCCAACAGCAAGGTTAGCATTAAATGTAATGGTGACTACATTGGTTGGCAACGGACCACCACATGTACCGGTGGCATTTTGCAGTTGTCTGTAATACGTAGTCGCTATGATAGTACCAGGTTGGTAATTAAGCGCTGTGGCGCCAAGGATGTTGGTGAATGTAACATTGTCCAATGAACTCTGCCACTGATATGTAGGTGCAGTACCGTTTGCCGGAGGTACACCGGTTAACAGTGCCGGAGTATTGCCAGCGCATATCAACTGGTTCGCACCAATGGAGCCAACAACAAGATTGGGGGTCAGGTTAATCACCACCACATTTGTTGGTAACGGACCGCCACAAGTACCCGATGCATTTTGTAACAGCCTATAGTAAGTCACCGCCGTTAAAACACCCGGTTGATAATTGAGAGCCGTTGCCCCGCTGATATTAGCAAATGTTACATTATTCAATGAACTCTGCCACTGATACGTAGGAGCAGTGCCATTTAATGGTGGAGTCCCCGTTAACATTGCAGGAGCTGTATTTGCACAAATTGTCTGATTCGAAGCAATAGTGCCCGGAATAAGAACAGCGTCAGTACTTGTTGTGATCGTAACAACATTGGTAGTTAAAGGTCCTCCACAGGTACCGGAAGCATTTTGCACCAGTTGGAAATATGTTGTTGTGGTTAAAATACCCGGTTGATAGTTAAGCGCAGTTGCACCGCTGATATTTGCAAAGGTCACATTATCAAGCGAACTCTGCCACTGATAGGCCGGTGATGTTCCGCCGGTTGGGGCAACACCTATCAACATGGCTGGCGCAGTATTAGCACAAATCGTCTGGTCAGCGCTGATGGAGCCAACAACAAGATTTGGCGTAACTGTTATCGTCACCGTATTGGTTGGCAAAGGTCCGCCACAGGTACCGGTGGCATCCTGCATCTGCTTGAAATAGGTCGTGGATGTTAAGGCACCGGGTTGATAGTTGAGCATGGTCGCTCCGGAGATATTGACAAACGTACTGTTGTCCAGGGAACTCTGCCACTGATAGGTTGGTGATGTCCCGTTTGACGGGGCGACACCATCCAATTGTGCCGGAACCGTGCCGCTGCAGATCGTCTGATCGACGCTGATTGAGCCAACTATTAATGTCGGAGTCACAGTTATCGTTACAACATTGGTCGGCAACGGGCCGCCACAGGTTCCAGAGGCATTCTGTATTTGCAGGTAATAGGTAGTTGCGGTCAAGGCGCCCGGCTGATAATTGAGCGCCGTGGCTCCGCTGATGTTCACAAAGGTTACATTATCAAGCGAACTCTGCCACTGATAGGTGGGCGACGTGCCGTTGGAAGGTGCGATACCGTTTAATTGTGCAGGTATTGTTCCGCTGCAGATGGTTTGATCAGCGCTGATCGAACCAACCGATAATGGTGGATCGATGGTGATCGTTACCGTATTGGTCGCAAGCGGTCCCCCGCATGTACCCGACTGAACCAGTTGGTAGTAAGTAGTTACGGTAAGCGCCCCAGGCTGATAGTTAAGGGTTGTAGCGCCAGAAATATCGGCAAAGATCACATTGTCGATAGACTCCTGCCACTGGTAGGTGTAAATTCCGTCACCTCCCGTGGGTGCCGTCCCGGTCAATTGTGCGGGGGTCATGCCTGAACAAATGGACTGGTTGGCGCCGATCATGCCTGCAACAAATGAAGGATTGACCATGATGGTCACCGTATTGGTCGGTAGAGGACCGCCACAGGTGCCTGTTGCATCCTGCATCTCCCTGTAATATGTTGTGGTTGTCAAAGCGCCGGGTTGATAGTTGAGCATGGTCGCTCCGGCGATATTGACAAAGGTACTGTTGTCCAGTGAACTCTGCCACTGATAAGTCGGTGATGTACCGTTCGATGGCGCTACACCCAACAGCAATGCCGGAACCGTTCCGCTGCAAATCGTCTGATCTGCGCTGATCGAACCGACCATGAGTGCCGGGGTCACGGTTATGGTGACTGCATTGGTGGTGAACGGGCCGCCGCAGGTACCCGACTGGATCTGGTGATAGTAGGTCGTTGCCATCAGTATTCCGGGTTGGTAGTTGAGGTCAGTAGCTCCGGCAATATTATTAAAGGTCACATTATCTGCCGATTCCTGCCACTGGTAGGTGTAAATTCCGTCTCCTCCCGTGGGAGCAATACCCATCAATTGAGCCGGAGCTGTTCCGGAGCAGATTGACTGGCTGGCGCTGATCGAGCCAACTGCCAGAGGCTGATTGACTGAAATCGTCACCGTATTTGTTGGCAATGGTCCACCGCAGGTGCCTGTTGCATCCTGCATCTGTTTGTAGTATGTTGTGGCCGTTAATACACCGGGTTGATAGTTGAGCATAGTCGCCCCTGCGATATTGACAAACGTACTGTTATCCAATGAGCTCTGCCACTGATAGGTTGGAGATGTTCCGTTGGACGGGGCAACGCCCAGAAGCATTGCAGGAATTGTACCGCTGCAAATCGTCTGGTTGGCGCTGATCGAGCCAACAGCCAGTTGCGGTTCAACCATCATGGTTACAGCATTTGATGTTGCCGGATTGCCCGAAACACATATTTCGCTGGATGAAAGCACACTGGTAACCACATCATTGTTCACCGGGATATACGTATAAGTGTCACTGGTCGCACCTGGAATTATAAACGTATTCACGCTCCATTGATAAATTGGCAATGTGCCTCCATTCACCGGAGTTGCCGTGAACGTCACCGAAGTTCCGGAACAGACTGGATTGGTGCTGGCTGCGATCGTTACGCTAACCGGCAATAATGGGTTTACAACCATGGTCACCGTATTCGAGGTGGCCGGGTTGCCCGTGACACACGTTTCATTTGAGGTCAGGTCACAAGTGATCATATCACCGTTTGCAGGTACGTAGGTATAGGTCGGATTGTTCGATCCGGCCGGAAGACCATTAAGCATCCACTGGTAAGCCGGCGTTGGACCTCCATTGACAGGGGTAGCTGTAAAGGTCACCGAGGTGCCGTCACAAACAGGATTGGCTCCTGCTGCAATTGTCACGCTGACGGGCAGCAACGGATTGACCGTTATCGTCACCGTATTGGTTGGCAGCGGGCCACCGCAAGTGCCTGTGGCATCCTGCATCTCCCTGTAATATGTTGTGGTTGTCAAAGCGCCGGGTTGATAATTGAGCAAGGTCGCTCCGGCGATATTGACAAAGGTACTGTTATCCAGTGAACTCTGCCACTGATAGGTTGGAGATGTTCCGTTGGACGGGGCAACGCCCAGAAGCATTGCAGGAATTGTACCGCTGCAGATCGTCTGGTCGGCGCTGATTGATCCAACTGCCAGTGAAACATCAACTGTCATGGTCACCGGGTTCGAAGTGGCCGGGTTACCGGTAACGCAATTTTCACTGGATGTTAGCATACACGTTACGACATCATTGTTTACTGGTATATATGCATAGGTGGCATTGGTCGCCCCGGAAATCGTTCCGGCATTGACCATCCATTGATAGGCTGGGGTTACACCGCCATTGACGGGGGTTGCCGTAAAGGTAACTGAGGTTCCCGAGCAAACAGGGTTGGCGTCGGCAGCGATAGATACACTCACCGGCATCAACGGGTCAACAACCATGGTCACTGTATTCGACATGGCAGGATTTCCGGTAACACATGTTTCATTGGATGTCAGCTCACAGGTGATCATGTCACCATTGGCAGGGACATAAGAATAGGTAGAAAGGTCAGTTCCTGCATTGGTTCCATTAACTTTCCATTGGTAAGCAGGTAATGTGCCGCCGTTGACAGGCGTAGCTGTAAAGGTTACTGAAGTACCATCACAAACCGGGTTGGCACCGGCAGCGATTGTGACGCTGACCGGTAACAATGGATTGACCGTGATGGTTATCGTATTCGTTGGTAATGGCCCACCGCAGGTGCCCGTTGCATTCTGCATCTCCCTGTAATATGTTGTGGTTGTCAAAGCGCCGGGTTGATAATTGAGCATGGTCGCCCCGGCGATATTGACAAACGTACTGTTGTCCAGTGAACTCTGCCACTGATAGGTCGGTGAGGTTCCGTTTGAAGGCGCTACACCATCCAATTGGGCTGGAACAGCGCCGCTGCAGATCGTCTGGTCGGCGCTGATCGAGCCAACTGCCAGTGAAACATCAACTGTCATGGTCACCGGGTTCGAAATAGCAGGATTTCCGGTAACGCAAGTTTCACTGGATGAAAGCATACAGGTAACGACATCATTGTTCACCGGAATATAAGCATAGGTGGCATTTGTTGCTCCGATAATCGTGCCTGCATTGACCATCCACTGGTAAGCGGGCATCGTGCCTCCGTTAACCGGGGTTGCCGTAAATGTAACGGAGGTTCCCGAGCAAACAGGGTTGGCGTCGGCAGCGATTGAAACACTTACCGGCAGTATTGGGTCAACAACCATGGTCACGGTATTCGAGGTAGCCGGATTTCCGCTAACACAAATTTCATTGGATGTCAGCTCACAAGTAATCATGTCGCCATTTGCCGGGACATAGGCATAGGTTGAAAGGCCGGTTCCTGCATTGGCGCCGTTTACTTTCCACTGGTAAGCAGGGGTTGTGCCGCCGTTGACAGGGGCGGCCGAAAAGGATACTGAAGTGCCGTCACAAACCGGGTTGGCATCGGCTGCAATTGTTACGCTGACCGGTAACAATGGATTAACGGTGATGGTTGCCGTATTGGTTGGCAAGGGGCCACCGCAGGCGCCCGTTGCATTTTGCATTTGCCTGTAATAGGTCGTGGAGGTCAAAGCGCCGGGCTGGTAATTGAGCATGGTCGCCCCGAAAATGTCATTAAAGGTGATGTTATCCGGTGAATCCTGCCATTGGAAAGTAGGAGATGTTCCGTTTGATGGCGCTACACCATCCAATTGTACAGGAACTGTTCCACTGCATATTGTCTGGTTGGCGCTTATCGAACCAACGGCTAACGGTGGATCAATTGTCATGGTCACCGGTCCTGAAGTAGCCGGATTTCCGGTAACACAAGTTTCACTGGATGAAAGCGTACAGGTTATCACATCATTGTTAGCCGGCATGTATGAATAGGTGGCATTTGTTGCGCCAATTACGACGCCTGCATTGACCATCCATTGGTACGAAGGCGTTGTGCCTCCATTGACGGGTGTTGCAGTAAAGGTAACGGAGGTTCCCGAACAAACCGGGTTGGCGTCGGCAGCTATTGAAACACTCACAGGCATCAACGGGTCAATAACCATGGTCACGGTATTCGAGGTAGCCGGATTTCCGCTAACACACGTTTCATTGGATGTCAGCTCACAAGTAATCATGTCGCCATTTGCCGGGACATAGGCATAGGTTGAAAGGCTTGTTCCTGCATTAGCGCCATTAACTTTCCACTGGTAAGCAGGGGTTGTGCCGCCGTTGACAGGGGTGGCCGTAAAGGATACTGAGGTGCCGTCACAAACCGGGTTGGCATCGGCTGCAATTGTTACACTGACCGGCAACAATGGATTAACGGTGATGGTTGCCGTATTTGTTGGCAATGGTCCGCCGCAGGTGCCGGTTGCATTTTGGAGTTGCCGGTAATAGGTCGTGGCGGTCAAGGCAACTGGCTGGTAATTAACCATCGTCGCCCCGCTGATGTTGTTAAAAGTTACATTATCTGTCGAACTTTGCCACTGGTAAGTTGGGGTCGTTCCATTGGCGGGAGCGACACCCAAAAGCATCGCAGGAACTGCTCCGCTGCATATGGTTTGGTTTGCACTGATTGAACCAACCATTAAATTTGGAAAACCGCTCACCTGGTTATCCGTGTAGGTTACAGGTGCAATGGTTCCGCCAAACTCATCCCACATGGCACAAACCGGAGGAGGGGTTGCATCTGGAGTTCTCCTGAAATGGATCGTTGTACTGCCACCCTGGTAAATAAAGGCAAGGTCGATAATTTTTTCCCCATTGAAATTCGTTCCGGTAAAACCGGCGCCAAAAATCCCCAGATAAACTGTGTTTGGATATGCACCACTATATGAATAATTGTAAATGGCTGTAAAACCCGGATAAACATTGGCATACCCTGGGCCTGGTGCCGGCGTAAGCACGCTATGGTTGAAATCCAGGTACAGATCCATTGCAAGAACATTGTCTCCCGAAATATGAATCGGAACATAAACGGTTGCTCCAATACATAAACCAGTGATGTCGGGTTGCAAAGTCAGTGAAGCGCTGACGGTTGGCGATTTTGATCCTGGCTGCTGAGCGTTTGTATTTAAGCTGTAGAAGCCGAAAATCAATAACAATAACATCATCGTAATTGGTAAAAAGTTCTTTTTCATAACTGTTTTATTAATGTTGCAGATTTTTATGAGGGATTTTCAAAGATTATTCAAGAGTTTTTTATTAACCTAATATCATTATAATCAGTGACGCTATGTTTTGTTATTTTCATGGATTATGTGAACAAACAAAATGCGAAAATTTGTGCAAAAGTACAAAATTAAATTGTGAAAAACCAAACGAAAGACGTTTCTTATAATATTAAATCTGTGCATTATATGTTGCATGATTCAACCATTCACACCGTAATGACATAAAATCTTTCGACAATTACATATACCGAACAGGTGAGTGTGATCAATGCGATCAGCATGGCGATCCATGGTATTGCTTTTTGCAACAATATTCTTTCGGAAAAAACCGGGATGGTTGATGGTTTATTAGGCTGCTTTTTCCCTGCAGGTTTTTTTAAGGAAGGATAGAAAATCCTTTCCATATATCCCCATGCCTTATTATTCGAAAACAACAGGAAGAGAAGTGGGCTTATGGCGATGAAATATCGGCCCTGGACAGCAGTAATAGCGTCGCACCCAACCGGGTTGCAATAAATATATAGTGCAGTCTCGATCAAAACGAAGCCTGCAATAAATATGGCTGAGATAATGCATTTCTGCAGAAACCCAATCCCTTTTCCTTTTAAAGTGGCTACAAGTGAAAAGAAAACGAGAAAAAAGAGATAAACAGAGGAAACTGCCTTGGGTAACGGGGTGTCAATCCAGCCGAATAGGCCAACAAAACTGGTCAGGTAAAGATCGAGCGATTTCCCGAGCGTATTGAACAGTATTCCGGTGTACTTTACAGGGTTATTGAGAATGAAATCCTTCTGGGATGAAGGATCGATCGGATTCACCGGTAAATGTGGATTCACGTTGGTAGCATCATTTGGCTGCGGCTGAGCCCCGGCATGCTCCTCTGCCGGTTTTTGTGCGGATTGTTCCTGTGCCGCATTCATGGCCTCAGGTAAATGAGGGAGTAGCGGCAGCATTGAGGCCTGAATGTTAATTTTTTCCGTTTCGTCACCATTAACAGTACCGGTCATGACTGCCCCCGTTAATTTTTCGGCATGGATGTTCATGCTGCTGAGCTTTTCAACGAATGCCCTGCCCGGAGCCCATGCCATCGAAACCAAAACAGCCGTGAGTACCAATCCTGAAAAAACCACAAGATATCGCCTCCGGGAGCTGAATTTAATTATGGGAATAATAAGAAATGTCATGATTATAATCACGTACGGTTGCTTGGCCGCGGCCAGCAAGGCAGTAATGACAAAAAGAAAAATTACTTCTCTGGCGGTGATCATTTTTTCACTATTCAGCGTATGGCCCAGAATGGTGGCCAAAAGTAAAAAGCAGAGGCCGGTGGTCACGGCATCGTACGACATGGAGGCAACCTGATACAAAGTCATGGGCATGATCGCAAGCAGGAAGAAAACCCATTTGAATACCGGTGTGATCCTGATGGCCATAAACAGGAGTACAATGGAGGCCAGCAGGTTGAACAACCTCCCGAGATAAAAAAGCCACAACGGGGAGAGTCCAAAGATCTTCCCGACTGCGATCCCGATGGCCTGAGGAAGATATGGCAGAATGTAATCGGGGGTAACCTTTGATGTTCTGACAGACGGGTTGGTTTTGATGTTTTCCAATGACAGGATCTCTTTCGGCGTGGTCTTTTCATGCGTGCTGAATTGCATTCGGTCGCAGATGGAGCCAAGTTCCACCAGTGATTGCGGAAAGTCGTCGTGGAGTTTGTAAAAATTGAATTCCGAGACCTGGTATGACCGGTAAAAATGGGCGGGTTCGTCTGGAACCATGAAAGGCGGTGTGACCGCAAGCATCACGAGACCAAAGACCAAAGAGTATCCCAGGAATGCAAATTCCGGGTTGATGTGACTCTTTCGCACTAATGATGCAATCTGACTGCCGAAATACAGGAGCAATGCGATGACACCCGCAAGGATATAAAAAATAATTTGCAACAGAGAAAAATACCTTGTATCAGATTCATAAGTACGGGCCCCGATACTGCCGGAAAAAGCAACAAGCGATTGCTGGGTTTCAAATGAATGAACAATATCGTTGTTCAGGATCGATACAACATACAATTTCCCAAGGTTACTGTTTTCCTTCTTTGCCAGGCCAATGTAACTTCTCTGATCGCCGTCAATGGAATAGACACAGGCAAAGATCTTTTTTCCCTTGCCAATATCGAAGTTCTTTTTCAAATCAAAAGGAAAATAAAGCGCTTCACCGAAATCGTCGGAGGAAAATCGTTTGGTAAAAAGTATCCGGTGTTGTTCGTCGAGCAGGAGAAATACATTCTCATTGGCATACTGACTTGGCAATTTTGCCATATAGAGATCAACCCTGCTGATATATCTTTTTTGCATCGTGATCTCCTGGACAAACAGAAAATCCTTCACAACGGCGCCATATTCAACACCATGACTTAATTCAACCTGCTGGGCAGGCAAGAAAAAGAGAAATGATCTATAACTGGCAATGAAAATTACAGCAACGATAAAAAAGGCAATGGCGAGAATTGGGGTTTTAGATTTTTTCATTCAATGGAGTTAACCGGTTAATAATCCATAACTAACCCTCTAACTTTTTGATGATCAACTTATCTATCCTGTTTCCATCGAGGTCGACAATTTCGAATTCAAACTCTTTCCATGTGAATTTTTCACCCGGCTTGGGAATGTGCTTCAGAATACTCATGGCCAATCCTGCAAGGGTGTCGAATTTTATTTTGCTTTTATCAAATCCCTGGACGTCGAACCTGTAGGCAAATTCGTAAAACGACATCTGTCCGTCAGCAAGCCAGGTGCCATCATCCCGCTGGTTGATCTGAGGTTCATCAGGATCCATTTCATTAAAGTCGCCAACAAGCGCTTCAAGTATGTCGTTTAGGGTAACCAGTCCGACAGTTGACCCATATTCATCGATCACCAGGCCATAATGAATTTTATTCTGTTTGAAAATCTCAAGAGTCTCGTATGCAGTCAATGTTTCAAGCACAAATTGCGCCGGTTTCAGATGTTTTTTCAAATCGAAAGCCACGTCGGAAATATTTTCAAGAACAAGATCTTTCACGAAAATCACACCGAGTACATTGTCAAGGTCATCTTCGCACAATGGGTAAACCGAATGGAGATCATTCCTGATCTTGTTACGGATCTCTTCCGGGTATTCAAGAACATCGAACCACACCAGGTCGGAGTGGTGTGTCATGAGTGACGAGACCTTCCGGTCGCCAAGATGAAAAACACGTTCAACAATATGCTGCTCTATTTCCTGTACCTCTCCGTCTTCAGTACCCTCCTGGATCATGGCCTTGATCTCCTCTTCGGTCACCCTCGAATCAAGGGAGGGTTTGATCTGCATTATCACCAGGATCCCATCTGTTGCTTTTGAAAGTATAAAGGTGAACGGGTAGATGAATTTTGTAATAAACAAAAGCGGTCTTATTGTAGCTTTTGCTATTCCTTCAGGATTGATCAGTCCGATTCTTTTTGGAACCAGTTCACCGATAAGCATTGAAATAAAGGTTACGATGATGACAACGATGGTCAAAGCCAAAGATTGGCTCACACCAGGACTTATGCCAAGATATATCAATAGTTCACCCATTCCCCGGGCGACATCGTCACTTAAATAAACTCCGGTCAGAATGCCGATCAGGGTAATTCCGATTTGCATTGTTGATAAAATCCGGGATGGGGCAATAGCGTTGTCAAGCGCCAGTTGAGCCAGCTTGTCGCCATGACGGGCATCAAGTTCCAGCTTTGATTTGCGCGATGAAACAAGCGCAATCTCAGCCATTACGAAGCCGCCATTGATTATAAAAAGGATCAATAATATGATGATAGCGGAGACCATGGAGTTGGAAAATTAAATGTTGTTCGCAAATATACGAATAAATGAACGAGTGTTTTTTTTGACGGAGGGTGATTACGGTTGTGATATGGTAAACCAGAGCATGTATCTGCTTTTGTTGTAACTTTGCTTAAAAAATGACCCCTTCATGAAAATATATAACCTTATAGCCCTGTTGATCTTTTTATTCATGTCATCCCTGGTTTATTCACAGGCGGCCAGGATGTTACCGGAGGTGACCCCGGAAGGAAAAGGGAAAGTCAATACCAAAGTTGACAACATCGGCTATTGGTCCCGTATGGTTCAACTGGGATATGTCAGGGCCAACCCCAAAACGGTCGTCCCCGAAGCCCGTTTCAACGGAACAGTGATAAGGTTATACGAACCGTCACGGGTCACCCGTCACGCGTCACGAATCCTGAATTCCCCTGATGTTCCCGTAACCGGCGAAACAAACGTTACCCAGAGTGAAAATTCGATCTTTATTGATCCCTCAGATGAAAACATTGTGCTGAATTCCAACAACTCAAGTAGCTGGATTTCAGGCTATGCCGACACCCCCTATGGGGCTGATGCCCTGTATTCATTTGACAACGGTCAGAATTGGGCAGGCTCAACCCGCGGAGTGAATGGAACTAATGCAGGCGACCCCTCCACGGCCATCGGCCTGAATGGCTGGTGGTATGTTGGAAGGATCACCGGAGATTACGGCCAGGCTGTTTCGTACAGCAAAGACCGTGGATTAACCTGGACCAGGGTAAAGGTAGGACAAGGCCCCACGGTCGGGATCGGATTGCTTGATAAAAACCACCTCTGGATCGATAATTCACAAACCAGCCCGTTCAAGGGGAATTTATATTGCGCCTGGACAAACTTTATTCCCGGAGACTCCGACACCAACCAGGTTGAGATCGTGCGTTCGACAAATCAGGGGTTGACCTGGTCGGCGCCCGTCAACATCAGTTCTGCGGCTTCGGCTTTAAAACTGAATCATGGTGTGAACATTCAGACAGGTCCAAACGGCGAAGTGTACGCAGCCTGGAGCATATATGACACCTGGCCCTCGGATGAAACAGCCATCGGCTTTGCGAAGTCCTTCAATGGCGGGGGCGTTTTCATGCCCGCCACCAGGATCATCAGCAACATCAAAGGGATCCGGTCATCCATGACTGGGAAAAACATGCGTGTAAGTTCGTTTCCCTGCATGACAGTTGATAACAGCACAGGGCCAAACCGCGGTACGATATATCTGGTCTGGTGTAATGTCGGGTACCCTGGGATCAATACCGGGTTTGACATTGACATTTACCTGATCAGTTCGGCAGATGGCGGATCCACTTGGTCGGCGCCAAACCGGGTCAACCAGGATCCGCCTGGTCTCGGAAAACAGCACTATCTACCCTGGATCACCTGCGACAGGGTTACCGGAGGGGTATGCGTGGTCTATTACGACGACAGAAACACCGATTCAACCAGCGCGGCGGTATTCGTGTCTGTTTCATACGATGAGGGAAATACCTGGACTGACATGCAGGTGAGTGACTATACATTTACCCCTGAACCAATTCCCGGACTGGCATTCAGCTATTTCGGAGACTATATCGGCATTCAGTCCGACAACATGAAGGTTTACCCGATCTGGACGGATAACCACGAGAATGGCCGCGCCATGACCTATGTTTCACCCTTTGATCTGGGGCCAAACCCCAACCAGCCCTGGGTGTTGTATTATTCGGATTCCCTGGCTACCGTATCGGGAACCGGAAATGTATTGATGACGTACGGTGATTCGCTGTACCTCTCACTTGGCCTGAAGAATATCGGCGATCAGCAGGCATCCGGAGTAACTGCTGTGATTTCAACAACCTCTCCATATATTATGATCACCGACAGCACTGCGAACTACGACACGATCGGACCAGGCCAGGTAAAAATCGTTCAGAACGGTAATACCTTCAAAGTATCCGATACTATACCCGACAACCTGATGGTGCGGTTCGATGTTCAGGTTACTGATACAGACTCAACATGGTACAGCCATTTTGCCATTGAAGCACATGCCCCCGGACTGAAAATCAATGGCATCACCATCGTGGATACCCTTAACGGCAATCATAACGGACGGCTTGATCCGGGCGAAACCGTGCAGGTTATGGTACCAACCGCCAATACCGGTGATTTTCCCTGTCAGGCAACCTATGGATTGCTATCAAGCGCTTCACCATTCCTGACATTGTTGACCGACAGTGTTTTTTTGAACAACATTCCGCCGAAACAGGCGAAAAATGCAATATTTACTGTTGTTGTCAGCCCCGAAGCTCCCATAGGCAGCGGAGCTGACCTGACCTATACAGCTCATTCAGGGTTATACACGGCAAAACGGAAGTTTCGTGAAATTATCAGCATGATCGTGGAAGACTGGGAAACCAATTCATTTACCAAATTTCCGTGGCAATCGGGGGGTGCAAAGCCCTGGGTGATCAACAGCCTCAATCCGTGGGAAGGAACTTATTCCGCTGCTTCAGGTGTTATTAACAACTATCAAAATTCCCAGATGTTCATTTCCTACGCTTCCGTGGCCGATGACAGCATCTCATTTTATCTGCGCACCTCTACCGAGCAGGACTATGATTTTCTGATGTTCTCCATTGATGGTGTGCTTCAGGCGCAATGGTCGGGAGAAACTACCTGGACTCGTGCGGCATTTCCGGTTGCTGCCGGACAGCATGTTTTCAAATGGATCTACCTTAAAGATCTGGCTTATATTTCAGGCTTTGACCGGGTATGGGTTGACTTCATTGCGCTGCCGCCACCCATCCTGCCTGTCGTTGAACCGGGGCCCGACGACACGATTTGTGCCGGGTTGAATGTGACACTTCAGGCAACAGCGCTGCAATATGATTCGATTAAATGGACAACCACCGGCGATGGGGTATTCAGCAATGACACAACCCTGTTTACGATCTACACTCCGGGAACATACGACCTGATCTCGGGCAACGTCACCCTGCGTCTGACCGGGTTTGGCCCTTTCGGAAGTATGGGAAAAAATAAACATATCAGCATCAACCCCCGCCCGGTTGCTTCAATTACGAGCTTTCCGGGGAGCACGGTCTGCGAGGGGCAGTCTGTGCTGCTGTCTGCCGACACCACCGGCATCTCAACCTGGCATTGGACTCCGGGTAATTTTACTGCCAGCGAAGCTACCTATGACACCCTGAACACCGGTGGCGCGGGTGTGCATTTGATCAGACTGACCGTAACCAATGCTTTTCAGTGTCAAAACCGGGATTCTGTTTACCTGACATTCAAAAATTGTACCGCCATCAGTGAAAATCCTGAAAGCGCTGTTCATATTTATCCAAATCCCGGCAACGGGCTCATTTTACTTGAGGTTGAAACTCAAAAGGCAGGGCCGGTGAAATTGTCAGTGGCTAATGCACTGGGTGATGTGGTTTTCCGGGACGATGACCCGTTGTTCAGGAAGATCCGTAGAAATGAATTAAATTTGACCTTTCTCCCGGATGGTGTATATTTGCTGTCGCTCACAACCATCCATGGAACTACTGCCCACAAACTGATCATCCGTAAATAACACGATTGAAAATGGATATGTTAGCCGACGGTATGTTACCATGCTACCCTGTCACCCGTCACCTCACAGAAAGAACATCGCCACCCCCGACACCGCCACAACGGCTCCTGCCACCTCCTTAAACGTAACTTTTTCTTTGTAAATTATCATGTATGGGGGAATGATCAGAACCGGCACGATGGCCATGATGGTTGAAGCAATTCCTGTATCTGCATATTTTATGGAAATCAATGAAAAGGAGACCCCGAGGAAGGGTCCGAAAAATGACCCCAGAGAAAGCTGGAGCATGGGTTTGACCTTGTTTAGCGCCTGAAAAACTTGTTTCCATGATCTCATCACAGTAACTAATACGATAAAGCCAAAGATACCTGCTATAATGCGGATTTGGGTGGAGGCGAAGGTATCATAGCCCTGCATGCCAACTTTGCTGAGAACCAGTCCGGCTGCCTGGCCGGCTGCTCCTCCCAGCCCCAGAAAGATTCCCCAAACCGGATAATTGAACTTAACCTTTCTGAATCCGCCGTTGCTCTCTTCGGCCGTATGTCTTTTCAGCACCACCAATGCAATTCCTGAAATGGTCAGGGCCATGCCTATCCAACTCTTTAGCGAAAGGGTCTCGTCTAAAACAGCCCAACCAATCAAAGCAGTAATGGGTGGGGCAAATGCCATGAGCAACATCGAAATACGTGCGCCAATCACTACATAGGCCTGAAAAAGGCACAGGTCGCCGATCACGAACCCAATCAGTCCCGAAATCGAGAGGTAGAACCAGGCATGCGGCGTAGCATCGGTTGGGAAAAGATATCCCCTGTAAAAAAAGGCAAACACGGTCAGGAAAATAAAACCGATGATCAGCCTCAACAGGTTTACCACAAGTGAACCTATTTTCCGGCTTGCGGCTTCAAAGGCCAGGGCGGTAATGGTCCAGAAAATGGCTGTGAGCAGGGCGGCTAATTCACCGGCATGTTGTATCAAAATTTTTTCCTCCCTGCTATTTTTTGGTGAGCCACTCTTCGGGATCCTGAATCTTCTTGCCGTGCCATAGCTCAAAATGCAGTTCTGATTTCTGTTCTCCTGAGTTGGAATGAACTTTACCAATCGTTTGTTTTACTGTAACCTCCTGTCCGTCCCGAACGTTTACTTCGTCCAGGTTTGAGTAAACCGTCAGATACTCTCCGTGACGGATGATAACGACATTGTTAAGGCCCGAAAACGACATCACCCTGCTGACCACACCGCCAAATACAGATTTGACCGCCGATCCCTGGTCCGTCATGATATCGATCCCATTGTTTTTAACTTTCACATGTTTCAGCACCGGATGGTTATGCTCTCCAAAACTGCCTGAGATAAAACCCCGGTCGCATGGCCATGGCAAACGACCGCGGTTTGCCGAGAAGGTGGATGAAAGTTCCTTCTTACTGCTCCGGTTGTCTGAAGCCTTGATCTCCTCGGCGATCAGTTTTTCAATGGCAGCTTCGAGCCGGCGGGCAGCCTGTTGCTTGGTTTTCAAAGTAGCATACAATTGTTTTTCCTTTGTGGAAAGTTCCTTGACTGCATTGGCCTTCTCTGTTTTTTCATGGTCAAGTTTTTGCTTTTCCAACTGTTTGGAATTTACCAGGTTAAGTTTTTGACCCCTGATCTCTTCAAGATCCTGGCGATGTGCAAGGATCGCCTTCTGGGTCGATTGAATTCGCTCAGCCTGACTTCGCCGGTATGAGGCATATTGCTGGTAATATCTCAGGCGCTGGTAAGCCTGGTTAAAATCCCGGGCAGAAAAAATGAACATCAATTTGTTATGGCCGTTCATGATGCGATAAGCATTGTATATCATCCTGGCATATCCCAACTTCAAATCATGCAGTTGTTTTGACAAACGATCGATCTGGATGCTATCCACCGTCATGGTAACCTGCACTTCGTTAAGCTCCCTGTTAATGGCATTGATCAGGGCTTCACGGTTTTTGATCTGTTTTGCCAGAATTTTCAACTTATTTATCGAGATCTCCTTGTTTTTTTGAGTCCTGGAAAGTACATCGGCCGTATTTCGAATCTCCTCCTCCAATTTCTGCTTTGTTCGCAGCAATTTCTCTTTTTCTTTTGTTGATTGGGGAAAACCCGAGATCGCCAGGAACAGGAAAAACAACATCAGCAACCCTGTGGCATTCATTATATTGCTGAACTTGTACGCCTGTTTGATCATGGGTAAGGATTTATCTGACCGGCTGATAACTGGCTGGGATTTTAAAAGGAAATTGCAATGGATTATTTAAGGTCATCCTTGAAAAATCAGCCTTGACTTTGATCGTGTTATCGGCCCAAATGGTGTAGGTCATCTTACCGGGAAAAAGCTGGTCATCCAACGACTCAAAAGCGCTATAGGTTGACTCCAGCTTTACATTATCGCTTCGGATCTCTTTTACGTCGGCATGGGTAATCCTGAAAGTGACCGGGTCGAGCCATATGTTCTGGATTAAAATCTTCGGGTTTTCCTGACTGTTATGGACAAATTTCTTCAATTTGCCGCGTTCCCCGGTTGCCAGTTTGTATTCACCATTGTCGATGGAAGCCCTGAAAGTTCCATCCTCGTAAAACTGCAGGTCGTTGCCTAAAAGAAAAGCCTGCAACAGGTCAAAGTCAATATTTGTATTGAGAAAGCGGTTTACATATTCATAATCACCGGTGAAATAGGTGTTGTTGAGCCGGTTGATCATCTTGACCGAATCCTGCGAGATCATCAGTCTCATCGCCTCAATGCCCAACATCGGGGTCAAAGAAATCCATATCAGGCTGTCTTTCCGGATACGGATTTGTCCGCTGAACGAATTTTTATTCCCTCTGTTCGAATAATCTGCCGAAAACTTTGCCGAAAACCAATCGAACTTCAACTCCTTCTCTTTCAGTTTTGAAATAAGATACTCCGCACCCTCCTCCCTGAGGGGAGCTTTCATTATTTTTCGTGCCGGAGTGCAGGATCCGATAATAAAAAGGGGTGCAAGTAACAACAACAGAAACCGGGGAAGACGAAGGAAGTAAAACATCATGAACTATTGGTAATATTTTTTTTCGATGATCTTTTTTTCAAGAAGATCAGATCCCTGCCCCTTTTTTTTGGCTTTTAACCAATATTCAAGCGCCCCTGCCATATCGCCAAGCTTGTACAGCACATCGCCGTAATGTTCAAGCACTTCGGCGTTTGGTTCTTCTTTGGATTGTACCGCCTTTAAAATCCATTCGGCAGCCTCTTTGTACTTCTGCTGCTTGAATAACACCCATCCATAGGTGTCCTGAAATGAGGCATTTTCCGGGTCAATGGCGACCGCCTTTTTTGACATTTTTTCTGCTTTTTCGAGTTCACGGCCTTCCAGGGACAGGTAATAGGCATAGTTGTTCAATACATAAGCATTGTCATCTTTCATTTTGAGCGATCGTTCATAGGCCATGTACGCTTCGGTATCATTTTTCATGGCATGCAGCGCATCACCCTGGTACATGTAAAACTGAGCCAACAATTCGTTGTTGTCAACCACAAGGTTAGCCCCTGCTGCAAAATCCTTCAACGCCGCATCATTCTTTTTTAATTGCAGGTTGGCCAAACCCGAGAAAAGAAAGGGTAGCGGCTGAAACGGGAAGAGTTCAACGGCTTTTTTGCTGTATGTGAGCAGATGCTCGTATTCACTCGTCTGGAGGTCAAGTTGCAAAACCTGTTCCCATACGGCATAACGGCTGCTGTCGAGCGACAATACTTTGAGAAAAGTCTCTCTGGCCTCCCTGATTTTATTGTCCTGGACAAGCAAATCGCCATAGATTGAAAAGACTTTTGCGTTTTTCGGATGAGTGTCTATAAGGATTTTTGACAAGATAAATGCCTGATCTTTAAGGTCATTGTAGATCTGATTGACCGTATAAAACGAAAGAAGGATATTGATCTTGGTATCCACATCAAGGTTGGGGTTTGCAAATCCCAGCTTGAGTTCTTCAAATGCCTTTTCCTTGTTCCCTGTTTTACGATAATAATCGGCCATCGACATATGAATGTATGCATTGTCAGGCTCCATTGCCGCAATTTTCTGATATATTACCAGCGCCTTGTCAAACATCTTGTTCGACATATAAAACTCGGCCAGGATCGAATAATACCGGGGTTCGTCGGGAAATGCTTTTATAAGTTTCTGAATTTCTCGTTCAGCGCCGTTCAGGTCCTTGAGGTGCATGTAAATTTTTTGCTTTTGTGTGGTCACCTCCTCTGAAACACCTGCCCTGGCATCAATCTGATTATAGATTTTGATGGCATCCTGATATTTTTCCGTTTGAAGGTATAGTGCGGCAAGCTGATACAGGTAATCGAGGTTTCCGGGGTTCTTTTCCACAATATTTTCATAAATATCAATGGCCTCATTGAGTTGCGAGGTAATTTGACAGAGTTCGGCAAGGAACAGCGAATACCAGATGTTATCCTGATCGAGTTTGTTGGCCAGACGGCATAACCTCACCGCCTCGGTAAAGTTTGTTTGTTCCGCTTCCAGCTTGGCCAGTTCAAAATAGCCTACCGGATCATCCGGATACCTGTTGATATACTTCCGGAACAGATCGTTGGCTGTCTTGAGATTCCCGATTATAGCCTCCTTCTTCGCATCGATAAGCATACCGGTATTCCCCTCCCTGACCAACCCTTGCCCGGGTTCTGCCTTTTTTGATTTTTTCTTATCCTTCTTCTGCTGGTCAGATGTGTATATCCCAGCTGCTACCGGCACCTCCCCCTTTATAAAAGGTGCGGTAAAAAAACCAAACGTAAAAACAAAAAGGTATAAAATATTAAGTCTTCTCATTCGTAATTTGTAATTCGTAATTTGTAATTTTCTTACCTGTTTCCTGTGTGTCCAAAACCTCCGGCGCCTCTTTCGGTTTCGACAAGTTCATCAACTTCAACCCATTCTGCCTTTTCATGTGCGGCGATGATCATCTGCGCAATTCGTTCGCCATCGCATAGGATAAAATCCTCGTTCGACAGGTTTATCAGAATTATTTTTATCTCCCCGCGATAATCGGCATCTATCGTTCCCGGTGTATTAAGCAGGGTAATTCCTTTTTTTATGGCCAACCCGCTGCGTGGCCTGATCTGTGCTTCATACCCCATCGGAATTTCAACAAATAACCCCGTTGGAACCAGTATTCTCTGAAGAGGTTTCAGCACAACATCGGTTTCAAGGTTCGCGCGAAGGTCCATACCCGCCGATGCACCGGTTTCGTACGCCGGCAATGGATGTTTGGAGTGGTTGACAATACTGATCTTCATGGTGGTAAGTAAGCGTGCAAAGGTAATAAAAATCTTGATTTACAGGGATGACGCAAGCCGCGGCTTTTCGAAAAGGTACGCTGTGCCTGCAAATACCGCCAGCAGGAAGGTGTGGAATACCAGCCTGAAGAACAATCCATCAAGGGTGATGTTGATACTAACCCCATAAAGCAGGATTGCCAGACCAAGATAACCAAAAAACCGGCCGAAGTTATATTTCACAGGGAAATAACGCTGCCCGATCAGGTATGAAATGACCATCATCGAGCCATAGCAGATAAATGTAGCCCAGGCAGAGCCCATATATCCATGGATGAGGTGATCAGGCCCCAGCGGGATCCACCAGAAATTCAAGGCAAGTGTAATTATCGCACCGATCAATGAAATCCATGCCCCCCAGATGGTTCTTGATGTAAGTTTATACCAGATGGACAGGTTATAATAAACTCCCAGGAAAAGGTTGGCCATCATCAGGATGGGAATGACGCCCTTACCAGCCCAGTAATTCTCCCCGATGAGGAAGGGCATGATAAAATCGTCAAGATAGACCATGGTTGCCAGAAAGATGAATGAAACGACAATGATGAAATAATCCATGATCCGGGCATACAATATTTTAGCATCCTTTTCCTTTGCCGCAGCAAAAAAGAAAGGTTCGGCGGCATATTTATAAGCCTGGATGAAAATGGTCATCAGGATGGAGATCTTGTAACAGGCGCTGTATATGCCAACCTGGCTTGCTGCAATATCTGGGGGAAGAAGGTACCGGAGCAGCAAACGGTCGAATGTCTCGTTCACAATGCCCGCCATCCCGGCAAAAAGCAGCGGAAAGGCATAAATGAACATGGTTTTCAGCAACTTCTGATCGGGTTTCCAACGCATCCCGATAAACTGCGGAATCAGCAGAATAAGGGTGGAGGCGCTTGCAATGAGATTGGCAATAAATATGTATTCGATCCCCCAGTCGGGACGGTAAACCAGGTGAACAAATCCGTTCAGCAAGCCCCACGACTCATGTTTGAGTACAAAGGGACAAAATAGCAGGAAAAACAGGTTTAGCCCGATGTTGATCCCAATGTTGGCCATATTGATGGCCGCGAACCGCAACGCTCTGTTCTGCGCCCTGAGCCGTGCAAAGGGGATCTTTGAGAGGGCGTCCATGGCCAGCATCCATGCAAACCATAATACATATTCGGGATGAGCTGCATAGTCGATCCATCCGGCAATGGTCTGCGCAAAAAAGGATGTCAGGAAGAGGAAGATCACCGATGAAAAGATCAGCGATATCATCCCGGTGCTGAATACCTTCTCTTTGTTTTCTTCGGTTTCGTTGAATTTAAAAAAAGCCGTCTCCATGCCATAAGTCAGAACGACCATCAGGAAGGCTGCATAAGCATAAAATACGCTGACCGTTCCATATTCTTCCGGTAAAAACACACGTGTATAAAGCCATACCAAGAGGTATCCCAGGATACGCCCCACGACGCTCGACAGCCCGTAAACTGCTGTTTGACCAGCCAGTTTTTTAAATGGATTCATCGGGGCAAAAGTATTTGTTTTCGGTTGAAATAACACAATTTGTCGATGGTTATTGTATCGAAATATAATTGCGCACCTACGGAGCGCTGGGAACATTCAACATTACGTGCTACCAGAATCGGGCCCCGATGGGGCCGGGATGATGATGGTGTTTGATTTATGATTAATTACCTCACCCCCTGCACCCCCTCTCCAACACGGAGAGGGGGTGCATTCGCTCCATAGGAGCGCAACGCTGGTAGCCCGTATAATCCCCCGGACAATTCGCTCCGTAGGTGCGAAATTATTATTGTCATGTATTACCTTTTGCGATTTTCCCGATTAAGCATATATAAACATCATTATGGCAAACACCTACAGTCAAATAAGCATGCACATTGTTTTCGCTGTAAAACATCGTGAAGCTCTCATCCTCAAGGAATTTCGGCATGAATTATTCAGGTACATTTATGGAATCATTGAAGGGAAAAAACAAAAATCCCTTGCAGTCAATGGTTTTACCGACCATGTCCATATTTTCGCAGGATTATCCCCTTCTATTTATATTCCCGATCTGGTAAGGGATATAAAATCAGATTCTTCCTTTTATATTAACACACACAAAATGTCAAAAAGACCATTTCACTGGCAGGAAGGCTACGGAATATTTTCCTACAGCCGTTCTCAGCGTGACCGTGTGATTAAATACATCCTGAATCAGGAACAACATCATCAACGGAAATCTTTTCGGAAGGAATACCTTGGCCTGCTCAAAAACATGGACGTACAATATGATGAAAACTATTTATTCGATTTTTTTGATTGAAATAATTGCGCACCTACGGAGCGCCTGGGAACATTCAACATTACGTGCTACCAGAATCGGGCCCCGATGGGGCCGTCTTGATGATGGTGTTTGATTCATGTTTAATCGCTCCATTGGAGCGCAACTCTGGTTGCCCGTATAATCCCCTGGACGATTCGCTCCGTAGGTGCGATATTTTGTGACGGTGAGGTAAAAATGTATTTTTGCACGATAATCTGAACAATGCCCAAAAACAAGTTCTACGTCGTTTGGCAGGGAAAAAAACCCGGTATTTACCAAAGCTGGGATGACTGCAAAAAACAGGTTGAAGGGTTCATGGGTGCCCTGTACAAGGGTTTTCCCACACTTGACCTCGCAAAAAGCGCGTTGAACGACGATCCCCGGAAGTACATGACCAAAGGGCTGAATGCCCCTAAGAAGATCACCTGCGCCAACCCCCTGATCGGAGTACCTATCGCCGACAGCATCTGCACCGACGCTGCCTGCGCAGGAAACCCGGGGATCCTTGAATACCGTGGTGTGGATACAAAATCGGGCGCGGAACTCTTTCGCATGGGCCCTTTTCCCGAAGGCACGGTCAACCTGGGCGAATTTCTGGGTATTGTACATTCATTGGCTTACCTCAAGCAAAGGAATTCCGATTGGCCGGTTTACTCCGATTCACGCACAGCCATTGCCTGGGTGCGTAAAAAGGCCATCAACACCAATCTGGTTGTCTCCCCGAAAAATCAAAAACTGTTCGAGCTTGTTGACAGGGCGCTGAAGTGGCTCCATGAAAACAGATGGCCCAATAAGGTCCTGAAATGGGAAACTGAGTTCTGGGGTGAGATCCCTGCCGATTTCGGGAGAAAATGATCAGGAACGGGTCGCGTAAAAGGCGTCAACGATATGATTGATGGTCTCACCCTCCTGACGGACCAGAACAGTAATGATATCAAACCGTACTTCGCCCTGTTGCTTGCGATAGTTAATATATGCATTTGCCGTTCGAACCAGGATCCTTTGCTTACTTTTTGTCACTGAAGTTTCTGGCTCTGCCAATGCATTCGACGTACGCGTTTTCACCTCAACGATCACGACAAAATTGCCGTCGCGGGCAATGATATCGATCTCTTCCTTCCCCAATCGCCAGTTCCTTTCAAGTATCCGGTAGCCTAATCCTGTAAGATGGGCAACAGCGATCTCCTCGCCCTTTTTTCCCAATTCAATATGGTCGCTCATAATTTACAGACGCTTTGCGTCCTCGCGGTTACTTTTCGATTAATCGGGGAAAGTTGAAAAGGTAATACAAGTTGTTAATAAAATGCGAGTTCAACCACATCGTCAACACTAAAACGGGCTTTCCTTCCCATGATCAGGGCCAGGTTCGTATCCAGGTGACCTGCCGGGAAATCAAAACAAACGGGAAATTTATATTCCTTCACTGCATCGGCGATGATCTCGTTCGCGGTCTTTCCAAACGGAATGGCATTATCATTCATTTTGGTCATTCCCCCTACGATCAACCCTTTCAGTTTACCTAATTTCCCTGCCCGCTTCAGGTTCATCATCATCCGGTCGATGTGGTAAAGATATTCATCCACATCTTCAAGGAATAGTATTTTTCCGGCAAAATCGGGTTCCGAAACAGAACCCATCAGACTGTAAAGGATCGAAAGGTTGCCGCCGATAAGCAATCCCTCTGACTTACCATTACGCGACAGGGCGGACCCGGGACAGGAATGTGTGATCTGCCTCCCGAAGAGCGCATCCGCCATTGTTTGCAACGTTTCATCCGGGTACTCACTTTTAATGTTAACCGGCATAGTGGCATGGAGCGTCTCTATTCCGAATTGCCGGTGAATATGTGCATGAAGCGCCGTAACATCGCTGTACCCCACGATCCATTTCGGATGCTGAAGAAATTTAGTAAAATCCAGCCTGTCGATGAACCGTACCGTGCCATACCCCCCCCGCGAACAAACAATCGCCCGGATTTTCTCATCATCCAGCATTTGCTGAAAATCCCGGCAACGCTGCTCGTCCGATCCGGCAAACTGATGCTGCCGGCTGAAGATGTAGCTCCCCAGGATCACCTCCAGGTTATTCCGCTGAAAAAACCGGATGGCCGGATGCACCTCTTCGAAAGTGATGCTGCGGGCAGGAGAGACAATACCGATTTTATCGTTCTTTTTAAGATAGGGTGGCGTAATCATACGCCAAAAGTAAAAAAAAGGCAGATACCAGACCGGCTTTTCAGGCTTATCCTGCTGAATAATTATTGAACCGGCATTTTTCATAATTTCATATCTTTGCCCCTCATTATTAGTTAATTCTCTGAGCCCGATCCCATGAGCGACAAACCTTCATACAAGCGATATACCGTTACCTCCGCCCTCCCTTATGCCAACGGGCCCATCCATATCGGACACCTTGCCGGCGTTTACGTACCGGCTGATATTTATGTTCGTTTTCTTCGTATGAATGAAGAAAATGTCGTTTTCATCGGAGGATCAGATGAACATGGCGTACCCATCACCATCAGGGCGCTGCAACAGGGGATAACCCCCCAGGACATCGTTGACAAATATCATGGCATCATTAAAAAATCTTTCGCTGATTTTGGCATCTCCTTTGACATTTATGCCCGCACATCCGATCCAATTCATCATGAAACGGCTTCTGAATTCTTCCGCAAGATGTACGATGCCGGGCAGTTCATCGAGAAGGTCTCAGAGCAGTATTTCGACGAGGAAACCGGTCAGTTCCTGGCCGACAGGTACATCACAGGAACCTGCCCCCATTGCGGTTATGACCAGGCATACGGCGACCAGTGCGAAAAATGCGGCACCTCGCTGAATGCCACCGACCTGATCGAACCCAAATCGGTGCTCAGCGGAAACAAACCGGTTTTGAAGGCAACACGGCATTGGTTCCTTCCCCTCGACCAGTATGAACCCTGGTTGAGGGAATGGATCCTCGAAGGTCATAAAGATGACTGGAAGATCAATGTTTACGGTCAATGCAAGTCGTGGATCGACCAGGGGTTGCAGCCGCGTGCCGTTACCCGCGATCTCGACTGGGGGGTGAAAGTTCCCGTTGATGGCGCCGATGGAAAAGTGTTGTATGTTTGGTTCGACGCGCCCATCGGCTACATTTCCGCAACCAGGGAATTGACCCCGGAATGGGAAAGATACTGGAAAGACCCTGAAACCAAACTGGTACATTTTATCGGCAAGGACAACATCGTGTTTCACTGCATCATCTTCCCGGCGATGCTTAAAGCCGAAGGCACCTATATCCTCCCGGATAATGTTCCGGCCAACGAATTCCTGAACCTGGAGGGCGACAAAATATCGACTTCACGAAACTGGGCAGTCTGGCTTCACGAATACCTGGAGGCATTCCCCGGCAAGCAGGATGTCCTCAGGTATGTGCTCACCTCGGCTGCACCCGAAACCAAAGACAACGATTTTACCTGGAAAGATTTCCAGACAAGGAACAACAGTGAACTGGTGGCCATTTTAGGGAATTTTGTTAACCGCACCATCGTTCTGACACATAAATATTTTGAGGGAAAAGTTCCTGATGCCTTTACATTCACCGACTCCGACAAAACGATGATGGCGGAGATGCGGCAATTCCCAGGCAAGATTGCAGAGAGCATCCATGGATACCGTTTCCGTGAAGCATTATCGGAG
Organism: Bacteroidales bacterium; assembly: GCA_030681475.1. Lineage (GTDB taxonomy): Bacteria > Bacteroidota > Bacteroidia > Bacteroidales > FEN-979 > CAIVAT01. Next base: position 64,445 of record JAUXWT010000090.1, on the reverse strand, counting down.
ATGATGAACCTGGCCCGGCTGGGAAACAAATACCTCACGGAAAATGAGCCGTGGAAAGTTATCAGCAACGATCCGGTCAGGGTGGGGACTGTGTTGAACCTCTCCCTGCAGATTTGCGCCCAACTCTCCATTGTTTCAGAACCATTCCTGCCTTTCTCTGCCGCAAAGATCAGGAAAACACTGAACCTGCCCGCTTTCAAATGGAAAGAGGCCACCTTGCTGAACTGGCTTCAGCCGGGCCATGTTCTTGACCAGCCGGAACTCCTCTTTGAAAAGATCGAAGACCCTGTCATCCAGGCCCAGGTGCAAAAACTTCTGGACACAAAACAGGCTAACGAGGCCGCTCAGGCCATGTCGCCCATCCAACCTGCCAAAGATACCATCGGTTTCGAAGATTTCTCCAAAATGGACATTCGCACCGGTACCATCATCGAGGCAGAAAAAGTGGCCAGGACTGATAAGCTGCTTAAACTGAAGATAGATACCGGTCTCGATACGCGAACCGTGGTTTCGGGGATTGCCGGGTTTTTCAAACCTGAAGAGATCATTGGCAAAAGGGTTTGCATCCTGGTAAACCTCGCCCCCCGCCAACTCAAGGGAATCGAATCGCAGGGGATGATCCTGATGGCCGAAAATCCCGACGGCGCCCTGTTCTTCGTCACCCCTGATGATGGGGCGGTGAATGGCGCTGATATTAAATAAAAGTATTAATTTTGCAGATAGAAATGTTGGAGTTTACGAATCACCTTTCATAACCCTTAATTCGTAATTCATTCAATCGTAAATCATTTCCGGGCCCTGTAGTTCAATGGATAGAACGGAAGTTTCCTAAACTTTAAATCCAGGTTCGATTCCTGGTGGGGCTACAATCAAAATTCACAAATCGTTGTGATTCAATTGATTATTGTGGGTCGCTCAAGCTTTATTTACCCGCACGGCGCTCATCCCTTTAAACCCGCGTTCGATCTCGAACGTGACTTTATCTCCCTCGCTGATCTCTTCGGTCAAAGCGTGGACGTGTACAAAAAATTTCTCCTGTGTATCGTTTTCTTTGATAAAACCAAATCCTTTTGAATGGTTGAAATACTCGACCCTTCCGTTTCGTATGGGTGATACTTCCACAACTTCCCTTTTGGGAACGCCAATCTCAATGCTTCCTGCATCGATCTTCTTTCTGTCTGCCGGATCGGGTGGGGTATCTGTAATGTTCCCGTTTTGATCAACATAGGCAATCATGTTATCCAATCCGCCACCTGGTGAGTTTGACTTCCGTTCCGCGAATTTTTGTTGCTTGTCCAGCCGCTTCTTTAATCGCTTTTTTTCTTTATCTTTTTTGTTAAAGGTCTGTTGTGAACCCGCCATATATATTTGGTTTTAAATTAAAAACTTGTCAGCACAAAACCTGCAAAGACCGGATATTCCGATCGGGGAATTACAGGAAAAGTATTTATATCACCGTATTTTATGCAAAGATAAGATAATAAAACCAAATCGCGTTTATCAGACTCTTTTCAGGGTGTTTACCCGGCGAACCATCTAAGGATTTCTGCCAGATTTTCCCTGCATGAAGCCCAAAAAAAATTATACTTTTTGTTTCTTGGAAAAGACCATAAACCTGTTACTCTGACGGTTTTCGTAATTTTTTCTTGTTTCTGCCTCTTTGCTTGGATCCGAAATAAATATTGTCGTCTTACCTCCATCAAGAATAACCGGATATTTACCAGCAAGCGAACCCGAGAGTAATTTTGAATCGGGAACCTTTAATCGATTGCTCTCCTGCATCATCCGGTGTTCCAAAGTGTCTTTTTTCATTATCCGTTTGTTTACTAAAAAGTTAAAATCTGTGAATTTGTACAAGATACGAATAATTTTTATCTAAATTGCATTCCTGAAACATAATGGCCATGAATTCAAGAGTTTTTCTTCTATTTGGTATTATTCTGATTCCTTTGATGCTTGACGCCCAACATGCGGATTGGTTTGAAAAAGGGCTTGATGCCTCTGACCCGAAAGAAAAGATAATATATTTCACTAAATGCATTGACCAAGAAGACGACCTTGCAGCCGCATACTTCTGCCGTGCCGGAGCCAAACTTGAATGCAATGATATACAGGGCGCAATTGACGATTATTCAAAGTGTATCGAAATCGATCCGGGTGATGCAAGTGCATATTTTAGCCGTGGATTGGCGAAGCAATCCATTTCTCCTGATGATCCTGATGCTGTCGCAGATATTTTTAAAGCCTATGAGATAGATCCTGTAAACCCGAGCTATATTAATATGGTCAATGAGTTGTATCTTAATAAGGAGGACTACCCCAACGCGATCATTTTTTATAACCAGGTGTTACAGCTTTATCCTGAGAATTTAACCGTTTTGGGTAACCTGGGATACTGCTACTTGGCTGTGAAAGATTATTCATCGGCATCAGACAACTTCAACAAAGTCATCTCCATTCGTCCCGAAAAAATTGATGCTATTCTCGGCCTGGCCCTTGTGTACTTTTACAATAATGATCCGGTGAATGCAAAAAAACAGCTTGATAAAGCCAGAACATTGAAACCCCTATTAAAACAAGGTGTAACGGGGTTTGAAGCTTTCAAAAAGGAAGGTTTTATTTATAACCAAAAAGATAATGAGGCATTGAAGGCGATGTTCTCAGCATGGAAGTGACATATTTTTTTACCGACCTTTGATATTACAGAAAACGCCTCACCTTGTTTTTGTAAACCTCCCACTCAGTCCCAAACCTTTCAGCTAAAAATTTTTCCTCACCCGCGATCATCAGGTATTGCATGGCGATGCAATACAACCCCACAGAAATATTCAGGATGTTCGGAAAGAAGATCATGCAGGAAAAGGTTACCAGAAATACTCCCATATACAAGGGATGGCGGCTGAAACGGTATAATCCGGATGTTTTCAGGCGTGTCTCCTTTTCGGGAAGTCCGTACCTGAGCGAAGGCCCCAGTCCGTAAAACGAAAGCAACAACACGACAGTGCCGATACATAACAAGCAGGCGCCAGGCCACGAAATCCACAAGGGAACAACCACCCCTCCAAAATCCGGAAAGATTGCTTTCAGCAGCGTAAGTCCCCAGCAGATAAACATCGTGACCTTCCCGGAATAAAAAAGGAATGGGTTGATAGAGGGATCTCCCCATAAACTGCCCTCCTGCTTAATAACCCTGTAAATAGCGATCGCAAAACCAACCCCCATGACAATAAAAGTATAGATAACGATCAGATTTGGTATCGGAAGCATAGCGTTTTTTGCGGTAAAAATAGGAATTTTCTGCGGGTCCTGTAATAATCTTAATTGGTAAAAATGAGGACACTAATTGTATATGCTTGTTTATAATAATATTCCTTTATTTTAGTTTAAATAAAAATAAGTAATAACAAATTTCAAATTAAATAATTATGGCACGAGTAAGTACTTATCTCAATTTTCTCCGTAATACGGAGGAGGCGTTTAATTTTTACAGATCCTTTTTTGGCGGAGATTTCGGCGGTGGAGGGATTGCACGTTTTAAAGATATACCCGGCAAAGAAGGGATGCCTGATATCCCGGAGGAGGATAAAAACCTCGTCATGCACATTGAACTGCCAATAACCGGGGGACATATCTTAATGGGCACTGATGCTCCAGAATCAATGGGGTTTAAAGTTGATCACGGCAATAACGTTCATATAAATATCGAGCCTGACACGCGGGCCGAGACTAAAAAATTATTTGATGCCTTATCTGCAGGCGGAATAATAACCATGGAATTGCAGGATATGTTTTGGGGAGCATATTTTGGAAGTTGTACCGATAAATTCGGGGTTCAGTGGATGTTCAACTGTGTTGAAAAATCAGAATAATACGCACTTTATGGAGTTGAAGAAACAAACATTTATTACCGTACAGTCAATCATCAGGGCCCCCATAGATAAAGTCTGGAAACGCTGGACATCTCCCGATCACATTACGCAATGGAATAATGCCAGTGACGATTGGCATACGCCATCAACCCGGTTGAACTGCAACAAGGCGGATGGCAGGCAATCCTGGATAATTTCAAAGGATACTGCGAGAAAGATTAAGTATCCTGGTCACATTGACACAACTTTTAGAGCCGGCCAAAGGACAGGACATACAATCCGCTAACAATCGATTAATTAAAAGATTGGGATTATTTTACTTTAACCTTTGCTTTTATTTCACCGGAGAACTCTTTTGCCGGCTTAAACGCCGGGATCATATGCGCTGGGATTTTTATCGCCGTATTTTTGGTAATGTTCCTTCCGGTCTTCTCTGCCCGTTTTTTCAGCAGGAAAGTTCCAAATCCCCGGAGATAAATGTTTTCACCCTGGATCATCGATTTTTTAATGACATCCATAATTGCTTCTACGGTCACGGTGACAGTGGGTTTTTCAATGCCCGTCCGGGCGATGATCTGCTCAATGATCTCGGCTTTGGTCATGGTAAAATGGGATTAAGGTTAATGTTTTGATTTGCGCCCGAAATTTAGGAATTTCTTTGATATACAGTATCATGTTGAAAAAAATCTTTTTCCGCTATGAAAAGTGTCAACAATTATGTCCCGAGTCAACCCGGACTACTTCAGGCTGACCATCCTCCCGGTCTCCACCCGGTCATTCACTGTGAACCTGTAAAAAAAGATGCCACTGTTAAGGGAATTGTGGCCCTGCAGATCATCGGATTTGACAGTCACTTCATAATATCCCGGGGATTTGACCTCTTTCACAGGTTCAGCAACCTGAATGCCGAAAATATCAAACACCTTTAAAGAGACAAAACCCGATGAGGTGACCCGGTATCCGATCTTGGTCGCCGAGCGAAAAGGGTTGGGGTAATTTTGATATAACGCGGACGAATTGGGTTGCTGCCCGGTTTCGTCAACCCCACCTATGCTCGAAAAATCAATCGGGACTGTCCATATCTGATAATCGCCGGATGAGTTATCCATCCATACTGCCCATATCTTTGAATCGGTGGAGGTGAGGTCAATGATGTCGCCCTGGTAACCCTGCCCCAGTCCTCCGATCGGGTAAGGTCTGAAATGATGGTCACTGATCTCATACTCTGTCCAGCTATCGCCACCATCAAGCGACCTGGCCAGGAATACGCCGGTTGAATCGGTAGTCGTTGTCCGGTTATCATAAAAAATGATGTCGACAGCGCCGGATTTATCAATGTGTATATTCGGGAAGTATTGGTCTTTCCCATTGTTAAGAGCATCCTGGTTTACCCTGATCCCGGCCGACCAGGTTGACCCGCCATCGGCTGAGCGAAAGAGGATGATATCGGGATCGGCGCCGGCAGGCGCCTGGGCTTTCTGCGTGGTAACGATATAGATCCATCCCCGGCGGGGACCCTTTGTCGTATCCACGGCGATGCTGGGAAGACCGTTTACCCTGATGTTATTTTTATTGGATAAAATCCCGGTGATCCCGTTGACACTGAAGGCGTTTTCGATAACATTCCACGTTCCTCCCCCGTTTGACGAAGAAGCAAAACCTACCTGGACCTCCTTGAATGGCGACACATCTGTTACGCCGGCCCAGCAAAGGTAAACCTCGCCGTTCGGACCAATAGCGAGATCCCCTCCGGCACACCTGGCCGGGGGATTGTTGACCTGTTTTGGCGCCGTCCATGTCTGAGCCCCGTTGTCGGTATAGGCAAACATCAGTGGAAATGGAGTCGCAAATTTTACCCATGCGGCGTACGTCCTGCCAAAAAATGAAGTTGCCGGATTGGCATCCGTAGTCAGGGCTGCCCGCTCAAGGTCATCGGTCGAAATAACTTTTTGTGCCGACCAGGTCTGGCCCTGATCGTGTGAGTAGTGGGAATATAATCCTACAAATGGGGATCTCCCCAATCGGGTAATGATAAAAGTGCCGTTTTTATCGATCGAGATCCCCGGATCACCGCCATGAAAAGCGATCGGGTCGCCGGTACAGGTATCATTTCCTTGCCATGTTACGCCTCCGTTGGTGGTTGTATATATACCCTCGCTGATAAAGAAGGGGATAAAATTGAGGGTGTTGCATGCGACGAACATCGTATTCTGATCCAGCGGACTTCTGACAAGTAAAACTTCAGTCTGGGCAACGTTACTGGGATAAATCCGGTAGTTCTTCCCGATCTTCAGGGGGGAATTGTCGTTCAGACTGTTCTGGGCGGATAGATCAGAAATGACAAGCAACAGGATTGTAAGTAAATATAAAGTTTTCATTGACCGGAAGATTTAAACTGAGGTTGTCTCAAAAGATGAAAAAATATAACCGAAGATGACTGAACCAAAGAAATTCCTTGGAACGCATGCATTATAAATCCAAAGTCCGCTGAAATAGAGACAGCTCACTTTGGCAAAGATACCTGTTTTTTCCCCGACCGGAGGATGATAATTCAGTGAAAAATCCAACTGTGCGGGAGGACGACCTCTCTTTTGTCATCCTGTCGCCAATTAATTTTCAGGCTTGATGTGGTAAAAGATTCGAAGAAGATCCGCAGCCGGACCGGGTATGTTCCTTCCGACGCAAACCTTTACGACCGCATGACCGTGATGGATTTTCTGAAATTCGGGGCGGCATTTTATGGCGCGGAAAAAGACGAGAAGAGAATTAAAAACCTGCTTGATATTTTTAACCTTGATCCCGGCCGGAAGATCCCTGAACTTTCCATGGGCAATAAAAAGAAGGTGTCGATCACTCAGGCCATGATCCACCGGCCTGAACTGCTGATCTTCGACGAGCCTACGTCGGGACTCGATCCGCTGATCCAGTCGCGATTTTTCGGCACTCTGGGACTCTTTATTTCAGTAATGATGAAACGTGCAAAGCCGGTCACCTTTTCCTGTGTGGGTCTTACCCTGATCCTCTATTTCCTGTATACCATCTCAAGGTTGCCGGGTGTTGACGGAATATTCGGATACATCAGTCCTTTCAAATGGGTCAACATAGCGGTGCTTTCTCCCGGGTATGGTATTGAATTCACGAGAGTCGCAGTGTTTCTTGGGATGACAGCCCTACTCATCCTTGTTTCAGGATTGATTTATCAGCGAAAAGATATATTAACCTGAATAAATAGTGAACCGTCAACATCGTGACACGGGACACATGACTATGGATAAACTGCCCTCGCCATTCGCGTTCTCCCCATATAATTTTTTAACGGCAGCCCCGGATTATCCTTTTTTAATTTCAATCTTGTTCAGCCGGTGGGAATAATTCATGGATGGCATCAGTCAATGGCATCACCCAAACGCCTTTTTTCAGCGGGTATTTGACCCCAACCGGTGCAACGATGATGGCAGCGTCGATCTGTAGATCCTCCAGTGCGGAATAAAATTCGCGTCCGACAGTGGGAACCGTCGAAGCCTTACATTCAATGGCAATCAATTTCCCGTTTTTCTCCAGTACAAGGTCAATTTCAGCGCCTGCCGGTGTCCTGTAAAATCCAAAATCTCCTTCCCACCTAACCAATAGTTGTTCAATTACAATTGTTTCCCATGAGGCTCCGAAAACCGGATGACCTAAAAGATCTTCTAAACTCCGGATATTCAGCAATGCATGTAGTGTCCCAGTATCCCTGAGATAAACCTTGGGGGTTTTTACAACCCTTTTGCCGGTATTTGTCTTGAATGGCTGAAGGATCCTTAACATATATGTCTCTGTTAACAAATCAATGTAACTCCTTACAGAGGTATGACTGACACCCAGAGATTGACCAAGTCTCGATAAATTACTTAGTTGTCCCTGTTGATGGGCACACATCATCCAAAGATTCCGCATGGTTTCCGGCGGATATCCGAACCCAAGAAGAGCGAGATCACGTTCAAGGAATGTGCTTATGAAACTTCTCCTCCACTGAAAACTCATTTCATCATCAACCGCAAGAAAACTTCGCGGGAAACCGCCCCGAAGCTGAAATCCGAAAAGTGAATCACTTTCTATTTCGATATACTGGAATGGGGTGAGTTCCTGGTAAATCAACCTTCCTGCCAGAGATTCTGAACTCTGGCTGATCAATTCCCTGGAAGCGGAACCAAGTATCAGGAACTGACCGTTTCTGTTATTCGCATCGATCACAGAACGTAACACCTGAAAAAGTTCAGGAACCCGTTGAATTTCATCAAGACAGATTAGTTTCCCTTTGTGAAGATTAAAAAAGAGACCGGGATCTGTCAGTTTTATCCGGTCCTCCGGATTTTCCAAATCCAAAAAAAGCGCTTCCGGATAATCTCTTAAAAGATATTTTGCCAATGTTGATTTGCCACATTGACGGGGGCCAAGGATAGCAACGGCCGGGAAATTCTCAAGATATTTTTTTATCCTTGCTGATTCAATCCGCTGAATATATTGCATGATCTTTTTTTGCAAAGATAAACAGAAACAGGACAAATTGAAAGTTTAACTTTCAATTTATCCTGTTAAAAAAGGAGAATAGCAAATGGTTCTGATATCAGGATATTGGAAAACTAATATCCTTTATCATATTAATTTTTCTAATCTCTTTCGGGGTTAGTTCCCCGCCGCTTGCGGCGAATGAAAATAATTCCCGATGATACCCCGCTGCTCTGCGGCGGGGAGGTTCATTTTTATCGAATAATGGACCGGATTTCAGAAGAATAATCATTGATCATATCCATCCATTCATCAAGCAGTGTTTGCCAGGAACCATCACCATACATTTTTTCATAGGCTGCCTTGGGGCCCGGGTCTTTTTGCCAGGCTGCATAAGTGTCGAAACTCCATACCAGCGCCACGTCAGGGATATCCTTTCCATGCAGGTTGTTCTCGAGAACCAGAAAAGCAGTTTTACCTTCCGATTCATAAACCTTTCTCAACTTTTCAACCAGCGCCTTGAACCGGTAATATTGTTTGGGTTTCAGATCGATTCCCCAGGTTTCTAAGTGTTTCGATTTTTTAAAAATATCCAGTCCGTAGGAAAGGTCCGTATTGTAGTTCCAATAACCTGCTGCGCCATATTGCTCTACAAGAGGATCAATGTTGGTGGTCCAATCCAGTGCATGGCCATTTTCTTTTGTCGGCCTCGTATCCAGTGAACCATAGGTGGTAGGTCCAAACACCCAAACATACCATCCGGAACGCTCGCCATACTCTATCTTTCTCAATCCGGCTACATAAGGACCCTCGGGATGGAATTTCTTGTTGTGAGCCAAAACGGCTGCTTCAAACTTCTCTTCCATTCCTTTTTTAGGTATCATCAGCAGTGTTTCTACCGCCAGAGGAGTGCTGCCTGATCCGGATTGTGCATAGGTATTCATAGCGAATACTCCCGCGATCACAAACAAAATCATAAAATTTTTCATATAAAGGTTTTTAAATGAACACATTGTTAAATATAAATATGGGTGCAATTTACAACTAAATTTTATTTAATTTAGACTTATTATAAATAAAATTGAATATTTTTTTGTGTAGGGGCTACTTCGTTTCTTGAAATGCTGGAATGGCCTGACTTTACTCACCCCACTATAATGTGGAATTAGTTAAATTTGTAGCGTGATAATTGACAATGACACATGGGTAGAGTAAAAAGCATATATCGCGTTGACGGCATGTCGTGCGCCTCATGTGCTGGGAGCATTGAAACCATGCTTTCGGCGCAGAAGGGGGTGAATTCGGCCAGTGTTAACCTTGCCTCCGAGCAGGTGGTGGTGGAATATGATCCGTTAGTGATCTCACTTGATCGGATTGAAAAGACCGTTGACGACCTTGGATTTAAGCTCATCACCCGTGACCTATCCATGGAAGAGGAGCATGACCTGGCAGCCATCCGGTTAAAGAGATTGAAGTTCAACACCATGCTGGCGGCAGCGTTCTCCTTTCCGGTTGTGCTGATTGCCATGATTTTTCATCACATACCCAATGGAAACCTGATCATGATGGTGTTGACCTTCCCTGTGCTCGGCTGGTTTGGGCGTGAATTTTTCATCATTGCCTGGAAACGCATGCTGCACTTTTCGGCCAACATGGACACACTGGTGGCGCTTGGTACCGGCAGCGCTTTTATTTTCAGCACATTCAACACCATTTTTCCAGAGTTTCTTATACGCCGCGGGTTTGAACCTCATGTTTATTTTGAAGCTGCGGCGGTAATTGTAACGTTCATCCTGCTGGGCAGATATTTTGAAGAAAAGGCGAAAAGAAAAACCTCCGAAGCGATCAAGAAACTGATGGGATTGGGTGTGAAAACCGCATGGGTCATCCGCAATGGGGTTGAGAAGGAGATGCTGATTTCAAAGATAGTCCAAGGCGATATTCTGGTGATCAGGCCGGGGGAGAAGATTCCTGCTGACGGGCGCGTTGTTGAAGGGTTCAGCGCTATTGATGAAAGCATGATCACCGGCGAGTCGATCCCGGTCAATAAATGGCCTGGCGAGGAGGTGATCGGCGCAACGATCAACCAAACCGGAAGCCTTAAGGTAGTGGCTGAAAAGGTTGGAAGTGATACCTTATTGTCCCAGATCATCGCTCTGGTACAGCAGGCACAGGGAAGCACGGCCCCCATACAGAAGGTTGCCGATAAAATTGCCGCTATATTTGTGCCCGTCGTCATAACCATTGCCCTGCTCACCTTCATCATTTGGACAATATGGCAGCCCGATACCGGCGCTCCTTTTGCATTTATTGCCGCCGTAACAGTACTGGTCATCGCCTGTCCATGCGCCCTTGGCCTCGCCACACCCACCGCCCTGATGGTCGGTTTAGGTAAAGCCGCACAACACGGTATCCTCGTGAAAGATGCCCAAAGTCTTGAAGTTTTTTGCAAAACAACAGCCATCGTTCTGGATAAAACGGGCACGGTAACCATCGGACGACCCCAGGTGACGGAGGTGATATGGGACACCGAAACTGACAACTCGTCTTTACAGGCAGGTCGTGATATCCGTGGGGCAGTTGTTGCCATTGAATCGAGGTCGGAACATCCCTTCGCCCAGGCTTTGGTGAATTTTTTCAAAACCAACACAGATAGCGGGTCATCACTGCAAAATTCCGGGGCAGAAAATGTTACCGGTTTTGAAAGCATAACAGGAAAAGGCGTTTTGGCATTTTTTGCAGGGGACCTTTATCACATCGGGAGCAGAACGTATATCACCGATTGCGGATGCACCGTGCCCGAAGGATTCAGGAATGAAGAGATGAAACTGAAAAAACTGGCCAGGTCGGTCGTATATGTGTCATGCAACAGCAGGGTCGTTGTCATGATCGCACTGGCCGACACGATTAAACCCGGATCTGCTAAAGCGATTGCCAGGTTGCAGGAGATGGGACTGCAGGTTCATCTTCTTTCGGGCGACAGTGTTTCCATTACAGCACACATTGCCGCTGCAGCAGGCATCGAATTTTTCAAAGCCGAAGCCACCCCCGGAGAAAAATCAACTTACGTTGGGCGGTTGAAAGAACAGGGATTCGTGGTTGCCATGGTGGGGGATGGCATAAATGATTCGCCGGCTCTGGCCATGGCCGACATCGGAGTCGCCATGGGAACCGGAACTGATATTGCCATTGAAAGCGCCCAGATCACCCTGATCAAAGGGGATCTGGAAAAATTGGTAACTGCGCTGAAACTGTCTCATGAAACGGTTAAAACCATCCGGCAGAATCTTTTCTGGGCATTTTTTTACAATATCATCACCATCCCGGTAGCGGCCGGGATCCTCTATCCATTCAGCGGCTTTATGCTGAACCCCATGATAGCAGGCGCCGTTATGGCCTTTAGTTCGGTATCGGTGGTAAGCAATAGTTTAAGGTTACGGACCAAACGAATTGATTGAATGTTTTAATGGTAAAAATGTACAATATTTGTTATATCTTTGATCGCAAAGATGACACCTTTATATGCTGAAGTGTTTTCTCGCCGCCACGATTTTTTTTGGTCTTGTTTCTTTTCAGTTGTTCGCACAGAATACCCCTTTAGACAGGTGTGTTCGTGACAGTTTGTTTCGTGTGAAACCCCACGAAACCCAGGTTCAAAAAATCGGAGTGTATCTTGAAATAGCAGAACTGATCAAAGACAAACTGCCTCAAAAATCATTCAGTTACCTTGTATCGGCATTCAAGGGTGCGATACTCGAAAAAAACGACAGCCTGAAGGCAATTGTCAGGATGATGATGGGAGATTATTATGAAGGGAAAAATAAATTCATCCAGGCACATGAACAATATCTTGCTGCCACGAAAAATTTCCAGGTATCCGGGGATACAGCAGGCGAAGCGAATGCATTAATAAATATTGGAAGGATTCACCGCAACCTCAAAAACCATGAAACGTCGCTGAACTATCTTCAACAGGGCGCAAAGCTTCTCAATAAAACATCCGACATATCACTTAAGGGGAAATTGTATGAGCACATGGCGCTGACCTATCAATCGATGAGTGATCGTGAGACGACGATATATTATTTCAACAAGGCGCTGGGATTATTTCAAACGGCAAGGGAGAGGAAAGGGGAGTTGAGGCTACGGAACTATATCGGAAGTTTGTCCCTGGATACGAACAGAATAGACGAGGGTTTGATTTTTTTTAACCAGTTACTTCAGGAAGCAGATACATCCGACAACGAGTTTATGGGCGTCCTGTTTACGCGCATCGGCCACATTTATGACAAGAAAGGTGATTACCGCACTTCTCTGAAGTACAATCTGAAAGCGCTCGAATTTCGACAGCGAGGCCATGCATATATATCTATTGGCAGTTCATTGATTAATATAGCCGGAGATTATTATAACCTTGGAAATTCAGAATCCGGGAAACTGTACCTGGATTCAGGTTTAAACATTGCACAACGGTTCGGCCGTAAAAACATGATCGAAAGCGGATATCGTCATGTATATCACTTCTACCTCCGCCATGGAAATTACAAGAAAGCCATGGATTATTATGCGCGGTATTACGCCATTCATGATGATATCAGCCGTGAGCGGAACCGGAACAATATTGCGATTCTTGAAGCAAACCAAAAGCTTCAGCGGGTGGAGAGGTCAGGGAAGACGATTGCCAGGAGGTACGAAATTCTATCCCTGAAGGCGAATTACGACGATTATCAATATATTGTTCTACAGGTCTTGATGGTCATTGCAGGCCTTTCCATGTTTGCTTTCATATATTTATGGTTATATATAAGCCGGGTAAGGCAACAGAGAGAGGAACTCAATGACCAGTTATCGGATGAAATCAGGGAACGTGAAGCTGCTAATGTGCAAACCCGCGAACGCGAACGCCAGTATAAATTTATCACTGATAATTCAATGGATTTTATCACCCACATGGATTCCAACAGGAACAGGGTCTATGCCTCACCGGCTTCAGTAACGGTATATGGGTATGAACCCGAAGAAATTATCACAAAATCATCTTATGACCTTACACACCCCGATTATCATGCATATTCCGAGTCAAAGTTCAGCGAAATGCTGGAATCACGGTCTTCGCAACAATTTGCTTATCAGGCATTAAAAAAGGATGGTACTATTTTTTGGGTTGAATCGATTTTGAATCCATTGTTCGATCCGATCAATGGTGATTTCAAGGGGGTGGTCGGAGTTACACGCGACATTCAGGAACGTAAAACTAAAGAGTTGGAAATCATGGAAGGAACTAAACAAAAAGAAAATCTGCTGAAGGAAATTCATCACCGGGTGAAGAATAATTTCGCCATACTTGTCAGCCTGATCAACATGCAGATGTCTCAGACAAAAAACCAGGAGGTGTTGCAATCATTGACAAATTTGCAGTTGCGCATACGCACCATGTCGCTTGTGCACGAAATGTTATACCGGTCAACAGATTTTGAGAAGATATCATTTCCGGGATACCTCCGGTCGCTCGCCTCGGTCATCGCAGGTACCTACAATCGCCGTGATGTTGAACTGACCGTTGAAGCAGATGAAGTCGTGTTGAATATTGAAACATCTATTCCCCTTGGATTGATCATCAATGAGATTTTAAGTAATACATACAAGCATGCATTCCCGGAAGGGCGGGCAGGAAAAATAGGGATCAGTTTCAGCATTGATCCTCAAACTGGAATCAATACTTTGAAGTTGCAGGATGATGGCATTGGCATGCCTGATGGTGTTAAACTTGACCAGTTCAAGACAATGGGGTTGCAGGTGGTGCAGATCCTTTGCAGCCAGATTGAGGCGAACTTAATTGTTACCAATAATCCGGGAGCCTCGTTTACCATTATATTCCTGACTTCGGTTAAGTAGTTCAGGTTTTTCAACACCATACTCAGGTTCTGATTTATTTTATTTGTTAACAATTATTTAACCTTATGGTAATCATTTGTTAACATGGCCTGTAAAAGGGTGAGATACCTTTGCCACAAATTAAAACCCAATTAAATGAAAAAAGTCACGAAAATTCTTTTGATCCTCGTATTGATAATCCCGATGCTGGTTCTTTCAACTGGAATTCTGGCGCAGGTCCAGGTCAGTGACCTTAAAAAAGAACAGGATACCCTTAAAGAAAACGTTGGCACCCTGAGAGATAAGATCAGTGGTGTTGAAGAGCGGATTTCGAATGCGGAGGCAGACCTGGCTAAACTAACCAAGATCAAATTGTCCGGATATATCCAGGCTCAGTTCCTGCATTATGAAGCATCCAGTGTTTCTTCCGATAACATATTCATGCTGCGCAGGGTGAGGGTCAAATTTCAGTATGCCCCCACCGATGGGGTCGCATTCGTATTACAACCCGATTTCACCTTTGGCAAATTTGTACTGAAAGACGCCTATGTTCAATTGAACGACCGATGGTTGAAGACCTTCTCATTATGGGCGGGGAGATTCAACAGACCCGCCTATGAAGTTGAATATTCCTCCAGCAGCCGGGAAGTTCCTGAGCGTTCGCGCGTGATCCGTGCCATTTATCCCGACGAACGCGCCATTGGCGCCAAACTGGAGATAGCGCCTCCATCAGTGCCCTTGAAAATCCAACTGGCTTTGTTTAACGGCAACGACGGCCTTACCATTCCCGATGCTTCCGGCAACAATATCAACCCCGAAAACAATGACTTTGACAATCATAAAGATTTCATGGGGCGCGTAACCTATACTTTCAAACTCGGACAGATCGGCGCACTGGGCATCGGCGCACATGGCTATTATGGCAAGATCAAGGCCAATACCATGGATGTGCTCAACGCAGACTATACCTATAATAAAGCAGTTGATAATACCGGTAAACTGATCAGGAAAAACTGGGTAGGGTTTGAGGGTCAGTTGTATTTTGACTTTCTAGGTGGTCTTGCCCTTAAAGGCGAATATATCTTCGGGGTAAATGGAACACCAGGCTATTCGGCCAAAGCAAGCGTTGTAAGTCCAATGACCTCTGCGCTGAAAAATGACACACTCACCCTGACCACGCTTACTACAAACACCACAAACAGCCGGCCGGCCATTGAAAAAAGTTTCAGCGGTTATTATATTTACCTGATCAAAAATATCGGGAAGCGCCATCAGGTAGCGGTTCGCTATGACTATTACGATCCCAACACCAAGGTTGCATCAGACCAGATCGGTATTGCCAAATGGGATGCCGGTGTAAAGACCGTTACAACCAATAATTTCACCTATGTTGGTACCGATCCTGTTATTGCAACGAACACACCGACAAAAACAATCGTCAGCAACAGTTTGAAAAGTGGCGCCGGTGATATCAAGTACCAGACCATTACGTTGGCCTATAGCTATTATTTTGATGATAACATTAAAATCATGCTTGCTTATGAGATCCCGATGAATCTGATCAAACAAAACATACTGACCCTGCGGTTGCAGGCGAAGTTCTGAACTCCACCCCAAGAGGGTGGCTCAAAAGGTTAAAGGACTTTTGAGACACCCTCCTAAAAGATAGACCAAAGAAGTAAAAAAAAAAGTAATTTTAAAAAATAAAAAGTATGAAAAAGTTGAAAACAAAAATTGGAATGGCAGCAATCATAATGATTGCCTTGCTGAGTTTCGCCTTTATGCCCGCTCCTGAAAAAATAACGGTAAAGGGTTCAGATACCATGGTGATCCTTGCTCAGAAATGGGCTGAAGTTTATATGAAATCACACCCGGGAGCAGTCATCCAGGTAACCGGAGGAGGTTCCGGTACCGGCATCGCCGCCCTTATCAATGGCGCCACCGATATCTGCAATGCAAGCCGTTCGATGAAACAATCGGAAATGGATAAACTGAAAGACCGTTATGCTTCTCTTGGGGTGGAGATTCGCTGCGCCAAGGATGGCATTACCATTTTTTTACATGAATCAAACCCGGTTAAGGAATTATCACTAAAACAATTGAGTAACATCTTCTCGGGAAAAACGAGCAACTGGAAAGAAGTCGGCGGACCCGATCAGGATATCAAATTGTACGGTCGGGAGAACAGTTCCGGAACCTATGTCTTTTTTAAGGACCATGTTGTCAAAGCTGATTATGCCGCCAGGTGCCAGACATTACCAGGCACAGCCGCTGTTGTGAATGCCATTTCGAAAGATAAATTTGGGATTGGCTACGGCGGGGCCGCCTATGCTGCCGGCGTGAAACATTGTGCAGTGAAAAAAGATGACAAGAGTCCGGCATATATTGCCGATACAGAGACCGTGAAAAGCGGGCAATACCCGATCGCCCGTTATTTATATATGTATCTGAGAAACAGGCCAACAGGAGAGATGAAGGCGTATATTGACTGGATCCTCAGCGCTGAAGGACAGAAACTGGTGGCAGAGGTTGGATATTTCCCGGTACGATAGGTTTGATTGTAAATGAAAGAACCAATAGAAAAAACTGGCTTCGTATTCAGCAGGGAGTCATTGAAAAAGAGATTCAGGTTATCGGAATTTCTTGCTGAGAAGATCATCACAGGGGTGGCGTTTTTATCGATCACGATCATCGTACTGATCTTTTTCTTTGTTTTCAAGGAGTCCCTTCCCATTTTTGCTTCCACGAAGAAAGATGCTGCAAAGATTGAAAATGTTCAACAGCAGGAACAATACGGTGGTGACACGAATGTGGCGACCAACGCTTTGGGCCAGGAGCAATATGGTCTCGAACCATCCGGGCCGGTCAATGCATCCGGGCAGGAGCAATACGGGGTGATCGAGGCAGATTCGCTGATGATGGATCACCAGGTCATGGTGGAAGATAACCGTGATCACGGATCGGAAAAAGCTACCGTAAAAAGTCTTTTGGGTAAGAAATGGCTGCCTGTTTCCGACAATCCAAGATATGGCTTGATCCCGCTTTTTGTCGGCACCTTAAAGATTACACTGATCGCCATGTTGTTCGCGGCCCCTATCGCCATCCTGGCCGCCCTTTTTTCAGCCGCTTTTGCGCCTTACTGGTTGCGGGAAATTATCAAACCGGCCATTGAATTGCTGGCCGGATTTCCATCTGTGGTCATCGGTTTTTTTGCCCTGATGGTGATGGCAAGTTTTTTTCAGGATATTTTCGGATACGATGGCCGGCTTAACGCGTTCGTTGGTGGGGTTGCCATGGCCCTTGCCGCTATACCGATCATATTCACCATCACTGAGGATGCGCTTACAGCGGTGCCCCGAACTTATACAGAAGCCAGTCTGGCGCTGGGCGCTTCGCGCTGGCAGACTGCCTTATTCGTGACCCTCCCGGCAGCCACACCGGGAATTTTTGCCGCGATCCTGCTTGGCATCGGACGTGTTTTCGGAGAGACCATGATCGCCCTGATGGCCACAGGAAATGCAGCGCTGACTTCGGTCAATCCCTTTGAATCGGTAAGGACCCTGGCTGCCACCATCGGCGCTGAGATGGCGGAGGTCGTTTTTGGCGATACACATTATAATGTGCTTTTCCTGATAGGTTCGCTGCTCTTTATCTTTACCTTCAGCCTCAATGCCCTGGCTGAATTCTACGTGAAGGGGAAATTGGTCAAACGTTTTCAGGGGAAACAGTCATGAGAAGACAAAACGCTATCACCGGAGGGTTATTCATCGGCTTAACCGCATTTTCCGCCATCCTGATCATTGCGGTGATCATAATCCTCCTGGTGGTGATCATCAATGGTGGAAAGGGAACATTTTCATGGGAATTTCTCACTGCTTTTCCTGAAGACGGAATGATGAAAGGGGGTATCTTCCCGGCTATTTACGGAACGGTCTTACTGGTGCTGATCATGTCGATTGCCGCGGTCCCTTTCGGAGCTATCACTGCTGTTTATCTGACAGAATATGCCCGTGAGAATTCAATAATTGCTCAATCCATACGATTTGCCGTAAGAACCCTGGCGACAGTGCCCTCCATTATTTTCGGATTGTTCGGGTTAGGATTTTTCATCAAGTTCGTGGGGACCGGCATGGATGATGTTTTTCTCGGAGGCCAGTTGAAGTGGGGGCAGCCCAATATCCTGTGGGCAAGCTTTACCATGGCTTTGCTGACACTACCCGTGGTGATCGTATCTGTTGAGGAGGCCATCCGCGCAGTACCCCGCGAATTGCGTGAAGCGAGTCTCGCCCTTGGCGCTACAAAGTGGGAAACGATAAAACGGATCGTCATCCCCGGCTCCCGGTCGGGGATCATGACCGGCACGATACTGGCGGTGAGCCGCGGCGCAGGAGAGGTGGCCCCGATCCTGTTTACAGGGGCAGCCTATTACCTGGCAACGCTTCCCACATCGCTGAGCGACCAGTTTATGAACCTTGGATATCATATATACATCATGGCTACCCAGTCGGCCAATGTAGATGAATCCCTATCCATTCAGTTTGCCACGACCATGGTATTGTTGCTGCTCACATTTACCTTAAATTTGGCAGCCGTTATTATCCGCTCGAGACTACGCCGGAAAGCAAGATGAAATTAAAACCTTCCAGGTTTTTAAAACCTGGAAGGTTTACATGAAGAACGCTGAAGAATGAAAGATATAAAAATCAAAACAAGGGATTTAACCCTGTATTACGGCGCCAACATGGCGTTGAATTCCATTTCCCTTGATATTCCCGAAAAGGAGGTTACTGCCTTCATCGGGCCGTCGGGGTGCGGGAAATCCACCTTTCTCCGGACCCTGAACCGCATGAATGACCTCATCGACAGTGTGAGGATCACAGGGGAGGTATTGGTGGACTCGGTCAACATCTACGACAAGCAGATCGATGTGGTGAACCTCAGAAAAAAAGTGGGAATGGTTTTCCAGAAATCAAACCCATTTGCCAAGTCTATTTTCGAAAATGTGGCTTATGGCCCCAGGATCAATGGAATTAACAAAAAATCAGACCTTGAAGGGATCGTGGAATCGTCGCTGCAAAAGGCCTTTATATGGGAAGAGGTGAAAGACCGGCTGCACGATTCGGCCATGGGGTTGTCGGGGGGCCAGCAGCAGCGCATGTGCATTGCCCGCACCCTCGCGGTGGAACCTGAGATCATCCTGATGGATGAACCGGCCAGCGCGCTGGACCCGATCTCGACAGCGAAGATCGAAGAATTGATATTTGAGTTGAAAAAGGATTATACCATTGTCATTGTAACACATAACATGCAACAGGCCGCCCGTGTCAGCGATCTTACAGCCTTTTTTTACCTGGGCGAGCTGATCGAATTTGGCAAGACCAGGAAAATATTTACTACGCCTGATAAGAAACATACGGAAGAATACATCACCGGGCGGTTCGGGTAAATTCTATTGGGCTAAAGCCCGGTTGTGAGGCGTAATCCAATCCCCTGGCTGAAGCCAGGGGCAATTCAGAGAAATTAATTAATTTAATGTTTATTCTACTGCCATTAAAATAAAATAATCATATGGAACGGCATTTTGAACAAGAACTTGAGAAACTAAATAATCGGATCCTTAAAATGGGAAGCCTGGTGTATGAACAGATCCATAACGCCCTGGATGCTTTGCTGACCGGCAACCTTGAACTGGCAAGGCAGGTTATTGAGCAGGACAACAAAGTGGATAAACTGGATGTGAAGATAGACAAGTTATGCCAGCGGATCTTTGCCCTTAACCAGCCGGTGGCCACAGATCTGCGGCTGATCATGTCGGCGCTCAAGATGAACAACGACCTTGAACGGTTGGGCGACCTGGCAGTAAATATATCCGAAAAAATAGAAGGAGTCAGTGATTACAAGGAAATACTGACCGAACTGCACGTGGATGAGCTGGCCAGTATGGCCGATCTGATCGTCAAAGATGTCATAAACATCCTGCATACACGCAACACAGTGTTTGTGAAAGACATTTTCCTCTCAGCTAATGCCATTGAAGAAAAGGTAGAGGCCGTTTCAGCCCGGATACTGGATGAGATGATGCATAAAACAGAGGTGATCGTTGTGGCGACCAACCTGTTGATCATTCTTTCCCAGGTTGACCGCATCGCCGGATATTCGACCAACATTGCCGAATCGGTCATTTTTATTGTCGAAGGCAGGATCGTCAAGCATAAAAACCCCTTCATTTCATAAAACCTTCCAGGTTTTAGAAACCTGGAAGGTTTGGTTTAAGATAAATATCTAATTTTGCCTGACCGAATCTGACCACAGTCGTCACCAAATTCTTCTCATGGCACATCAGGCAGGAATACCGCTCACCGACCGGACAAAGGGAAATTACATCCTTTCGATCACGATCATCGGAGTTTTTTTCTTCATTTTCGGGTTTGTGACATGGCTTAATTCCGTGCTCATCCCCTTTCTACAGACTGCCTGTGAAAAAACAAATTTTGAATCCTATTTCGTCGCCTTTGCATTTTACATCTCCTACTTTGTGATGGCCATCCCGTCATCAATCGTGTTGAAAAAAACCGGATTTAAAAAAGGGATGTCCCTGGGATTGATCCTGATGGCTATTGGTGCGCTGATCTTTATCCCTGCGGCCTATTCGCGTATGTTCGGCCTCTTCCTTACGGGCCTTTTTGTGCAGGGGACAGGACTGGCGGTACTTCAAACTGCCGCGAATCCCTATGTTACGATCCTGGGTCCGCTCGAAAGCGCAGCCAAACGCATCAGTATTATGGGGATTTGCAATAAAATCGCCGGGGTTATCAGTCCGTTGGTATTGGGTTTCATTGTTTTAAAGGGGATGGATCGGTTTGACAGAACCCTGCTCAGCGCCATGGATGAACTGCACAGGGTAACAGCGCTCAATGAACTGGCCGGGAGGATCATCCTTCCTTATATTATCATGGCGGTTGTATTGGTCATCCTGGCGGTTTTGCTTCGGTTTTCGGCGCTTCCCGACATCGATACAGATCAGGAGGACGAAAAAACGTCATCGGCCAACGTTAACAGGACCAGCATCTTTCAGTTTCCACAGCTCGTTTTGGGGGTAGTCGCCATTTTCGTTTATGTAGGTGTGGAGGTGGTGGCGGTTGATACCATCATCAACTACGGGAAGGCTCAGGGGTTTTCATTTGAACTTTCCAAATATTTTGCTTCCTATACTTTGGCGGCCATGGTGTTGGGTTATATCATCGGGATCGTCACCATACCAAAATACCTGAAACAGGACAAGGCGTTGATGATCTCAGCCTTACTGGGCATTAGTTTTGGCGTGTTGGCTATTTTCACTGCAGGAGTCCATTACCAAACGACCATGTCAATCGGCCTGACAGGTATTTCAGTGGTGCTCCCCTTCGAATTGTCAGTTTTCTTCATTGCCTTATTGGGGCTTGCCAATGCCATCATGTGGCCTGCTATCTGGCCGCTTGCGATTGACGGGCTGGGCCGGTTTACCAAGATCGGTTCGTCGCTGCTGATCATGGGGATTGCAGGGGGCGCCCTTCTGCCGCTGTTTTATGGCTGGTTGGTCGACCGTTTCAACCACCACCAGGCATATTGGATCCTGATCCCTTGCTATATGTTCATTTTTTACTATGCATTGTCAGGTCATAAAATTCGTAAATGGAAATGGACCCCACCCCAACCCCTCCTATGAAACCAACCCTTTTAATCCTTGCTGCCGGTATGGGCAGCCGTTACGGTGGCCTCAAACAACTTGACCAGGTTGGCCCTTCGGGGGAGACCATTATTGACTATTCGATTTATGATGCTATCCAGGCGGGTTTTGGCAAGGTGATCTTTATAATCAAGGAGGCCATCGAGGCTGATTTCAAGGAGACTTTTGTGGAGCGGCTTAAAGAAAAGATCAGCATAGATTATGTGTTTCAGGAAACCTGGATGGTACCCGAAGGCATCACGATCCCCGACAACCGGAGCAAACCCTGGGGTACCGGTCATGCGGTGATGATGGCCGGTGGCAGGATAAACGGACCATTTGCCGTGATCAATGCCGATGATTTTTATGGCCGTGGCGCCTTCGAAACCCTGGCCGCGTATTACAGGAACCGGGCCCCTGACCGGGCAAAAGATTATTGCATGGTGGCATACCAGGTTTCCAACACTTTGTCGGAATTCGGCGCCGTTTCACGCGGAGTTTGTCAGGCTGACCCTGACTCCTTCCTGGTCGATGTGGTCGAACGCACCCATATTGAGCGGATGGAAACGGGGATCGCCTATAAAAATGACAAAGGACAACCTGTGCTAATCCCCGGCAACAGCCTTGTATCCATGAATTTCTGGGGTTTTACCCCGTCATTGTTCAGTTTTCTGGATCAAGGCTTTAAAACTTTCATTGAAAATAATGCAGCGGACCTGAAAGCTGAGTATTATATCCCCGGGGTTATCAATGAACTGATTAAATCGCGGCAGATCACGGTGAAGATCCTTCACTGCCACGAAAAGTGGTTTGGGATGACCTATAAGGAAGACCGCGAAACAGTGGTTAAAAGCATTCGTGAACTGGTACGGAGCGGTGTTTATCCTGAAAACTTATGGGGCTGAATCAATTTTCAGGACTTTTAAACGTTATATAGCTTATTTATTAGTTACTTTTGTAACCCGCAAATACATATCCTATGAAAAGCTTCAAGAAAACCCTGATAAGTTTGTTCACCGCAATTTTATGTTTAATGATCCTTTTCCCAAACAGCAGCCATTCGCAGGTTGTTAATGCTTCAGCAAAAAAGCGGGTAAGCATCGGTGTGGGATTATTTAACGATATCTGGATGAATAAACCAGCAGGAATGAAAACCCGCGCCATCAACCAGGGGGTGCAGGTATTCGGCACCTATAACATGCCTTTTGGGAAAAGCAACTTCAGTTTTGCTATGGGATTAGGCATCAGTGTACATAACCTCTATTGGAATTACAGGTTTCAGGGGGACAGCATTTCCTTTCAGTTTGTAAAAATAGATGAGGCCAAAGTAAATTACAAACGAAGCAAACTTGTGTTGCCCTATCTTGAGTTACCCCTCGAATTCAGGTTGAAAACAAAGAGCAAATTTGCCATGGGCATCGGTTTCAAGGTTGGTTACATGCTTTATGCACATTCCAAATATGTGGGAGATGACTACCTTTATAAATCCAACAATACATTAAAAGTCTCCTACAAGGGGATCAAGAACATTGAGAAATTCGCATATGGGCCAACATTGCGGGTTGGATACAAATGGTTTAATGTAAATGCCTGTTATTCGCTTTCAAGTACGTTCCAAAATGTTACCGGCGTTGATTTGTACCCGGTTTCTGTTGGATTTGTGCTAATGCCCTTCTGATCAGAGCAGGGTAATCAGCGTGGCCATCACAACAACTCCCATCACAAAACCTGAATATATTTCAGTTTGATGATGGGAGTTTAATTTTAACCGGGCAAAGCCAATGATGCCCGACGCCAGTATCCCCGAGAAAATTTCAACATGAAGATTGAGCCCGAAATTCAGGGAAAGTCCGAGGAACAGTCCCGTAAAACTACCGATACCGATCATGTGAAGGCTTATTTTCCGGTAAAAGTTCATCATCATCGAAAGAATGGCCAGCAGGGTGGCACCCAACATATAGTAGCTGAAAATGGTTGCCGGATGGACCCCTTTCAGGATAAAATAGGTTAGATAATAAAACACCGAGATGGCAAAGATCGGGTAAAACCGCTCTTCCTTATTGACCATGAAAACAGAGGATATCATTCTGAGGTGGTACAGTATCCAGATGAGAAACAGCGGGAAAAGCACGGTTGTTAGAAATACCACGCCAAACAAAGCCAGGTTGTATGTGAAGGGAAGTGACCGGTACTGAAAATTGTCAAGGGTCATCATCAACGCCAGGATACAGGAAGGTATCAGCAGTGGATGAAAAACATAGGAAATTGCCCTTGCAAGTCTTGACTCGATCATGTAACTGATAATTAAAGTTCTTTTCTGAGCCGGGCAACGGGAATATTCAATTGCTTGCGGTACTTCGCAATGGTACGGCGTGCAATATTGTAACCCTTTTCTTTCAAGAGCGATACAAGTTCATCGTCGGTAAGCGGTTTTATTTTGGGTTCCGCTTCGATGGTATCTGACAGGATCTTTTTTATTTCTCTGGTTGAGATTTCCTCCCCTTCGGTGTTCAGCATCGATTCGCTGAAGAAACTTTTCAGCATCAGTGTTCCGAAAGGAGTTTGCACATATTTGCTGTTTGCAACGCGTGAAATTGTTGAGATGTCGAGAGAGACAATGGTGGCAATGTCTTTCAGGATCATGGGTCTCAATTTTGTGTCATCGCCTGTCAGGAAGTATTCCTGTTGGTAATCCATGATGGCCTTCATCGTGGTGTAAAGGGTTTCCTGGCGTTGCTTGATGGCGTCAATGAATCCCCGGGCTGAATCAAGTTTTTGTTTAATGAAGGTCAGCGCATCCTTTTCAGACTGCTTGCGTTTGCCGCCGCCGTATTCATGCAACATGCCAATATAATCACGGTTCAGCGACAATTCCCTTGTATACCGTGTATTTAGCGATAGTTCCAGGATGCCGTCATTGGTGGTGATCATGAAGTCGGGAACAACATATTGGCTGTCGCGAGTCACCTCGGATATGGTATTGCCTGGTTTTGGATTCAGTTTTTGAATTTCTGCAATAGCCTCCCTGAGCTCTTCTTCGGAGATGTTTCCCTTTTGCAGGATCTTATCGTAGTGTTTCTTGCTGAATTCATCGAAGTAGAACCGGAGGATCACATCGGCCAGATCGGTTGCGTAAGTCCGGTCCTGCTTGTGTTCAATCTGGATCAGCAGACATTCCTGGAGGCTTCGTGCGGCTATCCCGGGTGGGTCGAACGACTGGATGACTTTCAAAACCTCGAGTACCTCATCGTGTGTGGCTTCTATGGCCTGGTTGAAGGCAAGATCATCGGCCAGCGCGGGAATTTCCCGGCACAGGTATCCAGACTCATCGAGGTTTCCGATGATGGTGGCCGCAATGATGTATTGTTTGTCGGTGAAACGATGCAATCCCATCTGGCTGAGCAGGAAATCCTGGAAACTGATCCCCGAAACAATAGGAATTTCACGGGTAACATCATCCGGGCTTTTGTTGTTGGCATTCAAACGGTACTCGGGAATCTCATCCTCATCGACATAATCCTCAAAGGTGAATTCATCGTCAGCCGAAGCCGCAAGTTCTGTTTCCACGAACTCATCTTCTTCCCCGTCGATCGATTCGAGGGTGGTATCATCGTCAATGGTTTCAATTTCTTCCTCCTCCGCACTGGCTTCTTCCAGCGCAGGGTTTTCTTCAATCTCCTGTTTGATCCGCTGGTCGAGCGAGAGAATAGGTTCCTGCAACAAACGCATGACCAGCACCTGCTGAGGTGATAGTTTTTGTAATAGCCGTTGCTGAAGTTTCTGGTTCAACATAGAGGACAAATATAACAATTAATCCTTCAAAGTCGTTTAGCCTGCCGGTGAAAAATTCCGAAACAGTTAAATTTGTGTTAAATGTCAGGATTGTTATAAAGACTATAGGGAATTGAATAACTTCGCTAAATATAATGAACAGGGAATGAAACCAACAAGTTTACTAATTATCATCGTGTTGCTTGTTCCGGGCCTTGCCGGGGCACAATCAAAGCCATGGACATTCAGGCAATGCCTGGATACGGCGCTTCAGCGGAACATATCGGTCAATCAGAGCCGCATGAGTTACGAACTCAACAAGATCAACCTCGAGCAGGTCAAGGCAAACCGCATCCCAAATATCAGCGCCAATGCCAACGAAGCCCTTAACTTCGGAAAAAATGTAGATCCGACCACGAACTCATTCGTAACTGAGGGGTATCACTCAACGAACTTCGGGCTCAACAGCAGTTACAATCTCTTCAATGGGTTGCAGAATGCCAACACCATCAGGCAAAACACGCTGTACATGCAGGCAGGGCTGTACGATATCGAAAAGGCAAAAAATGATGTGATCCTGAACATCACCACGGGCTATCTGCAGGTTCTTTTTGCCAATGAAATCCTTGCCGCCGCCAAAAACCAGGAAGATGCCACTGCCGTACAAGTGGGGCGGACCGAAAAACTGGTGAGTGCCGGAAAGTCACCGGAGAGTGACCTGCTGCAGATAAAATCCCAGTTGGCCACCGACAATCTTTCCGTCATTACGGCAACAAACCAGGTTGACCTGGCCAAGGTAACCCTGATGCAACTTATGGATATTCCCATATCTGATGATTTTAAGGTGGAGGTTCCTGTGATGGATGAGCCGGCCGCGGATTTGCTTCAAACCAATACAGAGATATATCTGAAATCGCTGACTGTACAGCCGCAGATTACCAGCGCCTCCCTGAGGACAACCGCCTCGATGATGGCGTTAAAAATTTCGCAAGGGGCGCAATGGCCGCGGATCAGCCTGGGCGCCAACCTGAATTCCAACTATGCTTCCAGCCGTAAAAAAGGCAACTTTGTAAACCCTGAAGGGTATCCGTTTGTTCAACAGGTATGGGATAACATCGGACAATCGTTTTCTATGGGCATATCGATACCGATCTATAGCAACAGACAAATCAGGAGCAACATTGACCGGGCTAAAATAAACCTCATTACCAGTCAGTTAAATGAACAGAATGTTAAAAATGTTTTACGGAAAAGCGTTGAGCAAACCTATTCGGATGCCCGTGCCTCGGTAAAGAAATACGAAGCGAGCAAACAGCAGTTTGCTGCCGTTGAGTCGGTATTCAGAAATGCCGAAACCAAATTCGCCGTAGGGGTAATGAGCGCTACCGAGTTTATGATCCAAAAGAACAATTATACCCAATCGCAGTCAAACCTCATACAGTCAAAATTCGATTATATTTTCAAACGAAAAATCCTGGATTTTTATCAAGGTAAACCCATAACGTTTTAATAAACCCACCCCCTGGAGGTTGTCTTAAAAGATGAAAAATTATAACCGCAAAGGACACAAAGTTTTAACGCGAAGGACACAAAGATCAGATATTAAGCAGCTTACACTTTGCGAACTCTGCGAGAAACTTAGCGAACTTTGCGGTTAAAGAACTTTTGAGACACCCTCTTGGGGTGGGTAAAAATAAATAACATGAAAAAGACCTATTGGATTATAATTGCGCTGGTGGTTGTTGCCGGTGTTGTCGCCGTTTGGATGTTCTTTGGCAGGAACAAGACCTCGGCACCGGAATACCGGACAGCCAGGGTTGAAAAAGGGGACATCAGGGTTACCGTGAGGGCAAGCGGGACGCTGCAGGCGGTAACGACCGTACAGGTTGGTACACAGGTGTCGGGGATCATTAAAAAGATCTATGTGGATTTCAACTCCGTGGTGAAGGAAGGACAAGTGATCGCGGTTCTCGACACTACTCTGCTGGCACAGGCGGTGGAGGATGCAAGGGCCTCGCTGAAAAAATCGGAGATCCAGGTAAACCAGTCAAAACGCGACTTTGACCGCACATCGGTGCTGTTCGAGCAAAAGGTACTGGCCCAGGCCGATTATGACTTGTCGCTTACAACTTATGAAACCGCAGTTGCCAATGCAATTTCAGCCAAATCGGCGCTGAACCGTTCCCTGATCAACTTGAAGTATGCCACCATTATTGCGCCCATCTCCGGGGTGGTGGTATCCCGCGCCGTTGATGTAGGGCAAACCGTGGCAGCCAGTTTCAGCACACCCACCATGTTCACCATTGCCAACGACCTCACAAAGATGCAGGTTGAGGCGAATATTGATGAGAGCGATATCGGGAAAATCGTCGTTGATCAATCCGTTAAATTTACCGTTGATGCGCATCCTGACATGATCTTTGACGGAACCGTCCGCCAGGTCCGCCTCCTGCCGGTCGTAACCCAGAATGTGGTTAATTACACCGTGATCATTGATGTTCCGAATCCTGACCTGAAGCTGTTGCCCGGGATGACCGCCAACATCACGGTGTTGGTACAGGAGGAGAAGGATGTGCTGAAAGTTCCGGCAACCGCACTGCGATTTTCGCCATCACAGGATTATATTGATAAGTTGGAGAAAAACCTTCCTGACTCTGTTAAGAAAAAGAGGGAAACGTGGAGTAAGGAAGGAGGCCGTCAGGGTGCATCCCAGGGCGGACAGGAAGGAATGTCGGGCGGGGGAAGGATGAGCGGAGGAATGCCGGGCGGAATGCCGGGTTCAGGTGCAGGTGGCGATCGCCCGCGTCGGGGAAGTTTTGGCATGGTATGGGTGAAGGTAGGCGATTCACTGAAACCACACAGGGTGCGCACCGGAGTGACGGATGGATTGAATACCGAAATCCGCGGAAAAATTGAGGAGGGGGAGGAGGTGGTGCTGAGCATGACCTCATCGCAAGGCGCCCCTGCAGGTCAGCAACAGCAACAAAATCCTTTTGCACCGCAAATGCAAAGAGGTGGCAGGGGAGGAAGATAAGATGAGCAAAGCGATCATATCGGTTATCGACCTGGTTAAGATCTATCAGATGGGAGAGGTAGAGGTGCATGCCCTGCGGGGGATCAGCGCCGACATCATGAACGGTGATTTTCTGGCCATCATGGGAAAAAGCGGTTCCGGAAAATCTACCTTCATGAACATGATCGGCTGCCTCGATGTGCCTACCCGCGGGCAATATTTGCTCGACGAGGTGGATGTAAGCAGCCTCTCCAAAGATCAGCTTGCCAACCTCAGAAACAATAAGATCGGTTTTGTTTTCCAGTCGTTTAATCTGTTGTCGAGGACTACAGCGCTGGAGAACGTTGAACTGCCGCTGATGTATAACAGGAAGATATCCTCAAAGGAGATGCGCGACCGTTCTCTGAATGCGCTTGATGCCGTAGGATTGGCCGACCGTGCCCACCATTTCCCGAACCAGCTTTCTGGTGGCGAGCAGCAGCGGGTTGCCATTGCACGATCGCTCGTCAATGATCCTGTCGTAATCCTTGCCGACGAACCAACCGGAAACCTCGATACCAGGACAAGTCTCGAGGTGATGGGAATTTTCCAGAAACTGAATCAGAAAGGAATCACCATTGTCATCGTCACCCACGATGCCGATGTCGCGGCCTTTACCAAAAGGCATATTACTTTCCGCGATGGCAGGATTATCAGAGCCATTGAAGTCAATAAACCGAGGAATGCCATGGAAGAGCTGGCCGCCATGCCTGTAATGGTCGAGGAGGACGACGCATGAAGATAAAAAACCTGTTGATCGCAGCAATACGTTCGCTGAAAAAAAACAAGATGCGGACATTCCTCACCATGCTGGGCATCATCATTGGCGTGGCTTCCGTAATTGCCATGCTGGCCATCGGCCAGGGATCGAAGCAGAGCATCCAGGCACAGATCTCAACGCTTGGGACCAACATCCTTATAATTTACCCGCAGGCCAGCAGCTCCGGGGGTGTTCGCATGGAAGCAGGCTCTTCGCAAAAAATGACGCTGGAAGATGTAAACGCCATCACCGAACGCTGTCCGTCTGTCGAATATATCACCCCTCAGGTGCGCAGCAGCGGACAACTTGTCAACGGCAACATGAACTGGCGGACCTCCGTTTACGGTGTTTATCCCGATTACTTTGAGATCAGGAACCTGAAGATCATGAGCGGGAATCTCTTCACCATGACTGACGACCGCAGCTCTACCAAGGTATGCATCATCGGGCAGACTGTAATTACAAATCTTTTTGGCGACTACGCCGATCCTGTCGGAAATTATATCCGGATCAACAAGATACCCTTCAAGATCATCGGAACCATCGAAAAAAAAGGGCAGAATGCATTTGGCCAGGACCAGGATGATGTGGTGATCGCACCATTCAGCACGGTTCAGAAACGGATGATGGCCATCACACACATACAGAGCATGCTGGTGTCGGCAAGGTCAGAAGCCCTGATCCCGGCAGCTTCGCAGGAGATCACTGATGTGCTGAAAGCCAAACACAATCTGGGACCATCGGAGGAGCCCGATTTCACTATTCGTACCCAGACCGACATTGCCGAAGCAGCAACAGCCACCTCCGGCATCCTGACCGTCCTGCTGGCTACCATTGCCAGTATTTCTTTACTGGTAGGAGGTATTGGCATCATGAATATCATGCTGGTCTCAGTGACCGAACGTACCCGCGAGATCGGGATCCGGATGAGCGTGGGCGCCCGTGGCCGCGATGTGCTGCTTCAGTTCCTAATCGAGGCGCTGATGATCAGCCTGCTGGGTGGTTTTATCGGGATATCGCTCGGCGTGATTGTTTCACAGCTTATCGCCAACATTCTCTCCTGGCCGGTTAATATTACGGTCCAGTCCATCCTCATGTCGTTCGTGTTTGCCTCAGCCATCGGGATATTTTTCGGGTGGTACCCGGCGAGGAAAGCCGCAAGGCTGAACCCGATCGATGCATTGAGGTATGAGTAGGGTGTTTTTCCTGTTTTCAGCGATGGGACACCCTGTAATTTTCTCAGTAATCTGGTTAAGTTCCATAACACAATATTTTTCTCTGTGGTTCTCAGTGTCTTCTCTGTGGCTCTCAGTGTAATTATTTGTTACACAGAGTTCACGGAGGAGACACAGAGAGCCACAGAGAGGTTAGGCCACTTGATAACTTAGTAAAAATAAATATATATTTCGTTCCTGTATTTATTGCTTAATTGGTAAAAGATGAAAAGGTAATACATTAGCAAGGTGTTTTTTGCCAATAGAACATACTCAAAGTTACTCATGGGACACCCATTCACAAAACCCATCTCAATAAAATAAGGTGTTTCAGCGTGCAATTTTAAAAAGTGCGGAAAACAGGAGATTTCACGAAGCTCCACGAAGATTTCAAGAAGCTCCACGAAGGTTATAAAAGCCAATAATTTTTTTTGATACAAGATCAAATTCCATAACATCTTTATTTTCTTCGTGTAACAAAACACAACGCTAATGTGCAACAATCACAGATAATAGCATCAGTGAAGGATGGTAAAGGTCATTTTCTTTAAAATACATGCACAAATATTTGATCGGACACCTGTTTTCAAAACCGACATCAATAGTCATGAAATGTGGGATTTTCCGAAGCACACCTTCATTTGGAAATTTCTTTCCAGATGTCCCCAGCGATTAATTCCGGGGGGCGGTTGCCGTTGGTGATAAAGATGTTTTCGACGGATTTCAGCTTTTCAAATGCCTCGAAATACTTATCCTTCACTTTGCGAAGGTTTTCAGCCGTTTCAAAAAGTTCCAGCGAACCGCGGCCGCTGGTGATCCGCTCCATGCCTGTTTCGGGAGAAATGTCGAGGTAAATATTCAGGTCAGGGCGAAGGAGGCCGGCGCTCAGGGAGTTTGCCTCAATGACCCAGTCCATCGACATATGAGCGCCGTGGTAAGCATAGGAAGAAAAATAGTACCTGTCGGTAATTACTGTGAAACCCTCCTCCAGCTTTTTGAGGATGCCATCCGACTTGTTCAGTAAATGATCCAGCCTGTCTGCAACAAAGAGGCCGGCAATGGTCCGGTGGTCAGCTTCAATTTTGTGATTGAAGATGTTCCTGATGATGGAACCGATATAACTGTCGGTTGGCTCAACCGTCGTATAAATTTTATGGCCTGCTTCCTGTAAATGTTCCGATAACAGCTTTACCTGTGTACTCTTCCCGCTCCCGTCAATACCTTCAAAGGCGATAAATAAATTTTTTTTCATCTTACTGAAAACATCTCCTGTTGAGGTGCAATATTAATAAATAATGGGGAAAACCCGGTAATTTTCCTACTTCCCCGGGAGCCATGAATTAACCGCCTCAGCGCAGGTATCTCCGACCGGGATTTTTACCTTCCCGAGAAAGATATATTTATTGCGTATGCTGCTGACGTTTTTCATGGAAATGATGAAACTCCGGTGAACCCTCATAAACCTGCTTTCAGGCAGTTTTTCCATGACGCTTTTCAAACTCATCAGCGTCATGACCTGCTTCTTGTCAACGCTGAAGCGGATATAAATATAATCATCCAAACCCTCGATATATAAAATTTCAAGGCTGACGCAAAAGTCCTTCACGTTATCGGAAATCTCAAGTTTGTGCCTTCCCGGATATATAATACTCAGTCTTTGTCTAGTGTTCAGGATCCCGATGCCGAAAGATGCGGACTTTTCCCTTCCGGCGAAAATCTGATTGGAAACCATAAATGTCAGCAGAACATTTCAAGAGTTCTTTTAATTTTTCTTCTTCTTTCCCTTGTTCAATCAGGGAGCATTCAACTTTGTCATTTATCACATATTCTTCAAATGGAATCTGTGTCTGATATGCTTTAATATTCTTGAGCTGTTTTTGCCCTGTCATTATATCCAATACTTTTTTCTTGTAGGTAGTATCTAAGTTACCGAGCAAATGTTCCCCTTTACTTTCTATGATGTAAACCATTTCCAAATGATTATCTTCTGTTCTTTTTGCAGCAATAAAGTCAGGTCGTATTTTATGTTGTTGCCAACCTTGAATTGAATACCATTTTCTGTTCACTTTATTTCTGAACCACCAAAGAATTTTTTCCTGTTTGTCAAGTAAGTCGCCAACTTTTCTTTCAAGCGTATTCATTGCAGTTACTTCAACATCATCGAAAAGATAATACTTGTATGTACTTGGAATAGGACTAACAGTAATAATGTCTTCTTTAGGCACTTTAAAGCCGATGGTCTCTTCGTCTGAAACAGCAAGTACAAGATTTTTGGCTTTGAGTTCCTGTAAAAATATTTCTTCTTCCTGTTTTGTTTTTTCCTCCTGAAATTTTTTGCAAAGTTGTGAAACAATGAAGCTATAATGTTCTTTTAGTTTTTCTTTTCCAACTCTTGTTTCAACTTGTTGTAAATACCTTGTTCCAATAATTCTTGCTAAAAATGGATTTTCTATTAATTCATTCAGCCTACGCGTTAAATAATCAATATTAATTTCCGCTTTGCCATTGCTTTGGGTCTTTTCTTCAATAAATGATGCTTTACTTGAATCATCAAGTGTAATTGCAAATGCCTTTCTTTCTTTTGTTTCAGTACTTAAAGAATTTTCGAGTTTTGTAATATATTCTTCGGATAATTCAAGTTTTGAGAAATCAACTTTGGGTTTTATATCACTTTCATAATTAAATCTTCGTTTAAAGCCTTTATTATCAGTCATTAACCAAACAGGCAGGTAAAATGAATTTTGAAATTTCTCGCTGAATTCTTTCTTAATCTTTACAGTTTTAGTCGCATTTATCGCTTCGTTATCACGGAATTTTAGTTTTGTTACTAAGTCTTCAAGCCCTTCGTTTTTAAAGCCGGTTGAAACCCTGTCTAATATTTCGCGTGTATCGCCTTTTGTGTAATAGACATAGCTTTCATCTAATTCTTTAACTCCCGATTTTCTTGCAAAAGGTTGTCTTAAAATTCGACCAACTAACTGTGTTACTCCTGTGTTTGAATTAACATTTGGAATAATTCCCAAAATATAAGCAAACGAAAAATCCCAACCTTCACGTAACGCTTCTTTGGTTATGATAAAACGTACCGGGCAATCCTGCGAGAATAAATTTACATCTTCAATATCATTTTGAGAACTTGTTTTTATTGCAATTTCATCTGGGCTTACTTCAAGGCTTACCAAATATTCTTTAACATCAAGACTGTGAACCCTGCCTTTTCCTCTCTGGTCTTTTCCTGTAGCTTCAACTTGCAATAACGCTGCCGGGCGGATATAAACCCCATTGTCTTTTTGATACTGTTTTGCTTTTCCCTCTAACTTTTCACGATGCTCTTTAATTTCCTTAACCATTGCTTTCCAGTCGTTTTCCTGTTTGCTTATGGGTGGGAGTATGTGCATGTCAAGTTTTACCATCTCCTCATCTTTCAGTTCAAGCCCTGTAATGGTAACCAAAACATTCATTTCTGGCTTAGGCGTTGCGGTGAGGCCAAGAACAAATTCAGGATTCAGGCTGTCAATGGTTTTTCGTGCATTGTCCGAAAACACTTTATGTATTTCGTCTATAATTATGAAAGGCCTGGCAACCCGTATTGCATTTCCGAGGCTTGTCATAATAAGGGGTTGCTCAGTGCCAAGCGGAGATATAAAATCAAGGTTTGGAACTTGCTTTAATAACTGTTCGTGTAAATCATACCGATTATCGGCAGGGAAAAAGCTGTCATAACCGCCACTGTCCTGAAAAACTTTTAATGCTTCTTTCCCATTGGTGCGGCTTATGGATTGAATCATTATAAATAAAACAACCAGATTCTCTTCAATATCATTCGTTGTTAAACGTTGCCCCTTTTCCAAAATAATGGTGCGGTTCCCACTGCATTGATCTAATAATTGGCGTAACGGATTTCCTTTATCTCTGATTTTTTGGACTGTCTGACTGTAAATGGTTTCGCTTGGAACAATCCAAACTACAAGTCCTGTGCGTTTTTGAGCAAAAAGATTCTGATACTCCCGAATTGCTTCCACTGCAAGCAAGGTCTTTCCGCCACCTGTGGGGACTTTTATAATCATTCGGGGGTAGCTGCTTCCAAGCCCATTTGTGCAACGGTCTTTGTAATCAAGACTGCTGGTCTGAAAAGTTGTTTGTACCCAATTGAGCGTATGACGCATATTTTCAGGCAAAGCCTGTTTCGCTATGTCAAATGACGTTTTAGTGTCACGGGCAGTTTGCAAAAACTGCTTGAGTGCATTAACAACCTTTATCTGATATTTTTTTAAGTACATAATAATTTATTCAGAGAGTTTGTCAGGTTTCTTTCCAATTTGTTTTTCTTCACTTTTCACCCTGCGTTCCAACTTCTTAATGTCTTCTTCTGCCGGCAATTCTTCCGGCTTAATACCGCGCTCAAGTAAAAGCTTTCTAACGCCTCTGTTGTTTTTTATATGTTCGGCAGATATTTCGCCTTCTGTTGTCAATACTTTATCCTTTGCATTAAAAATGGTAATTTCAGTTGCGAAGTCCTTGGCTTTAATGGTAATTGTCGGAAGAAAATCTGCTAATGCACGTTCTTTCGGCACACCCAATCTGTCTTTCATTTGTTGGGTGGTTTTGCCCCCAAATAAAGCGGCATCGCCTTTACTTCTGATTATAGCAAAATTCTTGTCGCTTCCGGTTTGCTCGTATATAATTGATGACAATTCCTTTTCCGACAGACTTAGTTTCTCCCGAGCCTGTAATCGCTCCCAGTCGTTTATACGTTGTTCGATTATTTCGTATTTTCGTGTTTGAACCGCAAAGTAGTTTTGGGCAAAGGCAACAGGTTCTTTCTTTGGGTCGCCATTCTGAGCAATCAGATAACAGGCATACCGGGTAAGCATAATGTCTTCTACCGGTTTTTGAGCGCCCGACCCGATATTGACCATCTTGTTGATGTCAACAAAATGGTCGGATATATTGTTACCACTAACTTCGCAAGAAGTTTTTGCTTTTGTAATTACATTGGTGAAATTCCGCCATTCGCTGTAACCCAATAAATGCTGAATGTCACGGGCAAACCAAAATTCAATCCCGTTATCAGTCGTATTAGAATGATCCTGAAAAGTATCGGTCAATGATTTAACTAATTCTCTTTTCATCATTTACCTCCTTTGAAATAAATTATACGGAATTCCCACGTATTCAATCTGGTTGTCGGTTAAATAATCTTCATCTAAAAAGCATGATGGAGCATAAACAATCCGTTTTTTACCCGGTTGTTGTTCTTTTATTTTCTCGGCAAGTGTTAAGTTTAATGCAAGACGAGTAAGCGTATCATAGTTCTGTTTGTAAACCAGATAAATGGCTTGCTTGCCATGTTCACCCACGTAAAAATCGGCTTCGTCAATTTTATCCTCGGCTTCCAGGTTTTCGCCTGTGCACAGGTAGTAAACATATTTTGCGAATTGCTTGTAGGTTGGCAATTGCCCTTCGAGCAGAGTTTCTGCATCAAGCGGAATCCCAAGGCGATAATATTTAAAACCTGAATCATAACCGTATTTATCAATGGCTCTTTTAACTCTTTCTCTTGTTATGTCTTTACAAATGTTTTTTTCAGGTTCGGCCTCTGAGTTTTCAGGCATCTGAATCATAATACATTGACGTTTGCCACTATCTTCCTTATTGAGTTTCATTATGGCGTGCATTGTAGTGCCAGAGCCAGCAAAAGAATCAAGGATTATATCATTTTTATGGATGACAAATGGCAAGATATGAGTAAGTAATAGTACTGGTTTGGGATTTTTAAAAGGAACAGAATCAAATAGATTTCTAAGATCATATGCACCTAAACGACCATCAAGTTCGATATAGCTTGAAAGCTTATCCTCATACTCACTGGCATAAACTTTTAATTCGATAATTTTATCTTCATCCTCACCAAATAGAATTTTACCATCAGTTATTAATTCGGTCATAGTAATTTCTGGAAATCTATATCCCATTAAAGGCTCTTTGCAGGGCTTCATTGTGATAGGATGAATGATATCGTACCTGTAACCTTCTTTTCCAGGGTTGTGAACACTTTGGCTTCCAGTATAAACACCATTCAAGTCAATATATTTGTAACGATCCAATTTACCAAGGAATCTTTTATTTTCTCTAAACCATTCTGAATATTTAGTCTGAAGATCATTTTGTTCTTTATATTTATTTGTAAGCTCCTTGCCAATTTTTATCAATTCTTCCTTTGCATCAGAAATAGTAGATTTCCATTCACTTACTAACTTGGTTTTATCACGTGCAAATACTAGTAAATACTCATGCTCTATTGCGATATTTGTGGGATTGTTGTCAGTTGCATTTTTCCAGATTATGGAGCCAATAAAATTTATACTACCATAAATCTCATCCATTATTGTCTTTAGATGATGATGTTCATTATCATCACATGATATTATTATAATTCCATCATCTTGAAGTAATTCTCTTAAAATCTTAATACGTGGGACAAACATGCAACTCCATTTTTCATGTTTATTAAGATCGTCTGCTCCTACAACTTTCCCTAACCATTCTGAAATTAATGGACTATTAACTTTGTCACTATAAACCCATTCCTCTTTGCCTGTATTGTATGGTGGATCAATATATATGCACTTAACCTTTCCTGCAAATTGAGGTAAAAGTGCTTTAAGGGCAATAAGATTGTCGCCCTCAATAATCATATTCCCATTGGCTTTTTCGGGTTTGTAGTGCAGTTCGGGCACCTCGTCCAATGTATGGAACGGAACAGCCAAATGGTGGTTCCATATAATGTTTTTTCCTTTGAATTGGAGGGTTGGCATGGCTTATTTGTTTTTATCAATTTTAAAACCAATTGGTTTACGGGGTTCGATTGCTTTTTGGTGCAAGGCATCAAGTTTGTCGAGTAAGAATTTGAAGGCGTGATTGAGTTTGGCATCGAGTTTCAGAATTTCTTTTTTCAACTCCTCGTTTTCCCTTAACAATGCCCTGTATCGTGCAAATGCTCGCATAATTTCGATATTGATCTTAATCGCTTTTTCGGAACGCAGCACGGATGAAAGCATAGAAACACCTTGCTCTGTAAATGCCAGAGGGTTTACCGAAGAATGTTTCAATATAGCTAACCGGTCACAATTTGTGACCAGTTCATCTTTCTCAATTTGAGTGAGTTCAAACATGAAATCTTCAGGAAACCGTTCACAATTGCGTTTAACCTGTTGCTTCAAGGCTTTTGTCGGAACCCCGTATAAAACTGCCAAATCAGAATCTATCATCACTTTGAAGCCTCTGAATTGAAAGATCAATGTTTCATATTCCGGTTTTATCAAATTATTCATTGGGTGTTTTGTTTCTTGTACTCCAACTGTTTTTCAGCAGCTTTTAATGCTTCAAGTCCAAATTCTTCGTCTTCCAATTCGTAAAGTACTTTTTCACTTAAATAATCAATCACCAGTTTATCGGAATTTGCTTCGTAAAGTTCCGCTAATTTTAAAACCAACGCTTTTGAGAATTTCCGTTCGCCACGTTCCATTTTGCTTAATATAGCCACGTCAACGTCAATGGCAACGGCAGCTTTCCGTAA
Organism: Bacteroidales bacterium; assembly: GCA_030681475.1. Lineage (GTDB taxonomy): Bacteria > Bacteroidota > Bacteroidia > Bacteroidales > FEN-979 > CAIVAT01. The sequence goes on along the minus strand of JAUXWT010000090.1, from coordinate 26,133 downwards.
CGAAAAACCAGCCTTTTCCCTTAATTCCCGTAATTGCAATCCTACTGTTGACATTTTGTGTGTTGACCAATATTGTCAAAGGTAGTACAATTTCATTTATTGAATCAAAAAGATTTCAAAATATTTTCTTTTTTGTCTTTATGCAGCAAAAAACAATAACGGACATCCTGTCAAAATCAAAAAACATGGTCGAAAAGCCTTTAGCTTATTTAAGTTTGGGTTGATTTTTCTGACCCATGCACTGCTGAATCCCTTGTCAATAAACGATCTTGAAAATTGTGTCAAAATTTTGTCATGTACTGAGAAGCTCGGTATAAAATTTTTCGCAGAGTTCCGCAGAGTTTTTCCGCAGAGTTCCGCAGAGTTTTTCTGCAGAGTTCCGCAGAGTTTTTCGCAGCCCACATTTTCCGAAGGCGGCCTAGTTGTCATGATCCAATAATTCCCTTTCCACCTTTGATTGAATGGAGGGTGTATCAAAAGCCCCTTATTCACCGCGGAGACACCCTCCGCAAGAATTAAAGGTACGCATTTTTGTGATGAACCAAAAATGTCAGTGGCATGTCGGTTATTAAAAGGTAAAATAATACCCGATACCAATCACGTAATCTGTTTCGGGGTTTACGTTGTTGTATTCACGGATAAAGAGGTAATTCACATCAATCATATGCATTCTGTTGAAGGAATATTCAATCCCTGCACAAAGTCTGAGCTGGTCGAACGAAGCAGCTACCGGCGCCCCGGTGGAGAAAAAAGTCTCCGCGAAAACACAGGGTACAAATTTCTTCTTCAAGTCATATTTTACAGTCAGCTTTGACCGGAGATGGTTGTTCGGAGTACCTGCCTTCTCAGAGGTAAATGCCTCGGCATACTTTAACTGGTAACGCAACCGCAGGACAAGGCTGACCGGCTTGAACTTCTCCCTGTAACTCCCTTCAGCGTACCAACTGTTTATCCGTTTGTAGGTGTCATCCAGCCTTCTCCTGAGCGTGAAGCGATAGGAGGCGCCCACCTTGAACTTCTTCAGAAACCGGTAACTGATGCCAAGATCGCTGAATATCGTGCCCGCTTCGGTCATATTCTCGTTCATTCGCACCTCCTCTGTAAATTCCAGCGAAAGGGCAGTGGTCAGTTTCTTTTCCAGGTTCACGCTGAGCCACATTTGCGCATCGTTCACCTGCGAATGGAGAACATTGCCTGTTACGATCAGGATAAACAACAGCAGATACCCCGTTCGTTTATTCATAATAATAGACCTTGACCACCGCTGAATCTTTCAGGAAATCGATCTTCCCGACAACGACACGGTGAATGTTAAGGCCGGTCCTGCTTCGCAAATCCGCGATCAGGGCAGCCTGGTTGGCCGGTTTGATCATCTCGATATTTTCATATTCAATCCTTTTTATGCGTTCGCCCTTGAAGATCACGTTCCCGTCAAGGACGAAGGTACCAAGGAGGATGATCCCATGGATAACCGCGAGTTCATAGTACTCAAGCTGAATGGAGCTGATAACCCCCATGGCAATAAATATGAAAAGGTAGGTGAGATCCTTCATCGAAATACCCTGGGTACGGTACCGCAGCATGGAAAAAACGGCAAAAAGTCCGAATGCCGCCCCCACCGATAATTTGACATATTTAAGCACGAAGGTCAGCAGGAAGATCACCAGGTTGAACATGATGAAGGCAAAAATGTAATCGAGTTTCCTGTAGTTCGGGTAATAAATAAACATAATGATCAACGCCACATTGAGCAGGTTGATCCCCAGGCTGATCAGGAATTTCTCATTCATCTCCAGGATCTTTGCCGCCTTTTTTTTCTCTTTTTTGTCTTTTGAACCGGTTTCGTCAGCATCTTTTGTGCTGGTTTCGTCAAACTGTGCCCATTCAGGATCGATCTGTTGCGGAATACAGACCATAACCGGCATGGCGAGGAGCAAAAGAAGGAAAAACATCGTGATTTGCTTAGCTGTTATCATGGTTCAATTTATTAAGGTAAAGGAGTTTTTGTTTGAAATTATTGTATTTGATGCCGTTGTTGAGGCTTAAGGTCCCCATGCAGTATTTGCTGAATTTGATTTCATGGATGTGCTCCTTATGTAAAATTTCAGAAATACCGGAAGACCCTGATCTGCTGCGCTTGACCTCTGCAATGACCACACCGGGAAATGAACATCCGGCAGCGCCGTTTCTGAAGTTGAGTCCGGTGTCGATGGTCACCCTTTCCGAAAGGCCATGGTTGACAAGTGTGATTCGGGAAAAGTTGACCCAAAGTGACGGCACCAGCATGTCGGGAGTCATTTTCGTTGCTGTAGTCAGCAACCTTTCCTGCTTGCCGGTAATCTCCTCCTGGGAGCCCTTTTGCCTGTTACGCTCCTTGATAGTCCGGCCTTTGTTGTTTTTGAACTTGATCTCGAAATAACAGAGACCGGAATCGACATATTTCCGGCAACGTATTTTAAACCGGTTCCTTCGTTTGTTATGATGTTTAAGGTAAAGTTGATGGCCGGGGGTGTCGAAATAGAGCGTTTCATAGCGCTGCAGCCTGACCTCACCGACCTCCAGGATGAAATAAGCCGCAGAAAGTTGCGCGAGGATGCCGGGTAATTTCGCAGATTTGAAGATAAATTTGGAATCTATCCGGTCGAGCAGTTTTACCTCATCCATTTTATCGAGGGAAATGGATTCAAAAGGGGTAATCATTTCATCAATAGTAAACATATTCCCATTTTTTCGACTTCTCCTTCTGGCTGGATTTGGAGGTGGTCATTCTTTCTGTTTTCAGGTTCCGGGAGTTATAGGTGTAGGTTGCTTTTTTAAGAAAGTTACCCGCACCGTCCGTTTCAATTTCGGACATTTTATTCCCGTTGGCATAATAGGTAAAGGATGTCTTTTTCCTGACATCCCCCTTGCCATCATATTCCACCTCCTCGGTTTTGTCCTTCATGGCGTTGTATTTTGATTTCAACCGGAAATTTTTATTCTTTGCCAGGTCAAACTCAGTCTCTTCGGTCTTGTTTCCGTAACTGTCGTACACTACCGTTGCTTTGAATTTTACGGTTCCGTCAGAAGCATATTCCTCCCTGAAAATACTCCGGCCGGATTTATCAAATTCCTCAAACGTGGTTTTATGGTTGTTGGTTTTGCCATCAATGGTTGTTGTTTCCCATTCCGTGATGGATTTGATTTTATTCTTCTGCCTCTCCTTTTTATTTTGGCAGGGCGCTGTCACTCCGATCAGCAGGCAAAGGATGATGATAATTGTACGGTTCATATATGTTTAATTAAAGATTATCAGATCAGGCACTTCAATATCTTGTTTTTTGTCTGGAACGACCACCTCCCTGATGACTGGCACAGGAGCAACGGTTTGCAGTGTGGAGTCCTTTGAAAAGGCATACACCTTATATGTTCCCGGCCGGAGATATTTGAACTCCCACGTTCCGTCAAAACCGGTCTGAATACGGTCGCCATAATCCCTGTCGTCGCCATAAATAAGGTAAACCCATATCTCCGGTCCGTAATAGGTCTCCTGAAGGACGGTGAAAGTCGCGTTGTAATCTTTTACAAGAACTTTCCCATAGATGGTCGATTTGCCACCGGGGCCAGGCTCTTTTTCGCAGGAGATCATCATCAGGGGGATGACGAGCAGGAATATTATAAGACGATATATCCGGATTTTTTCAATAACTGACATAAGTTTCAAATTATCGTTGGTGTTACAATTGCGATTTTTCATTAATAAGTTTGTTTTATATGATCTCTGTGGCCCTCCGTGTCTTCTCCGTGGTTCTCTGTGTGATAAATTATTGTTACACAGAGGTTCACAGAGTAGTCACAGAGGTTCACAGAGTAAAATCTGATCGTTTGACATTCCATTTATACAGTCTCATAAAATTGAGGATTTTCTTTCATAATATTGTTACCGCTTCAATAAATCATTAGTTTTTTAATGGTAGTCTCTCCGTTGCAACTGACCCTGACCATATACAATCCGCTTTTAAGGGTTGAAATATCAACCGGATGCAATACCGGCCCGATCAGGCCTGTGCCATAAAGAGATGTATTTTCCAGCGCCTGTTGCCCCATGGAATTATAAACAGTCACCATAGCCGGACTTGAATTTTGCGTGAACTCGATGTTGGTTTGTCCTCTTGCCGGGTTGGGATAGAGCAGAAAGCCCGATCCAGGAGTTGTCCCGAATCTGTTATAACGGCCCATAGATGGCAACATATAGGTCATGACGCCGTAACCATTCGGGTACCGGCCGGTACTCTTTCCTGTAACCTGAATGCCATAAGTGACCGAATCAAGAAGGATGCCGGTTGCATTGAAGAACAGGAGCCTGCCCCCGGCATTGGAAATTGCGATGGAAGATGCCGCCTTTCTTCCGGAGGGCTCGCCGTCCGGATAGAACACCATATATTTTTTTGCCATGATCATCGTATCTGGCAATACCCATTTTACCGGATTGGCAGGATCATCAGAAAGATGCATGCCAGCCATGTTGATGGGTTCGGTGGTCGTGTTGAGTAATTCGAGCCAGTTCTCCTGTGTGGTTCCCGCATGGAATTCATTCAGGACAACATCGCCGGGGAGAATCGCAGGCTGAATCGTATAAAATTCATACTCGGCACGTTCCGGCGATAAAACGGCGGCTTTGTCGTTTCCTGCATAAATATAATACTGAATGGTATGGCCCTTAACCGTCAGCATGGCGCCATAAATACCATCGCCGGCCAGACTGTCATGGTGGAGACCGTCATCGGCCATGGATATGCGGGAAAAGATCCCGTCGGTAGAAAACCGATAGCCCAGGTAGGCCATGGTGGCTCCCTGGATGCGTGCCGTTATCCAGCATGGCTGGTTCTTTACAGGTACTGCCGGTACATGAGTGAGGCCGGTAATGACCGGCTGGCCGTAGAACCCGTTAAGCGTATCAAGGTAGGCCATGCGGGCTTCCATGAGGTCTTTGAGTCCCGGATACTCCTTCATGGAGCCGGTTCCGCCTACGGTAACGGTGAGATTCGAATGAAAATCAGCATAAGAATAGAAACGGTTCGTGTCGTTTAACACGGCAGCATCAATCTGGGATTGAAGTTCCGTTGCCCGCGTGAAATACCAACCGTTCCGGAAATTCTCGTTGACGATCGTCCGCATGTGGGCGAAGTATATCTTGCGAAGTGTGTCGTTGCTGAAAAGCTTTGTCATTAAGGGCCGGGGGGAAACAGCAAAGGTCATCAGCGCAAGCGGATCCAGCCTTTTGATCTTGGGAATGGTAGCCCCCTGGAAGTTTGTTGATCCGTCTGACTCCCTGAAACTGCCGAATGACATGTTCATATCCCAAAGAATGGGGTTGAACCTTCCATGGTCATCACGGTAGAGATAGTAATTTTGTGAATAACCGATATAACTGTCGAGATTAAGCGTCACTTCATTGAATGCATGCATCCAGAGGGCACGGTCAATGTTGAGGATGCTTTCGGCGCTGTCAGCGCCCTGGTCAAGACGAATGATAAAGTTGAACAGGTCGTTCCACCCGGCATCCGATTGCATATTGTAGTAGGGCATGTAGCCGCTTGAATCGGCTCCATGCGTCAGCGCAAGGTTGGCATTCTGCCCGAAAGGATACTGTAATTTCACCGGTTCACCCTTGAAAAAACTGTTCGTATGCGACCCATAGCGCTTGTCCGTGAAGTTTTCATCCACCGCCTCCACATTGGTGTAAAGCCCGATCAGGGTATCATTCACGTAGAGGTTGGCAAAGTTTGCGCCGGATGAAGGAATGTACTGCCGGGCGATCTCATACGACAGTACCTCCCTGACGAATGAAGGATCATGGATCACGTTGCTCAACTTGATCTTGACATAACCCTGGTGGTTCTGATTCTTGCGGATGTAGTCGAGATCAATATTGAAGGGATTCTTGATCTCGTTGGCATTATATGAACTGAAACCTTTGTAGCGGATCGCTGCATTGGGGCATAGATGCGCGTCAATGGTCACATCGCCAATAAGTCTTCCATTGTCTCCGTAGGTGGTAAACAGGCTGTCGAGTAAATGTCGCCAGTTATGTTCCTTAAACCGGATATGAATCTCATGAATTTTCCCGGGAGCATAAAAATCTTCCTGAGCCATCACCGGGAACAGGATGGTCAGGAAGAGAATAAATATGAATGTCAGCCTCACCGGATAACCAGTTTTCCGGTGTAGCTTATCATGCCTGTCGTGTACTTCATGATATAATTTCCGGATGAAAGGCCATTCAGGCTGATGGTGTTGGATCCTTTTGACAGTGCTTGCGAAACAACAGTTTTTCCGGTCAAGGTCATGATCCAAAGGTTACCGAAGGTGGTCAATCCGTCAAGATGGATCTCTGTCGTTGCCGGGTTGGGAAATGCCGAAAGGGTCATTCCGGACAGATTGCCGAACCCCGAGGTTGGATCAAACAGCTTTGAGACGCCGCCACCGGTTGTGATCCAAACAATGTCTGACTTATCCACCGCTATTCTTTTAACCACGTTGTTGACCAATCCGCTGGCAACAGTAAAAGACTTCCAAACATTCGCGTTCTTACTGGTGATCCCGCCCTCCTGAAGGTAGATATCATAAAGTCCGAACCACATCGTGCCTTTCGAATCCATGGCAATGTCCTGTACAAAGTCGTTGAGGAGCCCGTCGGCAACCCTGTAGGTTCCGATCCACTGATCGAGGTTGTCAAAAACCGCTACTCCGAAGTAGGTGCCAATCCATTTGGTATTGTTGGCGCCTATGCCGATCGAAATGATGTTGTTGTCGGGAAGACTGTCGGCCACGGTAAAGTTAGTAAATGAAGTACCGTTGAATTTCGACAATCCGCCAAGAAAAGTGCCAAACCATTTGTTCCCGGTCTGATCGACCGCAATGTAGCTGATCAGGTTGCTTGGTAACCCGTTGGCTGTTGAATAGTTCGTCCATGTTGTACCATTAAAACGCGAGAGTCCATTCCCTGTTCCGATCCAAACGCTTCCGTCAGGATCACCGGCCATATAATTCACCGTGTTATTGGCCAGGCCGTTGGCAGCATTATAGGAGGTCCACGTGGTTCCGTCAAATTTGCTTGCGCCGTAATCCGTGCCGGCCCAGACATTGTTGTTAACATCCACGGCAATGCAGTTAATGTAATTGTCAATCAATCCATTGGCAGTAGTATAAGTGGTCCAGGTGGTGTTGTCGAACCTGGCGACTCCGGCCTGGGTGGCAAACCATTTGTGGTTGGATGCATCAACGGCTACTCCGTTCACATTATCTGAAGGAAGACCGTTGGCTGAGGTGTAATTCGTGAACTGCTGTGCCCGGACATTGGATCCGGACAACACGATCAGCAAAAGGAACAGGTAACTGATAATAGGTTTCATAGTTGTCGTTTTAATTTATTTAATAAGAATTATTTTTTTTGTGACAGATACAGATTTGTCGGTGAGTATGGTTAGATAATAGATCCCGCCAGACCACCCCGAAAGGTCAAGAGTATGGTTATCTTTCGATGACTGTACGACCTTTCCAAGTGAGCTGCAGACCCTGACTTCGAACGATCTGTTCTCCAATCCGGTGGCGCTTATCCTGATGATACCGGTTGTGGGATTCGGGTATACCCGGATTGTACTGCTGTCGATGGTTTCGTCAATTCCGACGAAAACAAACGGCGCCGACATCTGTGACACACAGCCTGTAGCGCCGGTGACCTGTACCTGGTAAGAACCGGGCAGCGTGATCTCAAAGTACTGGCCGGTAGCCCCGGTGATGAGACTCCCGTTCAGGTACCATTGATTGCCGGTGGGTGAACTCGACATCAGCGAATCCCCGGTGATGGTGATGACCGGGGTGGCCGGTAAAGCATTGACGGTCACAAACACTGAATCGGAAGCCTGGCAACCATCAGCAGAGATGGTGGCAATGTACATCGTCGAAACGGAAGGAGTGACGAGCGGATTTGGTATGGCAGATGTAAATCCGGCCGGGATTGAAGTCCAGGCGTAAATGTAATTTGCAGTTCCGCCTGGTATGGCATTCAACAGCGATGTGCCACCGGGACATATCTCCGTCGGGGTGGCGGTGGCGGTAACGGTCGGAGCGCCATTGACATAACAGGCGGTGTAGCGCCGGGCATTGGTAACAATTCCGCTGATCTGTTTGGACCATACAACAGTTTGATTTGAATCAATTTCATACATATAGCCTGACATGGACATGGTGATCAGGGTGTTCCCGTTTGGCAATTGCTGTGCATGGCCCTCGTTCTGAGACGGTGTGCCGCTATATGTGTGCCTCCAGTTATAGGTTGGCGGAGTATAGGCCGTTCCCGGAGTTAAGGAATAATTGTATCCGTCGTATGGCGGATTGATGAGGTCAATACACGTTTTATTACCGGCGCCTCCTTTGTTGTTGAATGCCGAGAGGTAGTTGGCCCTCGGACAATCCTGCGGTATCCAATGGGCGTTGTGAACCACATTGAGTATGGTAGCGCCCGAAGCCTGGTATGCGGCCGGATTGCCCCACCTGTAAAGAAAATCTCCGCCTTTTCCAGAGTTTCCACCTGTATGCCCGGCTGCCTCGGCAGTGGTCGTGCTGTGATCGATTACATAAATTTCATTCATGTTATGGGAGGAAAAGGTGATCTGGTCCAGCGTTGCATTGTAGTCCAGACCGTTCACATGCATCCAGTCTTTCTGCGTTTTGTAATTGATGTTAAGCAATTCGGGATGCTGAACAATGGAAGTAACGTAATTACTTTTTGCCGGGTTGTAGTTTTGGCACAGATGATCCCACACACGCCACTCCCATACCACAATGCCTCCGGTGGCGCCAACAGGCTGGATCTCAACTATTTTATCAGGCCACATGGTAATGCTTTGTGAACACCCGGCCTGGGTCACCTCAGCCGGTGTTTTTGACTCATACGCAATTAATAATACATTTCCGTTTGGCATGGCACAAATGTCGTGGTGAGTGCAATACGTTGTAGTGGAATAAACATAATCCCAAATGATATTTCCGTTCCAGTCCACTTTCTGGACCTGGCCGCAGATGGGGCCTCCTGTAAAATAGTTCCCACTTTTGGCCACACTTCTCAGGACTATTCCGCCAGGTAACAAATATGAAGAGTATCCCGTGGGGGCGCTGGAGGGAAAGGTCCAGGAATGATAGGTGTTTCCGCTCATATCAACCAGATAAGCCTTGTTGCTGGTTTTAGGTGCGTAAAAAGTGTAATCACCGTAAGGCTGTGCCTCAAGGACCGCGGCCGAAATTGCGGCGATGAGGATAAAGAGGTTAATGAAAGTCCGTTTCATACGTTAAAAATGTATTTATGTTTGTGAATTATTGGAATATTATATCCGGTTTTTAGTTCTGCCGGTTATCAGGCTGCAATATTACTTCATGATCTTCTTTTTACTGTTATGAAATTTGCAAAAAAATGTATTTTTTTTTATGAATTAAGATATTGTTGTCAATTATACACGAACAAGGCGTCACTCCCTGATGATCTTCATAGTTCCTGATTGATCTCCGCTGATTATTCGAATTGAATAGAGTCCCGGAAGAGTTACCCGAATCAATCCAATGCGCATCATGAACAACATTGAAATTGGTTGTTCCCGCTGTCTGGTAAGCTGCAGGATTTCCCCACCGGTAAAGAAAATCCCCGCCTTTCCCTGAATTGCCGCCGGTATGTGAGGCAGCCTGCGCGGTAGTTGTACTATGGTCTTTTTGCCGGATTGTAATTTTGAATAAGATGGTCCCACACACGCCATTCCCACACTACGGTTCCGCCGGATGTTCCTGACGGCTGGATTTCAACGATTTTATCGGGCCACATTTCGATACTTGAGGCGCCACCCGCCTGTGTCACCTCCGCCGCGGTTTTTCGCTCATAGGCGATCAGAAGTACATTGCCATTCGGCATCGGATGAATGTCATGATGACTGCAATAATTCGTAGTCGAATAAACATAGTTCCATAAAATGTTCCCGCTCCAGTCCACCTTTTGCACCTGGCCTGAAATGGGACCGCCGGAGAAGGAATTCCCAGACTTGTTCACACTTCTCAGCAATACCCCTCCAGGTAACAGGTAAGATGAGTAACAGGTGGTGGCGCTCGAACTGAAAGTCCATGAGTGATACGTATTACCCGACATATCAGTGAGGTAGGCCTTTGTCCCGCCTTGCTGAGCGTAAAGTGTATATCCGTCGTATGTCTGCGAGGTTGCAGAATTCAAAGCAATAACAAAGAGGAATAAGATGGAGGTTATAAAAACCATCCTGTTCATCCGATTACCTGGTAGATCTGTTTTTTTCATGATCAATGAATTTGATTATCATGCCGATGATCTATTGTAATACACTGAGTAATAATTGATTGTAAATTTATTGGTAAGATTGTGATCAATCAGTAAAATTATATTAGAAAAACAACCCGGTATTCAAAAATCGGTAAAGAATATGATTTTACCGGTAAAGAGTTCATCTCATCATGTTATGTTATCAAGGGAACAACCCACGCTGTGTCACGCTGTGTCTCCTCCGTAGTCCTCAGTGTAATTGATTGTTACACAGAGTTACACAGAGAACCACAGAGAAAAATATTTTGTTATGGAACATAACCGGATTACTTAGAAAATTGGCGTCTGTGCAACCTCATATTCCAAATCCTACGGATTTTCCTTGTTAAAATTTTAACGGGTTAAAAAAAATCTATACCTTTGTCAAGAATAATTCTAAATAATGGACAACAATTTTTTTCCTTCAGACTATCTGCCTGTGTTGATACAATCGTTCGTGGCATTTGGTTTTGTTTCGGTTACGATGGTTGCAACCCATTTTATCGGAGGAAAACGCAAGAAGTTTCACACCCTGCGCAAGGATCAGAATTTTGAATGCGGTATTGAGGTGAAAGGAAATGCACGGTTTCCCTTTTCTGTTAAATACTTTTTGATCGCAATCCTATTTGTGCTATTCGATGTGGAGATCATTTTCTTCTACCCTTGGGCGATAAATTTCAAGGAGTTTGGCTGGGAGGGATTTTGGAAAATGTTGTTGTTCCTCGGATTTTTACTGTTTGGATTTTGGTACATTATTAAAAAAGGGGCACTTAACTGGGAGGAATAAGAAATTGCAAAATGCAAATGGCAAAGTCAAATTGCAAAGTCAAATTGCAAAACTATGGGGTCAAGCAGCCATACACTAAATATTGACATTTGACTTTGCTTTTTACAATTTGAATTCTTTTAAATGGATACAAATATCCCGACATATAACAAAGCAGACCCGCCCGATGGGTATTCCGCTCCGGGGATCTTTGCCACCTCACTCGACAAGGTGGTGGGCCTGGCCCGGAAGAACTCCATCTGGCCATTACCTTTTGCCACCTCATGTTGCGGCATAGAGTTCATGGCTACCATGGGCGCGCACTATGATCTTGGGCGGTTTGGAGCCGAACGGCTGAGTTTCAGTCCGCGGCAGGCCGATCTGCTGATGGTGATGGGAACAATTGCAAAAAAAATGGCCCCCGTTATTCAACAGGTGTACATCCAAATGGCAGAACCCCGTTGGGTGCTTGCTGTAGGGGCCTGTGCTTCAAGCGGTGGGATCTTTGATACATACAGTGTGCTGCAGGGCATAGATTGTGTGGTGCCTGTAGATGTGTACGTGCCCGGTTGCCCGCCCCGCCCTGAGCAGATCATCGGGGGCTTTATGAAAGTACAGGATCTGGTGGCGAAGGAATCGATCAGGCGACGATACTCCCCAGAGTACCGCGACCTGCTGGCCTCCTATGGCATCTGACCGTAAAGACGCACCGCGTGCGTCTCGACCCGTAAGGGCTCACAATAGTGAGCCCCAACCCGTAAGGGCTCACAATAGTGAGCCCCCCCCCGTAAGGGCTCACAATAGTGAGCCCCAACCCGTAAGGGCTCACAATAGTGAGCCCCAGATAGATGGAAAATAGCTATATAACCGACCAACTCCAGAAACGCTTCTCCCACGATATCCTTGAAAAGGATACCGATGGAGATATCCTTACCGTCATTGTAACCGCACCTGTCATCCATGAGGTGATCCGCTTTCTGAAGGAAAATGAAAACATGAACTTTACCTTTCTTACCGATCTCTGCGGCATTCACTATCCCGATCGCGGTTTACCGCTTGGCGTAGTTTATCACCTGCATAATCTGACTGAAAATGTACGCATCCGCATCAAGACGTTTGTTACATTGAGTAACCTCACCGTACCAACCGTTACCGATCTGTTTTCGGCAGCCAACTGGATGGAAAGGGAAACCTATGATTTTTACGGGATCCTTTTTGAAGGACATCCTAACCTGACCCGAATTTTAAATGTAGAATATATGGATTTTTTTCCGATGCGCAAGGAATACCCGCTGGAAGACCCTACAAGATTAGATAAAGATGACAGATATTTTGGAAGATAATACATCCGCACCGCAGTGCGGCTGATATCAGCCTCGTATAAAATGACAGACGAAAAGCAATATACCACCCTTAACCTTGGCCCCACCCATCCGGCAACGCATGGAATTTTCCAGAATGTGCTGAAGATGGATGGCGAAAAGATCATTGATGCCGAACAAACCATCGGTTACATCCACCGTGCATTTGAAAAAATTGCCGAACGCCGGCCCTACTACCAGATCACCCCGCTCACCGACAGGCTGAACTACTGCTCATCACCCATCAACAACCTCGGCTGGCACATGACCGTGGAGAAACTGCTTGGTGTTAAAACCACAAAACGCGTTGATTACATGCGCATTATCCTGATGGAGCTGGCACGCATCACCGACCACCTGATCTGTAACAGTGTGGTTGGCGTGGACAGTGGCGCACTGACGGTCTTTATCTATGTTTTCCAGGAGCGCGAAAGAGTTTACGAGATCTATGAAGAGGTTTCCGGCGCCAGGCTCACAACAAACATGGGCCGTATTGGCGGATTTGAACGTGACTTGTCGCTCAAGGCCGTGAAAAAAATCAGGGAATTTCTTGATCACCTTCCCAAGGTCCTGCATGAGTTTGAAAAATTGTTGATGCGCAACCGCATTTTCATGGACCGTACCATCGGGGTTGGTCCCATTACCGGGGAACGCGCGCTGAACTATGGTTTTACCGGGCCAAACCTGCGTGCTGCGGGTATCGATTATGATGTACGGGTGATGACGCCATACAGCAGTTATGATGATTTTGAATTTGCCATTCCCGTAGGGACTCATGGCGACACCTACGACCGGTTCTGCGTGCGGCAGCAGGAGGTTTGGGAAAGCCTTAAACTGGTTCGGAACGCACTCGACAACCTGCCGGAAGGTAATTTTCACGTAGATGTTCCCCAGTTTTACCTGCCGCCGAAAGAGGCGGTTTATTCAAAAATGGAAGCATTGATCTGGCATTTTAAAATTGTCATGGGCGAAATAGAGGTTCCGGTTGGGGAGGTTTACCATTCGGTGGAGGGTGGCAATGGCGAACTGGGGTTTTACCTGGTCAGCGATGGCGGAAGGACACCGTTCCGGCTACATTTTCGAAGGCCGGGATTTATTTATTACCAGGCCTACCCGGAGATGATACGCGGAGGGGTGTTGTCTGATGCCATTTTGACGATGAGCAGTATGAACGTTATAGCAGGTGAACTCGATGCATAAAAAAATCAAATGTCAAATTGCAAAGACAAATATCAAAATTAGGGAAATAGCTGGCCAGGTACAAAGTTTTGCCTTTTGACTTTGCCATTTGCATTTTGAAATTTCAACATCATGGAGCACAACAACATAATAAACCATCCGCAATTCGTCAAAGAGGGCAAACAGGTCTCCTTCAAGCCTGAGACGCTGAAGAAGGTGCAAGACCTGATGAAGCGTTATCCTGAAGGCCGACAGAAATCGGCGCTGTTGCCTGTGTTGCATATTGCCCAGGAGGAGTTGGGTGGTTATCTGTCGGTTGATGTAATGGATTATGTGGCATCGCTGCTTGGCCTCCAGCCCATAGAGGTGTATGAAGTAGCCACATTTTATTCAATGTTTTACCTCGATAAAATGGGAAAATATGTGATAGAAGTCTGCCAGACAGGCCCTTGTGCCCTCTCGGGAGGCGAGCAAATATTAGCGCATCTGCAGGAGATGCTGGAGATTATGCCCGGTGAAACCACTTCTGACGGAATTTTTACCCTGAAGACGGTGGAGTGCCTTGGCTCGTGTGGCACCGCTCCGGTGTTGCAGGTCAACACTGATTTCCATGAGAAATTGACACCGGGAAAAGTAGATAAACTCCTTGAAGATCTCAGGGAATATGCAAAACACGATAAATCGGATGATTCGACATGGGTGGAAAAGTTCTGTTAGCCAACGTTGACATTCCGGGAATCCGGGGTTTTGATACTTACCGTGCCCACGGCGGGTATATTGCCGTGGAAAAAGCGCTGCGGGAGATGACAGCAACTGAAGTGAGTCTCGAAGTGCACAAGTCGGGGCTGCGGGGAAGGGGAGGCGCCGGATTCCCGACCGGACTCAAATGGAGTTTCCTCGACCGTAAATCAGATAAACCAAGGTATCTTGTATGCAACGCCGATGAAAGCGAACCGGGAACCTTCAAAGACCGTTACCTGATGCACCATTTGCCGCATCTGCTCCTCGAAGGGCTGATCATTTCCAGCTATGCCCTTGGCGTTGAAACATGTTACATCTACATCCGCGGGGAATTTAAATACCTTGTCGGTGTACTTGAAAAAGCCATCAAAGAGGCATATCAACATGGTTTTTTGGGAGAGCGGATTTTGGGAACAGGGTTCTCTCTGAAAATATACGTCCATCCCGGCGCCGGCGCCTATATCTGCGGGGAGGAGACCGCCTTGCTCGAATCACTGGAAGGCAAACGGGGCAATCCCCGCATAAAACCGCCTTTCCCGGCATTCAAGGGGCTTTACGGCTGCCCAACGGTGGTGAATAATGTGGAGACCCTTGCGGCAGTCGGTCCCATCATCAACATGGGAGGGGAGGCCTATGCGAAGATCGGACGTGGAAGAAGTACCGGCACCAAGCTTATCTCGGCCTGTGGACATATTAACAACCCGGGTGTTTATGAAATTGAAATGGGACTGCCGGTGGAGGACTTTATTTACGCTCCCAGGTATTGCGGAGGCATTGCCAATGACAAATTGTTAAAAGCCGTGATCCCGGGCGGATCTTCGGTACCCATACTTCCGGCTGATCTGATATTGAATACCGCCCAGGGTGAGCAGCGGTTGATGACATTTGAATCACTCGCCGAAGGAGATTTTGAAAGCGGCACCATGCTGGGTTCAGGCGGATTTATCGTCCTGGATGAGGATGCCTGCATCGTGCGCAACACATTGAACCTCACCCGTTTTTACCGTCACGAATCGTGCGGGCAGTGTTCGCCCTGCCGTGAAGGGACCGGGTGGATGGAGAAGGTCTTGCACCGGATCGAGCACGGAGAGGGTAAAATGTCGGATATTGATCTTCTGGTGCGTGTGGCCAAAAACATTGAAGGCAACACGATCTGCCCGCTCGGCGATGCAGCAGCCTGGCCGGTAGCAAGCGCCATCCGCCATTTCCGCAGGGAATTCGTATATCATGTGAAATTCCCTGAGGTGGTAAAGAATATAGATCACGGAGCTATTCAATCCGATACGGAATTGTTGATTCCGGATTCGGGAACAGGTATAAAGTATTGGTAAATAAATGATAAAAGTCACGATAGATAATATCCCGGTTGAGGTTGAAGATGGTACCACCATTCTTCAGGCTGCCCGTAAGATCGGCGGAAAGGTCGTTCCCCCTGCCATGTGTTATTACACAAACCTGAAAGGCTCAGGAGGAAAATGCCGGACCTGTCTGGTCAAGGTAGCCCAATCGTCGGTAAAGGATCCGCGGCCCATGGCAAAGCTGGTCGCTTCATGCAGCACGCCTGTGCAGGATGGCATGGTGGTGCAGAATCTTACTTCGCCTGAAGTGGTTGAGGCCCGTAAGGGGGTTGTTGAATTCCTGCTTCTCAACCATCCGCTCGATTGCCCGGTTTGCGATCAGGCAGGCGAATGTGACCTCCAGGATCTGAGTTTCGGTTACGGAATGGAAGAAACCGCCACCGAGGAAGAACGACGTGAATTCCCGGTGAAAGATATCGGTGAAAACATACAGCTCCACATGAACCGGTGTATCCTATGTTATCGCTGTGTTTATGTAGCCGATCAACTCACGGATAAACGGCTGCACGGCATACTTTACCGGGGAGATGTTTCGGAAATCAGTACATTTATCAGCAATTCCGTTACGAACGACTTTTCAGGGAACATGATCGATGTTTGTCCCGTTGGAGCGCTGACCGATAAAACATTCCGTTTTAAAAGCCGCGTATGGTTCCTCAAACCGATGAATGCCCATCGTTCGTGTTCAACATGCACGGGAAAAGTTACCGCGTGGATGTTCGGCAATGAAATTTACCGCGTTACCGGGCGCAAAGACCGGTTTGGTGAAGTGGAAGAGTTTATCTGCAACGAATGCCGGTATGAAAAGAAAACGCTTAACGATTGGGAGATCGAAGGACCACGGCGAATCAAGCGTCAGTCGGTCATTTCGGCGAATCATTATGAGGAAATGAAGAAACAATCGGTCATAAAACCTATAGAGGGATTGATGGAACCACCGGAATAAAATATAATGCAATGTGCAAAGTGCAAAGTCAAATTTCAAATTTCTGTGCTAAGTTAGCTGCTTCCATATTTTTGACATTTGAAATTTGACTTTGCATTTTGAATTGAAAAACAGATGACAACACAAATCATATACAAGACCCTTCTCGCGACCATCATCCTGTTGCTAAGCCTGATCGTGGCCATGTATTCCACCCTGATCGAGCGGAAAATGGCCGGTTGGTTCCAGGATCGCCACGGTCCGAACCGTACCGGGCCATGGGGATTGCTTCAACCGCTTGCCGACGGGATAAAATTGTTCTTCAAGGAGGAGTTCATGCCCGCTTCGGCCGATAAATTCCTTTATATCCTGGGTCCTTCGCTCACCATGTTTATCGCGCTGCTGATTAGTGCCGCCATCCCATGGGGTCCCGACCTGGTCATCAACGGAGCCGTTTATCCCCTGCAGGTGGCAGATGTCAACATCGGGATCCTTTATATCTTTGCCGTCCTTTCCATCGGCGTGTATGGCATCATGATCGGCGGATGGGCCTCCAACAACAAATACGCACTGCTTGGCGCGGTACGGGCATCGTCGCAGATGATCAGCTACGAACTGGCCATGAGTTTGTCGATCGTCACCATCGTGATGATGACCGGATCGCTCAGCATGAGCGAGATCGTGGCGCAGCAACAGGGGTTTAACTGGAATATTTTTTATCAGCCCCTGGGATTCCTGATCTTCCTGATATGCGCTTTCGCCGAAACAAACCGCGCCCCGTTCGACCTGCCCGAATGTGAGACCGAACTGGTAGGCGGCTACCATACGGAATACAGCAGCATGAAACTCGGCTTTTATCTCTTTGCGGAATATATCAATATGTTCATTTCCGGCGCCGTGATGGCGACACTTTTTCTTGGAGGGTACCATTTCCCCGGATTGGATAAACTCGGGCTTTCACCCAATGTTTTTGCCTTGGTCAGCTTTATGGTCCTCTTTACCAAGATTACCTTTTTCGGCTTCATTTTCATGTGGGTCCGTTGGACATTGCCGCGCTTCCGTTACGACCAGCTGATGAAACTCGGATGGAAATCGTTGATCCCGATCGCTATTTTAAACGTAGTGATCACCGGAGTAGTAATTCTGTTAAATCTATGAAACGTCTTACCAACAGATCCAAAGTAGTATCAAACAAGCAGATGTCCTTTTGGGAGCGGATCTATTTCCCCGCGATCCTGAACGGAATGCGCATTACCTTTGGCCACCTTTTCCGGAGGAAGACAACCGTACAATACCCCGAGGTAATACGCGAATTTTCAGATGTTTACCGCGGAAAGCATGTGTTGAAACGTGATGATGAAGGACGTGAGCGGTGTACCTCCTGCGGCCTATGTGCTGTAGCATGTCCGGCCGAGGCGATCACCATGGTGTCGGCAGAACGGAAACCGGGAGAAGAACACCTTTACCGGGAAGAAAAATATGCGGCTGTATATGAAATAGACATGCTGCGTTGCATTTTTTGCGGCGATTGCGAGGAAGCCTGTCCGAAGGAGGCGATCTTTTTAACCAAAGAACTTGTAAAGTCAGAGTATCAGCGCGACAAATTCATTTATGGCAAAGAAGATCTCGTTGAACCTGCCGACCCTGCGAAACGGATCGACGTGTCAAAGCGGCAAACGAAGGAAGTACTTGAATTCAAGAAAAATAAAAAATACAAACATAACAAATAAGAAAGTTCAAAATTCAAATGGCAAAGTCAAATGTCAAAAATTGACGACTGGCCGGATAATCCCATAGATTTGCAATTTGACTTTGCCATTTGCCATTTGATTTAACAATAACATGTTCACAGAGTACATATTCCACTTCCTAAGCATCCTATCCCTCTTTTCAGCGGTGATGGTACTTGCATCGAAAAAACCCATCCATTCGGTACTTTTTCTGACACTCGCCTTTTTTGCCATTGCCGGCCATTATGTGCTGCTGAACGCCCAGTTTCTTGCTGTTGTGCATGTAATCGTTTATGCCGGCGCCATCATGGTGCTGTTCCTGTTTACAGTGATGCTGCTGAACCTGAACAAAGACGAACAATCACAAAAGCCCATGTGGGTCAAGATCATGGCAGTAATTGCCGGGGGAATGCTGATGCTCACGCTTATCGGCATTTTACGGAAATATGATATCCAATCGGTCCAGGATCCCATGACTACACAGATAGGGCTGGTGAAAAACCTCGGGAAAATATTATACAACGACTACTTTGTACCGTTTGAGCTTTCGTCGGTGCTGTTTCTGACGGCAATGGTTGGGGCGGTATTACTTGGGAAGAAAGAACAGATATGATAATGAATATTGAATATTGATTAACGAATTTTGAAGTTTGAAGTTGTTAAAAACCGGCTGAAATTAAATGATAAACCGATTGATCGCAACTATACCAGAAGATTTGATTTGGGGATACCCAGCCAAGAAAACATTAATAAATTTGTTTTATATGATCTCTGTGGCCCTCCGTGTCTTCTCCGTGGTTCTCTGTGTGATAAATTATTGTTACACAGAGGTTCACAGAGTAGGCACAGAGGTTCACAGAGTAAAATCTGATCGTTTGACATTCGATTTTTCCAGTCTTATAATATTAAGGATTTTGTTTCATAATATGACATGAGCGCTTTAACATACCTAATGGTAAAATAATGATCAATCAAAAAACTTTATTCAATATTCAATATTCATAACTGTTGTATAGATGACCACCCTCCAATCCATCCCGATCCAGTACTACCTCGTCTTCTGCTCGCTGCTCTTCAGCATCGGCGTGGTGGGGGTGCTTATCAAACGCAATGCATTGGTGATACTGATGTCGATCGAGCTGATGATCAATTCAATAAACCTTTTGCTGGCGGCATTTTCGGCCTACACCAACGATCCGGCCGGACAGATCTTTGTCTTCTTTATCATGGTAGTTGCCGCCGCCGAGGTGGCGATCGGGCTGGCGATCGTCGTACTTATTTACCGGACGACGCATACGATTGATATCAACGTGCTGAATAAGTTGAGGTGGTAGTGAATAAATAGTGAAATGGCGAAATGGCGAAATGGCGAAATAGCGATATAGCGAAATAGCGAAATGGTGAATACGGTTTTATTTTTAATTCCATTGTTGCCGCTTCTCGGATTTTTAATCCTGGGACTGGGTTATCGTACTATTCCCTCAAAATGGACCTCTTTCATCGGTCCTGGCACCATTTTCCTGTCATTTATATTATCCTTGCTTGTTTTCTTCAATTTTCACCATTTCGCCATTTCGCCATTTCGCCATTTGTCTCCCTGGATCCACGTCGGATCACTCGACATCCCCTTCGCCTTCCTCATTGATCCGTTGTCGGCGCTGATGCTGCTTGTCGTAACGGGTGTTGGCTTCATCATTCATGTCTATTCGGTAGGCTACATGAAAGATGACCCGGGTTTCAACCGTTTTTTTGCCTACATGAACCTGTTCGTCTTTTCCATGCTGCTGCTCGTGCTCGGAGCCAATTATCCCATCATGTTCATCGGCTGGGAAGGGGTGGGGCTGTGTTCTTATCTGCTGATCGGTTTCTGGTTCAAAAACCATGAATATAACAACGCTGCAAAGAAGGCCTTTATCATGAACCGGATTGGCGATCTTGGATTCCTTCTCGGGATGTTCCTGATCTTTACAACATTCAATTCACTTTCGTTCAACCAGGTTTTTTCACAGGCAAAGTCAATGACGATGGGAGATCCCACCATCATGGCCATAACCCTGCTTCTTTTTATCGGCGCAGTCGGCAAGAGTGCACAGATACCGCTATACACCTGGCTGCCCGATGCCATGGCCGGTCCCACGCCGGTTTCGGCGCTCATCCATGCGGCAACGATGGTCACAGCAGGAGTTTACATGATCGCCAGGTCGAACATCCTTTACGTACTTGCTCCCGCCACCATGACCATTATCGGCATCACCGGACTTGCGACCGCTTTGTTTGCAGCCTCCATCGCGATCTTTCAGAATGATATCAAAAAAGTACTGGCCTATTCCACCATCAGCCAGCTGGGCTACATGTTTGTCGGACTGAGCGTGGGCGCATTTACCGGCGCGATGTTCCACCTTGCCACCCATGCATTCTTTAAAGCGCTCCTTTTCCTGGGCGCCGGAAGTGTGATCCATGCCCTGGGAGGGGAACAGGATATCCGCAACATGGGCGGGCTCCGGAAAAAGCTGCCCAAAACATACTGGACTTTCCTCATCGCCACCCTGGCCATTGCCGGGATTCCGCCCCTGTCCGGATTTTTCTCCAAGGATGAGATCCTCCTGCACCTTTTCGGCCATTCACCCGTCATGTGGAACATTGCCGTTGCGGGAGCCATGATGACCGCCTTTTACATGTTCAGACTGCTATACCTTACTTTTTTCAGGAATTTCAGGGGAACGGAAGATAAACTGCACCATATACATGAATCCCCACCGGTGATGGCCATCCCGCTGATCATGCTTGCGCTCCTCGCCGCTTTCGGAGGATTGCTCAACATCCCTGGACTTTTTGGCGGTGGAGACTGGCTTTCCGGTTTTTTGTCCCCCGTTTTTGCAGATGCAGCCGCTGTAACCGCACTTCCGGCGACAATTTCACATGCCACGGAATACCTGCTCATGGGTGTCACACTGGCGGGGTGTCTGATTATGATCTGGCTGGCTTACCACCGCTATGTGAAAAAGGAGATGGGCTTGCTGCCGGATGATGCCTCACATTCGTTCCCGGTGAAGCTGATCCGGAAAAAATACTATATCGACGAACTCTACGATTTAATCATATCGAAGCCGATTCTCCTGATTTCACGATTCTTTCATGATGTCGTTGAACTCCGCTTCATCGACCGCATGGTGAACGGGGTGGGCAACATGGTTGTTTGGACCGGCAGTACTTTACGTTATATCCAAACCGGAAATGTTGGATTCTACATGTTCATCATGATCCTGGGGATCATCCTCATCCTTTTCCTAAATATCCTGATCTGACCGATGCTGACCGTTATACTTATATTGTTACCTCTGGCGATTTCACTGATACTTCTTACTATCAGAGAGGAGAGAGTCATCCGTCAATTTGCATTGGCAGGATCGTTGGCAGTGTTCGGTGTTGCCGTAGCTGCATTCATCCAGTACAAAACCTGCAGTCATTGCAACCTGCTGTTCACTGCCGACTGGCTTTCAACGCTGGGGGTGAGCCTGAAGTTCGGGATGGACGGCATCAGCCTGCTGATGGTGATGCTCACCACTTTCCTGGTCCCGGTCATTATCCTGAGTTCATTCAATCATTCATATTCCCGGCCATCTGCCTTTTACAGCCTGATTTTTTTGATGGAAATGGCGTTGATCGGCGTATTCACTTCATTCGACGGACTGATCTTCTATATCTTCTGGGAACTGGCGCTGATCCCGGCCTGGTTTATCTGCGCGGTATGGGGCGGAAAAGATCGCATCCGGATCACCTTTAAATTCTTCATCTACACCTTCGTCGGCAGCCTGTTCATGCTCGTAGCCCTGATCTATCTCTATTTCCTAACCCCTTTGCCTCATTCGTTCGACTTCCAATGGCTTTACGCGGCCACGCTGACACCCGTTGAGCAGACATGGATATTCGCGGCCTTCTTTCTGGCTTTCGCCATCAAGATCCCCGTATTCCCGCTACACACCTGGCAGCCTGACACCTACACCACGGCGCCTGGCACTGGAAGCATGCTCCTCGCCGGGATCATGCTGAAAATGGGTATCTACGGGATGATCCGGTGGATGATCCCGGTCTGCCATATAGCGGTTAAGCAGTATGCACCTGTCGCGATCATTTTAGCCATCACCGGTATCGTATATGCCTCTGTTATTGCCATCCGGCAAAATGACATGAAACGGCTGGTGGCTTACTCATCCATTGCCCATGTGGGACTGATCGCCGCCGGAGTTTTCACACTCACCCTGCATTCGCTTGAAGGGGCTGTAATCCAGATGGTTTCACACGGGATCAACATCGTTGGATTGTTTGTGGTGATCGACGCCATCGAAAAGCGCACAAATACGCGGAATATCAGCGACCTGGGAGGCATCGCCCTGAAAGCGCCCCGGCTGGCCATCGTTTTCATGATCATCCTGCTGGGAAGCATCGCGCTTCCGCTCACCAACGGGTTTATCGGCGAATTCCTTCTGCTGCTGGGACTCTTCGAATATTCCGTGGTTTTCGCGGCCATCGCCGGACTGACCATCATTTTCAGCGCGGTATATATGCTCTGGATGTACCAGCGCACCATGCTTGGGAGAACAAATGCAATAACGGAACAGATATCTGATCTGACCCGGATCGAAATGGCCGCCCTCATCCCGGTTGTCATCATGATCTTCTGGATCGGATTGTTTCCGGGGATGTTCCTGGATGTGACGTTGCCGGATGTTTTACAAATCATTCATTTCACAAAGTAATATTAGAACTTAAAAATCAAAACCACAACTAAAAATTATAACCTCATGATATTCAAATGCCTCCGTGTAACTCAGCGTCTTCTCAGTGAACCTCCGTGTAATTTTTTTACACAGAGAACCACAGAGAAAATGCACAGAGAGCCACAGAGAAAATTTAATGTATTGATAAGGTAAACACCATACGCTGTAATTGCTCTGTAACCAATGACAACAATCATTTCATTAACCATCCTCGGCGTTCTGACCCTCTTCCTGGGGATCATGAAAAAGCAATCGTGGCTGCTGCCGGTGATCCTTCTCGGATTGGTCGTCTCCATGGTACTGACCCTCCGGGATTGGAACACCTTCAGCAGCTATTACAACGGGATGATCATCGTTGACAACGTATCAGTTGCCTTCAGCATGGCGCTGATCTTCTCGGCTTTCCTGATCTTTTCTCTTGCCGCCCACTATTACCGTGGTGTGCTGCGTCCGCTCGACGACATCTACGGGGTGATGATCTTTGCACTGCTGGGCGCCGTGATGATGACCTCGTACGGCAACCTCATCATGCTTTTCCTCGGTATTGAAACACTTTCGATTGCGCTGTATGTGCTGGCCGGAAGCCACAAGGAGGCGGTCACTTCCAATGAAGCGACCCTGAAGTATTTTCTTTTAGGCTCTTTTCTCTCAGGTTTCCTGCTTTTCGGCATAGCGTTGATCTACGGATCTAGCGGTTCGTTCGACCTGGGCAGGATTTCAGCATTTGTGACCTCCTGTGCCGGAATATATCCGCCGATGTTCCTGGCAGGGTTGTTCCTGCTCATCATCGGGCTTGCTTTTAAAATTGCCGTCGTGCCGTTTCATTTCTGGGCTCCCGATGTGTACGAAGGTACACCCACCCTGCTTACCGCCTTTATGGCTACCGTGGTGAAAACCGCTGCCATCATAGCCATGTACCGGTTCTTTACCCATACGTTCCATGGCATTCATGGCGTGTGGGACACCACGATCTGGGTCATGGCAGCATTAACCATCTTGCTGGGCAACCTCACCGGGTTATATCAGCCCAACCTCAAACGCATGCTTGCCTATTCGAGCATCAGCCATTCGGGTTACATGCTGCTTGCGGTAGTGGCCTTCAGCGCGATGTCGGACAATGCATTGCTTTTATACACCCTTTCCTATTCCATAGCCACCATCCTGGCCTTCGCGATACTGATCCTCATCCGTGAAGCTCACGGCAACGACTATTTCAGCTCCCTGAACGGGTTGGCAAAAACCAACCCTTCAATAGCCTTCTGCCTCACTATCGCCATGCTATCCCTCGCGGGTATTCCCCCGCTGGCCGGCTTTATGGCAAAATATTACCTCTTCACCACCGCCCTGGAACAAGGTCTGCTGTGGCTGGTCATCGTGGCCATTGCAGGATCAGCCATCAGCGTGGCCTATTATTTCAAGCCCATCATGGCGATGTACCTGAAAGAATCGAACGGCATAAAACTTATGGTGGAAACCCCCTATAAAGTGAGCATCTTCTTCATGGCGCTCTTGGTCGTACTTATCGGGATTTTGCCGTTTTTGGTGATCGGACTGCTTTAGGAATAATGCAGGCAATGCAGGCAATGCCGTGGATTGAGTATTTATTATGCTGCATTTCATTCAGCAGTTTTTGGGCTTCCCGGATCCTGAAACCTTTTATTATCAGTTACTTCACCCCGGTCCGGCACCGCAGGGGCACACCCACCCCGGCCCCCCACGAGGAGGGAGAAGCGCTAAGCCGTTGTGGATGAGAGAGGTGGAGAGGGATGGGGTTCATTTCTGTTCAGGCGGTTTTTTACTTCTTCATCTATATTGTTTGAGACTTTCCTGAGGTTTTTCATTATTTCTTCATTGGTGAACCGGATAACTTCGATCCCGAAGCTCTCCAGCGCCGCGGTACGGTTGAGGTCTTTCTCCTGTTGTGCCCTGGAATTATGATAACCGCCATCAATTTCAACAACCAACCTTAGCTCGTGGCAATAAAAATCAACAATGAACCGAGCGATCGGATGCTGCCTTCGGAAATAAAGATAATACCGCTGATTTTTCCGCAACACCTGCCACAGAACCTTTTCACACCAGGTCATCCGTTTACGCAATGCTTTGGCACGCGCCTTAATTTCTGGACTTGCGCCGAAAAAGAATGACTGATCAACAGATCTTCCAAGGTAGGCCATTAGCAATGCATTAAACAACGACCAAAATTTACTGTCCTGAGTGCCAGGCCGGGACGGGGTGAACCCCAGGGCAAGGACGCCAGGATGTCTGTGCTTAATCGGACTAGACTGTAAAAGGTAATAGGGGTTGTGAAAAAGATTTGGGGTTTCTGGTATCCCATCCAGGGTTCTTCTCATAGGGGAGCGCCACCATTCTGGCCTTGCCCCACGGGGGCACCCCCTCCCCAACCCTCCCCCACGGGGGAGGGGGTTTGGTTCGGGTTCTGAAGAAGGGGTTGGGGATTACTTTACAAAATGGTTTACTGTACGCTTTTTTCGGCTCAGGCGCCGAATGGGGATGCGTGAAGAAACTGTCCGGTGACGAAGTCAAAAAACCTCAAAAAAAAGACAGAGGCCATAGTAAACTATCTCCTTTAACCACAACGATGTAACCTAACTCCCTCCCTTGCAGGGACACATCTTCTCCGGCTCTCTCCCACGAAGCAACCGCCTCTCCGGCCTTCGTCCATGGACCTGCCGCCTCCCCGGCTCTCTCCCACGAAGCCACCCCCTCCCCAACCCTCCCCCACGGGGGCACCCCCTCCCCGACCCTCCCCCACGGGGGAGGGAGTTAGGTTGCGACTTTGTGGTTGAAGGAGATAGATGACTATGGCCTCTGTCTTTTTTTTGAGGTTTTTTGACTTCGTCACCGGACAGTTTCTTCACGCATCCCCATTCGGCGCCTGAGCCGAAAAAAGCGTACAGTAAACCATTTTGTAAAGTAA